>NZ_JNJI01000010.1 GCF_000702725.1 Mesoplasma photuris ATCC 49581 | reverse complement strand
TGGCACTACTTCCCAGTAGCTTCTACTATACAGCAATTTTGTAACTCTAACTAAAGTCCTACAACCCCAGCCCGTAGACTGGTTTGGCCTGTTCCGCTTTCGCTCGCCGCTACTAACAGAATCATTATTTATTTTATTTTCCTCTTGGTACTAAGATGTTTCAGTTCCCAAGGTTCCCTTCTCATAACCTATGTATTCAGTTATGGATAATACGAGATTAATCGTACTGGGTTTCCCCATTCGGACATCACCGGATCTAAGCTCACTTCCAGCTCCCCGATGCTTTTCGCAGGTAGTCACGTCCTTCTTCGGCTCCATTTTCCAAGGCATTCACCATATGCTCTTACTATTTTTTAGAAAAAATCTATTTGCAATTTATAACATATATTTGTAATATAAAAATTTTAGTTTTTTATAACTGATGTCAAATTTGTGTTAAATAATCTTACGATTATTAACAGAAAATTGTTAATTTATTGATCCATATAAATATGAATCAATAATTTCATCTAATATTCAGTTTTCAAAGAACAATCTTTTCAGAGATTAAATTAATAACCTCTGAAAACTAAATAGAACAAGAATAGTCAAAGCAGTTTCACTCTGCTTTTATAAATTTTAACTCCATAGAAAGGAGGTGATCCATCCCCACGTTCCCGTAGGGATACCTTGTTACGACTTCACCCCAATCGCGAGTCCTACCTTGGGAAGCGCTCTCCTTACGGTTAAGCTACCTACTTCTGGCATTACCCACTCTCGTGGTGTGACGGGCGGTGTGTACAAGACCCGAGAACGTATTCACCGCGACATAGCTGATTCGCGATTACTAGTGATTCCGGCTTCACGAAGTCGAGTTGCAGACTTCGATCCGAACTGAGATCGACTTTTTGAGATTAGCTCCCCCTCACGAGATTGCGACTCTTTGTATCGACCATTGTAGCACGTGTGTAGCCCAGGACATAAGGGGCATGATGATTTGACGTCATCCCCACCTTCCTCTAGCTTACACTAGCAGTCTCATTAAAGTCCTCAACTGAATGTTAGTAACTAATGACAAGGGTTGCGTTCGTTGCGGGACTTAACCCAACACCTCACGGCACGAACTGACGACAACCATGCACCACCTGTCTCAATGTTAGCCTCCAGCATATCTCTATGCCTTTGCACTGGATGTCAAGCCCTGGTAAGGTTCTTCGTGTTGCTTCGAATTAAACCACATGCTCCACCACTTGTGCGGGTCCCCGTCAATTCCTTTGAGTTTCACTCTTGCGAGCATACTACTCAGGCGGAGTACTTAATGCGTTAGCTGCAGCACCGAGGTATAA
>NZ_JNJI01000009.1 GCF_000702725.1 Mesoplasma photuris ATCC 49581 | reverse complement strand
CATATAGCTACCCAGCTATGCCTCTGGCGAGACAACTGGTGCACCAGGGATGCGTCCAACCCGGTCCTCTCGTACTAGGGTCAGCTCTCTTCAATTTTCCTACGCCCACAACAGATAGGGACCAAACTGTCTCACGACGTTCTGAACCCAGCTCGCGTACCGCTTTAATGGGCGAACAGCCCAACCCTTGGAACCGACTTCAGCTCCAGGATGCGATGAGCCGACATCGAGGTGCCAAACCTCCCCGTCGATGTGAACTCTTGGGGGAGATCAGCCTGTTATCCCCGGGGTAACTTTTATCCGTTGAGCGACGGCCCTTCCACTCGGGACCGCCGGATCACTAAGTCCTACTTTCGTATCTGTTCGACTTGTAAGTCTCGCAGTTAAGCATTCTTCTACCTTTGCGCTCTTTGTATGATTTCCAACCATACTGAGAATACCTTTGAGCGCCTCCGTTACATTTTAGGAGGCGACCGCCCCAGTCAAACTACCCACCAGACACTGTCCTCAACCCGGATAACGGGTCAGAGTTAGAAATCCAATGTAACGAGGGTGGTATTCCAAGGATGACTCCACAAGCCCTAGCGGTCCTGCTTCAAAGTCTCCCACCTATCCTCTACACGTTACACCAAATTTCAATATCAAGTTATAGTAAAGCTCCACGGGGTCTTTCCGTCTAGTTGCGGGTAACCGGCATCTTCACCGGTACTAAAATTTCACCGAGTCTATAGCCGAGACAGCGAAGGGATCATTACACCTTTCGTGCGGGTCAGAACTTACCTGACAAGGAATTTCGCTACCTTAGGACCGTTATAGTTACGGCCGCCGTTCACCGGGGCTTCAATTCAAAGCTTCGCTTGCGCTGACTTCTCCTTTTAACCTTCCGGCACTGGGCAGGTGTCACCCCCTATACATCGTCTTGCGACTTAGCAGAGAGCTGTGTTTTTGCTAAACAGTTGCCCCTCCCTCTTCACTGCGGCTCAATCAAGTTGAGCACTCCTTCTTCCGAAGTTACGGAGTCATTTTGCAGAGTTCCTTAGCTATAGTTATCTCGCTTGCCTTAGGATTTTCTCCTTGACCACGTGTGTTCGTTCTAGGTACAGGTAATTATTGATTAAGTTAGAAGCTTTTCTTGGAAGCATAGAGTCATGTACTTCGTTACTAGGCGAACCGTTCACTCCCCATCACGCTTCAATGTTGAATATAGAGCGGATTTGCCAACTCTACCACCTTTGCGCTTAGCCCAGGACAACCAACGCCTGGGATACACTATCTTTCTCCGTCACTCCATCACTCAATAATCAGTACAGGAATATCAACCTGTTGTCCATCGACTACGCCTATCGGCCTCGCCTTAGGTCCTGACTAACCCTGGGTGGACGAACCTTGCCCAGGAAACCTTGGTCAAATAGCATGAAGGATTCTCACCTTCAAACGTTACTCATGCCGGCATAATCACTTCTAAGCGCTCCACTGGTCCTCACGGTCCAACTTCATCGCCCTTAGAACGCTCCCCTACCACTGTGCATACGCACAATCCGTAGCTTCGGTAGTATACTTAAGCCCCGGTACATTTTCGGCGCAGAATCACTCGACTAGTGAGCTGTTACGCACTCTTTAAATGATGGCTGCTTCTGAGCCAACATCCTAGCTGTCTGTGCAATTCCACATCCTTACACACTTAGTATACATTTAGGGACCTTAGCTGACGATCTGGGCTGTTTCCCTCACGAGCATGGACCTTATCACCCATGTTCTGACTGCCGCATAATTGGACTATGGCATTCGGAGTTTAATTCTATTCAGTACAGCTAGGTGCCGCCATCATAGATTCAGTGCTCTACCTCCATAGTTTTAATTGCGACGCTATCCTTAAAGATATATCGGGGAGAACTAGCTATCTCCGGGTTCGATTGGAATTTCACCGCTAGCCACAAGTCATCCTCGGTCTTTTCAACGAACGTAGGTTCGGTCCTCCATTGAGTATTACCTCAACTTCAACCTGCTCATGGCTAGATCACCCGGTTTCGTGTCTACTACAACGTACTAAACGCCCTATTAAGGCTCGCTTTCACTACGGCTCCCCATATTCTGGTTAACCTCGCACGTTATAGTAACTCGCCGGCTCTTTCTACAAAAAGCACGATATCACCCATTAACGGGCTCTATCTTCTTGTAAGCA
>NZ_JNJI01000008.1 GCF_000702725.1 Mesoplasma photuris ATCC 49581 | reverse complement strand
AAGATGATCTATTAGCTGAATACAATGTTCAAAAAATATTAAAGTATTAACATAACAAAGGCTTTTGCCTTTGTTTTTTTTACCAATTAAAGGTTTTAATTTAATAAAAGGAGATTAATTATGGCAACAATGCCTTATATTAAAAAAATAGAGTTAGACGTAATAAATTAGAGATTGTTGAAATAAAACAATACTCAGAACTAGAAAATGAATTAAGAAATTATATTTCTAATAAAAAAGAAATTAAAGATGCATATGATTATGCAGAAAAATTGCACAGTGGTCAATGAAGAAAAAAATGGTGATCCATATATTTATCATCTACTTTCAACTGCTTATTTTTTAGCACAAATGCAAATGGGTCCTAAAACAATCATTGCTGGTGATTTACATGACATTGTTGAAGATACTCCCGTAACAATAAAAGAGCCTGAATCTATTTTTGGAGAAGAAGTAGCTAACCTGGTTGAATCAGTTACTATGTTATTGGACCATGCCTATCAACAATCTCTAAAGCAATCTCAAGAAATGAAAAAGTTACACCAGTAGTTGGTGCTTTATTAGAAGATCGAATATGGACACAAAGCATTCTATACAGAAGTTTCTGCAGTAAATAATGCTAATAGATGAGATAGAATCGTTGAATAAAACATCATAAAAGAAGAATATAACACTACTTAAAATACAGCTCCTAAACTAGGCAATAGATCTGAAGATGAATATATATTATGTTATACATGTCAATTCACATAATTAGAGGTAAAGATGGTAAAAAATATACCTAATTGTGATTTCAATTTTAATTAACATTAAGAAACCGGAATTGGTTAAAGAGAACTATGTTGCAACACAATCAAATTGCATTCCTAATAGGAAGAAAGATGGTGCAAGAAAATTACTTAAAAAATATTATGCACTTCAATGAATGTATTATAAACAAATGATAAATAAAATTATTAGCTTTATAAAGTAGAGAATTTTTGTGTTAAACTAAATATATAAAAATGAAAGTAGTTGATTAAATGTACACAGAAAAATAATTTAATTTAATTAAATATATTTTGCTCTTCTGAAAAGAGGTGGTTATGTGATACATATCAGTGATTTTATTTTATCTTTCAACGAAGAAATTCTTTTAGAGGTAAAAAATTTAAATATTAATAAAAACAAAATAATAGCATTAATTGGAAATAATGGAAGTGGAAAAACATCCTTCGCTAAAACTTTAATGAAACTAAATAATAATTATAGTGGAACTGTGAATAATACTTATTCTTCTCATTATTTAAACCAGTCTTATTTTAAGGAAATAGAATCTCTTTATAAAAGTGGTGGAGAAATTGCTAAATTAAAAATAATTGATGCATTTTCCGGCGATTATCAGTTACTTATTTTAGATGAACCCAGCGTTCATTTAGATTCTAATAACATTAAATTCTTAATAGATAAAATTAAAAGATATAAAGGTTTGATAATTCTTATATCGAATGATCGTTTTTTAATAGAAAAAACAGCTGAAGAAATTTACGAAATTGAAGATTGCAAATTAAATATATTTAAGATGGATTATAAAAAATACCTAATTGAAAAACAAAATAAAGAAAACATTAATAAAGCAGAATATATAAAATATATATCTAATAAAAATAAAATAGAGAAAGCTATTAATAATAGAAATACTCACCATGAAAATGTTAAAAGACAGCCGAAAAGGATGGGAATTTCTGATGCTAGATTAGGCAAATGGACTAAGCAAGGAAATCCTAGTATAAATAGAAATAAAAAAGCTTTAAAAAACAAATTAGAAAAATTAGAAGTGAAAAATATACAGCACACATTAAATAAAGAAATAAGTTTTTCTTATTTACCATCTAGAAAAAGTAATTTATTTTTCATAGAAAAGTATAATTTAAGTGTTAAAAATAATTCTAAAATAGGAATTTTAGGTAATAACGGAAGTGGAAAAACAACACTATTAGAATCAATTTTTAATAAATATAAAAACATTTATAAGATAGGTTACTTATCTCAATCAATAGATAATGTCTTTAAAAACTACACAGTTAAACAATACATAGATTTACACATACCTGATATTCAAATAAATATTAGAAAATATTTATCTCAGTTTAAATATCGTGAAAATACATATCATAAAAAAATAATTCAATTAAGTGAAGGTGAAAAAGTTCAATTAAACATTTCAATTTTATTATCTCAAAAATGAACTATATTATTAATGGATGAGCCAACCAATTTTCTAGATATTCATAGTGCAAACATTATTGAAAAGGCTATAATTAATTTTGAAGGAGCAACAATATTTGTTACACACGATAAAAATTTATTGAAAAATGTTGATCCTGAGATATTGGAAATATAGATGGAGAAAATCATCAACAAGTGCATGATGGTGATATTAAATCAGGAGACAAAGTTGTTATAGTTGATGATGTTCTAGCAACAGGTGAAACAATCGAAGCAATTATTAAGCTTGTAGAAATGCAAGGTGGAAC
>NZ_JNJI01000007.1 GCF_000702725.1 Mesoplasma photuris ATCC 49581 | reverse complement strand
GGGGGGGGGTAATCTATACTATTTATGAGCATTTGAACAAATGCGTTGTACATATACAAAAATAAGTATTTAGATAAGAGGAAAAATATGAAAAAATTATTAGTATCATTAGGTGCAATCGCACTTACTGCAACTCCATTAACAGTAGTTGCATGTTCATCTGATAAAACTGAAGAAACTATCAAAGATGAAGCAAAAACTCCTGAACAACAATTAGAAGCTGTTAATGAAAAAATGACTGAATTAACAGCAAAATCAGCAGAATTGCAAACACAAATTGACGAAGTTAAAGAACAAATTGCTGCAATTGGAGGAACAACAACTATAAGAGAAGATAACTCTGAATTAGAAGCGTTAAAAGCTAAATTAGCAGAATTACAAGCTGAAAAAGAAGTTGTTGATAAACAAATTGAATTCTTAAAAAGTGAACAAAAATTTATTGAAGAATCTAATTCACCAGAAAATGATATTCAAAAAGTTGAAATGAGTGCATGATTTACTCCTGGAGGAGGAAATGGAAAACCTGCAAATATTTGATTAAATAAATCATGATTTAATGAAGATGGAAAATTAGATTTATCAAAAATGACTGATAAAGAAATTTCTAAAATGTTTTATTTAAACATTTTTAATGCAGCAAGCACAGAAGAAGCTGCATTTATGTTTGAAGTTCAAGGTGTAGCGTCTTCTTTAAAAGTTTCAGGATTAACTGAGTTGATTAAAGATGTCACAATTGAGGATTTTGGAGGTAATGGTGATGGCGTTTTACAGTACAATATGGGAGCAAATCCTTCTGCTGTTTCAGTAGTTGTTGAACTTGAAAATCCAATTAGAAATTACATGAATATGGGTAACGAAATTCAAGTGATCATCAAAGAAGGTAAAACACCAATCGAACGTGAATTCCAAATTCATTTACACGACGATACAACTCCAACTGTTTAATATATAAAAAATCATGATTAATCATGATTTTTATTTTGTTAAAATACTAAATTATTATTTATGAATCAATTATATTTTCTATTTACTTAACTATGTAATCTAAATAGTTTAAAATTAAATAGATGAGGAATAATGAAATGATTAAAATAAAAGATATTACAAATGAACTAAATACAATTGAATTAGTAGCGCGAGTTGAAAAAGTAATTGTTTCAACAGGAAGCAATGGTAACAATTATATGATCGTTCATTTATCTGATAAAACAGGAAGAGTTGAAGCTCGTAAATGAACTGTTAGTGATATTGATCGTGAAGTAATTAAACCTAATTGTTTTATTCATTTTAATGATATTGTTGTAACCGAATATAGAGGAGTCATTCAACTTAAAGTTAATAATTATAATATCATTGAAGAAAATCAGTTAGATAAGTTTAATTTATCAAAAGAAGACTTTTTTGTTACAGCTCCAGTTAATATTGAAAAAGAATATACTAAATTAATGGAAATTTTAAACAATATTCAAAATGAAACATATAAAACTTTAACAATCGGACTAATTAAAAAATATGAAACAGAATTCTTAACATATCCAGCAGCTATGAGTATTCATCATAATGTTGCTGGAGGGCTATTCTGACACAGCTATACTTTAGTGAGAAATTGTTTAGCAATTAAACCAAGTTATGGATATGCTGATATTGATTGAGAATTATTAATTTGTGGAGCAATTTTGCATGATATTGGTAAAGTTATTGAAATTGATGATCAAACTGGAGTTGATTATAGTTTGGAAGGCAAATTAATTGGACATATTAGTATTGGTAATACAGAATTAAATAAAATTGCTGATGAATTAAATTTAGCTAAGCTACCTGATGGAACAATTAATCCAAGTTTAACATTGCTACAACACATGATTATTGCTAGTCACGGTAAAAAAGAATATGGTTCACCAATTGAACCAAGTATTATTGAGGCAATAATTTTATCAACATTCGATGATTTGGATGCTAGAATCTTTAAAATCAATGATCAAACAAACAAAGTTGATTTAAATACTTGAAGTGCTAGAATTCCGAGTGAAGAAGGTAAAATGTTTTTAAATCACTTTAAAAAATAAATAATACTGATTAGAGAAATCTAATCTTTTTTATTTAAATTTTTAAAAGACATAAATTTAATACAGAGGATTTAAGTCTATTTATACATAAAAAACCCTCTCATAGTCGAGAGGGTTTTTGTTAAATAACTTTTAATTCAACTTTAACGTTATTGCGTAAAGCTTTTGAATAAGGACAAATTTGATCTGCGTCTTCTACTAATTTTTTTGCAGTAACTAAATCGATATCATCGATATGTACTTGAATTACAACATCAATGAAAAATCCTAATTTTGCATCATTGTTTAGAGCAACTTTAACCTTAACTATACTTTTATGTACATTTTTAGCATTTTTCATTGCAACTTCTAAAGCTCCATTGAAACAAGCGCTATAACCTGCTGCAAATAATTGTTCAGGGTTAGTTGTATCTTTAATACCACTACCTGGTGAAGAAACTTTGTGGAAAAAACTTTTATCTTCTGAATAAACTTCTCCGCTTCTACCACCTGTGTTTGTTATTTCTGTTTCGTAAATTTTTGGCATATTAATATCCTCCTATTTATATTGTATTCTCATTTAAAGAATAAAGAAGAAATATAATTATTTAAAAAAACAACTCTTAAGAGTTGTTTGGATTATTCAGCTTCTTCAGTAGTTATTGTTTTAGCAACTTCTTCAATATTAACCGTTAAATCTGAACCAGTTAATTCGTTTAGCGCTGCAGTTAATACTTTAATTTGTTTTTCTAAAGCTTCAATTCTTTCACCAAAGCTTGGTCCTTCACGTTTAGGTCTGTCGTTTCCTCCGAAACCTCCACGTCCGCCACCACGGTTTCCACCGAAGTTGCTGCGTCCTCCGCGATCTCCACCGCGTCCACCACGATCTCCACCGAAGCTTCCACCACGTCCTCCGCGATCTCCGTTGAATCCTCCACGTCCTCCGCGATCTCCACCACGGTCACGATCTCCACCGAAGCTTCCACCACGTCCTCCGCGATCTCCACCACGGTCACGGTCTCCACCACGTGAATCTCTATCACCTCTATCTGAGAAGTTTCTATCTTCTGAAGGTCTTCTGTCTGCTCTTTTTGTTCCGAAATCTCTTGAACGATCTCCACCACGAGAGTTATTTCTGTTTTCCATATATTCTCCTATTAGTATTTTACTAATCTATTCTTTAAGATATAGCAACTTTATAAGTGGTTATATGTTTCTAACATCTCCTAATAATTGTATCTTATATATTGTTAAAACAATATAGTAAAGTGATATATGTAGATAATAAAAGAATAGGTTGCCCTATTCTTTTATCTTATTAATTATAGTTTGTAAATCGCTAATGTTTGTAGGATTTTTAGAAGGAGAATAACCTTCTTTAAAAACATATTTAGGAATTACGTGTTCATGATAATGAAAAACCATTTGATGAGCAATTTCATTTTCATTTGAAACGTAATTGAAACCTTTAGCATTTAGTTTTTCTGTTAATAATTCTGCAACAACTTTTTTAGCTTTAGCAACTTCACTTAAGTAAAGATCATTAGTTTCGCTCAAATTTTTTGAATGTTGTTTTGGAATAATTAAAGTATGACCATCTGCATCAGGGGTAATATCTAAAAATGCATAAACATATTCATTTTCGTAAACTTTATATGAAGGAATTTCTCCTGCAATTATTTTACAGAAAAGACAATCCATTAGTCTGATTCCTCATCATCTGATTTAAGATATCCTTCTAAATCACTGAATAATTGATTTAAACGAATAGCATCACCATTGATTTCACTGTATAAATCAACTTTAGCTTTTTCAACAACACCTTCTGATTTTGTTGAAATATAAATTAATTGACTTAATAATTCTTCTTTTTTACTAATTGATAATCCTGAGATATCTGAACTTTGTTTGTAGTTAGCTTCACTTGTTCAACGTGCTCAGAAATTAGCTTGTGAAGAAAGAGAATCGTCTGAAGTAAATTTTGGAGCATAACGATATGTTTTTTCATTATGAGTTCCTGTCATTGATAAAGCATTAATTCCTGTTGTTAAATCAACGTCAATATCTATTAAAGTTTCATCAGCACTATTTTTAAGAGATAAAGTTGTAGCACCTTCTTTAGCAGAAACATAAATTCCATCATTAATTTGTTCGAAATCAAATTGAGCTAAGTTTGCAGCTTTAGTAGCTTCGAAATCAAATTTTAAGTTAGTAATATCTGCCTCACCCATAATTATTTTTTCATTTAATAAAACTTGTTCATCGACATTCATATTCATTTTGTATGTTGTTGTTTCACCAGTTTTAATTTCTTGATTAATATTCATTGAAGCTGGATTAAATAAATCTACTAAATAAATAGGAAGAACAACAATATATTCTTTTTTACTTCCACCATCTTTTGAAGCATAACCTTCATAGTTATCTCCAGTTAAGATGTTTAATTCATTAGTGCTGTTAATTGCTCCCTTAGCAGCATCATCAACTAATAAATCACCTGAAACAACTTCAACTCCACCTTCAACATTTTTAACAATTCCATTGTATCCAGAAGTTAAAATATCTCCGAAGAAAGGATCTGCTCCAGCAACTGAAAGGTTTTCAAATCCTTCAAAAGCATTCTCAACATCCACTAAAGATCTAAAACCATGAGGGTTAGTTTTTTTAGCATCAATAATTTTTATTTGTAAATCTTTAAATTGACTTGTTGGTACTGAAAAGTTTCAAACCATTTTTAAATTAGATTTAGAATTTTCAATATTATCATTTCAAGATTGTACTGATTTAAATAAATCTGAATTTGTATTAATGAAGTTTTGACGTCCACCAATAGTTAATCTTGATGAATAAGTATTATATAAACCCTTGTTAATGTATGAATAAGCTAAAACATTATCATTCATTTGTGGTTCTAAAACTTCTTTAAAATAATTGTTAAATCTAAATGGTAATACTTCACTGGCTGTAAACAATGATTGTCCATTTAATTCTAAAACAGTTGCTGGTCCCGTATTTGTAGGAGTAGCATCTACTGTTTTAAAAGTTACTAATCTAAAATTATTATCAACACTAGTTAATTCCTCGATTGTAGGAATGTTTTCAGTTTCTGAATAACCATCCAAAAATGGTTCATCATAACTTAATCAAGTTGTTCATGAATCACTGTCATCTTTTATTGATTTTTCTGATCCAGCGCTACCATCTTCTTCAGTTGTTGAAATTTTTTGGTATTGAACATAAACCATTTTATTTTCAACACCATCTTTAGCATCAACACTTGCATCAACCTCATTTAATAACCCTTTAGTATCTAAAAAGTTTAGAGTTCTATATTCAGGTAAGTATTCTAATGGATTTTTATTAATTAATGATGTTGAGTACTTTTGGAAAAAATCAGTTGTATAGATACTATTTTTAATTTTGTCGAATTGTTTTAAAATTTCTAATTTATTTTCATCGTTATTATCGAATCCCAAAATTTCATTCATCGCAGTTTTAGAGTTTAAAAATGTACTATTTGAAATTTCTTCATTCATGATCTTCATGATGATATCTTTAGTTTCTTGTTCATCATAAATATCACCAACGTTAATTCCAACCCCATTGGCATGAGCAATTAATTGATTATACAAATCATCAGCAAGAGAAGTTGAATCACCACGCACGATTTCTTTAGTACATGATACAACTAATGAACTTGTTGTTGCAGAAAGCGCAATCGCTCCTAATATAGCAATAAGTTTTTTCATATTAGTTGTCTCCTTTTCTTCGTGAATCTGAATAATGTAAAGTATTAATGTTTGTATAATTATATTCAACTGCTTCTGTGCTTGTAACTCCTCATAATGGATCTTTGAATGGAACCATACTTTCATTTAAGCTATTGATTCCTGTATCTCCACCTTTATTATTTAACTCAAATCCTGTCATGTTATTTGGATTAGTTGTTTCATCAGCGGCCGATATTTCCTTATTATTTTCTAAATCTTTAATTCATATTTGGTTATTTGAATCAAAATTATGGTTTACAGTTCTTTGATAATTGATAGAACTATTTTTAATTTCTAAAACAATTTTATCTTTAAACGTTGTGTCGTCTTCATCAAATTCAATCAACAAATCAATCGCATCTTCAAGACTACTTTTTGAATCAGGATTATTTTCAGCAATTATAATTGATATAAAATCAAACATTCATGATTGATTTAAAGCGGGTACTTCTTCAGTTCCGTAAATTGAACTTTGAGCTTGACTGAAAATATCAAATCCATAAAATGGCGAAACTACGTCACTACTTAATTCTTTAGCAAGAATAGAATTATTAACTAAGAATTGTTCGTATTTATTTACAAAATGATTATTGAATGATAAATCTTTCAATCCTTGAGTTTCGATTTTAGCCATTGGTATATCTTTATAAATGGCAATTTCTGAACCACTTCCAGTTTCTTCATCACCAGCCATTGATGAAGTTTCTCCTTTTGTAGTACCACTACCTAATAGAGTTGCATTTAAAGCAAAAGGTAAATATTTATTATTTTTCTTAGCTTCAGATTGAACTAATTTAAAGTTATATGCTTGTTTTAAATAATCTTCTTGAGTAGTTTGATCGGCTGTACTTAATTTTGCGCCTGTTTGAGCTGTTTTAGATTCTTCTAATAGATTAAATCCCTCAATTTTAGAAATGTGGTAACCTTTTTCATCAAGATATCCAATAATTCCTTCATTAGCATCGATTATTTGATATGGTTTAGCATCTTCTTCTTTATTTAAGTTATCTATTAAACCTTGAATTACAGCAATTCCTTCTTTTGCATTTTTTTTAATATCATCACGAATTGAAGTTGTATTATTAAATGCACTTTCGACTCCCGCTGCTAATGTTGGAGAAACTCCATATTTAACTAAATTATCATGACTATATGCAATTTTTGTTACAGCTCCACCATTTTCACTTTTGCTATTATTTGCAAAATCATATAAAGAATACTTAGCTGTATTTGAAAAATCATCTGTTGAAGAATTTAAAGTTAAAAGTTTAGGAGATGAATTTGCTGTATAGTTTGCAGAATCTCATTTAATATCTTGTCCTGCATTTTGACCGATAATAACACCCTTATCAGTACTGAAGTTTTTAGTAATTCCATCAAAAGCTGTTAATCCATATTCAGAACCTTTACCAACACTTTTTGCTGCATCACTACCAATGTAGTTAGTAAAAATAGAACCAATTCCTGCAAATTTTTTAATTGTATCTTCTGGACTGGCAAAATCACTAAAACTTGTTAAATCAACTTTAGTATTAATTTGTTGAGTTGAACTAGCATTAAATACAATATCAGTTATTGCTAATGGTTTTTCAACATTGAAAAATTTATCAATTATAAATTTTTGTGAATTTTTAACAAATCCATAGTTACTTGTACTCGAACTTTGTTTACTAATTCCATTACTTAAAATAGGCATTTGGTTAAAAGTTAAATCAGTATAAAATTGCTTAACGTTATCACCATTACTCAATTCATAAATATCTGTTATTCCTTTAATAGAGGTAAAAACATCACCTGTAAACAAACCTAAGTTAATTATTGTATTTCCACTTTCCATAATAGATGCATTAACTGATTTATTATAAATTTGTACTAAATTAGAAATGAAACTTTCGGTTTTAATAGTAGCAATTAAATTTTCTTGAGTTGCTCATTGTAAATCGTTTGTTGTTCATTGACGAGAAGTTGTAGTACCAAACTCAGTAACGGCTGTAATACCACCAACTAAGTTGATCATATCGATAAGTGTTTTTCCTAATTCAGTAATTCCATTTTCATTTGAAACTAATTCAGGTAATTTTTCTGCTAATTGATTAATTGGAAGAGAGTTGATTGATGGATTATTTCTGAATCTATTGTTTAAGTCAGAAAGGATTTGATTTTGATCATCTTGATTTGAAGTATTTTTATTAGCAACACCGTTTTCTCATGAAGTTAAACTTAAATCAGATTTAAAACCTAGTCTATTAACTAAAACAGACATCGCATTGTTTGATTCATTATTTAAAACATAATCAGAAATAAAAGCGTTTTTAAGAATATCTTTATCACGTTTTAAACCAGGGAATAAGTCAGAAAGTTCTTTGATTAAACCATCAGCGTCATCTTCATATTTTTTCTCAAGTTTTTTAAATTCAGCTTCAGCTTTACCATAAACTGTATCGTTGTTTTCACCACGTTTACCTAAAGCTTTGCTTAAAAATTCAACATCCCCATCATTTAAATATAAAGATGTTTCATCAATTTTTATTTCACCAGTTTGTAATTTTTCTAAAAATGAGTAAGCAAAAAGATTATAGAATTTTTGCACTCCTTCTTTTCCTAAAACGTTTGTGTGTTCACTGATTCAAGCATTAACACGTTCAGCATCAATAACATTTGAAATATTTCCACCCGCATCAATAAAAATCGCATTTCCATTTGCGTCCTCATTATCACGATTTATATCATCACTTTTATCAGAACAAGCAACCACAGTTCCTACTGCAGAAGTTGTTAATGTAATTGCAGATAATAATGTAATTAATTTCTTCATTTCGTCTCCTTCAATATTAATAAAATATTATATATATTATAAAACATTTACCCTTATTTTCTAACTCGATTTCCAATAAAAATGAAAAAAAGTCTTATATACATTTAAAACTTAGGAATAATAAAGTAAAAATATAGGTCTTAGTATTATAATGAAGTTAAGTTAATTGCTAGAAAATTAACTTATATATAAAGGAGATATAAATCTATGAAAGATTTACGTAATGAATTTCCTGTGTTAAAAACTCAACCAAATTTGATTTATTTTGATAATGGAGCAACAACTCTAAAACATGAAAATGTGATCAGTGCTGAAATGGACTATTTAATTAATAATGGTGCTAATCCACATACTAATGATTTTAAGAATGCCTATTTATCAAATCAATTAATTGATTCTGCAAGAACTAAAGTTGCAGAATTTATTAATGCTAAAAATGTTAATGAAGTTATTTTTACCCCAGGAACAACACAAAGTATTAATCAAATTGCTTTTGGACTAATTAATGAGTTCAAAAAAGGTGATCAAATTGTGGTTACAAACTTAGAACATTCAGCTAACTTATTACCATGAATTAAAGTAGCAAAAGACCGTGGAATTACTATTAAAAATGCTGATTTAAACCCTGATTTTTCAATAAATATTAACCAGTTAAAAAATGTTATAAACCAAAATACTAAAGTATTTGCATTTGCTCACATTTCTAACACAATTGGAGTAGAAAACGATGTAAAAGAAATTGTTAAAGAAGTTAGAAAAATTAATAAAAATGTAATTATTGTATTAGATGCAGCTCAATCAATTGCCCATACAAAAGTTGATGTACAAGAATTTGATGTTGATTTCTTAGCATTTTCAGCTCATAAAATGTACGGACCTTTTGGTCTTGGTATTTTATGAGGAAAATATGAGATATTAAATCGCTTAGAACCACTAATTTATGGTGGAGGAATGAGTGATAAAATTGATGATAATTTAATTGATTATACTTTGTATGATTTACCTATGAAATTAGAAGGTGGAACACCAAATATTTCAGCAATTGCATCAATTATTCCAGCAATTAACTTCTTATCTGAAGTAGGAATTAATAATATTAAGAACCATGAAATGATGTTAAAAAATTACTTTATTAAACGGGTTAAAGAAGAAAATTTAGCCAATAAAATTGAGTTTTATAGTTTAAATAATACCGGGTCTTTAATCACTTTTAATGTAAACGATATTAACCCTCAAGACATCGCTACTTTTTTAGATAATAAGTACAATATCGCAAGTAGATCTGGTTCACATTGTGCTCGAAGAATTAGTGATAGTATTAAAACTAAAATTGCTTTAAGAATCAGTTTAGGTGTTTATAATACAATCGAAGAAATCGAAGTATTAATTACAGCATTAAAAAATTCAGAAAATTTTTTAGATGCTATCTTTTAGGAGGATGGAATGATTGATATAAATAATGAACAAGAATTAAAAAAAATCATTATGAATCACTATGTTAATGCTGAAAATAAAGGCTTTAAAAATGGTATTAATAGTTTTAAAAAAGAATTTAAATCAGATACATGTAGTGATGAAATTATAGCTGAATTTATTATTGAAGATAATAAGTTTAAAGAAATCAATTTTGAAGGACGAGCTTGTGCTGTTTCTACAGCAAGCGCTGATATTCTATTTTCAATGATTAAAGACTTGAGTTTTGATCAAGCATTAGATTTAATCAAAACATATGAAGAAATGATTTTAGAAAATAAACTAGATAATCCAGAAAAATTAGATAAGCTAATTGCATTTAAAAATATTTATAAACAGAAAAATAGAATCATGTGTGCTTTATTAGCATCAAACGGTATAAAAGAAATAATTATAAAATAAAATGTACTATTTTATATTTTTACAATATAATAACAAAGTATTTTATTAAGAGGTAACCAAATGAGCAACAAACAAGAGATCCGTGATAGATATATTAATATCAGAAGTTCTTTAAGTAAATCTTACTTAGCTGAATGTGACAAAATAGTATCTAGAAAAGTAATTTTCTTTATTCAAAGATATAAATTAAAAAAAATCGGTATTTATGGTCATGCTAATAACATTATTGATACAAGACTTGTAATTGAATATTGTTTAGATAATGGCATCGAAGTTTATGCACCAACATTTTTAAATAAAGGTGAAAACTTAGAATTCAGAAAAGTTACAGATTATGATCAAGATTTCATTGATTCAGGATATTGTGGTTTTGTTCATGTTAACCCTGATAATAAACTATTAAAAAAATCTACTAAATTAGATGCCTTGTTTATGCCTGTGGTAGCTTTTGATAGACATCTAAATAGAATAAGTCAAGGAAACGCATTATACGATAAATGAATTTGTGATAATAATTATCAAGGTTATAAAATAGGTTTAAGTCAATCAACACAATTAACTAATGAGATGTTTCAAATTGAAGAACATGATATACCTATGAATTTTGTTATTACTGAAAAAGAAGTTTATGTACCAATGATTGATGATGAAGAAGCTGAAATGGATTATGAAATCACTTATTGAAGACTAAATGACGAAACAATTATTGAAGATTAATTTAAAAATAACCTATGGGTTATTTTTTTTACTTTATGTTTGTATTAAAATCTTTTTATAAGAAAGAATAAGGGTAAAACTATGATTAAAGTAGACTTACAATATACTGGTTTAAAATCATTAGAAAAAGAAATTGATTTAAACAAAGTAAAGCAAATTCATGAAACTATTAAAAACAAAACTGGTAAAGGTAATGATTTTTTGGGTTGAATTGAATGACCAGATGCATATGATAAAAAAGAATATGCAGCTATGAAAGAATCAGCAAAAAAATTGAGATCAAAAATTGATACATTAGTAGTAATTGGAATCGGAGGATCATATTTAGGAGCACGTGCTGCTGATGAAATGATCAGAGGTTTAAACCACACTGATAAAGTTAAAGTAATTTATGCAGGACACACAATGTCATCAACATATACTGCACAACTATCTGAATATTTAAAAGATAAAAATTGAGGAATTTGTGTAATTTCTAAATCAGGAACAACAACTGAACCTGGAATCGCTTTTAGATTATTAGAAAAACAATTAATTGAAAAAGTTGGTGTAGAAACATCTAAAGAGTTAATCGTAGCAGTTACAGATAAAGCTAAAGGGGCTTTAAAAACTCTAGCAGATAATAAGGGATATACAACATTTACAATTCCTGATGATATTGGTGGACGTTTTTCAGTATTAACTCCAGTTGGAATTTATCCATTAATGGTTGCTGGTGTAAATACTGACAACATTTTCGCAGGAGCATCACTTGCTAAAAAAGAATTATCAGCAAATGATTTATCAAACCCAGCTTACCAATATGCTGTTGCTCGTAACGCATTATTAAACAAAGGTTTCAAATCTGAAGCGATGGTAACTTATGAATTACAAATGCAATATTTAAATGAATGATGAAAACAATTATTTGGAGAATCAGAAGGTAAAGATGGTAAATCATTAATGCCATCATCAATGGTTTTCTCAACAGACTTACACTCATTAGGACAATTTGTTCAAGAAGGTACTCGTGGAGTTTTATTTGAAACAATTATTAAAGTTAAAAACCCAATTGTTGATGTTAAAGTACCTGTTGATCAAGACAATTATGATGGTTTAAATTACTTAACAGAAAAAACATTACATGAAATTAATTCAATTGCGATTGAAGGTGTGATTGACGCTCACGTTAATACAGGAAAAATGCCAAATATTGTTTTAGAATTTGATGCAATGAATGATGTTCAATTTGGTTACTTAGTGTACTTCTTTGAATTAGCAGTAGCTATGAGTGGTTATATTTTAGAAGTAAATCCATTCGACCAACCTGGAGTTGAAGTTTATAAATACAACATGTTTAAATTACTTGGAAAACCAGGAATTAAATAGTCAAAAAATTTTATAAAAATATAAAAATCAACAGATTATTTCTGTTGATTTTTTTTTGAATTATTTTTCTAATATTCTAATCAATTTCAGCACCAACAATCATCGATTTTTCATCGCTTTTTAAGCATTTTTAAATTTAGTATTATAAAATACTAATTTTTTTTCTAATTTTTTTAAAAAATTCTGCTTTTTTTAAAAAAAACGCATTTTACCACTTGACACGGGGGGGGGGGGGGGGGGATTACACTATATTCAAGACAAAAAGTCCCAAATTGATACTATATAAATTTCGTAGAGTCATTTGTCTTTATTGTTGATGAAAAGGAAAAGTAAAATATGATAAATAAATTTTTAAAAATTACAGCAGCCGGAATCGCAATCTTAGGTGTAACAGCAGGAAGTGTTGTTTTATATGCCCAACTATCTAACAAAAAATATTCAAGTTTATATGATGACTATTTAAAATTAAAAGCCGACAATGATGAACTTAATACTCAAATAACTGCACTTTCAGATCAACTTGATGCAAACATTGAACAAATGCAAGCATTAAAAGAGTTTTTAGCAACACAAATTGCAGGATTACAAGAAGTTGCAAATCAATTATGAACTACATACCAATCAGTTGATAAAGATAATGAATGATTAAATGCAAATAATCCAGAAGGAAAACTATCAACATTATCTGCAGTTGCAGAATGATTTGAAGGCTTTAATGGCGCAGTATCAGGAATCACTACAATTACAATTGAACAATTAATAGAAATTTTAAGTTTAAAAGGTTTAGGATTTGAAGGATCAACAGCAGGTTTAGACCAATCTGAATTGATTGAAGCAATTAAAACAGCAGTTCAAAACAAAATTGATGAAGCAAAAAATGCAACTGCTAAAATAGAAAACTTAAACAAAACTATTATTAGTGTTTTTGAGAAATTCTTTACAATACCAACTGAATTAATTGCTAAATTAACAGGTGAAGAATCAACTCACAAAGATTTATTTGAAGAAGCAATCAATCTTTTCAATACTCAAATAGACGAGTTATTTGGAAAAGATGAAAATGGAGTAAGAAATGAAATTTCTGTAGTTGTTGGAAACATTCTTAGTCAAGAAGACGCTGACGGATCTGAAATTATGACACAAATTCTAGAATTTTCTGAAAAACTTACACTAGAAATTAAATTATTGATTGAAAATGTAACTCAAGTAACATTTAGTGCACTAGAAGAAAGAGATGCTTTACAAGCAATCATTGATCAAGCAACTGATCAAGTTAAATTAATCATGGATGAAGACCTTCCTGAATTACAATCTGCGATTGATGACATTGAAGGTTTATTAGGAATTAAAGATGAAGAAGGAACTGAACCTTTAGTTGCTAAATCTAAATAATCAAAGCAATGATGTTATAAAGTAAACCATTTATATGATTGATGTAGTTCTAAAAACCATGAGTTTCAAAGGAGACTAATCTAAAATGAAAAATAATAAATTACTTTTTGCAATACTAGGAACAGCTGGATTAGCTGTTCCAGCAACTATTGCTACGACACTTTTTGTAATTTATCAAGTTAATGCTAATAAATTAAAAGACATTAGTGCTCAATATGATTTTTATAAAGCTGAAAAAGAAGAACTACTAACTACAATTACGGCATTGGAAAAGGAATTAAATGAAGTTTCCTCACAAGTGTCTTATATTTTAGAAGATTTAAAAATTAAATTAGTTGATCTTAACAACATTAATAAAATTATATGTGATGAACTAGAAATTGAATTTAACGAAAATGATGATATAACATCAGTTATTTCTGAAATTAAGAAAAACTTAATATTATTAAATGAAACTAATGCATCATTATTCGAAGAACTATCTGAAAAATTAAGTCAAGCAGAAATAGAAATTACTAATTTAAATAATCAAATTATCGATTTAAATGGTCAAATTGCAGATTTAGAAGATGAAGTTGCATCGCAAAGCGAAATGATCACTTCATTAAATTCAGAAATAGAAGATTTAGAAGAACAATTACAAATTATGAAAGAAAATTCTGATTATGTAATTACTTTGAAAGGCGGAACAGCAACCGCTGAAGATACCGTTTTATTTAAACCAGTTACCCAAACAGGTTTAATTTATAGTGATTGAGTTATGCTTAGAGATTTTAAAAGTGAAGGATACGACTTTGAATCTTTAAAGAAAAATCACCCAACTTTGAATTTTAATATTAATAATTTAGCACTTAATATTTACGATAATGAAAATCTAAATTTAGGTGGAAATTCATGAGGAAAAAGTCAACAAGTTTATAAAACAGAACTTACAAATTTTGAAAAACAGCAAAAAATCACTTTAGCTGAAAATGCAAATACTAAATTTACTTCAGATGTTAAAAAAGATGTAACATTTGGTTTAAAAGGTTCGGGTAATTGAAACGTAAACTATCACATTAATGAATTTGATAGAAATTGATTAGACATTCCAAATGCAGTTACTACTTATGCGGGATATTGACAATATAGACAATCTGATAAATTATGACATGGTATTTCTCCACTTGAAACAGATGTTATGACAACTGATGAGGTTATGACAGAACTTATTAATGGTGGTTTAAATCATCCGGAATGAAAAATAGTTCACTCAAGACCGTCTGTGTCTAAAAGTATAACTGCTAATTTAGGTTTAGAAACTAGAATGGAAGGTACTCAGTTCCAAATGCGATATTGAGTTGATATAAAGGCTTTTGACGGAAAAAAAATCAGCATATCTTTAAGTATGAAAGGTGCTGGAATACTATTGTGGTCTGCGAAAAAAGATAAAAATTAATAAAATTTAAGAACTTAAATAAAATATAAAATAACAGATTAATTTTATCTGTTTAAAATAATTCTCTATGTATACAAAATGACAAAATGTCATATACAAGAGAATTTTTTATTTTAAACATAAAAAAATGAATTAAAAAACCAACTTTTGTCAGTATTATTAATTCATTAATTTATACTTGTCTAATAACTATATTCTGGATCAACTTCTTTAAGTCTGTTTCTTAATTTTAAGATCTCTTCTTTTAACAGGTGATTTTCATTATTTTTATTCTCAATTAGTTTATTGAAATTACCTTTATTACCTTTTCCGGTTTTTGATTTCAAAGCTTCATCACCAAGGATTTGTCAATTCTTAATATTTTTACGAACTGCTGAATAAGATATTTTATATTTTTTTGATAATTTTACAAAACTATAATGATTATCTAGAAAGTCACTCACCATTTCTTTTTTTTGTTCAAATGTAAGTATATTTGATTTTGTACCTCTAATATTTGGCATTTTTAGTTCTCCTTATTGTTTAATTATTAAATAAAAAATCATTCCCTTAGATTTATTATTATTTTCAATTCCAAAAAGGAATATAAAAGTATAAAAAAATACTAATCATTTCAATTGCTTTGTTAAAATAAAACTAAAGAGGTAATTATGTTAAGTAAAAAAACAATTATTTGATTAAGTGAAAAACAAAGAATACTAGATAACTATATTATTGATTCAAAAGGATTTGAAGTTAATGATGATATTTTAAATAAAAAGATAGTTGCATTTATTGTTGAATTATCAGAATATGCTAACGAGGAAAGAAGTTTTAAATTTTGAGCAAACAAACCCCCATCACCACTAGAAATTCAATTAGATGAATATATTGATGGTTTACATTTTTTAATTAGTATCGGAATACAAATAGAATATGATTTCAATAATTTTAAACATACTAATTTTGGTTTAGATAATAACATCGATATTTATTTATCTTTAATAAATCTAATTTCAGAATTTATTAAAGATAAAAATCATGAAAATTATGAAGATGTATTAAATATTTATTTGGCAATAGCAGAAGTTAAATATTATTCTGAATCAGAAATTGTTGATGCTTATAAATTAAAAAATAAAATCAATTTCGAAAGACAAGATAATAATTATTAAGAGCTAAGCTCTTTTTATTTGATTCAAAAAACCTAAAGACCAAGATAAATTGATAGTGTTATAATAAAAATAGGTAGGTTATTAGTAAACTTACTTGAAAGGAAATTATATGTATAATTTTGACGCAGTAATAAATAACAAATTAATCAAAACAGAACAAAGATTAGAAATTATTAATCCTCAAGGTTTAAAAGTTGTTGGAACAGTTTCAGCATTAAGTCCTGAACAAATCAACGAAGCTTTTATTTCAGCACGTAATGCATTTGCAACTTGAAAAGAAGTTAAAATGTATGATCGTATTCAAATTATTAAAAAATTTAGAAATTTAATTGAAGCACAAAAACAAATGCTTGGTGAAATTATCGCAAACGAAGTTGGTAAAGGAATAAGCGCAGCAATTGTTGAAGTAGAAAGAACAGTTGAGTATATCGATTATACAATCGAAGAAGCAATCAGAATGAATCCAATCACAATGACTGGAGATGGATTTAATTTATCAAATCATAAACATGCTATTTATAGTTATGTACCAAAAGGGGTTGGGGTTGCCATCTCACCATTTAATTATCCAATCAATTTAGCAATTTCAAAAATTGCTCCAGCATTAGTAATGGGAAATACAATTGTTTTTAAACCAGCAACTCAGGGAAGTTTAACAGGAGCAATTTTAGGTAAATTAGCAATCGAAGCAGGATTACCAGCTGGAGTATTTAACGTTGTAACTGGAAGAGGAAGAGAAATTGGTGATGTTATTGTTACTAATAAAGAAATTGATTTCATTTCTTTCACAGGAAGTGTCGACGTGGGAAAACACCTATTAGAAATTGCTTCTTCAAAAGATGTCGTTTTGGAATTGGGTGGAAAAGATCCAGCGATTATTCTTGATGAAGATATTTCAGTTGATACCATCAAAAAAATTACAAAAGGTGCATTTGGTTTTTCAGGACAACGTTGTACAGCAATCAAACGTATTATTACAACTGATAAAATCGCTGATAAAATCGTTCCAATTATGATTGAAGAAATTAAAAAACTATCAGTTGGTGCACCAATGGATGATGCAGATATCACACCATTAATTGATTTAAAATCTGCAGATTATGTTGATGGTTTAATCCAAGATGCTGTTGCTAATGGAGCAAAAGTTTTAATCGGAAACAAACGTAAAGATAATTTAATTTATCCAACTTTAGTTGATTTTGTAAAACCAAATACTCGTTTAGCTGTTGAAGAACCATTCGGACCAGTTTTACCAATTATAAGAGTAAACACAATTGAAGAAATGATTGCTGAAGCTAATAATTCAAACTTTGGTTTACAAGCAAGCATCTTTACTAAAGATTTACTACTTGCAACAAGTATTGCTCAAAAAATTGAAACTGGAACTGTTAATATCAACGACATTTCTCAAAGAGGACCTGATGCCTTTCCGTTTATGGGAATTAAAGATTCAGGAATGGGTGTTCAAGGAATCGGAGAAACTCTAAAATCTGTTACTAGATTAAAAGGTTTAGTTATTAACTATTAAAAATTGCTAAGGCAATTTTTTTATTCCAAATTAGAATGAAACCAAATTAACCATTATATTTTTAGTAAATTTCCTATAATGAATTTTGTATCTATAAAGGAGATTACATGAATAAAAAAATCATTAAATATTTAGGAATAACAACATTAGGATTATCATTACTTGGAGCAAGCACCTTTGGAATAATGAGTTTTACTACTTTAAATAAAACTAGATCAGAGTTGAAAGTGCAATCGGAATTATACAAAAATGCAAAAGAAGAAAACATCGCTAATAAATTGAAATTAGAAAAATTAGTATTAAGTATTACAGAAAAACAAAATTTACTAAAACTAAATGAGAAAAAAGCAATTGATTTAAATAAACTTATCAAAGCTAAAACGGATGAAATTTTAAACTTAAAAAGTGAACAAAATTCTCAAAAATTCTCAATTGTTGATAATGAAAATAAAAATATGCTGAATTTAGAAACAATTTCAAATCTTGAGTCTGAAAAAACAAAATTGATTGAGCAGTTAAATCATAAGAATCAAAAAATTGAACAATTGAATTCAGAGATCACATCATTAAAAGAAAAATTGGATAAAACGATATTAGAAGTTGATGAAAAAGATATCGAAATTGAACTTTTAAGAGGAAACAATATACAACTAGAAGAACAAGTTCAAACAATTAGCGATAAAAATGTAGAATTGAATGACAGTAAAATAAAACTAGAATGAAATCAAAAAGATTTAAATAAACTTATTGTAGAATTACAAGAAAAAAATTCTAATAAAGATCGAGAAATCAAATCTAGTGGAGAAGAAATTGAAAATTTTAGAATAAAATTAACTGATAAAAATCAACAACTTTTATTTTTAGAAAATGAATATGCAAATAAAAATAATTTGGTTGAAAAACAAAAAAATGAAATAGCAGAATTAAAGGCAGAATTAGAATCTACTAAATCAAAAACTCCAATTGATGTTGATCAATTAACTGCACATAATAAATTTTTAAAAGAACAAGTTCAAAGATTAAACAAAGTAATTGAGGAAAGAAATGCCGAATTAGAATTTTCTATGAAACTTGTTGAGAGTCAAAATTCAAATAAAGGATAATATTTATTAACTAAAAATTTGCTAAACTATAAATATATAGGAGCAAATATGGAACAGATCATATCAGTAAATAACCAAAAAATTAAAGATACATTAAAATTGAAAGAATCAAAAACAAGAAACAAAGAACAGCTATTTATTGTTGAAGGTTTTCATTTAGTTTTAGAAGCATATCATGATGGTATTATTAAAACTTTATTTGCAACGTCTGAAGGTATTGAACAATTAGTTGATGAAATACCAAACATTGATGAAGTTATTGAGATTAATCAACAAGTTGCTCAAAAATTAAGTGATACTGTAAATTCACAAAAAGTTTTTGCCGTATGTTATATGAAAAAAGCAGCAGTAAATTATACTGAAAATATTTTATTGCTTGATCAAATCCAAGATCCTGGAAATATAGGAACTTTAATTAGAAGTGCAGCTAGTTTTGATTTTCAAACAGTTATTGCATCACCGAACTCTGTTAGTTTTTATAATGATAAAGTTTTGAGATCAACTCAAGGAAACTTTTTCCATGTAAATTTAATTAATGAATATTTAATTAAAGCAATTAACGAACTTAAAGTTGAAGGTTATATTATTGTTGGAACAAAATTACATGGAGATGATATTAAACCATTAAGAAAAGTCAAATGAGATGATAATGAAAAATATGCTTTAATTATTGGTAATGAAGCAAAAGGAATCTCACCAGAATTATTAGATTTAATCGATTTAAATGTAATGATCGAAATGGAAGAACATGTTGAATCTTTAAATGCTGGAGTAGCTGGTTCAATTCTTATGTACGCTATTAGTCAAGCTAAATAAAATTAATAATTGAAAATTAGAGAAATCTAATTTTTTTTATAAATTTAAAGTTTTTCACAAAAGTGATTTCAAATTTATAATATTAATATGTGAGGTTTTTATGAGAATTAATCGTTATTTAGAAATAACATTTTGAATATCTATATTATGCATCGCGCTTTTTTCATTAATGGCAAAAGATATTTGATATGCATCTCATCCAAACGTTCCCTATCCTGGAAGAGATGGAGAAGGTTACTCATTTGGGTATGGATTCATTTCTTCATTAGAAGCCTATAGTGTTTGGGCAACTTCTTTTGTGGCATGATTTGCAACTATTAAAACTTTTTATTTATTTAGAAATAAAGTATGAAAAAATTATTTGACATGAGAAGTGATTACTTTAATTATGAATTTAGTCGCAATGGCTTTATTTGGAATTGGAGGAAGCCTTACAGCGTTATTAGGTCAAGCAGATGGAATTGTTTTTGCTCGTTCATTAATTGGTCATTACATTTTACCAATAATTTTACTTTTATACTTTTTTATAGTTATTCATGATAAACAAGATTACAAAATTCAATTTAAAAAACATAGTTATAAAATTATGCTAATTGTATTAATATACGCAACGATTATTATTACTAAATATTTAGTCACTACTAATTTTGAAAGAGATGAAGATGCAATGTACGAAATTAGTCAACACATTCATGATTGAACATGACAATCTGATTATTGATTATATCCAGCCATTGCCCCATTTAATTTAGGATGGTATTTATTTAGTTTTACTTTGATTGTTATCATTTTTGCTCATATGGGAGTATATATGTTTTTTATCTTTATAAATAATCAATTGAAATATCGCTTTAAATAGTGATATTTTTTCTTTATCTTTTGAAATTTTACCTATATAAATATGTATCAATTTTGCTTAAAAATTAGTGTATGAAAAAAAATAAAAAAAGTTTTAAAAAATAGTTGCAAAGAGTTTTACAAAAAGATATAGTTATTATGTTGTCACTTGGAAATAGTGATAATCTAAATGATCTTTGAAAACTAAATAGAACAACAAATTGTACAATCTTGTTCAATATCAATTTAATTGAGTAAAAACAAAAATACATTATAC
>NZ_JNJI01000006.1 GCF_000702725.1 Mesoplasma photuris ATCC 49581 | reverse complement strand
GACGGGGAGGTTTGGCACCTCGATGTCGGCTCATCGCATCCTGGAGCTGAAGTCGGTTCCAAGGGTTGGGCTGTTCGCCCATTAAAGCGGTACGCGAGCTGGGTTCAGAACGTCGTGAGACAGTTTGGTCCCTATCTGTTGTGGGCGTAGGAAAATTGAAGAGAGCTGACCCTAGTACGAGAGGACCGGGTTGGACGCATCCCTGGTGCACCAGTTGTCTCGCCAGAGGCATAGCTGGGTAGCTATATGTGGAACGGATAATCGCTGAAGGCATCTAAGCGAGAAGCCTCCTTTAAGATGAATTTTCCCATTCGTAAGATGTAAGATCCCATGTAGACCACATGGTTGATAGGTTGGGTGTGTAAGCGCTGCGAGGCGTTAAGCTTACCAATACTAATAGATCGAGTGAATTTTAGATAAAATCTATTACAAACGCACATTTAAATAAACATTAAATTTCAATCTAGTATTCAGTTTTCAAAGAACAATCAAAACAATTTAAGATCTGGTGATAATAGCGTAGAGGTCACACCTGTTCCCATGCCGAACACAGAAGTTAAGCTCTACTACGGCGACAATATTGCCTTGCGAGAAGATAGCGAGTTGCCAGTTCTAAAAGAAAAAGAACCTTTAGGTTCTTTTTTTTATTGGTCCAAAATAAAGCAATTTAGTGATATAATTTTGATAATAATATGGAGGATGCTATGACTTATAAGGGTAAACAAATAATATTTTCAGATTTGGATTCAACACTTTTAAGAAATAATCATTACTTTTCAAAAGCTACTAAACAAGTTGTTAAAGATTTATACAAAAAAGGGGTATTTTTAATCCCAGTAACAGCAAGATCGACATTTGATGTTATTACTCAAGCAAAACGCTTAGGAATTGATAAAATCGGTGGTATTGCTGCTGCTAATAACGGATCTCAAATTTATGATTTTAAAAATAAAACATGAATTGTAAATGAATATTTAAATAATGAAACTGTAAAAATTATGTTTGAAGAATTTTTTGGAAAACACAAAGCAAAAATTCATTTTTATGCTGATGACACTACTTATGTTTTCAATGAAGGAAAAATGTCATTATACTGAGCACAAATGATGGGAACTGACTATATTGCAGCTCATAGTTTTGAAGAAATTAAACATAAAATTTCACATGCAACAATCGTTCTTAAAAAAGGCACACCAACAGATGAAGCTAAAAGCATGTTAAAGTTTATTCAAGATAATTTTTCAGAAAAAAATGATGTACAAGTATACACTGAAAGAGTTATTGAAATTTGTCCTAAAGGAATTAATAAAGGCAGCGCTGTTAAAAATATTTGTGATTATTTAAATATTGGTGAGGAAGTTGTTAAATATGCTTTCGGTGATGGACCTAATGATTTTCCAATGTTTGAAGCAGTTGAAGTTGGAGTTGCCATGGCAAATGCGATTCAGGAGTTAAAATCATCTGCTGATGACGTTACAGAATTTAGCAATGAAGAAGATGGAGTTGCTAGATATATTTATAAAAATATTTTATAGGTTATAATAATAGTAAGTTAATTGTTAGAAAATTAACTTATATAAAGGAGAATATATGTCAAGAGTTATTGAAATTACTTCAAAAGCACAATTTGATGAATTAATTAAAAAAGGAAAAACATTCGTAGATTTTAAAGCAGAATGATGTGGACCATGTAAAATGTTAGCTCCAATTATTGATGATTTATCTGGAAAAATGACAGATGTACAATTTTTAGCAGTTGATGTTGATAAAATTCAAGAATTAACAGTTGAATATCAAATTATGTCTATGCCAACAATGATGATGTTTGAAAACGGAACAGTTGTGAGAAAAACAATCGGTTTCATGGGTCCGGCACCTTTAGCTGAATTCATTCAAAAATAAAAATAGATCGCAAGATCTATTTTTATTTTCCTATTTTTTCAAATTCTTCAAAAAACGAAGCATAAAATTCTAATACTTGAAAACGAAAACTCTTAATATCTTCAACAGTTTCATCTTCAACATCTTCTTCAAGTTCATAAATTGTTTGTTCATCAATGTAATCATATGTCATTTTTGAAGCTGTGAATCATAATGTTTCAAGTGGTGTATTAGCTTTTTCTAATTCCACTAAAAAAGTTCTAAACAATGACGAAATATGTTGTACATCCTCAGTTGCTAATTCCTTAAATTCAGCATCTGATTCTTTATCTTCTTCGATAATTTTGATTATATTTAATTCGCAAGTTTGAGCCCCGCTAATTAATTCTTTAAAATCCATAAAGCACTCCTTTAACTAATCATATAATAACATTTTTCAATGTTATAATAAAATAAAAGGTGGACAGATATATGTATAAATTAATCGCGATTGATGTAGATGGAACTATTTATCGTCATGGAAAAGGGATTCACCCCTTAACAAAACAAGCTTTACAAGAAGCAGTTAATCAAGGCTATAAAATTTGTATTGCAACAGGAAGAAATAGGCTATCAATTGAACCTATTGCAGAAGAACTTGGAATTAAAGATTTAAAAACTCCTTTTGTAGCTCAAAACGGAGGACAAGTGTTCACATTTTTAGATAATGGTGAATTCGAAGTTGATTATACTAATTCATATTCTGAAGAAAAAGCGCATGAACTATTTGATATTGCCAAACAACACAAAGCTGAAGTTTTTACATATACAACATGTGATGACATTTCTTATAGAAGAGGATTTCCAGTTACAATTTTTTCATTCGTTATGAGATTTAGAAGTAAAGCTAAAAGAATCAAATACAAAAAAGGTATGAAATTAGATCCTGCTATTACAAAATTTATGTTATTTGGTAAAACGCATAAAATGAAAGAAGTTAGAAAAATTGTTGAAGCTAAAGGATGCAACGTTTTTGAATTTAGTTATGTAGCTGATTCAAAATCAAATATTGAAATAGTTCCAAAAGAAACAGATAAACGCGAAGGTTTAATTTATGTAACAAATAAATTAAACATTAAACCTGAAGAAGTAATCTTTTTTGGAGATGGTGAAAATGATTTAAAAGCAATTAAATGAGCGGGTTGTGGAGTTGCAATGATGAATGCAAAAGATTATGTTAAAGATGCTGCAAATGACATCGCAGATTACTGTGATGCAGGTGGTGTTGGTAAATATTTATACGACAATATCTTGAATAAAAAATAATTTGTTAAAACAGCATTTCTGCTGTTTTTATTTTTATTAGAAAAGTTGCAAAATGGTAAAAATAATATAAAATAAATTTATTGTAGAGTCCGGAGGTAAACTATGTTCATTTTGAAAAAAACACAAGAATTATCAAACTCAGAACAGTATCTAATCGTTGAATGATTGGATGCTAGTTTTTCTCGTACTCAGGACTTTGAAACAACTTTAGAAAACGAATCTCTCTCCCTGTAGAAGGAAGTCTGACAATTAGACTTCTATTTTGTTATGCACAACAAAATTTTATTTAAAAAATAACATAGAGAAGGATTTTAAAATGGAAAAAAACAATATTTTAGAGCTTCGTAATATTACAAAAGATTACGATGGTAAAGTTGTTTTAAAAGGAATTAACTTAAACATCCATGAAGGTGAGTTTATTACTTTATTAGGCCCATCAGGATGTGGTAAAACTACAACTTTAAGAATCATTGGAGGATTTGAAAAACCCAATGCAGGACAATTGTTATTTGAAGGAAAAGATTTAACTCCAGTTTCAATTAACAAACGTCAATTTAATACTATTTTTCAATCGTATGCATTATTTCCACATTTAAATGTATTTGAGAATATTGCCTTTGGTTTGAAAACAAAAAAAACTAAAAAAGACATGATCGAACGTGAAGTTATGCGTCAAATTCGTCAAGTTGGTTTAGAAGGATTTGAAGATAAAAAAGTAACTGATTTGTCAGGTGGTCAAAAACAACGTGTTGCAATAGCACGTGCTTTAGTAATGAAACCTAGAGTTTTATTATTAGATGAACCAATGGCTGCTTTAGACGTACAATTACGTAAAAAAATGCGTGAGGAATTAAAACGCCTACAAAGAGATATCGGAATTACTTTCATAATGGTTTCTCATGATCAAGAAGAAGCTTTGTCAATGAGTGATCGAGTTGTTGTTATGAATGATGGTTCAGTACAACAAATTGGAACACCAGAAGAAATTTATAATACACCAGAAAACCGTTGAGTAGCACAATTTGTTGGGAGCTCAAACATTGTTACTGATGGAATTTTCTTAGAAGATAACAAAGTGAAAATTGATGGTAAAACCTTACCATGTTTAGATACTAACTTTGGTGTTGATGAAACAAGTATTGATATTGTAATTAGACCAGAAGACATTCAAATCAAAAAAATTAATACAGGATATTTTAATGGAGTAATCACAAATGCAGTATTTAAAGGTGTTCATTGAGATTTAAAAGTTGAAACTAAAAAAGGACGTAGTTGAACAGTTCAAACAATTAATAATTATACAATCGGTGATGAAGTCGCATTAAAATGAGACTCTGAAGCTATTCATGTTATGTGAAAAGAAATCGACGAATAGTAGGAGGTTGTATGAAAAAAGAAGAAAATAAAATCTTTGAAGAGAAATTTAATCAAGAAGAGTTAGAACAACAGATCGATGAACAAATTTCAGTTCAAAGAAGAGCAAAATTGAAAATGAAAATTTCAGAAGTAAATAAAGCGCTTTCACGTACAAAACTATTCAACTTTACAAAAGGGAAAGTATGACCGATACTTGCACCATTTTTTGCTGTGATGGGATTACTTGTTATTCTACCCCTATTAATGATTATTATTTTTGCATTTGTTGAGCCCGTTGATGGTGTTCAACAGTTTGCTATTACAATTGAAAATTTTTGAAAGATGTTTACAGATGCAAACATCATGGGATCATTGGGTCTATCAATTGGATATGCTTTATTAGCATCTATTTTATGTGTAATTTTTGGTTATCCAATTGCTTTAATGATGGCTCAAATGCGATCAAAAATTTTAGCACGTAATATGTGAGTTTTGATAACAATGCCGATTTGAATTTCAATGTTATTAAGAACTTTAGGATTACAATCACTATTTTACTTATTAAGTCCAACTGTTATGGGAACTCCAATTGCAATTATTATCGGAATGGTTTATATGTTTATTCCTTTTGCAATTACACCGATTTATGATTCTTTAGAATCACGTCGTATTGATTTAGAAGAAGCAGCTCAAGATTTAGGAGCTTCTAAATTTAAAACATTTTGAACAATTACAGTTCGTTCATCGATTCCTGGTGTTTTAACAGGATTTTCATTAGTGATCGTTCAAGCAGCAACATCTTTAATCATTGTTAAATACATGGGAGATGGTAAGGTTAACTTAATTTCTGCTGTAATTGAATCATACTTCTTTAAAGGTAATAACTTCGGATTTGGAGCAGCTATTTCTGTTGTTTTAGCAGCAATGGTATTTGCTCTAATGGTTATTATCAGAGTTATTAGTAATAAATTTGAAATGAAAGGAAGCAAGAAAAAATGAAAAAATTCTTCAAGGGTAGCTACTTCGCAATAATCTTAGCATTAATTTATGTCCCTTTAATGGTGATGGTATTATTTTCATTTAACTCGGGTTCTACAACAGTTTCATGAACTGGTTGATCTGGAGAATGATATACAGAGTTTTTTAATAATTCACCATTTATTAAATCAATTATCACTTCTTTATTTGTTGCTGTAATTTCAACAGCGTTATCTGTGGTGATTGGAACAATGGCAGCAATTGGATTAAGTCGTAGTAAAAAAGTAACACAACGCAAGTGATTTGGAGTGGCTAATATTCCTTTGATCAATGCTGATGTTGTTACAGCAGTTTCATTGATGATCGTTTTCTTAATGGTCGGAATGAAATTTGGACTTGTTTCTTTAATCTTAGCTCACGTCTCATTTAACGTTCCTTATGTTTTAATTAACGTAATGCCTCGTTTGAGAAAAGTTGACCAATCAATTATTGAAGCAGCTTATGATTTAGGTGCTAAAAATACACAAGTAATTTTTAAAATTATTTTACCAATTTTAAAACCATCAATTATTACTGCAACAGCGATTGCTTTTGCGATGAGTTTCGATGATTTTATTATTTCTTATTTTACAGGTGGAGGACAAACTAACGTTTCAACTTTCATTTATACAGCTAAGAAAATTAAACCTTATATTTTTGCTTTTGGAACAATTTTAGTTGGTGTGATTGCTTTAGCGGTTATTATTTGAAATGCATTTTCAATTTATAAACAAACTAAAATTGAATCAGCACAAAAAATCAAAGAAGGAAGTTATAAAGCTAAAACCATGGCACGACTAAATAGAGAACTAGACTCTCTATATAAAGATATTCAAACAAAAACAAAACGTCAATATGCTTTAAAACTTTCTTTGTGATTAAAATATTTTTTAGTCAAAATAAAATTACGTTATGCTAAATCTGTAAATTACGATAAACGTATTGCTAAATTAGAATGAAAACAATATAAATTACGTTCAGAAATTAGTAAAGAAAAACGTTACCATTCTCGTTTAAAAAAATCTGACAAAAAATTAATTTTATTAAATAAACAATTAGCATCAACAAATGATGTTAAAAAAGCAGCTAAGATTTCTATTCAAATTGAAAAACTACAAGAAAAAATTGACTTCTTAAATGAAGAAATTGAATGAATGAATGATCGTGATCAACTTGCAGCTAAAAAAGCTAAAAAAATTGCTGGTCAAATTGAAGATTTACAAAATGAATTAGCAGCCGAAGTTGAACCAACTAAAAAAACAATTTCTTGATATAATAAAAAAATCAAAGAGTTAGAAGACTGAAAAATTGAAGTTGAAGAAGGAAAAAACCATTATAAACTAAGAATGGTTGTTGAAGCCTTGAAAGAAACACGTACTAAAAATTTAGATATGATTGATTCATTAAATGATCAATATTTATCATTGCAAGAATTAGTTTATCCACGTGTATCGATTACAAAATCTCTTGATAAAAAAATTCAAAAAGCTAAAACAATTTTAGAAAAACAAAATTTGATTATTAAACGTAATAATCAAATCGGGAAAATGAATTATGTTTATGAAATTAAAATTCGTAATAAGTCAGAGTACATTATTAAAGTTGAAAACAAAGTAAACGAAGTCAGAGAAAAACTATTCCCAAGTAATCCTGAAGAAACTACTCATATGAAAGGTTTCGTTGCAAGAACTTGAAAAGTTTTCTTAGTAACAATCGTTGGTTTGGGGGCATTTTCAGGATTAACTGTTGCTTATGTAATGAACAACATTTATGATTTAGTGGTTGCTAACTGAGGAGAATATATTGATCCTAGTGTAATTTCTGATTTTGAAAAGAAATATGATGTAAAAATCAATTACCAAGAATATGATTCAAACGAAACTCTATACAACAAATTAGTTACATTTAACTATGATGTAATGGTACCAAGTGATTACATGGTACAAAAATTAGCATCTGAAGGTCAATTGATGAGATTGGATTATTCAAAACTAAATCTTTATTTTGATGGTGTAAATCAAGATCGAAAAGATGAAGAAGAAATGCAAGGCAAAGAAGTTGATCAATCATTGATAGATGTTATGAAAGAATCAGAAATTTCTCAAAATGCTAATGAGTTCTTAACAGAATATGAAAAAGAAATCAAAGTACCAGATGGAATTAAAAATGATAAAGGTAATAATTCAATACTTGAATATGCAATTCCTTATTTCTGAGGAGATTTAACAATTGTTGTTAATCCAACTCAATCAAATATTGATTATCTTAATCAAAAAGGTCTTCTAGTAGAAGATCCTGAAACTGAACTGTTATCTTTAAATAATAGTGAATTATCTTGAGATATTATTTGACAAGCAGCTCGAGATGGAAAAAATATGGCGCTTAACTCTGATCCAAAAAATATTTTTTCAATGGCTGCTCAAAAGAATTTTCAATCTGTTAATTTAAAAACAAATGAACAAGTTGATGCCGTGTTAAAAGATGTCGAAGAATTGGTAATGAGAAAAAATGTTGCTTTAAATGGTGATGAAATTATTACTAAAGCTGGTCAAGGATTATTTGACTTCGCTGTTATGTACAACGGTGATGCAGCTTATGCAAATACTATCTTTAGAGGCGAAGTTGAAGAAGAAAGTGAAGAAGATTCTTTATCAAGAGCTGGTCTGAATGACGGTTTATTCTTATTTGGTAGACCTAATTTAGATGGTGAAGGAACAAATGTTTTCTCTGATAACCTTGTTATTTCTAAAAACACATCAAATTTAGATTTATCATATAAATTCTTAAACCACATTTATGACAATGCTTTAAAATTAACTGAAGAAGTTGGTATTGCTTCTCCACTAGTTTCAGCAATGGAAGAAATGGTTGCGGTTGATGGAACATATGAAAATTATGCAAATCTTTATAACCCAATCGTTATGGATACAGAGTACTATGACAAATTAAAAGATAAACAATTAGGTTTTCAATACAATGGAAAAACTGATGAATATTTAATTGATAAATATAATAGTATTATTGCTGGTAAAAACTAATAAAAGCCTTAGGGCTTTTTTATTTGACCATAAGTGATAAAATTAGATTTATGTTAAGGGGTATCATGCAATTAAAATCCGATCAAAAATTTTCAAAATTAATAATTTATCCATTTTTTATATTGGTTGTGGTTTTTGCTTCTCTTTTTATAATTTCATCTTTCTTTGATTTGGAAATTATGCAAATTTTTCAAAATGCATTAAAAATAGATTTTTTTAGATATTTTGGTTTTGCATGACATGAAATTGGATGTACTGAAGTAGTTATCCCATTACTAGTTTCAGGAATGGTTATTAATGAATATGTTTATAAAAATTTAAAAAGTAAAAATAAAAAAGAATGGCAATCACAATCTCTTTTGATATTTGTATATTTAGTGCTAATAGCTATATTTATTTTTGCGTTAGTATCAAGATGATTTGGAGTAATGGATACTCTTAAAGACTTTGGAAGTGGAGTTCAATTAGAATTTAATAGAATGGTTACTAAAGAAGAAGCAAACATTATTTTAATTATAATTTATACAATTCAAACAGTTATTTTCACTACATTAACAATTTTAATAAGATTTAAACTATCTAAGAAAAAATCTTTTGTAGAAGGAACATATTGGAAAAACGCAATTAATATTTTTACCTTCTTTATAATGGCTTATATTGCTGTTGTATTATTAAAATCAATGTCTGCAAGACCTTTTTATACAAGCTTAAAAGAAACTCACGATTTTAGACTAGAGTTTATTTATGAAAAATTTGGTGTTAGACCAGAGGATACGCCGGTGTTAACTACAAAAGAATATGCTGAGTGATGAGAATTTAATGGATTATTCATTAATATGTCTAATGTAGAATTTGGACCAAAAATGGTAACTGGTTCAGCATTTCCATCAGGTCATGTTATGTCATCATCATGTACAGTAATGTCTATGGTTTATTTTATAAAACCCAAAATGAATAAATCATCAAAAATTGATAAAAATGATGTTTTTAAAATTTCAATGTTATATTTAGGATTAACTCACGTTATTTTAATGGTGTTATCATTTTTGATTAACGGATCACACTTTTTAAGTGATACTGCATTTTCATTTATGTGATCACTAGCTTGTGTATTTATTTCGTATATTTCGGTTAATTCAGTAATTGTTAGAATTCAAAGTAGGAATAATAAAAATTTGGTTAAAGTGCTAAAATAAATTAAATGAGGTGTAATTAATGGAACTTAAAAAGCAAAGCAAATTTTCCAAATGAATAACGGTTCCAATGTTTGGATTAATAATTATTTTTTCAGTACTTTTCATAATCTCATCATTTTATGATTTTGAAATAATGCAAATATTTGAGAAGCTTTTGAACTATGATTTTTTTAGATATTTCTCTTCTTTTTGACATGAAATGGGATACACAGAATTGATTATCCCTTTAGTAGCATCTGGGTTAGTTTTGGTTGAATATATGTATAGATATATCAAAATTGATAAAAAGAAAGACTGACAATCCAAATTATTTTTGTTTGTTTTGTATGCTATATTAATTTCAGCTTTCGTTATTCAACTATACATGAAATGAAACTCATCAATGTCTAAAGTTCGTGAATTTCCCAATGGTGGTCCAAATATTGAATTTATAAGATTGGTAAATCTTAAAGAATTAACAATAATTATATCTATCATTTTCACAATTCAAAGTGCAATTATGCTTACGTGTATAATTTTACTAAGATTTTATTTTTCTAAAAATAAAAAATTTATTCAAGGTGGATATTGAAAACCAGCAATTGCAGTATTGTTGATTTTTGTAATCGGTTATGCTGTTATTGGGTCTTTAAAAATTATGTCATGAAGAAATTTTTATAGTCAGTCATTAGAATCTAAAGAATTTAAAATAAATTGAATTGCAAATGAATATGGATTAGATATTGAATGAATTAAAGAAAATATGGATAAAGTATATCAAGTGATTGGAAAACCTCACGAATATCAAGAGTGATGAGAATTTAATATTTTTGTACCTAATGGAAGACCACTAGTATGAAATTTAAATATTTTTACAAATTCGGCTTTTCCATCTGGTCATGTGGTCTCATCATCATGCACAGTTATGTCAATGGCTTACTTTATAACACCGAATAAAAAAGGAGTTATTAAAAATAAAAGAAAAGAAATAATTAAAACTTCAATTTTATATCTTGGTTTTATACATATGGCTTTAATGGTATTTTCATTTTTAATTAATGGATCACATTATTTATCTGATACATCATTTTCATATGTATGAGTAATTATTTCAGCAATTATTGCATATAAAATCGCTGATAAAATCGCAAATAAAGTTAATAAAAAACTAAATAAATAGTTTTGAACTAACAATCTCTTAATTGAGATTGTTTTTAATTTAATTTGTCATAACCTATAAAATCTATTATAATAAAATAGTTATGGCGCTGTGGCCAAGTGGCTAAGGCATGGGTCTGCAACACCCTGATCGTCGGTTCGAATCCGATCGGCGCCTCCATTAAAAAAACCAATAGCTTAGGCTATTTTTTTATTTATAATTTTTCTTTTATTTTTAAAAAATGGTTGTATTTTCTAAAAAAACTTTGCTATAATATAAAAGTCGCTAATAGTGGTATTTGCGACCAATAATAACAAAGCTTGTACATGCGCCCGTAGATCAATTGGATAGATCGTTTGACTACGGATCAAAAGGTTAGGGGTTCGAGTCCCTTCGGGCGCACCATTATAAAAAATGCATTTGTTATTATTGACACATTTAAATAGTTAGATAATAACATATTATCGGGAAGTGGCTCAGCTTGGTAGAGCATTCGGTTTGGGACCGAAGGGTCGCAGGTTCGAATCCTGTCTTCCCGACCATTTAAATGGGCCCTTAGCTCAGCTGGGAGAGCACCTGCCTTGCACGCAGGGGGTCGACGGTTCGATCCCGTTAGGGTCCACCATTTTTTATTATTTATGGCGAGGTAGCTCAGTTGGTTAGAGCGTTCGGTTCATACCCGAAAGGTCGTGAGTTCAAGTCTCACTCCCGCTACCATTTTTATAAGGACCTTTAGCTCAGTTGGTTAGAGCATCCGGCTCATAACCGGACGGTCATTGGTTCAAGTCCAATAAGGTCCACCATGATGAACACAAAATATGCGGTTGATTATGACGGACAAAACAATCACGGAAGATTACCCAAGTCCGGCTGAAGGGATCGGTCTTGAAAACCGAGAGTCGGGGAAACCCGAGCGGGGGTTCGAATCCCTCATCTTCCGCCATTATTAAAAACTTAAAAGGTACGCGGGGTGGAGCAGTTGGTAGCTCGTCGGGCTCATAACCCGAAGGTCGCAGGTTCAAGTCCTGTCCCCGCAACCATTTGGCCCCATAGCGAAGTTGGTTATCGCGCCTCCCTGTCACGGAGGAGATCACGAGTTCGAGTCTCGTTGGGGTCGCCATTATTGGTCGTGTAGCTCAGTTGGTAGAGCAGCAGATTGAAGCTCTGCGTGTCGGCGGTTCAACTCCGTCCACGACCACCATTTAGAACAAAAATTTCAAGCAACCTTATGGTTGCTTTTTTTATTTATTTTGCTCATAACCACTTATTTCAATAGAAAAAATACCCAATAAGTTATATAATTTAATGGTATTACTTAAGAGAGGTAAATTTAAAATATGAGAAAAAAAGTTATTTTTGGAAATTGAAAAATGAATGGTACAAATGCAGCTGTTGAAGAGTTTTTATCAGTTGTTGATGCACAAGCTAACAATACAGAAGTTGTTGCTGGACTAGGATTACCTTTTACAGCTTTATCAACAGGATTAAAATTATCAAAAAATGTTAAAATTGCAGCGCAAAATGTACACTTTGAAAAAAATGGAGCATTTACTGGTGAAATTTCAATTGAAATGTTAAAAGAATTAGGTGTTGAATTTGTAATTATTGGTCACTCAGAAAGAAGAGAAATGTTTGGTGAAACTGATAACACAGTTAACCTAAAAGCTAAAGCGATTTTAGCTGCTAACATGACTCCATTAGTATGTTGTGGTGAAACTTTAGAAACTAAAGAAGCTGGAAAAACAGTTTCATTTGTAAATAATCAAATTGAAAAGGCATATGCAGGAATTTCAAAAGAAGATGCAATCAAAACTATTATTGCTTATGAACCAATTTGAGCTATTGGAACAGGTAAAACTGCTACATCTCAAGATGCTGAAGTAGTATGTAAAGCAATTCGTGAAAACTTAGCAAAAATTTATGATCAAGCAACAGCTGATCAAATTTCAATTCAATATGGTGGATCAGTAAAACCAGATAACATCAAAGAATTAATGTCAATGCCAAACATCGATGGAGCATTAGTTGGTGGAGCTTCATTATTATCAAAAGATTACTTAGCATTAGTAAACTACAATAAATAATTTAATGAATAAAGATATCAAATTATTAGTTTTAGATATGGACGGAACTAGTTACTATAAAATGGGAACGGTTGTTGAAGCTAATGTTGAACCTTTAAAAGAATTAATAAAACAGGGAACTCAAGTAGCTTTTGTTACTGGTAGACCTGTTTTGTCTAAAATGAACCAAATTGAAGAAAATGGTTTATTAGGTGAAAACTCTTTTATGGGAGCATTCAACGGTTCATGTATTTATGACTTAAAAAATAAAAAAATCTTATCAGAGGCACCAATCGATAATGTTTTAGCTAGAAAAATATTTGAATTAGCTAACCAAGAGAAGTATGCAAATATTATTATTTGAGGATATTCAACAGATATGAATCGTTCTGTTTTAAATGTCGTTTCTGATAATAAAAAAATTTATCATGGAGAAACTAATTTCTTTGATGGTGAAATGATTAATTACAATGATGTTAAAGATACTTTTAAAGATGACTTTTACAAATTTTTAGCATTTAATGCTAACCCTGAATTTATGAAAGAATTAAAAGATTTAGGTTTAGAAGTTGCTACAAATAATGGTGAAATATTAGAAATAAATAAAAAAGATGTAAACAAAAAGTTTGCTATTAAATGATTTGAAGAAAAATTAAAAATCACAAAAGATAATATTATGTCTGTTGGTGATGGAATGAATGATTTTTCAATGATTGAATATACTGGAGTTGGAGTAGCACTGAAAAACTCTGTTGATCCAATTAAAGAAATTGCTGATTTATATATTGATATAAATAGTGATGACGGAGCAATTAAATATTTAGTCGAAAATTATTTATTAAAAAAATAGGAGAGAAATATGAAAACTAAAAAACCAGTTATTTTAACTATTTTAGATGGTTGAGGAATTGAAAAAGCAGGAGCAGGTAATGCTGTTGATAATGCTCATATGACATTTGTTGCAGAAATGCTAGAAAAATATCCACATGTTAAAGCTCATGCTTCAGGTGAATGAGTTGGATTACCTGATGGACAAATGGGAAACTCAGAAGTAGGTCACATTCACTTGGGAGCAGGAAGAATTAACTTTGAATCTTTAGTAAAACTAAATAGAGAAGTTAAAACTAATGATATTGCTAAAAACGAAGAATTGGTTGCTACTTTCAATGAAGTTTTAGAAAAAAATAGCGCACTACATTTAATGGGGTTATTTTCAGATGGTGGTGTTCATGCTCACATGAACCACATGATTGCAATTTATAAAGCTGCAGTTAATTTTGGTCTTAAAAATATTAAATTTGATTTAATTACAGATGGTAGAGATACAGCTCCAACTGTTGTTAAAGGATATATCCAAACTTTATTAGATGAGATTAAAAATAATAATGGAGTTGGAATAATTTCATCAATTAATGGTCGTTATTTTGCAATGGATCGTGATAAAAGATTTGAACGTACTGCAGAATCATACAAAGCCATCGTAACAAGAAAAGATGTAAAATCTTTCTCAGATCCACTAGCTTACATTGATGCTCAATATGCTTTAGGTAAAGATGATGAAATGATTGAACCAGCGTTTAATGAATTAGATGTAAATGGAAATTTAAAAGAAAATGATGCTATGATTTTTTGTAATTTCCGTCCTGATCGTGCAATTCAAATGGCTTCAGTTATGACAAACAAAGGATATGCTTCATGATCAACAAAAGAATATGAAACTCTTCCATTTTTAGGAGATAAAATTCGATTTGTTTCTTTAATGAAATATGCTGATTCAGTTAAATCTCCTTTAATTGCATATCCATCAAATCCATTAACAAATACATTAGGAGAATACATTTCTAGTTTAGGTTTAAAGCAATTAAGAATTGCTGAAACTGAAAAAATTGCTCACGTTACTTTCTTCTTTGATGGTGGAAATGATTACTTTAAAAATGGTATTGCCACACCTGAAGAAGTTTCTTTACCAGGGGCAAGTATTGATTTAATATCATCTCCTAAAGTTGCTACATATGATTTAAAACCAGAAATGGCAGCTGTAGAAATAACAGATAAATTATTAGAAGAAGTTCAAAAAGATGAATTTGACTTAATTGTATTAAACTTTGCAAATTGTGACATGGTTGGGCACACTGGTAATAATGAAGCAACTGTTAAAGCTGTAAAAGTTTTAGATGAACAATTAAAAAGAATTCACGATGAATTTGTAATTAAGCATAATGGAGTTATGGTTATTACTGCAGATCATGGTAATGCTGAAATTATGTTAGATGAAGAAGGAAATCCAAACAAAAAACACACAACTTCTCTTGTGCCAATTATTGTTACTGATTCATCAATTAAATTAGTTGAGCAAGACGCTGCAATTGCAAACATTGCACCAACAATTTTAGAAATTATGGGATTAGAAATTCCAACTGAAATGACTCAACCTTCAATGATTAAGAAATAATTAAAAGACCCAAAAGGTCTTTTTTTATTTTTGAGTTTTAATAGATAATTAAATGAAGTATAATTTATAAGATAGAAAGAGGTGGTTATTATGGCTAAAATTAACGTTTTAGATGACAATCCTGAGTCCGTTTATATTAACAAAACAGAATTTAACTATGCTGTAATAATCGCTTCTGACAACAGAGCTTTTTAGTTTAGTTTAAATTCCTTATTTATAGAAGGAGTGGATACATATGAAAAAAACTAGAATCAAAAAATCTAGAATAAAAAAATTATCATTTAATAATGAACAAATGATTATGAATATGTCAAAATATGACCAAAATGAAATTTTAAATCATTTTGGTATTGAATATTTTGGACTAACAGACGAACAATTCAGAGATAATTTAGAAAAATTTGGAACAAATGAAATCCAAAAAGTAAATTTTAATTGATTTGGAGAGTTTGTAAAGAGCTATTTTAATGCGTTTAATTTAATTTTGATAGCAATAACATTTTTTAATTTATTTAGTTATTTGACAGCTCAATTTAGTGATTGATCATTCAATCCTGTTTGAGATGCTTCAACATCACCATTTGAAATAGCGGGAATTGTTATAACATCAGCAATGGTATTAATTTCAGGAACAATTTCATATATTCAAGTAATTAAATCATTCTTTAGTACTAAAAAAATTAGTTCAATTGTTAAAACTACAACAAATATTATTCGTCATCAAAATGATGAAAAATTAATAGAATATAAAAAAGTTGAAAAACAAAATCAATTAAATTTAATTAAACTTGGAGAAGAAATCGATGTTAAGCAATTGGTTCCTGGAGATTTAGTATATCTTTCAAGTGGAGATATGGTACCAGCTGATGTTAGAATTATTCTTTCAACAGACTTATTTATCAATCAATCTTCTTTAACTGGTGAATCTTTGCCAGTTGAAAAGCACGCATATAATTCTAATAATACTGATAATATTCTTGATTTAGAAAATATTTGTTACACAGGGACATCGGTTGTTTCTGGGGGAGCAATTGCAATTGTAATCGCTACATCCAATGATACTTATTTTGCAACAATTAGTAAAACTATTATGCAAAAAAGACCGGAGAGCTCATTTACTAAAGGTATTAAATCAGTTACTAGAATATTATTAATATTCATGTTAATGATGGTTCCAATCATTTACATTGTTGCATCACTTACAAATAACGAACTAAAAAACGACGCAATTAGTCCTTGAGTAGGAGGTTTAATTTTTGCGGCAGCTGTAGGAGTTGGTTTAACACCAGAAATGCTTCCGATGATAGTGAACATTAACCTTTCAAGAGGATCACGTAGAATGGCTAAAAACAAAGTTGTTGTGAAAGAACTTGAAGCTGTTCAAGCACTAGGTGCAATCGATATTTTATGTACAGACAAAACAGGAACACTTACAAACGATAAAATTGATTTAGTTGAATATTTAAGTGTTGATAAGAAAAAAGACGATAAATTAATTAAATTATTATATATGAATTCTTACTTCCAAACGGGATTGAGAAATCCGATGGATAAAGCTGTTTTAGATTATGTTACTAAAAATAATTTCGATTTTAATAAAACTGATAAATTTTCTAAAGTAGATGAAATACCATTTGATTTCAACAGAAGAAAATTAACACTTGTGATTGATTCTGAAGTAGAGGGTAGAATTATGATCACGAAGGGTTCTGCTGAAGAAATCATGAATTCATCAAATAGAGTATTTTATAAAGGAAAAGTTGTAGAAATTAATGATGAATTGAGACGTCAAATCGAAGCCTATTTTGAAAAAGCAAACGAAGAAGGTAAGAGAGTTCTAGGAATTGCTTATAAACCTGTTGAAGATAATCAAACAGTTTTTAAAGTTGAAGATGAATCAGAATTGATATTTTATGGTTTTGCATCATTTTTAGATACACCAAAACCATCATCAGCTAAAATGATATCTTTATTAAAAAAATATGGTGTAGATTTAAAAATATTAACAGGGGACAACGAACCGGTTACTCGTGCTATTTGTAAAATGGTTAATTTAGATATCACCGGTTTAGTTACTGGTTCAGAAATTGAAAACGCTAGCGAACAAGAGCTAAAACGCATTGTTGAAAAAAATAACATCTTTGTTAAATTGAATCCATTACAAAAAGTTAGAATCATTCAAGTTTTAAAATCTAATGGTCATTCAGTTGGTTATATGGGAGATGGTATTAATGATGCTCCTGTTCTTAGACAATCTGATGTTGCTATTTCAGTTCAAAATGCCACAGATATTGCAAAGGATGCTTCAGATATTATTCTTTTAGAAAAATCATTACTTGTTTTAGAAAAAGGGATTATTGAAGGAAGAATGATTTTTGGAAATATTTTAAAATATGCAAAAATAACTTTCTCATCAAATTTTGGTAATGCATTATCAATGTTGTTAGTTGCAGCATTTTTACCATTTTTACCAATGCTACCATCACAGCTGCTATTACAAAATTTAATTTACGATTTTTCTCAATTTGTTTCTGTAATGGATAGGGTTGATGATACATTTATTCAAAAACCACAAAAATGAAACTCTAAAGAGTTCGTGCCTTTTGCATTAATAAATGGTCCAGTCAGTTCAATTTTTGACATCATTACCTTTGTTATTGTTGGTTGAGGTTTAGGTACAGTTCAAGCATACAATAATAATGATGCAAGCCTATTGGTGGGTATTAATCCAGAAATTGGAGTTGATGCAAAAGACTTAGCACAATCTATTTTCCAAGGATCATGATTTATTGTGGGATTAATTTCTCAAACAATTATATTCCATATTTTAAGAACTGAAAAATTACCATTTATAAAATCTAGATCACCATGACCAATTTTCTTAATTGGAGGAATCATAATGTTAGTTGCTTTCTTAATACCATATATTGAACCAATAGGATCTATTTTCAGATTTGCCCAGCCTTCACTAATTTACATTCCAATCGTGGTTGGTATAATTAGTGCTTATTGTTTGGTGGCACAAACTGTTAAAATGCTATTCATTAAAATTTATAAAAAGTGACTATAATAAAGTTGTTTAAAACAACTTTTTTTATTTATAATTAAATCAATGGAGGAATTATGAAGAAAATAAGTAACTCACTCGAAGATACAAAAAAAATTGCTGAAGAAATTTGTGAAGAATTAAAAAATATGCAAACACCTTTTTATATTTTAATGAGTGGTGATTTAGGCGCTGGAAAAACAACTTTTTCAAAACAATTAATCAAATTACTTGGTGTTGATGAAGTTGTAACTTCTCCAACTTTTGTGATAATGAATCAATACACTTCTAAAAGTGGTTTAACAATTAATCATATGGACGCTTATCGATTGAAAAATGATTCTGAGTTAGATATGTATTTGGACGAATTTGAAAACAGTATAAATATTATTGAATGATATGAGAATATTGATTTAGAATCAAATATTAACTATTTAAAAATAGATATTAAAAATATTGGTGATCACAATCGTGAGTTCACTATAGAAAGAAATTAATATGAATTTATTTATTGATACAAGCAATTGAAATTTTGTAATAATTTTAGAAAAAAATAATCAAATTATTGATAAAAAAATCATTCTTAATACTAAAAAAATTTCTGATATTGCAATGGATGAAATATCTAATTTACTTAATCAAAACTCATTAACAATTAAAAATATTGAAAATATTTATGTAACCAAAGGTCCCGGAAGCTATACTGGCGTAAGAATTGGTCTAACAATAGCAAAAACTTTAAAATCTATTGATAAAAAATATAATATTTTTTTAATTAGTTCCTTAAAATATCAAGCAATGAATGAAAAAGTTATTTCAATCTTTGATGCTAGAGGGAATAAATCTTATATTGGAATATATGATCAAGGTATATCTGTGATCGAAGAAACAATTTTATCAAATGAAGATATTCAAAATATTGTTGATCAATATTCTGATTTTGAAATTATTAAAGATTATGTTAACTTCGACTTTGTTCAAGCTTATTTGAAAGTAAAAGATTCATTTGATGAAGTTAAAAATGTTGATGATATCAATCCGGTATATATTAAAAACTTTATTTAAGAACTTATAAAAGAATACTTTATTATGTATAATATTAAAGTATTAATGGGTTAATACTCAAGTTGGTGAAGAGGACACCCTGCTAAGGTGTTAGGTCGGTTTCCGGCGCAAGAGTTCGAGTCTCTTTTAACCCGCCAGTTTAAAATTCTAAAAAGGATACTTATGTATCCTTTTTTATTTTATTTGGTCTACAAAATCTATATAATCATATATGTTAGAATAGGTGAAAAAATGAAACAAGAAAAAAATAAGTTCAAGGACAAATTTAAAAAGTTTTTTAGAACATTATTATTTTGAAAACCTATTGATTCCTCAATAGAATCAGATTACTTTGAAGATATTTTAAACAAATTATTTTTGGTTAATAAATCTGAAAAAGAAAATATTTTAAAGATTATCGAAAAGAGAGATATTGAAAGTCTACTTTTTTATACAGATAGCAGAAATATAAATCACATTTTAGATAACGGAATTGAATTGTTGAAAAATTTAAAGCTTGATTACAATGAAAATTATCATGTTTGAACTTTTTCGCAAGAAGAGGATTCGATCAATTTAGAGTTTGACGTATCGTCTAGAGGAAATTTTTGAAAATGATCAAATGATTTAGATTTCAATGCATCAAAATTTTGTGTTTTAGCATTAGATCCTCAAAAAATTAAAGAGATATCTGAGAAAGATTGGTTATTTGATATTTCTTTAAACAAGGTAAGTATTTTAGAGGATATTCCACCAGAAGCGATCAAATGAATTATTGTTCGTGATCGCAATGGATATAAAAATGCTAAAGAAGCAATTAAAAGAAATAAATTAAAAGCACAATTATATTTCGGAAGAAATGGTGTTGTTAAAGAAGAACAAGGAGTTAATTAATATGGCAAAGCAATTAGATAAGATTACACCAAGAGATGTAGATTTCTCACAATGATATACAGATACAGTTTTAAATGCAAAACTTGTAGAATATGGACCAGTTAAAGGGACAACTATTTTTAGACCTTATGGTTATGCGATTTGAGAATTGATGCAAAAACAACTTGATTCAGAATTCAAAAAAATTGGAGTTCAAAATGTTTATTTCCCACTATTGATTCCTGAATCTTTATTCAACAAAGAAAAAGATCATATTGAAGGATTTTCTCCTGAAATCGCAACAGTTACTAGAGTTGGTGATAAACAATTAGATGAACCATTATATATTCGTCCAACATCAGAAGTTTTAATGGCAAGCTTCTTCGAAAAAGAAGTTAATTCATATAGAGACTTACCATTAATTTACAATCAATGAGTAAATGTTATGAGATGAGAAAAAACCACAAGACCATTTTTAAGAACTTCAGAGTTTTTATGACAAGAAGGTCATACAGTACATAACTCAGCTCAAGAAGCTGAAGAATTAACATTAAATATTTTAGACATCTATACAAAATTCGCTAGAGAATTTTTATTATTACCTGTAATTCAAGGAAAGAAAACAGAAAAAGAAAAATTTGCGGGTGCTCAAGATACTTATACAATTGAATCTCTAATGCATGATGGTCAAGCATTGCAATGTGGTACATCACATTATTTTGGTCAAAACTTTTCAAAAGTTTATGATATCAAATTTCAAAACAAAGAAGGTAAACTTGAAAATGCTTACTCAACTTCATGAGGAGTATCAACAAGACTAATCGGTGCTATCATTATGACTCACTCTGATGACAATGGTTTAGTATTACCTTCAACAATTGCTCCAATTCAAGTAGCAATCATTGAAATTAAAGAAGACGAAAAAGTTATTGCTGTTTCAAATTCAATCAAAGAACAACTTTCTGATTTAAGAGTTAACATTGATAAAACTGATAAATCATTTGGATTTAAAATTTCTGAAGCGGAAATTAAAGGTATTCCAATTAGAATTGAAATCGGACCAAGAGATTTGGAAAATGGCATGGTTACTATCTCAAGAAGAGATACAAGAGAAAAACAATTGGTTGAGTTAAGTAAGGTTGAACAAACGGTTCGTCAAATGATGAAAGAGTATGATGAATCTTTATACAAAAAAGCTTTAGACAATAGAGAAGCTAGAACTTCAAAAGCCTCAACTATTGAAGAGTACATTGAAAAATTAAAAGAAAATCAAGGATTTGTTTTAGTTCCATTTTGTGGACAAATTGAATGTGAAAATGAAATTAAACAAAAAACTTCAACAAATTCGCGTTGTATTCCTTTTGATGTAGAACAAAAAGAAGGGAAATGCTTCAATTGTTCTAAACCATCAAAAGCACTAGTTTATTTTGCAAGAGCTTACTAATTAGGAGGAAATGATGTCTAAAAAATATTACGCGGTTAAAAAAGGGTTTAAAACTGGTGTTTTTGAAACTTGAGAAGAAACAAAATCATATATTGATGGATTTTCAGGAGCAGTTTATAAATCTTTTAAAACAAAAAATGAGGCGTGAGATTTTTTAAGAAACAAACCAACCTCAGAAGTTAAAGCTAAACCAATTGTGAAAAAGCCTTTTGGATTGGAAGACCTAGTGAGTGCTATTGCGTATACAGATGGAAGTTACCTTTCGGAGGGCAATAATTATTCATATGGAACAGTTGTTTTGTGAAAAGATAGGGAATATTATTTTTCACAAAGATTTAATGATCAAGAAAATGCATCATTAAGGAATGTTGCAGGGGAACTTGAAGGTGCTAAAAAAGCAATGAAATTTGCATTTGATCAAAAGATTCAATATTTGATAATTCATCATGATTATCAAGGAGTTGCTTCGTGAGCAACAAGAGAGTGAAAAGCTAATTTGCCAGCCACACAAGCATATCAAGAGTTTTATGATCAAATTTCTACAAGAGTAAATGTAGAATTTAAATGAGTAAAAGGACACAGCGGTGATCATTATAATGATTTAGCTGATCAATTAGCTGCAAATGCAACTTTTGAATTATATGAAGGAGTTAAATAATATGCGAAAATTTCAATTACAAATGTTAGATGGAAAAGAACTAACAACTTTTGAGTGAAAAGATGTTAAAGAACCGATTGCGGTTATTCAATTTGTTCATGGTTCAGCTGAAAGAATGACAAGGTATAATGAATTTGCTGAAAGAATGAACAAAAAAGGAATCATAGTTGTTGGTGCTGATCATAGAGGGCATGGTGAAAGTGCTGATTTAAGCAATGCTGAACTAGGTTTCTTTGCTAAAAAAAATGGTTGAAACACAATTGTTGATGACTTAAAAGTAGTTAATACTTATATCAAAAAAACTTATGTAGGATTACCAGTTTTTATGATGGGACATTCAATGGGTAGTTTTATGGCTAGAACTTATGCAATTAAATACTCACAAACAATCACTGGATTAATTTTAAGTGGAACAGCTGAAAAACCAAAAGGTTTAATGATGATGTCAATTTTAATTTCAAAAATGGTACAAATTTTTAATGGAGCTAAGAAACCTTCAAAATTTATTTGAAATCTAAGTTATAGATCATTAAATAAAAAATTTGATTCTTCAACAGCAAACGGATCTGAATGACAAACAAGAGATGAAGATATTCAGGGATGATTTGTTAATGATGAATTATGTGGTCAAGTTTTTAGCGCAAGTGCATTTAAAGATATGTTTAAAGGAATGTTATTTAATTCTAAAACAAGCAACTTTAAATTAATGAGACAAGATCTTCCTATTTTAATTGCATCAGGTGATGATGATGTTGTAGGAAATTATGGTAAAGGTCCTGAAAAAATTAATTCAAAATTTGTTAGAAATGGTTATAATTCAAGATTGGTTTTATATCCTAATTTAAGACATGAAATTTTATTTGAACCAGAAAAACTAGAAGTGGAAAAAGATTTAACTAATTTTATTAAAGAAAATTTAAATAATCAATTTTAGAAAAAGGGAGTATCCAATGGATAAGAAAAAAATAAGGAACTTTAGTATTATTGCCCATATTGATCACGGTAAGTCTACTCTTGCTGATCGTATTTTAGAACATACTAAAACTGTTGAAAAAAGAGAAATGCAAGAGCAAATATTGGATTCAATGGATATTGAAAGAGAACGTGGAATTACAATAAAATTAAACTCTGTTCAGTTGCAATACAAGGCAAAAGATGGTGAAGAATATGTTTTTCATTTAATTGATACTCCTGGTCACGTAGATTTTTCATACGAAGTATCTAGAAGTTTGGCAGCTTGTGAAGGTGCTATTCTTGTTGTTGATGCAACTCAAGGAGTTGAAGCACAAACACTTGCTAATGTATATTTGGCACTTGATAGTAATTTAGAAATTATTCCCGTAATCAATAAAGTTGACTTACCAAGTGCTGATGTTGAAAGAGTTAAAGCTGAAATTGAAAATATCATTGGTCTTGATTGCAGTGAAGCACCTCTAATTTCTGCTAAAACAGGTTTAAATATTGAACATGTTTTAGAAGCTATAGTTAATAAAATACCTTATCCAAATGATGCTGATGATTTTAAACCACTTAGAGCTTTAATTTTTGATAGTTACTATGATAAATATTTAGGTGTAGTTATGTCAATTAGAGTTAAAGAAGGAACAATTAAAGTTGGCGACAAAATTCGTTTAATGTTCAACGGTGCTGAGTATGATGTTACTGAAGTTGGTGTTAAAACACCAAAAATTTTAAAAACCGGATCACTAGAAGCTGGAGAAGTTGGTTGAATAGCTGCATCAATTAAAAATATTAAAGACATTAACGTTGGTGATACTATTACAAATGCTGATAAACCAGCAGAAGAACCACTACCTGGTTATAAAAAAATGAAACCAATGGTTTATTGTGGAATTTATCCAGTTGATACAAATCGTTATCAAGATTTTAAAGAAGCGCTAGAAAAAATTGAATTATCTGATTCGTCATTAGTTTATGAACCAGAAACATCACAAGCATTAGGGTTTGGCTTCCGTTGTGGTTTCTTAGGACTATTGCATATGGAAGTTATTCAAGAGAGATTAGAGCGAGAATATAACTTAAATCTAATTGCAACAGCCCCATCTGTTATCTATAAAGTATTTTTAACTAATGGAGATGTTATCGAAATTGATAATCCGGCTAAATTGCCAGATCCACAAAAAATCTTAAAGATGGAAGAACCATTTGTAAACGTCAGAATTGCTACACCAAAAGATTCTGTTGGTGATTTAATGAATTTATGTCAACAAAAACTAGGTATCTATAAAGATTTAGAATATGTTGATGATCAAAGAATGATTTTAGTTTATGATATGCCACTTGCAGAAATTATTTTTGATTTTTTTAATAAATTAAAATCTATATCAAGAGGATATGCTTCTTTTGAATATGAATTAATTGGTTATAAAGAATCAAAACTAGTAAGAATGGATATTTTACTTAATGGAGATATGGTTGATGCCTTCTCAATGATTGTGCATTCATCATTTGCATATTCACGTGGTTCAGCCTTAACAGCTAAATTAAAAGAATTAATTCCTCGTCAAAACTTTGAAGTACCAATTCAAGCTGCGATTGGAAATAAAATTTTAGCAAGAGAAACAATCAAAGCTTACCGTAAAGACGTTACTTGAAAATTACATGCTGCTGATAAATCTCGTAGAAAAAAATTACTACAAAAGCAAATTGAAGGTAAAAAGAAAATGAAAGAAATTGGTAGTGTAGAAGTTCCTCAAGAGGCGTTTGTTGCAGTATTAAAATTAGATGACTAATATATAACATTTTAATCTAAAACAATTTAGGGACTAATGAGGGAAACTTCATTTTTTCTTTAAGGAAAGGACAATATGAATAAATTTGAATATGAAAAAGATTTTTTTGACATAGTTGATGATGAAGTATTTTTAATTGAATATTATCCTGAATTCAAAGGAGAACCGACGGCTAAATTAATTGGTGATAAGTGAAGAGAAATATTTAACTATTCAGAATATAGAGAATATATTAGTGATATATTTTCAAAAATTAAGCCAGTTTTTATCGGTCTAGAATCTGATCAACTACCAGATGGTGTTTCAGATATGTTGATTATTAGAATGAATGCATTAACAACTGTTGCATATGATTATCAACAATTTTATTTAACTTTATTAGAAGAATATGGTTCGAAACCATTAAATGAATTAGGGATTGATGCTTTAATTGATCGTACATATTTTGAATTGATGAATGCATATGTAGAAAGCTTTCAAAATACATTATTAAACATGGAAATAGTAGAACCATTCAGCCTATTTTATAAAGATTTAAAAAATTTTTTCGAAGATTTTCAAGTTGCAAAAACTTCTGAACAAGTTAATGAAAAAATATATCTAATTCAAGAGAGCCTATCTGATTTTATTGATTCACTTGATGAAACTGATATTGATTTAGATCCTGAAGAGATTGCTCTTGCTAATGTATTTTTAAAATTTGCAACTTATATTGAAACAATTATTTATTACTTGATAGTGGTTCATGAAACTTTACAAGACAAGGCAGAAAAAAATGCTGGTTTAGTAAATGATGAGTTAAAACTTTACATTCTTGAGCGCGATGAAAGAATTCAAATGGTCGAAACTATGAATAGTCATATTGTAAAAAACTAAACAAACTTTAAAAAGTTTGTTTTTTTATTTTCTTAAAGTTTTATCAAAATTACCAAGTAATGATCTTTTTACCTACTTTGTTCGATAGTTTAATGAAATTTACCACAATATCGCTCTTTTAGAAAGGTTAGCACTTTTTTAATTAGTTAAAAAATGGTATTATTTATAAGTTAAATAAATAAAAGGGGAAAATATGTCAAATCAAAAAATTATTAACATTGCTGTTATTGCTCACGTTGATGCTGGTAAATCTACATTAGTAGATGCATTATTAAAACAAGGTGGAGCATTCAGAGATAATCAAGAACTTATAGCTCAAGTTATGGATTCAAACGATCAAGAACGTGAACGTGGAATTACAATTTATTCAAAAAACTGTGCGATAGAATATAACGGAATTAAAATCAACATCGTTGATACTCCTGGCCATGCTGATTTTTCATCAGAAGTTGAACGTGTTTTAAAAACAGTTGATACAGTTATTCTTTTGGTTGACTCAAGTGAAGGGCCAATGCCACAAACAAGATTCGTATTACAGAAATCTTTAGAATTAGGATTACGTCCAATTTTAATGATTAACAAAATTGATAAAAAAGATCAAAGAGCTTTAGAGGTTGTTGATGAAGTATTAGAACTATTTATGGAATTAGATGCTAACGACAAACAATTAGAATTCCCTACTTTATTTGGAATTGCTAAAAACGGAATTGCACAATATACAATGACTGAAGAATCAGAAGATTTATCACCATTATTTGAGACTGTAATTAAACAAGTTGGAGCATACCCAGAAGAATTAGCAAACAATTCAACAAGATTACAAGTTTCTACATTAGCGTATGATTCATTTATTGGTCGTTTAGGAATCGGAAGATTATTTGAAGGATCTATCAAAGAAGGTCAAACAGTTACTGTGGCTACTAATGATGGAAAAACAAAATCAGGTAAAATTTCAAAATTAATGATTTATCAAGGATTAGCAAGAGTTGCTGTTAAAGAAGCTTTCGCAGGAGAGATCGTAACAATTGCTGGTATTGACGATATTTCAATTGGTGATACTATTTGTGATCCTAACGATGTTAGACCAATGGAACCAATTACAATCGAAGAACCAACAATGTCTATGAACTTTTTAGTTAATACTTCACCATTTGCTGGTAAAGTAGGAAAATTTGTTACATCAAGAAACATTCGTGAAAGATTAGACAAAGAATTAGAAGTTAACGTTGGATTAAGAGTTGAAGCTTTAGAAAACTCTTCAATTGAAGGATTTAAAGTTTATGGTCGTGGTGAACTACACTTATCAGTACTTATTGAATCAATGAGACGTGAAGGTTTTGAGTTGGCTATTTCTAAACCAGAAGTAGTTTTACATAGAGATCCAATGAGTGGTGATATTTTAGAACCAATGGAAAAAGTAATTATTAACGTACCAAGTGAATACTCAGGAACAGTTATTAATAAATTAAACCAAAGAAAAGGTTTAATGATTGATATGGATTCTGATGGAACAAGAGATAAAGTTACTTATATCATTCCTTTAAGAGCATTAATTGGATTCCGTTCAGAATTTACAAATGATACTCATGGTGAAGGAATTATGGTTAGATCATCACATGGTTTTGAAGCTCACAAAGGTGAAATTGAATCACGCCAAAATGGTGTAATGATTTCAATGGCAAACGGTAAAGCTTTAGCTTATGCATTAGGAAACTTAGAAGAACGTGGAATTATTTTCGTTTCTCCTCAAACTGAAATTTATGAAGGAATGATTGTTGGTCAACACTCAAGAGATAATGATTTAGATGTTAACCCAACAACTGGTAAAAAATTAACTAATACTCGTTCATCAGGAACAGATGATTCAGTTAAATTAACACCACCACGTACTATGACACTAGAAGAAGCTTTAGAATACATCGAATGAGATGAATTAGTTGAAGTAACTCCAATCGACATTAGATTACGTAAAAGATGATTATCACAAGTTGAACGTAAACAACATAGAAATGACAATAAAAAAGTTATTAACTAATAACTTATTAATGTAAAATTAAAATAACTCAATTATGAGTTATTTTTTATTAAAAAAAAGGAGAAACATGAAATTAAAAGATAAAACAGTCGCTGAATTGATGACAGAAAGACACAGTGCAAAACTTTTTCAAAAAGGTTTTAAAATTGAACAAGATATTTTAGATTCAATTGTTGAAGCTATTCGTATGAGTCCTTCAAGTTATGGGATGATGAATCAAAGAGTAATTGTCTTAGTTGACGGTGAATTTAAAGAAAGTTTAAATCCAATCTTTTTTGGAGCACCAAATCATTTAACTGCTTCAGCACAAATTTTAATTATTACAGATAAAGCTGATAAATTAAAAAATGAAACTATGCCACTTACTATTAATGCAAAATTTGAAGGTAAACCCGAAGAATTAAAAGCAAAATATTTCGAATCTTTTGCAAAAATTTGAGATGCAAAATTTGGAGCACCAAACGATATGAATCATGCTAATTTTTGATCACAAAAACAAGCATATATCGCATTAGGGATTGCTCTTGTTGCAGCTGAACAGTTTGGTATTGATGCATGTCCTCAAGAAGGATATGATCGAATTAAATTAGAAGAACTATTTAGATCAAAAAATCTATTAGCAAATGATGAGGAAATAACTTTAAGTATTCTACTTGGTAAAATTGAAGGTGAAGAAGGAATTGGTTACTTTAAAAAAGTAAGAAAAGATAAAAAGGACTTTGTTAACTACATTAAATAAGGTATTGCCTTATTTTTTATTTTTTAGTTGTTTATTCAAATAAACATAATATAATTATCTTATATACATAAGGAGAGAAAATATGTCAAAAATTGTTAAAATTTTAGGACGTGAAATTTTAGATTCACGTGGTTTACCAACAGTTGAAGTTGAAGTATGAACTGATTTTGGTGGATATGGTGTTGCTAAAGTTCCTTCAGGAGCATCAACTGGTGCTAATGAAGCTTTAGAACTAAGAGATGGTGATAAAAAACGTTTTGGTGGAAAAGGTACTTTAAAAGCTGTAGCTAACGTAAATGATAAAATCGCACCAGTATTAGTTGGAATGGAAGTTCAAGATCAATTAGCTTTAGACCAAGCTATGATTGATTTAGATGGAACAGAATTCAAAAAAAACTTAGGAGCAAACGCAATGTTAGGAGTTTCTTTAGCTGTTGCTAGAGCTGCTGCTAATGAATTAGAAATGCCATTATACAAATATATCGGTGGAGTACAAGCTAAACGCTTACCTGTGCCAATGTTAAACGTTATTAATGGTGGAGAACACGCTGATTCAGCAATCGATTTCCAAGAATTTATGATTATGCCAGTTGGAGCACCAACTTTCTCTGAAGCATTAAGATGATCTTCAGAAACTTTCCAAGCTTTAAAATCATTATTACATGATAAAGGTGATATTACAGCTGTTGGAGATGAAGGTGGATTTGCACCAAACTTCGCATGAGCATACGAAAATGAAGATTTAGCTTCATTCCAAGCTAAAACTCCAGCTGAAGTTGCTTTAGACTTATTAGTTGAAGCTATTAAAAAAGCAGGATTTAAAACAGGTAAAGATGGAATTATGATCGCAATGGATTGTGCTTCATCAGAATTATTCTTAGAAGATAAAAAATACCACTTCAAAAAAATTGAAAAAGTTACTGGTCAATCATGAACAATGACTTCAGATGAAATGATTGCTTACTTAGAAAAATTAGTAAACAATTACCCAATTATTTCAATCGAAGATGGATTAGACGAAAAAGACTGAGATGGATTTAAAAAATTAAATGATCAAATCGGTGGAAAAGTACAAATCGTTGGAGATGACTTATTCACAACAAACCCAAGATTCATTAAAGAAGGAATCGCTAAAGGTGTTGCAAACTCAACATTAATTAAATTAAACCAAATTGGTACATTATCAGAAACAATTGAAGCAATTACTATGACTCAAAAAGCTGGATGAACAGCTGTAGTTTCACACCGTTCAGGAGAAACTGAAGATTCAACAATCGCTGATGTTGCTGTAGCATTTAATACAGGTCAAATTAAAACAGGATCAATGTCAAGATCAGACAGAATTGCTAAATACAACAGATTATTACAAATCGAATCTGAACTAGGTAAAAACGCAATTTACGATGGATTTGCAACTTTCTACAACTTATCAGAAATTAAATAGTATTAATTAATTTTAAATAGAACCTCGGTTCTATTTTTTATTTGATAAAATAAATTAATAAAGAAGGAAAAATATGGGTAAATTAAGACTTAAAAAAGATTTAAAAACTATCAATTTAATACTAGTTTCATCGATGATTACTTTATTTTTAACTTTGTTTTTAGTGGGAACTTTCAAAGATTTACAAATTAGTCAAAGTATTGGAAACAAAGATAGTTTTTATGGAGTTTTATTTGATTATTTTGGATTTGTAGCTCCTTCAACTTATGCAATGATAATTGTTTGTTTAACTTTTAATTTTTGAAAACAAAAGAAAAAATTAAAATATATTTTACCTTTAGAAGTTCTAACGTATTTACTTGTTGTTGGTATATTTACTTACTTGCTTATTGATGATGTTGACTTTAAAAAAACTAATGATCTTTGATCGTTTGTAATTAACGCATTAGTTTATTTATCAATATATGCAATTATCATTTATTTTTTTAATAGTAAATTTAATAAAATTGAATATAACAAAGAATTTGCTTTTAGAATTATTATTGCTTTAGTATTTATTTTATTAATGACATTAACAACTGAAGTTTTAAAAAATATTTTCAACAGACCAAGACCAAGAAGTGTTTTAGAAGGTGATGTTATTTATAGAGAATGATGAAATATTTCTTATTCTGGTGTTGGTGGTAAATCATTTCCATCAGGTCACACAACGGCTGCTATTCTAATCATTAGTATGGCATTAATTTTTAAAGACCAAAAAATTAAAACAATGTTCATAATATTGGGGTTATCTCAAGCGATTTTAGTAGGTATGTCAAGAGTTGTTATCACCGCTCACTTCCTTTCAGATATTGCAATGGGAGCATTAATTTCAACAACATTTTATTTATTGACAGAAGAGTTAATAATGCCTAAAATTTTAAGGAGAGTTAATCATGGAAAGTAAAATTTTAGGATTAGATATTGGTTCTAAAACAGTTGGGATAGCAACATCGAATGGTGTTGTTGCAAATCCTGGACCAACAATTAGATTTGAAGAATGAGAATTTGAAGAAGGGGTTCAAAAAACTACTGATTTAATAAATGAATATAAAGCAGAAATACTTGTTATTGGTTATCCTAAAAATATGGATGGATCAATTGGTGAAAGAGCAGAAATGGTCGACTACTTCATTGAGGGAATTTTAGCCTACAATCCTCAATTTACAGAAGCAAACATCATCAGAATAGATGAGAGAAGAACCACAAAAATGGCTAAAGCAATTATGATCGAAGCTGGAATCACAAGAGAAAAACAAAAAAGATCTAAAGATTCCTTAGCAGCACAATTAATTTTGGAACAATATTTAAACATCAAGGAGAAAAACAATGAAGCACCCACTAGTTAAAGAAATCATCTTTTCAAGAGAACAAATTCAAGAAAGAACAAAAGTTCTTGCTGAAGAAATTAGTCAATATTATAAAGAACAAAAAACCGAATCTTTATTATGCATAGGATTACTAAAAGGATGTATTCCATTTTATGCTGAATTTATAGCTAATTATAATGGTAATTGTGAAACTGATTACATGGTTGTTTCTTCTTATAGAGGAGGAATTAAAACATCAGGTGAACCTAAAATATTATTAGATGTTAATACCCCTTTAAAAGATCGTGATGTTTTGATTATTGAAGATATTATCGATTCTGGTTTTACATTAGAATACATTAAACATTATTTCATTAATCGTGGTGCTAAATCAGTTAAAATAGTAACTTTATTAGATAAAAAAGTTGGTAGAAAAGCTGATATTAAACCTGACTGATATGGTTTTGATGTTGATGACGAATTCATCATTGGATATGGCCTTGATTATCAAGAAAAATTAAGAAATTTACCATATATAGCAACTTGTGATACAGATAAATTAAAAGACTGAAAATGATAATTTTAAAAAGAAGTTTGAACCTTTCAAACTTCTTTTTAAATACCCCTTTTAACAGATAATGTTATATAATTAATTTGTATTATTTTTTCAATAAAAAGAAAGAGGAGTTAATTATGATTAAAAAAATCGGAGTTCTAACTTCAGGTGGAGATGCACCTGGAATGAACGCAGCAGTTGCTGGTGTTGTTAGAGCAGCTCATGCAAAAGGAATTGAAGTTTACGGTGTTCGTGACGGATACCTTGGTTTAATAAATGGTTGATTTGAAAAGTTAGATATCGACTTTGCACAAAACATTATGAACCGTGGTGGAACAGCATTAGGATCAGCTAGATTACCAGAATTTAAAGAAGTATCAGTAAGAGAAAAAGCTGTTAAAAATTTAAAAGATTTCGGTATTGAAGCTTTAGTTGTTTGTGGTGGTGACGGAAGTTACATGGGAGCACAAAGACTAACTGAAATGGGAATCAATTGTATAGGTTTACCAGGTACAATTGATAACGATATTGTTTCATCAGATTACACAATTGGTTTTGATACTGCATTAAACACAATTGTTGAATCAATCGATAAAGTTAGAGATACAATGCAATCACATAATCGTTGCGGTGTTATTGAAGTTATGGGTAACCAATGTGGTGACTTAGCTTTATATGCAGCCATCGCAACTGGAGCAGAAGTTTTCTCAAATTCAGAATCAAAATTATCAGAAGATGAAATAGTAGAACAAGTTACTAAACTTAAAAAAGCTGGAAAAAGAAGCGTTATTGTAATTGTTTCAGAAAACATTTACGACTCTGCTGCATTAGCTAAAAAAATCGAAGCAGGATCAGGTTATGTAACAAGAGCAACAGTGTTAGCTCATACACAACGTGGTGGAATTCCAACAGCAATGGATAGACATTTAGCTGTAACAACAGCAACATATGCTGTTGAACAATTAGCTGAAGGAAAAGGTGGTTTATACGTTGGATTAGATGGAACCGATCTAATCGCTAGAGATATCGAATCTACATTGAATATGCCTAGAAAAGATCAATCAAACAAAATTAAAACTTTTAGATTATTAAATTCACAATTCGGAAAATAATCTATAAAATAAACATATACATAAGGGAGAAATAAAAATGACTAAAAAAGAATTAGCTTCAAGAATTAAGCGTACTAAAATCATTACAACAATTGGTCCATCAACTCATGAACCAGAAAACATTAGAGAATTATTTGATAACGGGATGACAACAATCCGTTTAAACTTCTCACACGGTGACTTCGAAGAACAAGGATACCGTATTGAAGGAGCTAAAAAAGTTAGAGAACAAATGGGTAAACCAATCTCAATTTTATTAGATACAAAAGGACCTGAAATCCGTGTTGGTAAATTTAAAGATGGAAAACAAGAAGTTCACGCTGGACAAGCAATTACAATCTTTACAGATGCAGAATCATTTGCAAATAAAGAATGTGGTCAAGGAGAGATGACTGTTGCTTATGATATGTCAGTTGATTTAAAACCAGAAAACCAAATTTTAATCGATGATGGTAAATTAGAATTAACAGTTGTTTCTGTTAAACCAGGAATCGTTGAAACAGTAGCTTTCAACAATCACACAGTTAAAACAAACAAACGTGTTAACTTACCAGGTGTAGATTTCTCAATGCCGTTCTTAGCTGAAAAAGACAGAAACGATATTTTATTTGGATGTAAAGTTGGAGTAGACTATATTGCAGCTTCATTCGTTAACTCAGCAGATAATGTAAAAGAAATTCGTCAAATTTTAGTTGATGGAAATGCTGAAGATATTCAAATTATTTCAAAAATTGAATCACAAGTTGGATTAGATAACATTGATGCAATTATTGAAGCATCTGATGGAATCATGGTTGCTCGTGGAGATTTAGGATTAGAAATTCCTTACTACGACGTACCATACTGAGAAAAAATTATTATTAGAAAATGTAGAGAAGCAGGAAAAATTGTTATCGTTGCTACACAAATGTTAGAAACAATGACAGAAAACCCAGCTCCTACTCGTGCTGAAGTAACAGACGTATACATCGCTACAGAATTAGGATCAGATGCAACTATGTTATCTGGAGAATCAGCAGCTGGTGATTACCCATTCATTACTACAAAAACAATGGCTACAATCAACAAACGTGCTGAAGTAGAATTCTACAATAAAATGTACTACACAAAACAACTTGAAAATGCTAAAAAAACTGCTGGTAATGGTCCACGTGCTGAAATTGCTTCTGACTTAGCTGACAGAACATTTGATGGTAGCTACCAATTTGCAATCGTTTTATCAAGAACTGGACAATTATTAAAAACAATTTCAAAATTCAGACCAAACGTTGCAATTTTAGGAGTTTCAGAATCAGAAAGATTATGAACTGCATTTGGTGCATGACACTCAATCTTCATGAATAGAACAAAAGACTTAACTGCTTTAGAAGAAGATCTAAATGGTTTAAGTGATATTGCTAAATTATGAGGAGCAAAATCAGGTGAAAAAATTCTAGTTGTTAGAAATAAAGACATTAGAGAAATCACTGTTAAATAATTAAATCTTATAATATAAAAAGAGAACTATTAAGTTCTCTTTTATTTATTTAAACCTTTAAAAATTAAATCATAATCTAGTTCATAGTTATTTTTAATTATGAATTTTTCAATAAGTTTAGCATTACCACCTGTAAAGATGACTTCAAACTTACAATCAAATTTATTTGAAAGTGATTCGATTTGTTTTTCAATCATAAATCAGTGACCATTAATTGCACCAATATTAATTGAATCAAGAGTATTTGTACCAATAATTTCTTCGGTAGGACCAAATTCTAGTTGATCTAATTGAGCTGCTGCTGATATCAACGAGTTTAAACTATTTCGTATTCCTGGTGCAATAATTGCTCCTGAAAATTTACCATTTCTTACTAACGAAAAAGTTGTAGCAGTTCCAAGGCTAATGATGATTCCATTTTTAAATTTATCTTTAACAGCTAATAGATTGGCAATAAAGTCTTCTCCTAATCCATTAACTTCAAATGCAAATAAATCATTAGAATAATCTTTTAATTCCTTAACATTTATTACTTCAAATTTTTTAAAATAATTTTTAACAAATTCTCCAATTGCAGGAACCACTGATGAATAAACAACTTGACTTACATTTGTTAAATCCATTTCGTTAAAACTTGCTTTAATTTGATCTAAATTTTGTTTAGTATTAATTCTTAATAAGTCTGAAAAGTTATTTTGGTCAATTTTTTTGATATGAATCGTTGTATTTCCGATATCAATTAATATTTTTTTCATATTTAATATCTCGTTTCTTCATTTACATTATAAAATGAAGTTAACTAAAATGTAAGTAGGAGAATAAGATGAAAGCAATTTATCCAGGAAGTTTTGATCCAATTCATGAAGGACACTTGAATATAATTAAAAAAGCAACAAATATTTTTGATGAAGTTATAATTGTAATTACAAAAAATATTAATAAAACTGCGAAAAAGTCTCTTGAAGAACGTCAAAAGAATGTTGAAAATATGATCAAAGATTTAAAAAATATAGAAGTTATGGTTAATGCAGATATGCTTACTATAGATTTCGCCAATAAAGTTAATGCTAAATTTATTATTAGAGGATTGCGTGGCGATGAAGATTTTAAAAATGAGATTAAAATGTATGATGCAAATAAATATTTAGATCAATCTATTGAAACAATTTACTTAATTTCTGATGAAGAAAAAAGACAAATTTCTTCATCATCATTAAATGAAATTAATTCTTACAAATTAAAATAAATGTATTATAATAAAAGTAATTAAATATTATTAACATATGGACACGATATTTATTGAGACCTTAAAGAGAGTTGATGGATGGTGCAAGTCAACGGGATAAATAAATTATTACTACCATGCAAAATGTTACGTCAGTACACGTTACGTATATAATTAAGGCGCCTCATTTGAGGCGTAAAATTAGGATGGTACCGCGAATAATCGCTCCTATGTTATAGGGCGATTTTTATTTTTTAGGAGGAAATATGAAAGTAAAATTATTAGATGGATCAGTTAAAGAATTTGATAAATCATTAACTGTTAAAGAAATAGCAACAAATTTAGCAACAAGTTTAGGAAAAAGTACAGTTGGAGCAAAAGTTAATGGTGTCTTTGTAGCAACAGACTACATTATTGATAAAGACGTTAATTTAGAACTTATTACAAGTAAATCAGAGTATTTTAACGATTTTATAAACAGAACAGCGTCTCTTATTACTTCAGTGGCTGTTAATGAGTTATTTGAAAATGTTAAATTAGCTAAAAATTATAGTGATGAAGAAAATAAAGAATTTTCATTGACATTTGAAGTTGAACCAAGAATTAAGTTAGAAACACTTGCGGCAATTCAAGAAAAAGTAAATTCAATTTTAAAAGAAGGAAAAGTTATTTCTTCAAAAATTACTCTTGAACAAGCAAAAGAAATGTTCAAAAATAATAAATACCAATTACTATTAGCAGAACAATCAAATGAAACTTTTGGTTTTGTAATGACTTATACATTAAATGAAACAACTGTTGTAATGAAATCAGGAATAATTTGTGACTTAAAAAACATTAAAGTAATTGAAATCACACAATTAACTGGATCATACTGATTAAATGATGCCGATAATATTATGCTACAAAGAGTTCACGGAATGGCTGGAACAAACCAAGCTGATTTAGATGCTAAAAAAGCAGAAATTGAAGATAGAAAATCACGTGATCACAGAGTTATTAATCAGCAATTAGAAATTTTTGGATTTGATAAATTAGTTGGTCCAGGATTACCATTATGATTACCAAATGGAGTTGTTATTAAAGAAGAAATTAAAGCTTATTTAAAACAAAAAAAATGAGAATATGATTATCAAGAAGTAACAACACCGGTAATTGGAACAATTGATTTATATAAAACTTCTGGTCACTGAGAACATTATGGTGAAGATATGTTCCAACCATTCAATGGTGGTAGTGGTAGTGAAGAACAATTTGTTGTAAGACCAATGAATTGTCCACACCACGTTGCTGTTTATAAAACACAAAGCAGATCATATAGAGATTTACCATTAAGAATTTCAGAAAACGCTATTCAACATCGTTATGAGTCTTCAGGATCATTAAAAGGTCTTGAAAGAGTTCGTGCAATGGAATTAACAGATTCACACATTTTTGTTAGACCAGATCAAATGGCTGCTGAATTTAAATCAATTTACCAAATGGTTTCTGAAATCCTAACAACTTTCAATATTGAAATTGATTACTTGAGCTTTTCAGCAAGAGATCCAGAAGATAAAGTTAAATATTTCCAAGATGATAAAATGTGAGATGAAGCTGAAAACGCCTTAGAAAACGTTTTAAAAGAATTAAAATTAGATTATAAAAAATGCATTGGTGAAGCAGCATTTTATGGTCCAAAATTAGACATTCAAATCAAAACTGCACAAAACCATGAAATTACAGTTTCAACAATTCAATTAGACTTCTTATTGCCAAGAAAATTTGATGTTACATATATTGATGCAAATCAAGAACAACAAACACCAATCATGATTCACTGTGGTCAAGTTGGAACATATGAAAGATTCATTGCTATTTTATTAGAACAAAATAAAGGTGTGTTACCACTTTGATTGGCACCACGTCAAGTTGAAATTATTCCAATTGGTGGAGAAGAAAACTTTGAATATGCAAAACAAATCAAAGCAGCTCTTAAAAAAGAAATGATTAGATCAAATGTTGATTTAAGAGATGAGAGATTGAGTTATAAAATTCGTGATGCTCAAACTCATAAAGTTCCTTACCAATTAGTTATTGGTAATAGTGAAACAAAAGATAACACTGTTACTTTCCGTAAGTATGGAAGTGAAGAACAAACAATAACTAATTTAAATTCATTTATTGAAAAAATAAATGAACAAATCAAAAGTAAAAAGTAGGAGAAACTATGATTAAATTCGGGAGCATCGGTACAAACTTTATTGTTGATGAGTTTGTTCAAACAATTAAAACAATTAAAGAGATTGATTATGCTGTTTGTTATTCGAGAAAAGAAGAAACAGCAAATGAATTTCTTAAAAAAAATAATCTAACAACAGTTCAAATTATCACTAATCTAAATGATTTTGTAGGTAAAGTTGATTTTGTTTATGTAGCAAGTCCTAACGGTTTGCATTTTGAACAATCTAAATTCCTACTAGAAAATAAAATTAATGTGATTGTTGAAAAACCTTTAACTTTTACAGTTGCTCAAGCTTTAGAGTTGAAAAAACTTGCAAATGAAAACAATGTATTTTTATTTGAAGCTTTTAAAACTAAATTCGTACCAAACTTTTTCCAAATTAAAAAAATTCTTGAAAGCGAAATTCCTAATAAAGTTCACTTTAGCATGAACCAATATTCATCAAGAATGAATGATACACAAAAGGGAATTTTCAATTCAGTGTTTGATGCTGAATTAGGAAAAGGGTCAACATACGATATGTTGATTTATCCTGTTGAATTAGCAATCGCTTTATTTGGAAAGGTTAAAAAAATTGATTATATTTATAATCAAAGATTAGCCAATGGCGTAGCGATTTCAAACATTGTTGTTTTGATTCATGAAAGTGGTTTAGTGACAACAATTGATTGTTCAAAAAATTCACATGATATAGCACCAAGTCAAATATTTTTTGATAAAAAAACTTTAGTTTTTGATCGATTAACAAGAATTGAAAATTTAACTCTACACAATTACATATTGAGAATGGGACCGATCAAATTCCCGGATTCTGAAATCAATAGTCATATGTATTATGAATTTGTAGAATTTTTAAAAATCTTCAATGAAAAAAATGTTATTGAAATGAACAGAATTTTAGATGAAGCAATTGATGCGATTCAAATATTAGAAACAGTTGAAAATCAAAAATAAGGATTTCTCCTTATTTTTTTGTTTAAATACAATCGTTTTGGAAATTTTTTCCTTTTAGATATTTATCAAAAGGAAAAAATGTTTATAATAATAATTATATGACAAATATAGTGAGGGAATAATTATGAGTAAAAAAATGAAAGGTATTGGAGCTAGTGAAGGTGTTGCCGTTGCTAAAGCTTTAGTATTAAAAGAAGAAGAAATTAAGATAGTTAAAACAGCCGTTACTAATGTAGAAGGTGAACTAACTAAATTAGCTGATGCTATTTCAAAAACAGTTGCAGATTTAGATGGTTTAAGAGAAACTACACTAAAAAAATTAGGTGAAGAAAAAGCTGCTATCTTTGAAGCACATAAAGATATTGCAGCTGATCCTGCAATCAGAGAAGAAATTGAATCAATGATTAAAAATGATTCAGTTAATGCTGAGTTTGCTGCCCACACAATTACAAATAACTATTTTGAAATGTTCGCTGCAATGGATGATTCATATTTCCAAGAGAGATCAGCAGATATTAAAGATGTTGCATCAAGAATGATCAAACACATCTTAGGAATCAAAATTGTTGATCTTTCAACAATTGCTGAAGAAGTTATTATTGTTGCTGAAGACTTAACTCCGTCACAAACAGCACAATTAGATAAAAAGTTTGTAAAAGGATTTGCTACAAATATTGGTGGAAGAACTTCTCATGCTGCTATTATGGCTAGAAGTTTAGAAATTCCTGCTGTTTTAGGATTAAAATCAATTACTCAAGATGTTAAAAACGGTGAAGTTTTTGCGTTAAATGGAACAACTGGTGAAATAGTATTAGATTTAAGTGATTCTGATACTGCTGAATTTGAAAAATTAGCAAAAGAATTTGCTGATTTAAAAGCAGAATTAATAAAGTTTAAAGATAAACATTCTTTAACAAAAGACGGAATTGAAAAAGAAATCGAAGGTAACATTGGTTCACCAAATGACACAGAAAGTGTTATTGAAAATGGTGGAGATGGAATTGGTTTATTCCGTTCAGAATTTTTATACATGGATAATGATCACTTCCCAACTGAAGAAGAACAATTCCAAGCTTACAAATCAGTATTAGTTGACATGAATCAAAAATTAGTAGTTATTCGTACACTAGATATTGGTGGAGATAAAAAATTATCATACTTTGAATTCCCACATGAAGAAAATCCGTTTTTAGGATACCGTGCTGTTAGATTCACATTAGATCGTCAAGATATTTTTAAAGATCAATTAAGAGCGTTATTAAGAGCATCAGCATTTGGTAAACTAGGAATTATGTTCCCGATGATTGCAACAATTGATGAATTTAAACGTGCAAAGGCACTTGTTGAAGTATGTAAAGAAGAATTAAAAGCTGAAGGTGTTGCATATGATAACAACGTACAAGTTGGTATGATGGTAGAAATTCCAGCAGCAGCAGTACATGCTGATAAATTTTCAAAATATGCAGATTTCTTCTCAATCGGAACAAACGACTTGATTCAATACTCAATGGCTGCAGATAGAATGAGCGAAAATGTTTCATATCTATACCAACCAACAAATCCATCAATTTTAAAATTAATTAAATTAACAATTGAAGGTGCACACAAAAATAATAAATGAGTTGGTATGTGTGGAGAAATGGCTGGTGAAATTCAAGCATTACCATTGTTAATTGGAATGGGATTAGATGCATTCTCAATGAGTGCAACTTCAATGTTAAGAGCAAGAGCTATTATGAGCAAAATTGATTCAAAAGAGGCAGCTATATTAGCAAATAAAGCATTAGATTTAGAAACTGAAGAAGAGGTATTAGCATTAGTTAATGAATTCTTAGATGATAAATTATAATATATATAATACTTTTTAAAAAATAGAGTTAAAATAAGACTAAACAAGGAGAATATAAAATGGGATTATTTAGTAAAAAAAATAAAGGGATTGAAATTTATGCACCAGTTGATGGAACATTAATTCCTTTATCATCAGTTGAAGATGAAGTTTTCGCTGAAAAAATGATGGGAGATGGATTTGCTTTCGAACCAAAAAACGGGGATTTTGTTTCTCCAATCGAAGGTAAATTAGTAACTGTATTTCCTACAGGACACGCTTACGGTATTCAACACAAATCAGGATTAGAAGTATTAATCCACATTGGTTTAGATACTGTTACTTTAGAGGGTAAAGGTTTTAAAGCAGCTGTAACTCAAGGTCAAGACGTTAAAGTTGGTGACGAATTAGTTAAAGTTGATATTAAAAAAGTTGCTGCTGAAGTTCCTTCAATGAAAACACCATTAATTTTTACAAACCAAATCAATAAAGCAATCGAAATGGTTGCAGTTGATGGTCCAGTTAAAAAAGGTGACTTAATCGCAATTATTAAATAAAAAATCGCTTCGGCGTTTTTTTGTTTTTATATGAAAATTATTGTTTTAAATGCTTAAATGTTATATACTATTATTGTTTAAAGAAGAAGCACTCAGCTCACCACTAACGATTAAGTGAAATGGTAGTAAATTTATTTTAAGAATATCTAAATAAAATGTGCTTTCTAATTCTTTAACGGCACATTTTTTATTATTTTAAGGAGAACATTAAATGGATCAAAAAAATAGAAATTCAAGACCTGTTAAAAATCAAGACCCAATTAATCAATTCATTAGAGCAAGAGAAATTCTTGTTATTGATGAAAATGGTGAAAAACGTGGAATAATGTCAAAACAAGAAGCACTAGCTATTGCTGATGCTGCTGGATTAGATTTATTCCAAGTGGGTCAACAACCTGATGGTGTTGCAATTGCTAAAATCGTAAATTACGGTAAGTATAAGTACGAGCAACAAAAGAAAATGAAGGAAGCTAAAAAAAATTCTTCAAAAACTGAAAACAAAGAAATTCGTTTAACAGTTAACATTGGGCAACATGATTTAGAAACAAAAGCAAGAAAAGCTAAAGAATTTTTATTAGATGGTGACAAAGTTAAAATCTCATTAAAATTCAAAGGAAGAGAAATTGCATATATCGATCTTGGTCATGAAACTTTGAAAAAGTTTTATGCACAAATTGAGGACGTAGCTAAAATTGAAAAAGAGGCAAAATTAAACTCAAGATTTTTAGATATGTATGTAGTGCCCAAGAAAAATTAGTAAAGGATAGCGAGGAAAAAAAATTATGCCAAAAATGAAAACTAAAAAATCATTAGCAAAAAGAGTTAAAGTTAAAGCTAATGGAACAATGACAAGAAGTCGTAAAGCTGGTAATCAACACCGTGCTACAGGTAAAACTACTAAACAAAAACGTGGTTTAGCTAAAATGACAATCGTTCACAAAACAGACGTGAAAAGATTAAAAGGTTTATTACAAAAATAGGAAATAGGAGGAAAATAAATTATGGCAAGAGTTAAATTTGGAAAAGTAACTAGAGCAAGAAGAAAGCGTTGAATTAAACGTGCTAAAGGTTACTATGGAACTAAAAAATCTTCATACAAAAAAGCACATGAACAAGTAGTTCGTTCTATGGCTTATGCGTTCATTGGACGCAAACAAAAGAAACGTGATTTCAGACAATTATGAATCGTGCGTATTAACGCAGCTGTTAGACCTTATGGTTTATCATACTCAAAATTCATGAATGGTTTAAAATTAGCAAACATTGATGTTAACCGTAAAATGTTATCAGAAATTGCAATTAACAACCCTGAACAATTTAAAACAATTGTTGAAACTGCAGCAAAAGCTTTAGGATCAACAGTTAAAAAAGTTGAAGTTAAAAATCCTGAAGTTAAAGTAGAAGCTAAAAAAGAAGCTACAAAAACAGTTGCTCCTAAAAAAGTTGTTGAACCAACAGTTGCAACAAAAGAAGTAGAAGTAGAACCATCAGTTGATGAAGCACACGCTTTCTTAGACAAAATGGAAGACAAATACTCAGAACACTTAGCTAAAACTCATCATGATGAAGTTGAAGTTAAAGAAGAAGCACATGTTGATAAAGTTAAAAAAGAAACAGTTAAAAAAGCCGCTCCTGCAAAAACAACAGCTGAAAGAGCTGCAGTTGATGGATCACACGCAATTACTGAAAGACGTTCAGAATTACAAAAATATTCAAACAAATTACGTTCTATGGCTAAAGAAGCTAACATTTCTTTAAAAGATTCAAACTTAAGAGATATGACTAAAAAAGAATTAATTGTTTATATGAAAAACGTACGTAAAGCATTATCTAAATAATAAAAGTAAGACCAATTGGTCTTTTTTTATTGCTATTTTTTAAAAGTGGTTTGATATAATTGAAACATGAACTTTAAGATTAGAAAAACCGAAGATAATTATTGATATAAATTATCTATGACTATATTATTGTTAATATGTATGATAATTTTTGTAATATCATCGTTTTTTGATGAGAAAATTGCCGAAGTTTATTCTAGAATTACTAATAATCAATTTGTAAAATTTTGAATTGTTATAAATGATGAATTTGGTGATGCTCAATTTTTACCTCTTGTGTTTTTTGCAATTTATATTTTGATTGAATCACTATTATTTAATAAAGTTAAGGAAAACAGAAATTTAAATAATATCGGATGAATTATTATAGTTATTTTAATTGTAGTGTGAGGTACTAATCGAATAATTCCAACTGTAAATGCTTTAAATGATGATAGCGGCTTTGGTAGTGGAATTGATGCTGAATATTTAATCACAAATGATTTTAAATTTATTTCAAGAATAATTATTTGTTTTGTTGAAGGAACTTTCTTAATCTGGCTGTTGGTTTATACTAAATTAAAATTAGTTTCAAAAGATAATTTTTTAAAAACAAATTATTGAGTTAGTGCAATTAAAACACTTGCGTTTATTTTCTTTATGTATTTGATTGTAATATTCTTAAAGATATCAATGGGAAGACCATACTATTTAAATACTAATTTTGAAGAATTTGTTGGTAAAATAACATGAACCAATGGAATTGCTACAGATATTACATTAACTGATGAAATGTTACTTTTGGATAATGTTGATAAACAAGCCATTTTAAATTCTATTAACAATAATATTTGAGGACCAGCAGAATATAAAGAATGATATCAACCAAACGGTAGTTTTTGAGGAAATATTGGCATTATGCTTAAATCTATTTTCAAAGGAATTCCAATAGAAGAAATTTCAAACCCAGGTTATTCAAATATAGATTTTCCTTCTGGTCATACAACCACAACTTTTATGCTTTTTGGTTATGGATATTTTTTACAAAATTCAAAATTAAAAAACTCTAAGATAACTAAATTTTTATTTAGCTTCTTAATCATATATTTATTAAGTATGATGAATTCTTTGGTTGTTGCAAGAACTCACTGAATGACTGATGTTGTATTTAGTACAATCAACGGAGTATTTTGATTATTTATAACAGGACTGGTTATTGACTATATAGTAAAGAAAAAAGAACACAAAAAAGTAATTATCAATAAGAGAAATAATCGCTTAATAAAAGATAAAAACAAAACAAATTAAAATAAGAATATTACCTTAACCAGTAATGTTCTTATTTTAAAATTATGACGCTTTTATACTAAAGTTTTTGAGTGCTATAATAATAAATGTACTTATTCGCAAATAAGATCTTTTCTAAATTTTTAAATATTAATTAATTATAAAGGAGATGACAAAGTGAAAGAACTCTTTGAAACAAAAAAACAAAACATGTCAACACTCCCAATCGCTTTAAGTGGAACTGCGCTTGGTGTTATGACATTGGCTAACTCATGAAGTTTATGACTAGAGCAATATAGTCATATTGCAGGGATTGTAATAACCTCAATCGGATTTGCAATTTTAACAATTTTATTAGTAACAATAATAATTAAATATATTCTACATCCACATCTTTTCATTCAAGAATTAAAAATGCCAATTATTGGTTCTTTAATTCCAACATTATTTATGGCAACCTGAGGGTGAGCAGCATTTTTATCTAATCAAAATATTCAAGCTCCATGAATTGGTGAGATTATTTGATTAATAACATTACCGGTATTTTTAATTTATGTAACTTCTTTTATGGTGTATCATTTAAAAAACTTTTCCATGAAATCTATTTTTCCAACATGATTTGTAATATGAGTAGGAATTGTAGTTTTTTGTGTTACTTCATCTGATATGGGTAAAAATCTACAAGGACTTAGTGAATTGCAAATGCAAAATGCTCAATATGGTTTTAATAAATTGGCTGAAGCTGTCTGATATTTAGGGTTTGGCGGATACATGGTTTCACTACCAATTATTATTTATAAAGTATTATTTATTGAATTAAAAGTTTCAAAAAATACTCTATTGACATACGGTATTTTTGGAGCACCAGCAAGTTTATGTTTGGCTGGCTACTTGACGATAACTAGAAATGGTAATCTGGCAGGATTAACAGTTAATGAAGGAATTTTATGATTCTTATTTGGATTAGCAGTTTTATTAACCTTAGTTGATCTAATTATTTTTTCTTGTCTTATAACATTGAAATTCATTCCTTTATTTGCATGTTTTACTTTTCCACTAGCGATTTCATCTTTTGCAATGGGTAAAGTTTCTAATTTTGCAAATTTACATTATTATAATGATTTGGGAACGATTTTACACTGAGTGCATTTAGTCGAAATAATTATTACAACAATTATAATTTCTTATATTACTATTTCATTATCTGTTTATAGTATTCATAAAATAGCTCATCATCATTTAAGAGATGATTATCATAAAAATCATAAAATTATAAAATGAATGATATAAATAAGAAATATTATTTAGTTCTTTTTAGTGCTAAAATAAGTATATAAGTAAAAGGAGAGAAAAAATGAAAAAAACATCTAACAAAATTGTTTTAGTTGGAACTGGTGCTGTAGGAATGTCATTTCTATATTCAGCTGTAAACCGTGGTTTAGCTGCAGAATACGTATTAGTAGATTTAAATGCAACTGCTGCTGAAGGGCATGCAATCGATGTATCTGATACAATCGCTGTATTAGATACACCATTTACAATTAAACAAGGAACATATGAAGATTGTGCTGACGCAGATTTAATTTGTATTACAGCTGGTCGTCCACAAAAACCAGGAGAAACAAGATTACAATTAATTGAAGATAATTCAAGAATTATGAAAGGTATTGCTGAATCAATCAAAGCTAGTGGATTTGATGGTGTTACAGTTATTGCATCTAATCCATGTGATGTTTTAACAACTATCTACCAACAAGCAACTGGATTTGACAAACATAAAGTTGTTGGAGCAGGAACTACATTAGATTCATCAAGATTAAGAAGATTGATTGGAGCTAAATTAAATGTAGCACCAAATTCAGTTAATGCATATATTATGGGAGAACACGGTGATTCATCAGTAGCTGTTTATTCAAGCGCATCAGTTATGGGAAAACCTTTATTAGATTACGTTAAAGAAGGCAAAATAACAGAAGCTGATTTACAAGAATGTTGAACACAAACAATTAACATGGCATATGAAATTATTAATCGTAAAGGTGCTACATACTATGGTATTGGAGCATGTTTAGCTACAATTTCAAAAGCAATCTTAGGAAATGAAAATGTTACTTTAATGGTTGGAGCATTATTAGAAGGTCAATACGGACAAGAAGGATTCTATACAGGAGTTCCTGCTGTTATTAATTCTAATGGATGAGACAGAATCATTGAATGAAACCTTACAGACGCTGAGAAAAAAGCATTTAATAAGTCATGCGACGAATTAAATACAAACTACCAATCAGTTAAAAAAGCTGTATTTGGAAACTAATAATTAATTGAAGACCTTTTGGTCTTTTTTATTTATAATCTTATTAAGATATAGAGGTAAATATGGCGATAATTGATAAAGAAAAACAAATGGTTGTATTTGATCAAGAAGAATACGATCAAGCATGAGATGCAGCACCAAAATTAATTAATAAACCAGAAGAAGAATTTAGGTTATGTTACACATGTCAATTCCATATAATTAGAAACCAAAATGATTTACAAACTCCTGATGGTGATTATAACTGATCAATTGATTTAATAAATATTAAAAAGCCTGAGTTAACAGGTTCTAATTATATTGCTGTACATTCTAACTGTATACCAAATAGAAAAAAGGACGATGCTCGAAAATTATTAAAAAAATACTACGCTGTTCAATGAAAGTATGATGAAGAAAATGATAAATAAAAAAACGCAGTAATGCGTTTTTATTATTTTTTAGTTCTACTTGCTAGCTCTTCTGTTAAAGTTCTAATTCTGTATTGTTTTACTAATAAAACTTCGTATTCTTTGTTGTATCATGACATGATTGCTCCCATGATGTAAGCACCAACTCAGTTTCCGATAAATACAGGAATAATGTTAAATACAATTAATGCTCAACCCATGTCGTTGTTAATAACAACTTCAGATCCGGTATTTGTTAATGGCGCTAATATTCCTACTCATACACCATATCAGTTAGCAACACAGTGTTGGTAACCTCCAATTGCAAAGAAGAATAAAACCAATAAGTACATAATCATTGTTGCAACAGTATTTCCTTTAGTTGATTTAGCACCTTGTGTTGCTAAACAAATTAAGAAATTACATAAAATCGCTGAAGCGAAGATATAACCAATTGTTTGGAAAGTTTTACCTGTTGTAAGAGAACCAATTCCCCCATTTTGAATAGCAGTACCGATTCAGCCAAGTTTATCTCTTGAAAAGTGATCATATAGATATTCAAATTGCTCTGCATTAAATGCATTTGCCAACAATAGTATTGAAACAAAAATTCCGATACCAACAATATTTCCGATATATACTAGACCACAAGCCTTGGCATAATTTCTTCATCTCTCAACACCTTTGAACATTGATCGATTAATTCACATATGAGCAGTTACAAATCCTCCACCAAGGAAACTGATTAACAAAATTACTCCTGAGAATAATAAACCAGTCATTAGTTTTTCTAATGAAGGATTTCCTAATTTGTATGAAGCATATAATACTGCTGTATATGCTGCTCCAATTCAGAATCCAGCTAACATACCTGCTGAAAACTGTTTTAATGTACTAAATCTCAAACCATCAGCAATAACTTTGAATGTTTGTACATAACCATAATGACTATAAGATAAATCGTGATCATCTAATTTAGAGTAATCTATTGATTCAAGTTCTTGAATCTCTGCTTTAAGTTCATCATCTGTGTAGTTTTTAATAATTTTTTTACTAAAAATATTTTTAATGTTTACTTTCATATAACCTTTCTCTTTTTGGTTTTTCCACCACCCGTAAAAACGGGTTTGCTATTAAGCAAACATTAATAAAATTATATTCCCATTGTATTTTTTTGCAATAACTATTTTATAAAAGAAAGAAAAAAAGCTGATCATATTTCAGCTTTTTAATTTTAATTTATTTATTTTTATTTCGACGACTTTCTTGTTCTTCTAAAATTTGTTCTAAGTTGTTTGAACAACTTGATAATGGACTGTCGCATTGTGCATTAGACATTTCCATTCACTCAGCATCAGTTAACTCATCTAAATATTTATTGTAAGCAGCCACTCATGTTCTTGTATCGTTAGGCATTATTTTGTCCTCCTATTTACGTTTGTAATTTAGTCCCATATTATTTTGAACTTTTTGCAATTTCTTATATGCTATTTTTCTAGCTTTATTAGCACCATCTTCTAATCATTGTTCCATTTCTTTTGAGTTATAAAGTTCGTTATATCTATTTTGAATTGGAGTAATCATTTCAACAATCGCTTCAGCAACATCATCTTTAAGATCTTTATAATTTTTATTATTTCAATGTGCTTCAGCTTGTTCTTTTGTAATTCCTTTTAGAATCATATAAATATTCATCAAATTAGTTACACCTGGTTTATTTTCGAAATCATATTTAATTAAATTTTCGCTGTCAGTTACGGCAGCTTTGATTTTTGATCTAATTTCTTCAGGTTTATCTAACATAGTAATAATCGCTTTTGGATTAGTTGATGATTTAGACATTTTTTTTGTTGGATCTTGTAAATCCATTATCTTAATATTATTTTTTGTAATCAACGCTTCAGGAATAGTGAATAAATCTCCAAACTTATTGTTCATTCTTATAGCAATATCTCTAGCAATTTCAATGTGTTGTTTTTGATCAACTCCAACGGGAACAAAATCAACATCATACATTAAAATATCGGCAGCCATTAGAGTTGGATAAGTAAATAATCCAGCAGGAATAGATTCTTTTCCAGAACTTTCAACTTTTGCTGACTTATCTTTGAATTGAGTCATACGTGATAATTCACCCATTGTTGATTGAGTATTCATGATTCAACCAAGTTGAGCATGCTCCATTACATCACTTTGTAAAAAGATTGTAGATTTATTAGCATCCATCCCACAAGCGAAATATAAAGTTGAAACTTCTTTTAAATTTTTTCGAAGTTTTTCTTTATCTTGAGGCATTGTAATTGCATGTAAATTAGCAATAAAAATATACATATCATATTCATTTTGAAATTCGACTCATTGCTTAACAACTCCTAGGTAATTACCTAAAGTCATCGTACCACTCGGAGTGATACCAGATACCATTTTTTTCTTAGTCATATGTGCTCCTTTTCTAATTAATATTATTCTACTCCATTTGTAAAAAAATAGATATTCTCATTTTTTAAAAGAAAATATTTTATTCTTATATGGAATGAGAAATTAAGCGTTATAAGAATATAATGAATTGTAAGGGAGAAATTTAAATGAAACAATATCGATATAACTTTATTAAAATAGTCATTACAATCTTATTATTTCCGTATATATATTTTAAGTCTAAATCAATCTTTAAAGAATATGAAAAATTCTGCCATGATTATAAAAGATCAGGCAAAACCGAAACCGGAATAGAAATGAATTCGTTTGAATTTTTAAATTATGAATTAGATGAGTTGAATATGAATCACACAACTTTAAAAAAAGATTTGATTCAAGAATATTCAATTAAAACTAGAAAAGGAAACATTTCGTGTTTTAAAATGATTAATCCAAATTCAAATAAATGAGTAATTGGATTACATGGTTGAACAGGAAATAAATATTCATCATTAAAACTCACTGAGCATTATTACAATCAAGGATATAATATTATTGGATTTGACAGTTATGCGCATGGAAAAACATATGGATCAAAAACAGATATTGGATATTCTGCTATTCCAATAATTGATGAAATCATCAAACAATTAAAAGTCGATCATAAAGTTCAATCAATTGGCCTAATTGGAAATAGTATGGGAGCATCGACAAGTGTGTTATATGCTCAAAAAGGCAAACATAAGATTGATTGAGCAATTGCTGACTGTGGTTTTGATAATTTACAAATTTTGTATAGATATTATATCCAAAATAATTGATCACACATTAATTGAGTTATTTCAGGATTCAATCTAAATAAGCGTTTTAAGAAAGTATTAACAATTGCACCTTCTGATTATGATTTGATTAAAAACATGAAGAATGCAAAAGACATTCCAATTATGTTTATTCACGGAACTGCGGATAAATGAATTCCATGAGAGATGTCTCAAGCGATGTTTGATGAAAAAAGTAAATTTGATTCTAAAAATGAAATATGGTTAGTTAATAATGCTGATCACGTAGAATCTATTGCTAAAGAAAATGAAAACTATAAATCTAAAACATTAGCGTTTGCTAGAAAGTGAGAAAAATAAAGTGAAAAAACTAACAAATAAATTTGGATTTTGAACAACACTTGCGATGACTCTTACAGCAACAATCGGTTCAAGTCTATTAATTTCTTTTAATCAAGTAATGTTCTTATCAAAAGAAAACTGAATATTCATGATTATTGCATGAGTAATCGGAGCAATCATTATTATTCCTGAAAATTTAATGATGGCTGAAGCTGGAGCATCATACAAAATGAATGGTGCTTCATATGGTTGAGTTAAAAGAGCAAATTGAAATGTACTTGCATTTTGATTCGGTTGAGTTTTAATATCAATGGTATCGGCTGCTTCAATTGCATCTGTGTCAATGGCTACTGGAGATATGATCGCTTCAATTGTCAATAACAAAGACGTTTTAGCGGTCGGTTCTTATGAATCAAAAGCTGTTGGAATTGGAATTTTGATAGTCCTAGCAGTGACACAAATGTTTATTAAAAATTCTAAAAAAATTATGCAACATTTATTTACTGTAATGACAATGTTACCTATTGCCTTCATTTTAATAATGGCGATGGTTTATGGTAATTTACACCAAAATACTGAAACATCTCAAGAAATTAATCAATCAATGAGTCAAATTTTCTTAGCTTCTGGTTTATTAATTCCGGCAATAACTTTTACATCATATGGTTATTCAGGAACTGAAGTTTCTATCTTTATGGCTCAAGATATTGAAAAAGCTGAAAAAAATGTGCCTAAAGTAATTGCTTCAGCAATTGCAATTATTGTAGTAATTTATGTATTATTTGGATTAGCCTTATTAACATTAGCACCAACCAGTGCTCTTGGAGATCCAAATTCAAAAGTTCCAGACATTTTAAACATTCCTGATTGAGCAAAATTAACATTTCAAATTTTAGCAATATTCTTATTTGTTGGATCACTTTCTTCATTTTTGGTTTATCAAACTGCTTTTGTTGTTAAATTAAGTGAGGAAAAAGAAATTGGTAAAATTTTCCAAAAAAGAAATAAAATTGATTCTGCTTGAGTAGCAACTTTATTATTAATAGCAATGGCATCAGTTTATGTATTTACAAGTAATTTATTTAGTATTATTTCCTACTTTACAATGGCAACGAGTTTATTAAAATTCTTGACTTTTGTTACAATTATTCATTTACGAAGAACTGATAAAGAGTATAGAAAAATTTGAAATAATAAAGTGTTTTGAACATTTGCAATTTCTTCAATATTATTTGCTATATTAACATTCTCTGGAAGCATAATGGCACAATTCTACATGTCATCAGATGATGACGTTGTTATCAAGAGTTTGATTAGTCAATCAATTGTTCTTGGAGTTGTATTATTATTGATTCCGATTGGTATTGTCAAAACAAAAATTATGAACAAAAAAAACAACAATCTTGCTAACAAATAGCAAATGTTGTTTTTTTGTTGTAAAATATTGATAATAAATTCTTTAATAACTAATCTAACGATATTCGCGATTAGTGAACTAAAATAAACAGATAATATTAATTGTTTATAAAGATTAAAATTGAATAATAGAAAGAGGTATTTTATGTCAAATATCAGATTTATGGCCATTGGTGGTCAAGATGAAAGAGGAAAAAACATATTTGCATTAGAAGTTGATAAAGATTTATTTATTTTTGATGCTGGTGTTAAATTTCCTGACAAAGGAATTTTAGGAATTGATGTTGTTATTCCTAAATTAGATTTTATTAAAAATAACAAAAAAAGAATTAAGGGTATTTTTATTACAAATCCTTCAGCTTATAATTCAGGAGCTATTTCATACATTTTAAAAGAAAACGATTTACCAGTTTATTGTAACGAATTAACAACTCTGGTTTTGAAAATTAAAGCTCAAAGATTACGTGTTAAAACAAATGATAAAAATTTTAATGTGATTGAAGATAAACAAATTTTAGATTTTGGTAACACAAAAGTTGAAGTTTTTAGAACAACATCATCATCACCACAATCATTTGGTTATGCAGTACATACAGATATGGGATCAGTTGTTTATTTAGGAGATTACATTATCGATGGTCAAGAAGAATCAAATTTTTCAACAGATTATGCACATATCGCTAAAATTGCTGAAAACGGTGTATTAGCTTTAATTGCTGATTCTGAATTTGCATCAAGAACTGGATTTACTGTTCCAAATCACAAAATTGAAAGTTACATTTCTTCACCATTTAAAGAAAAGAAAACTAAAATTGCTGTTGGTATTTTCGAAGAAGACATTTTCAAACTTGGTGAAATCGTAAGAGCAGCTAAAGAAAATGGACGTAAAATTGCTGTTTATGGAAGAACAATGTCTGCAATTTTAGAATCAAACATGATTCATCAAAACTTAACAGTTACTAAAAACGATTTAATGACAATTGAAGAATATATGGAATCAGAAAATGGTGTATTAATTATTTCAGGTACTGGTGATGTTCTTTATTCAAAACTTGCAAAGATTGCTAATGGAAATGATAATGTAGTTGAATTTGGTCCAAATGATTTAATTGTACTAGCAACACCACCTGCTGCGGGTGTTGAAAAACGTCATGCACAAATCTTAGATGAACTTGCAAGAACTGACGCTAGATTAATGGCTTTATCAGATAAAAACATTTGATCAATGCACGCTTCTTATGAAGATGTTAAATTAATGATTTCTTTATTTAAACCAAAATTCTTTGTTCCAGTTAAAGCTTTATATAAAGATTTCTTAAAAGCTGAAAAAGCAGCTATTGAAGCTGGTGTCAAATCAGAAAACGTTGGAATTATTGATAACGGTCAAATCTTAGTTTTATCTAAAAAGAATTTAGCTGTTTCTGAAGAAAGAGTTGATTCTGGAGATATCTTTGTTGATGGTGTTGGTGTTGGAGATGTTGGTGCAGTTGTTTTAAATGAAAGAAAACAATTAGCAACTGATGGTGTTATTATTGTTGGTGCAACAATAGATTCTAGAAATAAAGAACTAGTTTCATTAATTGATACACAAATGCGTGGAGTTCTTTATATTAGTGAAGAAAATCCTATTTTCAAAATATTGCAAAAATCTATTGAAGATATAATTGTTAAAGGTCAAGAAGAATTTAAAACAAATCCTAAGGCATATGATTTAAATGAAATTAAGCGCGAGATTATTTCGAAAGTAAGATCTTCAATTAAACAAGAATCTGGTAAACAACCAATTGTTCTTGCGATAATGAATGAAATTGATGGTAAAGAATATATTCCTAATATTAGAAACACAAAAAATGTTTCTAATTATCAAAACCGTAATAATAAAAACTGAAATCAAAATAATAAATCAAAAATAAATAATAAAAAATAAATTTCTATAAAACCAAATTATTAAAATAGTTTGGTTTTATTTTTATTCATTCTTTAAAAAATGATTGTATTGATATGATATTATTTATAAGAATATTTTAGAAAGGATAATTTATGTTTTTTGCAGAAGAAGGAAATTTATTTGACTTTGTAAATAATAATCCATGAGGATATTTTCTTGGTTTATTTGTTTTTATTAGTTCAATAGTGGTGCTATTTGTGTTTAAAGATTTTTGAGCAAAAACTGCTCAAAAAAATAATGGGGCATATGTTAGATATCCAATTGCTATAATTTTAATAGTTTCACAAATTTATTGATATGTTGTTAGAATTAAACAAGTGGTTGATTACGATTTTACAACTGAATCAGGAACCTGAGACCAGGAGCGTTTTAACTTGTTGATATTAAATAACGTTTTTTACATGGAAGTATGTAATTTGGTTGCTTGATGTGGAGTATTGATTTGCTTATTTCCTAATGCAACAAAAAGATTATTCGATTCAACATTAACTTTAGCTCTTATCGGACCAGTCATGGTTATGATAGTTCCATCTAAAGGTGGATTTGATATGGACTTTAATTCAGTTAGATATTGACAATTTTATTACGGACATTGATTATCTATAATGGCTTATGTTTATCCATATATGTTTGGAATAATTAAGTTTGAATGAAATAAACAATACTTAATTAGATCATTTTCATTTGCGTGAATATTTTCAACATTTGTAATGGTATGAAATTTATTATTTGCTGTTGAACCAATTGATGAATTAGATCAATGAGCTTGAAATTTAAATGGTGAACAAATGGGATACCCGGCATTCATTTTCAGAGATGTATTTAACAATACTGGTTTTGGTTATTTACCGATGTGAGCACAATACTTTTTATTAAATTTCTTGATAGGACCAATAGCGGTATTTGGAATATTCATGCTATTATATATTTTCAGACCTTTATATATTAAAAATGGAAATATTAAATCAGAATATCGATTAACACTGGCTCGAGATTTTAGGAAACTTGTTTCTGAATTTGAGTTAGAAAGATTTAGCTTAATAGCTAAATATCAAGCTAAAAATGCCCAAACAATTGAAATTAAGCGAGAAGATTTTTCTAGAAAATGTAGCGAAGCTGATCAAAGATGAGAAAAAAGAAGACAAAATAAAGGATCACAATAATTGTGATCCTTTCATTATTTATAATAAAACCATAAAACAAACAGTTGGAGCAACCATTAATAAAATAGTTAAAAAAATTATTTTTTTAGCAAGAAAAACTTTCGCTTCTCACTGTGTCAATGTTCTTTGGTAACGTCTTCTTTTATCATTAAAATGTTTTTCAGCCTTTTTATTCCTAATATAACTAATTATCATGTAAGCCAAAACCAAAGCTACAATAATTGATAATGCCGTTCATCCGGCTGCACCATAATATGAATCGACCCCAACATTAATATTGATATTACTTCTGAATGCATAACCCATCAAAAAACTAAAACCTGTTGCGACTATTGATGCTCCTAAAGCAATCAGTCAAGATCATCATTTCATTTTCTTAGTCTTACGATAATCTAGTATTTTTGCATTAAAACCTAATCCAGAATAAGTTGAATCAAGAGCTTCTGCCACTTCTTGTTTATAGACTTTTTTTTGAGATTCTCTTAAATCTTTCAATGTTGGCTTTTTATTATCCATACGTACCTCTATATATTTAAATGATAAACATAATGTGATAGAAATTTAAACTTTTTTAAATAAAAACTTTAAATGTTATTTGAAATAAGGTATATTTATAACAATATATAACAATTTAATACAGAAAGGATGAGTGGTTATGCGTAATCAAAACTTTATAAAAGTTCATAACTCTTTTGCTCGCCTTATCTGACTGACAAACTATAAATTAGCATAATTATCTAATTTAAATATTATTTTTAATTGAAAAAAATATCTGAAATAGGATATTTATTATTTTTATATAAAATTCGAAAGGAACTCAAAAATATGATTAACAAAGATAATAAAACAAGTGAATTCACTATTAAAAACAAATCAAATTCTAATAATATTGATATTGAATCAGTAAATTATTCTTTGGATGAAGAATTAATTTATGGTGAATCTACTTGATTAACAGCTGCAAAATATAAATTCGATGATATATCAGCCGATATGTCAAGATTCTTTAGACAACATCCTTTAATCGGATATTCATTTAAACGTATTGTTTATGGATTTGCAACTTTATTATTTGCTATTATTGCACTATTCTTAATTGTTAATGCTGTAACCGATGTTAATCAGTATATGCCCGATTACTGAAATAAACTTGGTTTAGGAGAAGTTGGATCAGATAAATATAATGAATATCTAGCAGAGCGTATGAAATTATTTGGTGTTTATGGTTCAGTTGGAGAAAGATTATTAACTTACTTAAGAAACCTAACTCCATTTATTCCTAAATACATTGTTACAGGTCAAGAATTTGAATTTTCAGCAATAATTGATACAAATCCCTATTCAACAATTCACTCATTTGTATGAGCTGATGTTGTTAAAGCAAATCCAGAACTGGATTGAGGTAATATTACAGAAAATGTAACTTCAAAAAGAGTTTGAGTACATTTAGGTGTTGTTTCATCTAAATCAATTGGACAACCTGGTCAAACAGAAATTATGACATTATTTAATGAAGCTATTCCATATTCATTTGCATTTGGATCAGTTTCAGTAATTATTTCTTACATGATTGGTTTACCATTAGGTATCCAAGCAGCAAAACGTAAGGGTAAAACATCAGATAATATAATCAATGGTACAAATATTTTATTAGTAGCAGTTCCTGGTATTGTAATCATTATTGGTTTCTACTTATTAAGTATTTCCGCATTTGGTCATTCGGCTATGTTCGAATCTGGTTCATTCTGAACTAAATTTTGACCAGTGGTCGCATTAGTCACAATGATGACACCATCGACAGTAATTTTAACTAGACGTTATGTAATCGATGAAATGACAGCTGATTATACTAAATTTGCATACGCTAAAGGTATGGGAGAAACAAAAGTTTACTACATCCACATTTTTAGAAATGCTGGAATTAGAATTTTAAGACAATTCCCAATTGATTTAGCTGTTACATTGTTCGGAGCATCAATCTTAACAGAACAACAATGACAAATTCCGGGAATGAGTCCATTCATTGTTAAAGCAATTTCTGGAGAAAAAGATTCATTCGTTATTTTAGGATATATATCATTTGCAGCATTTATCAAAATATTTGCTACATTAATTTCTGACCTGATGATGGTTTGAATGGATCCAAGGGTAAGTTTAGGTAAAAAATAGAAAAGAGGAGAATGATTTATGAAAATTGATAAAGACGACTTTCAGCGTAAAAATAAAATAAATTTTGATGAAATAGATCAATCTCTTTTCACTTTGGTTGGAGCTAAAGAAGAGGAAAGTGAGCAGTTAAAGACAAAACAGTATAGTTATTGAAGATCGGTTGGAAAATTATTAATTAAATCTCCAATATTTATTATCGCAATTTCAATATTGATTGCTTTCATCTTATTATCATTAATTGTTCCGATCGGTCACGAAGCGACTCCATTGATTAAACCAAATCCATGAGGTGACGGAACAGTAATAATTGATGGTAGTCCAATGGCACCAACATGAGATTTCTTATTTGGATTGGGAACACAAGGTGAAGACCTTTGAATTAAAGTTTGAGCAGGAATGCGAACAACACTATTATTCTCATTCTTATTAGCAGCAATCCAATTGTTTGTAGGTATTTTATTAGGTTCAATTTGAGGATATTTCAAAAAAACTGATTTATTCTTTGTACAAATAACAAACTTATTAACTTTAGTTCCGCAATTAATTTTATTATTATTCATTATATTTATTTTTGACATAGGATATTGACCAATAATTTTTGGGGTATCACTACAAGCGTGAATTGCAATCGCAAGTACGGTTAGGGTGCAAATTATGTTAGTAAAAAATACTGACTATAATACTGCTTCTGTAAGTTTAGGTTCTTCATCAGGAAGAATTATTTCAAAAAATATTATGCCAAGAATTTTACCAGTAATTGTTCAAGCGGGAGCATTTGCTATTCCGAATGCAATTTCAATTGATGCTTCATTAACATTCCTAGGATTTGGATTTGTTACTGGACGTAAACAAACCTCACTTGGTCAAATATTAAATGAAATTATGGCTGGTACATTGTGACAAGACTTCCCACATTTAATCATTATTCCTATTGTATTAACAACCATTGTATCAATTATTTTCTTCGTAGTAGCAAAAGTATTTGCTGACTCATTAGATCCAAAAAACCATAGATAATTAACAGGAGGACATTATGGAAAACAAAAACAAAATTTTATCTTTAAAAGATATTGTCGTTAAATTTAGAGTGCGTTCAAAAATGCTAACATCAATCCGTAATGTTACATTCGATATATATGATGGAGAAACTGTAGCTATTGTTGGTGAATCAGGTTCTGGAAAATCAGTTTTAACTAAAACTTTAACAAATATGATTGAATCAAACGGATATATTGCCAGTGGTTCAATTATGTATTATCCAAATCAAGATACAATTAATAATGAAGAATCAGCTTTTAGATCTGAAGTGGATTTAATCAAATTCCATAAAGGAGCACTTTCAAAAGAATCTCGTAAAGCAATTAAAAAATATAACTTTTCAAGAATTAAAGATGCTAAAACTGCAATCGGAATTATTAATAAAGAAATTGAAGCTGGAATTAATCTTAAAGAAAACCAAATTCAATTAGAAAAACAAAACGATATTATCGAAGATGCTTATCGTGAAATGGCTTCATTTAATCGTTTATCAAAACGTACAAGATTAAAAGTTTCTTCAATAGTTAAACAATTAATTAATAATAAAAACTTAAAGAAAATTAAAAAATCTGAAATAAATTCAGTTTTAAATTATTTAAAAAATGAAGAATTTTTAACAGAATTTGAAACATATTTACAAATCATATTACAAGATTTGAAGGAAAATAGAGTTCCTGAAAGTGAACAAATATCTTTATTAAGAGAAATTTGAGAATTCCAAGCAGGTTCACCTTTTATAAACAAAATTAAAGCTAATAAAAGTCTTAAAAAATTACGTGGTGGAACAATTGCTACAATTTTCCAAGACCCTATGACATCTTTAAACCCACTACTATCAGTTGGTTACCAAATTTCAGAAGTATTACGTGATCACCAAAACATGTCACGTGCAGAAGCTAAAATTGAAGCAATCAAATTAATGGAAAAAGTAGGTATTCCAAACGCAGAAAATCGTTATAAAGATATTCCTGGTAAATATTCAGGTGGTATGCGTCAACGTGTGGTTATTGCTATTGCATTAGCATGTAAACCTAAGATTTTGATTTGTGATGAACCAACAACAGCTTTAGATGTTACAATTCAAGCACAAATCTTAGACTTAATTAAAGAATTAAAAGAAGAATACAAATTTACAGTTATTTTTATTACTCACGATTTAGGAGTTGTGGCTAATATTGCTGATCGTGTAGCGGTAGTATATGCTGGTCAAATTATTGAATATGGAACAACAAATGATATATTCTTTGATCCAAGACATCCATATACATGAGCATTATTATCTGCTTTACCTCAATTAGGTATTAAAGGAGAAGAGTTATTTTCAATTTCAGGAACACCACCTTCTTTATTTAATGAAATTAATGGTGATGCATTTGCACCAAGAAATCAATTCGCATTAGCGCTTGATTATCAAATAACACCTCCAATGTTTGAAATAAATGAAACACATGGAGCTAGAACTTGACTTCTTGATCCACGTGCTCCTAAAGTTTCAAAACCTAAACAATTAAGTAAGCTTAAAGAAGCTGTTGAGCAACATAAGGTAGGTGAATAAGTTATGAAAAAAGAACAAAAAGAAGCAATTGTTCAAGTTCGTGACTTAGTCATTGAATTTGGAACAGGTAAAAAAGCTGTTAAAGCTGTTAAAGGTGTGACTTTTGATGTATTCAAAGGGGAAACTTTTGGTTTAGTAGGAGAATCTGGATCAGGTAAAACTACTGTTGGACGTGCTGTTATGGGAATTCAACCAATCAGTGATGGAACAATTTACTTTAATAGTCGTGTTGCTTATGGTGCACCACCTAATTTACACGAATTAAATTTAAAAATTAAACGTAATTTAAAAATTATGCAAATGAATCAAAACACTACAACTGTTCGTTTAAACGAGTATATTGCTGAATTCAAACGTATTTATTATAAATACATTGAATCAATGTATTATGAATTTAAAACAGGTGAAGTTAAACCATATACTGATGGTGTTGATCGTAAAATTGCTGAAGGTGTAAATTTAAAAGATACTAAAATAATCAAAGTTAAAAAAGATATCAACCTTGAATACATCAACGAAGCAATTGAAGATAATCTTAAAAGATTATTAAAAGTAATTCGTTTACAACAAAAAACAATCAGATTCGTTGATAGAATTTCTGATTATGCAGATGTAAATGTCGATTTAGAAACTGCAATCGTTAAATATCAAAAAGAAGCGTATGAATTTGTAATTGGAATTAAGGATTTAGAAAATAATATTCATCAAAACATTCAAGAAATGAAAGAAATTCGTGAAAATTTGAAAAAAGGAGAATATACTTCAGTTAAAAAATTCTTTAATGATATGGGATCAAAAGTTGAAGAAGTAGTTAGATATCATAAGTCTATTTCTACATTGTTAGAAATGGCTATTAAAAAACATAATTTTAATATTGATTTATCAGTTGATGGTAAAGCAAAAAGAAAACGTATTTCTTCAATTAATTTTCAAATTGAAAAAAATAAAACAAGAAATAATATTTTATTAGTTGAAGAATTCAATAATATTTTAAAACTAATGGAATATCCAAATGTTCAAAAACAAGTTAATAAATCTGACAACTTTAAATTACCAAATAAAAAAGATAAGCATAATCTAAAAAAACAAATGCAAATGATTTTCCAAGACCCTGCTTCATCATTAAATGATCGTATGGCAGTTGAACAAATTATTGCAGAAGGTTTAGATAACTTCCCAGAAATTTATAAAAATGACGAAACTAGACAAGTTTATGTTGATTGATTTAACGCAAATGAAGAAGATGAATCAAAACACATTACTTTGAAAAAACTTGATGATTATAAAGTTAAAAAATTCCTAATATTAGAATTGTTAACAACTGTTGGTATGTTACCAGAACATTTATCAAGATATCCACATGAATTCTCAGGTGGTCAAAGACAACGTATTGGTATTGCTCGTGCATTGATTATGAAACCAAGTTTCATAGTAGCGGATGAACCAATTTCAGCACTTGACGTTTCAATTAGAGCTCAAGTTATGAATTTACTAGCAAAATTCCAAAAAGAATTTGATTTAACATATATTTTTATTGCTCACGATCTATCAGTTGTTAGATTTGTGGCTAATAGAATTGCTGTTATTTATCGTGGTGATATTGTGGAATTAGCAGAAGCTGATGAATTATTCTTTAATCCATTACACCCATATACAAAATCATTATTAAGCGCAGTTCCATTACCAGATCCGGAACAAGAACGTAATAAAGTACATTATAAGTATCAACCAGAAATTGAACATGCAGATTATATTACAGACTTCCCTCAATGAGTTGAAGTTAAAAATGGTCACTATGTTTATGCAAATGAACGTGAATTAAAAAATTACAAAAAACAATATAATCAATATTTAAAAAATAATAAATAAAAAGGAGAAAGAGTATTATGAAAAAACTACTATCGACATTAATGGCTTTTGGTGTAATTGCATCATCTACAATGACTGTTGTAGCTTGTGGTCCAGTTACTAAGACTAAACTAATGAATCGTTCGATTGATACATCAGTATTCAAAGGAACTTTCAAATTTCCTATGACTACTTGATCACATTTATCAACTCAACAAGCTGAAGATGCTATTATTTTGACTCAGTTACAAGATACTCTTTTAACACCTAATAGATATAATGAATTCGAAGGTTCTTTAGCTTATGATTGAAACTGAGATTCTGAAAAACTTGTTTGAGAATTTGATATGAAAACCAGTGAACTGGCTAGCAAATTAAATTCTGAAGGTATCAAAATAAATCCTGCGGTATGAACTGGTAAAAACGATCCTAAAGGTGATTATATAAAACAACATGAAATTGGTACAGATGGAATGTTAGATGCTTATAGATTTATTTTTAATCCAAATAACCTTTCTGCTGCAACAGCAGCTTGATCTTCAGTAATTCTTGGTGGAGTACAACTTGTTGATTTTATCGATAAACTGATCATTGGAACTCCGGAATTATTTGATAAAAGTTATGATTCAAAAAATTCTAATATAACTCAAGATATGCAACGTGTTATTTCTACAAAAGCAATTGATGTTGCAATCGCTTACTTTAATATGTATGTTGATGAAAGTGTTGATATTTCAAAAAGAGGAAATATCGAAATCAAAACTCCTGATGAATTAGATTGAACAACAGAAACAACTGTAGTCGAAGATAAAACAATTGTTGGTTATAAATTAACAAGTAAATCTCAAACTTGATTACAATCTCTAATTGAAGATAAAAAAATTGAATCAACAGGTGAAACTGATGAAAACATGTATAATGCATATATTAATAGAGCTAAATCAGAAGGTAAAGTAATTAAAGCTGCCGAAAATGGTTATACACTTCGTATGGCATTACAAAACCCTTCACCTTATTTTGAATCAATTGCTGCTTTCAATACATGAGCACCAGTTCCTCCAAAAGCTGTAGATTATAACAAAGCTGGTTCATCAAGTTATCATTATGGTGAAAGTCCAGATAACATTTGATATTCAGGAGCATATGTTATTGATAGTTATGCTCCAACAAGAAAAATTGAATTATCTCAAAATCCATACTATTATGAAGAAAAATATTTCGAAGAAGAAAATTCTATTAAAAAACAAATTTATTACTACATGGGTAGTGCTGATGTTTCTAAACCTAGATTATTATTTGAAGCAGGAGATATAAGTGAAGTTGAATTATCACCAACTGACTCTTCTGGTTGAAATCGTTATGTAGGATCAGACATTCAAAATCCTGCTTTTGAAGGAACACACCCAGTTAAAAAACCAAACTCAGGAACATGATTCTTAATGTATAACTTTGGTAGACTTGATGATAAAGGTACTTGAACACCCGAATCTAAAGCATTACACTTAACTTCTGTTCGTAAGTTAATCGGTTATGTAATGAATAGATCTCACCTAGCCAGTTTCTATTCAAAAGCTATGGATGGTGAATCTAATGAAGTAGATAAATTAGGTAATAGAACATCAAAATTGGTGAGAAATACTTATACTTCTGAAGGATTTATCCCTTATGGAGATGATAATAATAAACGTGATTATGCTTTAGATGATATTGGTGAAACATACAATAAAGTATTCACTTCAAATGAAACCCAACCTGAAACTAAAGTAAATGAAGAAAGTATTATTAGAGACGGTTATGATATGTATCGTTTTAATGATGATATTATTATTGGTGATCAAGCTCATTTCTTTGGAGAAACTGCTCAAGATATTGAACTTGAAAATGAATTTAAGAAATTGGCAAATCCTGAAGTAGAAACTTTAGAAAATGTTAATGCAAAAATTTCAATTTTAACTGAAAAAGTAGCGAATGATTTATACGCATTGATAGGTAAAAAAAGCATTACTTTAGAAATTTTGACTAACGGTAATACTAAAACAACAATTAATAGATCAATTCAAAACATGATTGATGATTTTAATAAAATGGTTAATGCTGATGGAAAACAAGTTATTCAAATTATCGAAAAAACTACAACAGACGCTGCCTCTTATAGAACACAATCTGAGCAAGGTAACTTTGATTTATATACAGGTGGTTGATCACCGGATTATACTGATCCTTATAACTTTTTACATACAATTATTTATAATGGTGAATATAATAACTATCAAGCACTAACAAAAGTTATTGAACCAATAAGCAATGATCAAAGCAAACTAAGAGGTGATGAACCAACTTTACGATATAAAGCGCAAAAAACTACTGGAATGACTTCAGAACAAATTGGAATATTAAACGATAACTTACTAGCACCGCTTGATAATTATACTCAAAACGTATCAGCAGCAAACTTGATTGGTACACCAGCAGATAGATATAAAGCTTTCGCAGCTGCTGAAGTAGAAGCTGTAATAAATAGACAATTTATTTTGCCAACTTATTCACAACGTGATGCTGAGACTATGTATCTTTCATACACTGATCCATTTACACGTGCTGCTTATCCATCTGGAGCTAGTCAATACAGATTATTTGGAGTTCTTATGTCAGAAAGATTGTTAACTAATGAACAATTTATTAAACGTAAAGAAGAACATCAAGATCAAATTGATAACCCAGATAAAAAAGTTCATTACTTTACATACCAAACTGATAGACCTGATCCTAATGAACCGACGATTTAACTCGTTGGTTTTTTAATGTTTTTATATGCTACAATCAAAATACTTTTAAAGTCTATTTATTAAAATAGAGGTATAATAATATTATTGGAGGATTTATGGAAAATCAAAAAATAATTACAAATGAAAAATTTAATGATGATAAAATTAAATCTTTCACTACTTATAAAAAAACTAGAAAACAGGATTCTATATCTTGAATTATAATAGGTTTATTCTTATTCTTTTTTACAGCTATTTCAATGGGAAGAATAACTATAGTTGGTCAATTTTTTGATGATGTAATTTTCAATTTAATTTTTGGTTGATTTAAATACCCTATGTATATAATTTTATTATTTGTTGATATTGTTATTTATGCAGGTGTAAAGTTTAAATTAAAGAAAAGATTGATTGCAATGATCATATCAACTTTCGTTTTATTATGTTGATTGATTTCAATATCATTAATGATTGATATTTATCATAATCAAAGAACTTTTAATGAGTATTCAATTAAAGAATTATGACAAAAAGATATTTTCACAAATTCTTTTGGAATTTATTTTGAGGAATGAAAAAACAACGCTATTTTTACAACAGCAAAAAACTTTAAAGTAATTGATTATTTCATTACGAGTGGTGGATATTTTAACACTTACTCTGGTGGTGGATTAATTGGTACTTTAACAGCTGGTTTAACAGCTTACTTATCAATTCCAGGTTCATTTATTTTGATGGTCATATTGATGGGAATTAATACTATGTGAATTCTTACAGGTGATGCTTTATATTTCTTTAAGCCTAAATCAAAAAGACATGGTAAGAAAATTAGAATTTTAAAATTAAAATCAAAAGAAAATCCTAATAAAAATATTAACAATGTTGATCAACTTAATAAAGAAGAAGTTATTCAAATTAAAAAAGACAATAGTTTGTGAACTGATTTGAAAGTTTTTGATAATATGCAAGCACTTGATGAAGCAATTGAAGAATCAGACATTACTATTGAACTACCGTTTTATGGTAAAAAAACAGAAATCGAAGTTGCGAATGTTGAAACACCGGTTATTGCGTTTGAAAAAGATGAGACAGTTAATCAATTGGAAAAATTTAATTTAAATGAACTTGAAGAAGAAGCTACATTTTTTGTTGATAAAGAATTGAAAAAAGTTACTCCGTCTAATGAAACTTTATTTGAAAAAAATTCTTCGCAACAAGTTAAATTTACACAAGAAATATCAGATGATGATTTTTTTGATGAACTTTATGAAGGTAAAGATGCTACTGTATATGTCGAACCTCCAAAACCAATTGTAAAAATAAATAAAAATTATAAAAATCCATCAATCGATTTACTACAAAAATTTGACAAAGATCCAAACAAAGAACTTGCTAATAAAAAAATTGCTCAAGAAAAAGCTGATGCCATAAATGAAGTATTTAATCATTTTAATGTTAAGGCAAACGTTATAAATACAATTATTGGACCATCTGTTACTAAATTTGAAATTCAACCTGATATTGGAACTAGAGTAAATAGTATTACTAAATTAGAAGAAGATTTGAAACTGGCTTTAGCTTCAAAAACAATTCGTATTGAATCACCTATTCAAGGAAAAAATCTAGTAGGTATTGAAATTGCCAACCCAAGTGCTGAGATAGTTTCTTTGAGAGAAATGATGGAATCTATTCCTAGTTCTAAAAAAGATGAAAAACTATTGTTTGTGTTAGGTAAAAATGTTTTAGGAGAACCTCTAACAGCAGAATTAAATAAAATGCCACACTTATTAGTGGCTGGTTCTACTGGTTCAGGTAAATCCGTAATGATCAACACACTAATTTGTTCAATTTTATTAAGAGCTAAACCAATTGAAGTAAGATTTTTGATGATTGACCCTAAAAAAGTAGAACTTTCAGGATATTCAGGAATTCCTCATATGCTAACACCAGTAATTTCTGATATGAAACAAGCTTCTAATTCTTTAAAAATGATTGTTTCAGAAATGGAAAGACGTTATGTTTTATTTACTGAAAATGGCGTTAAAAATATGGCTAGTTTTAATGAGAAAAATCCAAATAATAAATTACCCTTCATTGTTGTTATTATTGATGAACTTGCTGATTTAATGATGACGGGTGATCGAAAAGGTGTTGAAGAATCAATTATGAGAATTACACAAATGGCTCGTGCTGCAGGAATTCATTTAATTGTAGCTACACAAAGACCATCTGTTGATGTTCTTACGGGAACAATTAAGTCTAACATTCCAACTCGTATTGCATTCATGGTAACAACAGGTACAGATTCTAGAACTATTTTAGATTCATCAGGAGCTGAAACTCTTTTAGGTAGAGGAGATATGTTATTTTCTCCACCAGGGGGTAGTGATTTGATCAGAGCGCAAGGTGCATATATGTCTGATAAAGAAATTGAAGATATTGTTTCATGAACAATTCAACAACAAGAACCATTTTACTCAGAAGAATTTTCTGAAAATAATTTATCTGGTGTTGGACCTGGAGCACCCACTGAAAAAGATCCGATGTACGACATTGTTAAAACTCATGTTCTAGAGATTGGTGTTGTATCTGCTTCACAAATTAAAGGTTTATTTAAATTGGGTGATGCACGTGCTGCTGGTATTATTTTTGAATTGGAAAGAGAAGGAATTATTGGACCAAGACAAGGAAATAAACCAAGAGAAGTCATCATTAAAAAATAAAATCGGTTAATACCGATTTTTTATATAAAATTATTGAAAGAGGTAATTATGAATTTAGAAGATAAAGTTAAAAATTTACCTGATAAACCAGGTTGTTATATTTACTACAATAAAGATAAAAAAGTTATTTATGTTGGAAAAGCTAAAAATTTAAATAAACGTGTTGGTTCATATTTCAATAGAGTACATAATATAAAAACTACAAGATTAGTAAGAGAAATTTTTGATTTAGATTATTTCGTTGTTAAAAATGAAATGGAAGCTTTAATTCTTGAAGAAAATTTAATTAAAAAATATCGACCAAGATTTAATATTTTATTGAATGATGATAAAGCTTATCCTTATATAACAATCACAAACGAAAAAGATCCTCAATATAAATATGTTAGAAAATATAATAAAAAATCATTAAGAAGTTACGGACCATTTCCTTTAGGATCAAATGCGAGAGAAATAATGACCATATTAGAAAGAATTTACCCCCTAAGACGCTGTAAAGGCAATTTAGGTAAGCCATGTATCTATTTTCACATTGATCAGTGTTCTGGGGCTTGTTTTAAAGAAGTAGATCAATCGTTTTATAAAAATAACATTTCTCAAGTAGATAAATTTTTTAAAGGAAATGTTAAAGAAGTTGAACAAACTTTAATTAACAAAATGCAAATAGCTTCAAATAATCTTCAGTTTGAAGAAGCTCAAAGAATTAAAGAAACAATTAAATCTCTGAAAATAATTACTTTTGATCAAAATGTTGAATTGAATTCACAAAAAGATACTGATGTGTTTAATTATCATATTTCTAATGAAAATATTGCCCTTGTTGGTTTATTTTTTAGAGGCGGTAAACTGATTTTTAAAGACGAACATATTCAAGAGTATTTTGAACAAGACGAAGAAGCAATGTTGTTTAACTATATAGATGCAATATATACAAAAAACAACATTCCACATAAAATTATTGTGCCCAAATTTAGTAATGATATATTGATTAATGATCAATTAAAAACAGTTATAACAAAACCGATTAATAAAGAAGAAATTGGTTTAATTGAATTGGCATATAAAAATGCAGAAGAATTAAATAGAAAATCTTTAATCAAATCGCTAAGTGCACAAACAAATAAATCTGTTGTTTTAAAAGAATTACAAACTTTAATAGATTTAAATGTTTATCCTAATCATATTGAAATGTTTGACATTTCAAACATTGGTAATGAATTTGTAACTGGAAGTTGTGTTGTTTATAAAAATGGAGTTCCTTCAAGAAATGACTTTAGAAAATATAATATTGAAATAGAAGATGCTTCAGATTACCACAGAGTTAAAAACATGATTTATCGAAGATTCCAAAAAGCTTTAGTAGAAAGAAGAGAAATGCCAGATTTAATCATCATGGATGGTGGAATTATTCAAATTAATGCGGCTAAAGAACAACTTAATTTATTAGGATTAGAAGAATTAAATGTTATTGGTTTGGTTAAAGATGATCACCATAAAACTGATCATTTAATTGATTTAGATGGTAAAGTCGTAAATATTAAATCTAATCGAAATCTTTATAATTTTTTATCTGGAATTCAAATTAGAGTTGATGAATATGCTAAAAGTGGTTTTAGGAAAAAACAAAACAAAAAATTCTTAGAAACTGGATTGGAAAAAGTCACTGGATTAGGTGATAAAAAAATTCAAAATCTTTATAAAAAATTTGATTCTTTAGAAAATATTAAAAATGCTTCTTTTGAAGAATTGAATTCAGTAATTAAAAACACTAATACTACAAATAATTTGATTGAGTATTTAAAAAAATAAAACTTTCAATAAATAAATATTGTATAATTGTTAAAGATGTTTCAAAAAGGAGAGAAAATGGCAAAAGAAAAAATTATTTTAACTCAAGAAGGTCTTGAAGTTCTTAAAAAAGAATTAAAAAACTTGTTAGATGTTGTTAGACCACAAGTTATTGAAGAATTGGTTGAGGCACGTAATCAAGGTGATTTATCTGAAAACGCAGATTATGATGCAGCTAGAAATAGACAAGCTGAAGTTGAGGCTCGTATTAAAGAAGTTGAGGCTATGATTTCTCAAGCTCAAGTTATTGAGAATAATTCAGGAAATAAAAATGAAGTTAAAATTGGTTCAACAATTGAATTTGAGAATCAAAATTTAAAAACAAAATCGACACTAAAAATAGTTGGAGCTATTGAAGCTAATCCATTTGAGGGTTTAATTTCAAATGAATCTCCAATTGCTAAAGCGATGTTAGGATTCACTAAAGGCGATGTTGTTGAAATTAGTGATGTTGCATCACCTTACAAAATTAAAATTTTATCAGTTAATTAATGTAAAATAACTTGTGAAGACAAGTTATTTTTTTATGAAAGGAATATAGTTATGAGAGTTCAACAAACATTTAAAAATAATAAACCAACTATTTATTTAGTAGGAACACCAATCGGTAATTTAGATGACATGCCACCAAGAGCTTTAAAAGTTTTAGAAGAAGTGGATTTTATTTTTTGTGAAGATACAAGAACCACAAGTATTTTATTATCTAAATTTGAAATTAAAAATAACTTAATTTCATTGCATATGCATAATGAATTTCAAAGAGTTGTTGAAGTTAATAAATTGCTTGAATCAGGTAAAAACATTGCAATAGTCAGTGATGCTGGAGCTCCTATTATTTCAGATCCAGGTGCTACTTTTTTAAATGAACTTAAAAAACAAGATTTGGAATTTAATATTTCATCAGTTAATGTTGGACCAGCTTATATTCACGCTATTGTTGCATCAGGATTTATTTCTAAACAAAATTTATTTTACGGCTTTATTGAATCAAAAAATGAAGTTTCTAAAAAGAATGAATTATTAAATATTGTTAAAAAGTATAATGATGAAAATATAATTGCTTTTTATGAATCTGTTCATAGAATTAAATCTACAATCAAAATCTTAAATGAATTATTGAATCATGATCAACAAGTTGTTGTGGCTAGAGAAATCACAAAACTTAATGAAGAATATATTAGCGGTAATATTTCAGAGGTGAACGAATTTATTCAAAGTGATCAATTTATTGAAAAAGGTGAGTTTGTCATTGTTTTAGATAAATATCAAGTTCAATCATTAGAGTTGTCTAGTGAACAAATAGCTAATAAAGTTAAAGCATTGGTTGATGATGGGTATAAAACAAAACAAGCTTGTGAATTTGTGGCCAATGAATCAACATTTTCTAAAAATGAAATTTATAAAATTTATTTAGATTTTTTCAAATAACACACTAACCCTTTGTGGAGGTATAAAATGAAAAAATTAAATAAAGAAGAAATGCAAGAAATTAAAGCCGGATTTGTTATCACAGGAGCTCTACTTGCTGGAATAGCTGCAATAATTTCATCACTTACACATGTGGGTACGTCTGTTTCACAAATGAATTTAGCGAATAGAATTTATGATAGTAACCCGATTAAAGGATCTTTAAAGGTTGGAGAAATGAATTTATCATGAGATAACACTGTTTTGGCAAAGCAACAGCAACCAACACAAGTTACACTAACTGAGTTAAAGTCTTCACCAATTCATAACGAAGATCTTTCATCAATAGAAAATCAAAATTTTATTACAAATGATTTTCTATAAAATACACATAAATATTGCTATTTAGTGCCGAATTATAGTATTATATATATGTTGAAAACAAAATAGTTTCAACCGCTCTTACTAGTATGTTAAAAAAGCAGAACTTAGTTCTCACGTACGAAGGCGAGTCTAGACTGGAGGAAGAAAAATGTTCGCAATCATTAAAACTGGTGGAAAACAAATTAAAGTTGAAGCTGGACAAGAAATCTACATCGAATTAATTAAAGGTGAAGAAAATGGTACTGTTGTATTTGACGAAGTATTAATGATCGATGGGAAAGTAGGTACACCAACAATTGCTGGTGCAACTGTTACAGGTACAATCGTAAAACATGGTAAAGCTAAAAAAATCCGTGTAGTACGTTACCACCCAAAGAAAAATGTTAATAAAGTTTATGGTCATAGACAACCTTATACTAAAGTTAAAATTGAAGCAATCAATGCTAAATAATTTTATATGGTAAAAATTAATATAAATTGAAAAAATGAAGATATAACAAAAGTTCAAATGAGTGGACACGCAAATTCAGGTGAATATGGACAAGATTTAGTTTGTGCAGCTTTCACTGGAATTATGAGTGGTGCTATGAATGCAATGGATGTCTTTCATAAAAATGATATTGATATAAAAGTTTTAGAAAACGAGATTGTTATCAATGTATTAAATACAAATAATCAAGATTTACAAACGATGTTATTGATGTTGAAAGTTCAACTAGAAACAATAGCAGTTCAATATCCAAATAATGCAAAATTGAAGGAGGTACGTTAATATGCGTTTCTTATTAGGATTACAGTTCTTTGCTTCTAAAAAAGGAGTAGGGTCAACAAAAAACGGTAGAGATTCAGAATCAAAACGTTTAGGAGCTAAAAAAGCTGACGGTCAATTTGCTAATGCTGGATCAATTATCTTTAGACAAAGAGGTACAAAAATTCACCCAGGTCAAAATGTTGGACGTGGTGGAGATGATACACTATTCGCATTAGTTTCAGGTATCGTTAAATACGAAAAATTCGGAAAAAACCGTACAAGAGCTATTGTTATTAAACAAGAAGCTAAGTAATAAAAAACTGGTCTTATAACCAGTTTTTTTATTTTCAATATTTATTTAGAAAATTAACAACACCATCATCTTCAACATCATCAGTTATTGCAAAAGCAATTTCTTTTAATTCGTCAATCGCATTGCCCATAGCGATTGAATATTTATGATTTTCAAAAACATCAATATCGTTTCAACTATCTCCAAAAAAGATTACATTGTCTAAAGTTAAATTCGTACCATCAACTTTATTTATTTCTTCGATCATTTTTAATAATCCTGTAAATTTGTTTAAATGTGGAATAACTATATCAGCTGAATTCTTTGTTCAACACATAACTTGAAATAAATCCTCATCAATAACTTCTTTTAATTCACTGATTACTTTATCGAATTTGTCGTCATCATTAGTTTTAAAAATAACTTTTGGAGAAGTTATATTGTCAAGAACTTCGGCATTTGCAACTGCAAAATTTTTTTTAAATTTTGAATTAGATAAATTAGCAAATTCATCTAAATTCTCTTGTGAACCAAAATATATTTTACTTAAATCTGAATCTAAGAAACTTCAAAAGACATTATTTCTTTTAAATACATTAACCATGGTATTAACCATTTTATTATCGAATACACCAGTTGTTATACTTTTTTTTGTTTCAAAATCATGAATAACACTACCACTATTACCGATAAATCATTTTGTTTTATCATTTAATTTAGGATTAACACTTTTGACAAATTCCTCCATGTGATTTGGCATATTACCTGTATTCAAAACAAAATAACAACCGTCGTCAATAAATTTATTTAACTCTTTAATTGTTTTTTCACTAAGGTATGGCTTTCTAGTTGTTCTCAATGTTCCATCAACATCACAAACAATCAATTTAATCTCGTCATTATTAATTTTAATCATTTCTAATCTCCTGTTTCTTATATAATATAAGAAAATGAAAGGTGTTGGTTAAAAGTGTTAAAAATAGGTTTAAGTATTGCTGGTATGTTAGTATGTTTAATATTAATAATCATCGCTGCAATTTTGATTAAAAAGAAAACCAAAACTGAAGAATTAAAAAATGATAGTCAATCTGTTAAAAATAAAATATGAAGTTCTAAAAATAAAACAACAGTTCAAATTCCTAAATTTAACTATTATGAAATTTATGATAAGTTTCCTTTCAATAGTGAATTTATAGCAACAAAAGAATATTTGATTAAAAAAAATAATTTAGAATTTGAAGAAATTAATTTAATTATTAAAACATTAAAACAATTACAATTTGAATTTTATTCAAATTGGTCAATTGTTAATCATGAAATTTTGATTAAAAATAAAAACCCATACAACTATAAAATATTATTAAATTTTTATAAAGATAAAATTACTGAAGAATTTTCTAAACAAATAATTCCTCTTGTAATTGATAATCACGAGGATGAGGCACGGAAGATATTGATAAATATTTTTGATGAATTAAAAAATATTTATAAGCAAATTCACCAGAAGAAAATATCATCACAAAAATTTGAAGAAGATGAGGATATTGAAGTTAGAGATCCAATCTTAGAAGCATTTTTAATTTTAGAAATGAATGAAACTAACGATTTAGAATTAATTAAGAAACAATATAAAAAAATGGCTAAAAAATATCATCCAGATATAAATAAACATAAAAATGCTAATGAAAAAATGTCTATGATTAACGAAGCATATACATTAATTAAAACAATAAAAAAAATTTAATGATAAAATAATAACCAATAGGAGAAATAGTTATGAAAATTAACACAGAAAAATTATTATCAGAGTATTTTGAACAAGCTTATGAACACACTAAAAACTTATTAAAAATACCTTCTTTTTTAACACCCGCAGAACCAAATGCCCCATTTGGAAAAGGTACAAAAGACGCTTTAGATTATGCATGTAATCTTGCTAAAGACTTAGGATTTGATGTACACCAAGATTCACAAAATCGTTATGGATTTTTAGATTATGGTCATGGAGAAAAAACATTTATTATTTTATGTCACTTGGATGTTGTTCCTCCAGGTAATATGGAAGAATGAATTACTGATCCATTCACACCAATCGAACAAGACGGTAAATTAATTGGACGTGGTTCATTTGATGACAAAGGTCCAACAATGATGAACTTATTTGCATTAAAATACTTAAAAGATAATGGTTTTGTATCTAATGAATACAAAATTAGAATTGTATTTGGATTAACAGAAGAAACAACATGAGAATCAATTAGATTTTATCTAGCTGATCATGGTATAGCTGATGCTGGTTATGTTCCAGATGGTGAATTCCCAGTTGTTTATGCAGAAAAATGAATTGTTGATTTAGATGTTAAGTCATCAACAAAATGTGATTTTGAAATTAAGGGTGGTTCAGCATACAACATCGTTAACGATTTAGTTTCTTATAAAGGACCAAAACAAGAAGAAATCCAAAAATACTTAACTGAAAATAATATTAAAACAGAAATGAAAGATGGATTACTTTTAGTTAAAGGAGCAGCTGGTCATGGATCACTTCCATGAGTTGGAGTTAATGCAGCAACTTGATTAGCTAAAGCATTATATGAAAATGATATTCACCACCCAACAACTGATTATTTAGCAGAAAATGCTCATATGAATTACAATCATTCAACTATCTTTAAATCAATTAAAGATGAAACCGGAGATTTAACTCAAAATTTAGGAATCATTGATATTAAAGATGGTAGTCAAAGAATGGCATTTAATTATAGAGTTCCAGTTTTCACAGAACCAAAAGAAAAATTCATTCCAGTAATAACAGAGTTTGTTAAAAAATATAATTTAGAAACTGAAGTTATTGCTATTGAAGACAGTGTTTATGTACCAAGAGATTCAGATTTAATTAAAGGTATCATGTCTGTATATCAAGAAGTTACAGGTGATATGGAATCTCAACCACTAGCAATTGGTGGTGGAACTTATGCTAAATCAATGCCAAACATCGTTGCTTTTGGAGCTGAGTTTGATATTGAACAATCTACAATGCATGCTTACAATGAATATGTAAAAATTGACGATCTTAAAAAGATGTTAGAAATTTATACAAAAGCAATTGTATTATTAACAAAAATGACACAAAAATAATTATTACTCAAAACCTCATTCAAAGTTTGAATGAGGTTTTTTATTTGTTCGAAATAATTTACTAATTTAAGATGCTTCACCTTTTTTGTTTTTTCATAAAAAACCAATTTTCACTTGACGGGGGGGGGGGGGG
>NZ_JNJI01000005.1 GCF_000702725.1 Mesoplasma photuris ATCC 49581 | reverse complement strand
TCCTTTTTCTTTTTATTTTTTTTCTTTTCCTCTTTAAGAATTATTCTTGGATTACCAGTTTCTTTTGCGATTCGATAATTCATTATATTTGCATATAAATAAGTAAATCCAATCGCAATTCCGACAATAATTCCTCCACAAATCACAAAAGCTACAATTCCAGGAATTCCAGTGTTCATAACATTTGGTGAAAAAATATCTAAGAATGGGTAAGGGTAGTTAATATTTGGATCTGTTTTACCAATTATTTGTCTAATTCCCCCACGAGCAACTGTATACATTAAGTAAGTTGCTAGTACTATGATAAATCCAATATATCCATGTTTTACTCTATCAAGGGTAATCCCTTTTTCTTTTAAAGGCATAAATACAGATACATAAACTAAAAATAATACAGGACCAACTAAGTGTAATAAGAATCCAGAAACTCATCCTCAAGCATCTAGTCTGACAAAATTACCTACTCCAATAATCATTCCTGGTAATAGAATGAAGTTTCAAACTATTGCAGTGATTGTGATAAATACCGCACTTGTTCCAGCTCAACGAATATTTGCAAATCCACGATTGAATGTTCCTTCATTTTTAGGTCAAAATGCAGCCGTTACTAATCAAACTCCAACTAAAATGTTAGATAAAGTTGTAAAATATGACGAATAAAATGTCATTGCTTCTAAAGCATTAACCGTTGTTCCAAATGTGACAGTTACATCTCCGTTTGCATTATATGAGTATTTTTGAAAAATGTTAATAAATGTTCCATATTGGTCATATCATTTTGGATCAGTGATTCAACTAACGATAAATTCGTTTCCAAGTTTACCAGTACTTAATATTCTTTGTAAATCACCAGCAATGGTTTGCAGATCAGATCCAGAAGCACCAGTTTCATTTCCTAATTCAGCATTATGTTCAATTAGATAATCAGTTATTCCACGATTTAGAGCATAAATTTGAGCAATAATCACTGCATAACAAGCAATTACTAATGTAAGTATTCCAATACCTAAAATTGCCTTATATCAAAATCTAAAATCATGGAAATTGATTTTTTGTCGATGCTTAGTTTTAAAACCTAAAAGAGGTTCGCTTGTTTTGATTGTTATTTCCATAATTATTCCTTTCTATTTTTCTTCAGTTTCTTCTAAGATTAATTCTCCTAGAATTTTTGCTAATCCCTGTTTAACTTTATCTTTAAACTGAGCATTCAATCTATTTGAAGCTTTTGCTAATTTATCAGCATTTTTAGTTAAAGATACTTTAACCGAATCAATTGCTTCTAATTCAGTCTTAATTATTTTATATGTTTTTGGAAACTCAATTGTTCAATATTGATCTAATTTTTGTTTTTTAATCTCATATTCTTTAATTAACTCTTGTGAATTGGTATTTGTCAATATTTGAGTCTTAATTGTATAATCATTTTCAATTTCAATTAGTCTTCGTACAATTTGTCCAACAAAGACAAAACTTTCACTATCAGTAATTCAGATGTTCGGGTTAATTTCAGATTTAATAAATGGTATTCCATTGTAACGTTCATTAAAACTTGTTGCTATTAAAATACCATATTTAGTTTTATTATTAGCAACATCGATTGCTAATTTATTTTCTCATGTATCTTTTCATTCTGCATTTTTAACTTCATAAACAATTTTACCAATTTCTTTTCCGGTTGCGTTTTTAATCACTTGTAAATAATCAGCTTTCTTATCATTAGTTGTGTTGTTAATTTTTTCAATTGAATCATATAAACCAAATGCTTTTCTTAATTCACCTTCAACTTCATGTTCAAAGTTTTCACCTTTACGTTTTGATTGTAAAATTTTGTTTTGAGCATTAGCTATTTTTAATTCTTCAATTTGAGTTGCATATTTTTTTTCAATTTCATTTTTAGAAATTGATAACTTATTTTCAAACTCCATTGCTGTTGTTTTAATCTCAAAATCTTTATTCATTAATTGTTGCTCTAATTTAGAAATTTCATTTTGAATTGAGTTTTTTAACTCAGCTTCTTTTTTAGAAATAATTAATTCTTGTTCTTTTTCTAAATTAGCAATTTGATTTTTAAAATTATTAATTAGAATTTCTTTTTTATTTAATTCCTCTTGTGAATTTTTATCTAGTTCTAATTTAATTTCAACGATTTTTTTGTCAAATTCTAACTCTTTAATTTTAAATTTATTATCAAATTCTTTTTGATATTCTAGATTTAAATCTCTTTGTAAATTTGCTTTTAAAATTTGCTTTTGAGATTCTAAATATTTTTCAACATTTGCTCAAGACTTATCATTATGTTGGATATCAGATTCTTTTATTGGTTTGTTACAATGAGGACAAACCAAAATAAGTTCATTATTCATATGAACCCCCCTTTATTTAATTTATTAGATTTCAAAATACGTATTAAGAATTACATTCTAATTGCATTACATTGTATTTTTGGATCTCTCCACGCATATAATTTCTATACAGTTATATTTTAACAAAATAATACAAAAATATTTATTTATACTTTTAATGAAGGAGATGTTTTATGAAAAAAAATGAAATAATAGTTAATCAACACTTTTTGCCTAATTTTTTAATAAAAAGATGGAGGGATAATGAAAATAAAATTTATTTGATCGACAATAACGGAAATAAAATTGTTATAGATTTTAGTGAAAATAAAAAATACTTTTCAGAGAAATTTTTATATGAAGATTCCAATTTCAAAGAAAACGAACTAGAAAATAAATTAAGCAAAATTGAAAAAAAATATTCCGATTTAACAAATGAAATAATTAGAAATTTAAATTTAGGTAAAGCTATGAATGAAATGGGTTTAGTTAAAAATGATATTGCACTTATTGAACTTTTCTCAAAATTACAAATGTGAAGAAATAGAGATTACTGATCAATAGTTAAAAATGATAAAAAGGAAAATATAAAATACTTAAATGAAATAATTGATTCCTATTATTCATATACTCAAATGTCAGATAGAAATATAAATCTTTTAGAACAGGAAATTTTAAGAAAAATAAATTTTTTAGAAACTATAAAATATATAATAGGTTTTGATTCTTTTGAATATCAGATGCATTCTTTATATTCAGATCCAAAATATTTCCTTGTTCACTCTATTCATATAACACATGAATATAATATACTTCAATTTCACGATAACTGTTTGCCTATATCAAATTTGGGACAATTTAAAATTTCAGATGGATTAGATAAAAATTATTTTTACATAATTCCTATAAGTCCAAATGTAGCTGTATTTAAAAAACCTCATTATTTTGATTTGAGATCGTCTTTTAAATTATTTGAACAAAAATTTTATCAAAACAAAGAAATGTATAAAGGAATTATTTTCAATGAATTATTATCCTTTTCCAAATTTTCAATAATTTCTCCTGAAATGATAAATGAAGATTATAAAAATAAATTTGAAATCTATAAAAATTTTAATGTTACTATGAGAGTTATGGATAGTCGCTCTAAATCTAATAAAACAATTAAAAAAGCAAAATAAAAAAGGCTTATGCCTTTTTTGAATTCATTTCATTAACAACATCAACAATTTGTTGAGCATATACTTCAGGATTATCAATATTTCCATCAACAACTAAGAAGGGGAATTTATTTTCTAAATGTTTATGTCATCTATCATACATATTTACTAACTTAGTTCAGAATTTATGATCAACTTTTAGTTCTCTTTCAATTCCACGATTAGTAATTCTTTCAATTGATTTTTCAGGACTAACTTTTAAATAAACTACTAAATCATATCCATCATTTGCATTACGATGTTCAAAGATTGAAGGTAATACTGCGATTTCAAAATATTCACGATAAACATTTCAATCCTTTTCATCAATTCTTCCATCTTCATAATTACAGTGAGCAAAGATGATAGTATCCATGATTCCTCGATCATAAATTACATTTTCAAATTTCTTAGATTCTTTAAATTGTTTATAACGATTTGAAAGCATTAATAATTCCATTTTATAAGAAGCCGCTGATGCTACTTTAAGATCTGGACTGTACGAATCTTCAAAATAAGGATTATCACTTAATGGTTCTCAAAATACTTCATATTTTTCTGGAAGTAAACGATTTAAATGTTCTATTAAAGTTGATTTACCAGCTCCAACTGTTCCAAAAATAGCAATTTTCATATCTTATAACCCCTCTTAATTTCCATTATATTTATTATAACTTATCAAGTAAAATTTAACCTTAAAAATATATCATTAAAATAAAAAATATTGCTAGTCAGCAATACTTTTTATTTTTGTAGCAATGATATCAATTGCCACTTCATTTCCTTCATCATAAGGAATAATTACATCTGCATTATTAATACTTGGTTCAACAAAGAATTGATGCATTGGACGCACAAATTGAGTGTAGTAATTGATTACTTGTTCAGTTGTAAATCCACGTTCGGCAATATCTCTTGACAATCTTCGGATGAATCTAATGTCGTCTGGAGTTTTAATAAATAATTTAATATCTGCTAATTGTAATAGTTCTTTAAAGTGTAGGGCAAAGATTCCATCAAGAATGATTACATCAACCGGATTTACAATACTAACTTCTTTAGTTCTTGATGACTCATTAAAATCATAAATTGGAACTTCGATTGGTTGACGGTTTTTTAATTTGTTAATATGTTCAACCAATAATTTAATATCGATTAAATTTGGATGATCGAAGTTCAGTTTCTTACGTTCTTCAAATGACATATTACTATTATCACAATAATAATTATCCATTGATAAATGTGTTACTGAGTGGTCTTTTAAAATAACGTCTGCCACACGTTGAGAAACTGTTGTTTTACCTGAAGCAGTACCTCCAGCAATTAAAATAATACTAACTTGTTTCATGAATACCTCTTATGAAATTATATATTATTTGGATTAAAAAATAGACTCTAAAAGTCTACTTTTCTTAATTAATAATTAAATGTTTATTGTTGAATTAAATCAATGATCATTTTGATGATTGAAGCTCACATAAGTAAAATTAATAGCCACTTAATGTAAATTTCTTTTTTGATTTTGTTCTTTAATCAGTATCCTAAGAATACTCCACCAATTGATGCCATCGCCATTGGTAAAACGTTTTCCAACATCAATTGCGTATTTGAAAATGTTTCAAAATTAAAGATCAATGTAATTAATGAAGAAACTGCAATTAAAGAATGTGAAATTGGTGCCGCTTCTTTCATTTGTAGATTACAAAATATCAGTAATAACGGCATCAACAGTGGTCCACCACCCATTCCTGTTAAAGAAGTGACTAATCCACCAAAGAATGAAATTGCACCAACATAGAAAATGTTAATTGTCTTCTGATCATTTAAATAAATGTTGTATCAAGAATTTGAATTTTTACTTTTAAACAGTTTAATGTCTTTTAATCAATAATGACTAATGATTAAAACTATATTTACAATTGATAAAAGACAAACAATGATTATCTTAGTAATTCTTTGATCGAATAGTGAATTTAAATATTGTCCTAAGAAAATAGAGGGTATTGAAATAATGATTCCTATTAATAAGATTCAATAGTTCAGTTTTTTCTTATACATTTCCATCAACACATTTATTAAAGCTCCTAAAAATACCAAGAATATAGAAATAAACTTAATTTCATCGATATTTTTAGTTGGAAGGATAATCAATAAAATCGGAATAAATAATACTCCACCACCAACACCAGAAACTGAACCTAACGTGGTTACTGAAAAAGCAATCAATACCAATAATGGAATTAACAAACTTAATTCCATTATGATTTTCTCTTTTTATTTATAATGTCGGCTGCAACCCAAAATATTGTACTTATGAAAAGTAATGATACACCAGATATCATTAATATTAAGCCTACTTCTTTGATAGATTGCCCAAATACAATAGCACCAACACCAACAATTACTAATCCAGCTCCCATCAATGAACAAATTACAATTTTTTGTCAAAGTTGTAAGCTCCCATAAGCTCCCATTATTATGCTAATGCCAATCTTAATGATTGATTATTTGTTGTAAGAAGTTTTTTTGCATTTTCGATATCAATATTTTTTACTAGAGATAGTGTAGCGATTTTAACATCCATATCAGCTAATTTTAAAGTTTTTAAAACTTTATCAGAATCAGTTTCACCAGTTAGTTCTTTAACGATATTAATACAACGACTTACTAATTTTTCATTTGTTGCTTTAACATCGATCATTAAGTTATCATAAACTTTACCAAGTTTAATCATTGTTGTTGTTGAAATCATATTTAGAACCATTTTTGTAGCTGTTCCTGATTTCATTCTTGTAGAACCAGTAACTACTTCAGGTCCTGATAAAATTGCAATACATACATCAGCTTTTTTTTCAAATTCTGAGTTATCTGTCATACATAAAGCAACAGATTTTGCTCCCATTTCTTTTGCATATTCAATTGCTGAAATACAATATGGTGTTCTTCCACTAGCCCCAATTGTTAAAACAATATCATTTTTAGTAAAGTTAACAGCTTTTAGATCTTCGATTGCTAATTCTTTAGAATCTTCAGCACCTTCTAAAGGATGTCTTAAAGCTTTATCTCCTCCAGCAATTAAACCGTAGAAAAGATTATCAACTCCATACGTAGGTAACATTTCACTAGCATCTAGGACTCCAATTCTTCCTGAAGAACCAGCTCCTAAATAAAATACTCTACCATTATTTTGTGCAGCCTCAACAATTATATCTACCGCTTTTGCAATTGATGGTAATTGTTGATTAATAGCATCAGCGATTTTAGCGTCTTCACTATTAATAATTGCTAAAATTTCAACAGTTGTTTTTTGATCCAAATTTCTACTGTTTTGATTACGCTGTTCTGTCATTATTTTTGTTAAATTAATGTTATTCATATTGTTCTCCCTTCTAATTTTTAAACTAATTGAAAATTTGAATATTCATTCTTAGTATTTTCATCTAGTTTTTTATATTCAATAATTCACATTGAAACTAAACCAATCACAGTAGCGTATAATACAGAAAGTCCAATTATTTTTAATACTCCTAATGATATTGCTTTAGTTTCTTTTGTTTTAATTTCACCGATTCAATTTTTATAAAGAGTTTTTGACATTTCTGTTCCATATCTTGCAATTTTAGAATATGCAAAGAAACATATTCCAATACCAGCAGCATATGTAATAACCACTGCTAATAAATACATTGAAATTCCTAAAGCAACATTACCTGTTGTTGTAGTCATCATAATTGTTGCTACAAGTCCTCCAGGACCTGTTGCAGCATTCATTGATATTGTAATTCCACCTCATGTTGATAGTGCACCAATGAAGAATCCTCCAAAAGTAGCTGCTAAACATGATAATACAAACGGTTTAACTCTTGGTAAAGCAATACCGTAAATTAATGGTTCTCCAATTCCCATGAAACCAGGAATTATTGCTCCAGAAATTTGTTTTCTTAAAGTTGAACCTTTTCCTGCTAAAAATCACATTCCAATACATACACCAACTTGCGCAACTCCACCCATTGCCATAATAGGGAATAATGGGTTAGAGAATCCTGTTGATTCATCTGCCATTAAAGCGAAGTAAATTGGTAAGAAACCTTGGTGAACACCGAAAGCTAATGCAAATAAGAAGATTCCTGATAATACTGCAGCTCCAAATGGATTTGCATATAAATTGTTCATTAATCATGTAATTCCCGTAAATAGATATCCTGCAGCAGGAATAATAAATACAAAGTTAGCAAATAACATAATTACAATTACAAGAATTGGAGTAAGAATTGTATCGATTGCTCCTGGCATAAATTTTCTAAATTGTTTTTCAAGAGCAATTGTAAATGCTGCAGCAATCATTGCTCCAATTAACCCAGCATGAGGAGCTCCTAAAGTAGGAACACCATCTTTACCTAAGTTAACAAAACCAACTGTGAATCAATTTGATTCGATATTGTCAGCGTCAATGATCATACCTAAAAAATTATAACTTTGATGTCCGTCAACCATCATTGGTGAGAAAATGCCTGAAATAGCAGCCCCTGCAAATGGTGTGTAAATTGCTGCAACTAAAGCAGCTAATCCTGGATTAGCTCCTCATTCTTCAGCCATTCTTCAACCAACTGCTACAATAAATACGTTCGTTAATATTGATAGCATCACAGTTAATACAGAAATTCAAGATGCCAATTCAGGACTAGCATCAATTGTCGCTGTTAAAATACCTGAAATTCCTGATAATAAACCAGCTCCAATGAAGGCTGGTATTAATGGTGTAAATACTTTAGATATTTTAGCTAGGAATTCTTTTGATTTTCCTCCACCACTTTTTCTTTTAGTTTTTTCTAATTTTGCTAATTCAGCAGCTGAAGCTACTGAATATTCTTTATCAAGCATTTCGTTTACTTCTGCTTGAGGTTGAATATCAACAATTTTTGCAAATTCAGTAGCAACTTTATTTACAAATCCTGGTCCTAAGATAATTTGATATTCATCTCCTGAAATAACTAAACCTAATACGCCATCAACTTGTTTTAGTTGATCTGCATCAAAATTAGGTTTAGCTTTTACTCGTAAACGTGTCATACAGTTAGTAAATGAAACAATATTTTCTGATTTAATAATGTCTAACAAGTCTTGAGCAACTTTGTTTGGTTTAGCCATTTTAGCAACCTCCTTTTACAATATAATTTTAAGGTACTAAAAAAATATTTCATGTAAAAGTGTGATTATGAAACTAGTTTCACATTTTAGAAAAATGTCAAATTATTAATAAACATTATTTAGAAGTAATTGTTCGTATTTTTCTGGGTTTTTTCTATAAATAAATCAAGACATTTTATAAATTATATATGTCATTGCTGTTCTAGATTTTAAAGATAATATTCTAACTAAGTTTTCTGAATTATCTAATTTAAAAATTAAATCAGACATTTTAGTTAATGTACTTTCATCATTTCTAGTAATTGAAATGATTTTACATCCTCTATCTTTAGCTTTTTTAACTAACTTTAATACTTCTGGGCTTTCTCCAGTATATGAAAAAGCTCATACAAGATCATTTTCTTTTGCATTAGCAATAGAAATAAACATTCCGTGTTGATCAAAGTTATGTTCAGCTTTAAAACCAAAACGTTCTAATCTAGTTTTTGTTTCATAACATACAGAATGGTTTCCACCAATTCCCACAATAAAATTATTTTGTGCATTAATTAATAAATTATACGCTTCTTCAAAAACACTATCATCATTTATCATTGCTGTTAGTTCAATCGGATTCAACATAACTTCTCTATCAAATTCAGATAAAAGTGTTTCGTTTGAAGTTTTATTTTGTTTTGTTTCATTTATTAATAAGTATTTAAATTCTTTAAATCCTTCAAAACCGTAATCTTTAAAAAAGCGGGTAACTCCCGACTTTGACATATAACTTTTTTTAGCAATATCTTCGATATTTAATTCTAAATTATCATTTATTAAAGAATTAATGTAAGTTAGTAATTCATTATTATCTTTATTATTTATTAAAAAACTATATGCTGATTTTTTCATGCTGATCTCCTTGAAAATAATTTTTAAATATTATTTAGTTGTGAAACTATTCTTATAATTTAATATTACATTAAAAAAACGATCAATTCGATTTTTAATTTTTTGATTCAAAATATGATATTTCGATTTTTTGATCATGAGTCTTTTTCCCAATTTTATATTTTTTTTTAATACTAAAGTTTTCAGAATAAGGATTTTTACTATTGTTATAAGTTTAATTAAATGCTTATTTTTACATTTTGTTACTCTTACTTTTAGTCAATTGTTTTTGTCCAGAATAATTGATTGAGTTTCATCAACAATATAGAATAAATTTCACCAAGAACTACTTTAACTTTACATTTGCTTAGATATGTTTTTTAACATTATCCAAAATTACATCCTGACTTATGAAATATTATTTTGTTTCACTAATTTCTTTATTTAAGATATTCCTTGTTTCCTCAACATTTTTACCAGTTTAAACAATAAAAAAGCCGCTATACAGCGACTTCTCCTTTAATTCTTGGGTGTGATTCATAACCAATTATTTCAATATCCTCAAAAGTAATATCAAAAATACTTTTATTAGGAGTAATTTTTAATTTCGGTAGTGGTTTAGGTTCACGACTTAATTGTAAATTAACTTGTTCAATGTGATTTGAGTAAATATGTGCATCTCCAATTGTATGAATGAAGTATCTTGGAGTTAAACCACATTCTTGAGCTACCAACTCTAATAAAAGTGCATAACTAGCTATATTAAAAGGGATTCCTAAAAATAAATCTCCACTTCTTTGATATAACTGTAAATCAATTTCTTCATTTGGTGTTACATAAAATTGATATAGTGAGTGACATGGAGGTAATAGCATATTATCAACTTCACTTGGATTTCAAGCACTGACAATATGTCTTCTTGAAAATGGATTTGCTTTAATTTGTTTGATAACTTTTTTAAATTGATCAACTCCATTAAAGTTTCTTCATTGTTTTCCATAAACCGGTCCTAGATTTGCATATACTTTTGCAAAGGAATCATCAGTTCTTACTTTTTCAATAAATTCTTCTAAAGTTTCTCCTTGATAAGTTGAAGCTTTTTTATATTCTTCATATGGTCATTCGTTTCAAATGTTAACTCCATTATCTACAAGATACTTAATGTTAGTATCTCCAGCAATAAACCATAAGATTTCATGAATAATTCCTTTAGTAAAAACTTTTTTAGTAGTAACTAACGGGAAACCTTCACGTAAATCATATCTACTTTGAACTCCGAACTTAGAAATTGTTCCTGTATTAGTACGATCTTCTCTTACTTCTCCATTATTTAATACATCAGTTAAAATATCTAAATACTGTTTCATTATTTATTCTCACTTTCTTTTAATAAATTATTGTTTGTTTTTTTCATTAAACTCAATACTTCTTCTTTATTATTGCAATTTAAAAATTCATCGATATTATGCAATATATTGTTCTTTTTCTTAAATTTTATACAAGATTCTAAAAAAATATAAATTATATAATTTTCATCAAAATCAGCTATTAATTTTTCAATTGAATTAACTCTTATATTTAAATAGTCATATTCATTTGTACTTTTATCAATTTTACTAATTTTTTCCAAAATACTTACTTTTTCATTGAGTAAAATTTCTTTTTCAGAAATATTTTTTATTTTAAAAAGAGTATAAGAATTATTAAATAATCTTTTCGAATCTCAAATAAATAATTTATCTAAAAATTTTAAATCGTGTCTTGCTTTAAATATATTAAAGCCAATAGTAAAACAAAAAGTTAATACTGGTATTAATACCAAAAAGGAAGTAAGAGCATAAACAATTATTAACGGAATAAGTGAAACTGTTATAGCAATAAAAAACACAGAAATAACGATAACTCTATTTCTAATTGAAATTTTTTTAAAATTTGCATCAGAAAAAGTTGATAACAGAAGTACTCCAAATTCGCTTATTTCAACTTCTTTCGAAGTTATTTTTTTGGTCTTTAAAAAATATTTAAACTTTCTAAAGAAATAATTTTTAATAAATTTCTTTCTATTATATTTAATTAAAAGAAAAATTAATAAACCTTCAAAAAAGAAAGCAAAACCAAAACAAATTTTTGTAAATGTAATTAATTCCATATAAAATTCTTTCTTCAAATAAAAATTATTTGATTTTTAATAAATTATAAGCTGCCAATATTCTTTGCATTATTAATTCATCACCTGTTTTTTGATTATCTGGATGATAAATTTTAGCTAAATGACGATATGAACTTTTAATATCTGTAATTGAAGCATCAAAATTTAATTTCAAAATTTTGTATGCTTCAATTTCATTAATATTATTATTGAAATTTAAATCAATATCTTCGAAATCATGAAATTTTTTATTATTTGTAAATTGTTGATCAATTGGTTTTAATTTAAATTTAGCATAAAGTTTTTTTAATAAAACATAAATGTACTTATTAAGTTGTCGATGAATTATTTCTAATTCAGTTTTAATAATTAGATTATTTTTTTTATCTAAGTATTCTTTAAATTCACTTAAGTTACTTAACGAATTTTCTAAAAGTGGAGATATGATATTAGATCCTAATTTATTAGTAATTATTTCTCAATAGTGAGTTAAATACTCTAATTGTAGGTCATTGATATAGTTTTCTAATAAATCATCTGCCATAACGTTATTTTGCGCCATATTGATGATATTTAATCCGTTATAAACAATATCTTTAATTCTTTGATTAATACTTGTTAAAGTAATTTTAAATAACTCAGTTTGTTCTTTAGTTGCAAAATTAGCATAATAACTAATGGTGTTATGAAATGGCGAACTTGTAAGACTTGTTAGTTGTTCTTGATAATTGAAATTTGTTATTTCTAAAGTATTCTGTTGCTTTTTAGAATCTCAAAAGTTTTGTAAAAGATTGTTATGGTATTTTTGATCGTTAATTTTTGATTCATACATAGTTTTGTTAAAATCAGAAATTTTAGATATTAAATCGGTGGTTATTTTTTTTATCATAATCTTAAATTAGAATTCCTATTAAAGCATCCATAGATATCAAATTCTTCTACAGGTTTAAAATATATATATTTTTCTTTATCTGAGTTTTTGTGTATAAAAATCATCGCATCTTCTTTTTCGGGCATTATAAAATTTCATCTTATTTTAAATTTATCAATTATAATTTTTCGGTATTGTTCTCTAGACTCAATATCTAAATAATAAAAAACAATATTTTTTAAATCTAAAGAATCCGCAATCTCTTCCATTAATAATTTATCATTTAAAAAACTAACACCAAATATTTTCATAGTTTCTTTATTATTAAATTTTCGTGCATAAAAAGCAATATCTTTATCATTTAAATTAATTTTAATATCGTTTTTTAGATAATTGTTTGAATCAAAATAAATTGTTCCATGCAAATTTTCTATTTTAGTTATGAATTCTTTGCTATTGTGAATTGAAAACGGACTATAATTTTCTATTTTAGGATTAAACATTTCTTCTCATTTTTTTAAAAAAGAAACATACTGATCTCTAAAATAATTTGTTGTAAATATAATTGATGGAGGGATTATTTCTGCAAATAAATCAGAATTGTACTCCCACTCCTTTTTTTGTTCTAATAGAAAAATGGAAAAAGATAACTTCAAAATTTCAGAAATAATAATGCTGATTTCGGGATCAACATCCTTATCAAATTCATAACTTATTTCCATAAAAATATCTTCAATTCTTGTAGCTGATTCTTGCATTTTTTGTTTAAAAAAATCATTTATATTTGAGCAAATTTTATGTATTTCATCTTTATCAGAAATCCTGTTAAATATTCTATTCAGTTCTTTTGCGTATTTTAAAGTTTCGAATGGTTGATATTGAATTTGATGAATGAAATTTGAAACTTTTAATAAAAAAAATCTTTCATATCATTCAAAATATTTTTCATTAAAATTTTTAAGTTCGTTATTAAAATTTATCTCAAATCCATTTCCTAAAAGCCATATTTCTTTTTCATTACCATACTTAGCCATATTTACCTCTTTAATCTATCTTTTTATTATTTCTCTAGCAACTTCACTTAAAACATTAGCAGCCACTGGTAAGAATTGATCAAATTGTAATTCGTTTGTTTCATCTCCACCAACAATATCACTAACGATTTTTAATGCTGCAAATGGAACATTGAATTTAGCAGCAGTTTGCGCAAATCCAGCACATTCCATTTCTGCAATCTGTACATCAAAAGGAATTTTATCAATAAAAGTTTTTACTTTATCATGTGATTCAAAAAATGTATCACTTGTTGCTGTATTTCCAATAATATGTTTTCTAGATCCAACTGCAGTTTTAATTTTAGCCATTAATTCAGGGTTTGATTCATAATGAGCGGGCATACTTGGTAATTGTCCATACACATATCCCATTCCTGTTGAATCAGCCATTGAGTAAGTTGCTTTATTAACAATCACTAAATCAGATTGGTGTAAATCGTTGTATAAACAACCAGCTGTTCCTAAGTTAATTACGTATTCAACTTTATTTTGATATTTAGTTAATAAGTAACTTAACCCAGCACTAGCATTAGCAATTCCGATTCCGATTCAAGCTAAAACAACTTCTCCGTCATTTGTTTTAAATTCATTTACTAATGAATTTTCCACTTTAACCATTTTTAAATCATCAACAATTTGATGTAATTCTTCTTGCATTGCTCCAATTAATATTTTCATTTTATTCTGCTCCTTCTTGATATACTCATGCATATAATGTATTTTTTAACATATCTCCAATTTGATTTTCACCATGTGTTTTTACAGCAACTTCAAATTGTAATTTTAATAATTCTTTAAACCCTTGTTCTAAGTCTTTAATTACTAAGTCTCGATAGTAATCAACGTTTTCATAATCACGTTCAACTGATATTTTATCAGCACAAAAGACAATCATATCTAAACGTGACATATCTGGAGAACCCACTGTATGGTTAAAAACTGCATTTAAGATTTCTTGATCCTTAATTAGTCAGTCTTTTTGTAAATGTAAATATCCAGTAAATGAATGTCATACTGGATATGGTTCAGACATTACTGATGGCATATAACGTTTTAAATATCACTCATGTTTTGATTTATCTCAACGTTTAGTAATATCGTGTAGAGTTCCTGCAATCAAAGCACGTTCTTCATCTTCTCCATGAATTGCAGCCAGTTTTTTAGCCATTTTACCCACATTTAAACAATGTTGGTATCTTTGTTGATCCATATGGGCTTCAACACGATCTGATAAGTATAATAAGTTTCAGTTTACATACTTATTAATTGCTGGAATTTGTTTATCTAAGTTTTTCAAATTACGAATATCAGTTGATGATAAGAAGTTGTTATCAAAATCAAATACTTCAAGATTATATTTTTTAAAAACTTCTAAGTTAACTTGATCACTACGTTTAAAAACTTTGAATGGAATTAATTTAATTAATTCATCAAAGTGATCTCATTTTTCAAATGAGTCTAATTGATCTGATCCCATAATAAAGGAAAACTCAATTTCAGGATATTCTTTCACAATATAACTTAATGTTTCATAAGTATAAGTGGGGCGATTATTTCTAATTTCATATTCGTTGATACGAATAAAACTATTTTCTTTTTCAATAATTCTTAACATACTCAAACGATCTTTAATCGATGAGTTTTGTTTTTTCTTAAAGGGATTTAAATAAGTGGGAATGAATCACACTTCATCAAAGCCTAATTTATCATGACATGCTTTAGCGATATTAACATGATCGGTATGAACTGGATCAAAACTACCACCAAAAAGTGCGATTCTTTTCATATTACTTACCTAATATCCTTTCTAGTTGTTTACCAACTCCATTTGCCTCAATTGGTTCAATTACTTCATAAGCCACATCTTTTAATTCATCAATGGCATTTCCAACTGCATAACCTTTATTAACTCCTTGAATCATTTGGATATCGTTACCATTATCTCCAAATGTAATTACTTCACGATAATCAGTATTGACAATTTCAGATCATTTCTTTAATCCATTAAGCTTATTAGCACCTTTGTTAGTTAAGTTAAACATTGTCGTTAATGATTGAGCTAACACAAAGTCATCAGCATACAAATCACATAGTTCTTTTAACTTAGAAATTAAGTGTTGTTTTGCTTCACTGAAGTAAAAAACAATTTGCACAGGAGAGAATTCTTTTCTCTGATATGATTTTAACAATTCTGCACTATCTTTATATGTAATTATCTCGAATTTATGTTTTTCTTTTTTAATAGTTTTTAAAAAATCAATTCACATGATAACACGAGGATTATCTTGGTTACCACCCATTCTTCCTGGTTCATAAAATAAAATATCTAAACCGATTTCAACTGCTTTTTCTAAGATGATTAATAATTTATCGTAATTTAAATAATCAGCATATAAAACTTCTTTGGTTTTTAAATCAGTAATCACTGTTCCATTACATGAAATGATTGGTAGTTGAACATTTAAATCATCAGCAATTTTTAAATTACACACATCAAGTCTACCAGTACAAAAAGCAAGTTTGTAACCACTTGCTTTTTGATATTTTTTAATTGATTTAATTGTATCGGGATTAATGGATAAATCATGATTTGAAATAGTTCCGTCCAAATCTGTCATTACATATGGTAATTGCTTACCAAACATTTTAGTTATCCTCCATCGTTCATTGATGATCAGTGATGTAGTTTTCACCTCTTTGAACTTCAACTTGAGAAAGATCTAAATAATCTCATTGACGTAATATTTCATATCCAGCGATTCCAACTGTATTTGAAATATTAATTGAACGAGCATCAGCAACCATTGGAATTCTAAATGTTGTTTCAAAATTATCTTGTAAAATTTTTTTAGGAATTCCTGTTGATTCTTTTCCAAACATAACAAAAACATCACCATGTTCTTGAGTAAAGTCATAATTAGAAATTGGTCCTTTTCCATAACGTGATAAGCAAAATAATTTGACATTAGGGTTTAATTCTTCAAAGTGTGCTCAATCATCATATCTCACCATATCAACAAACTTATGTTCGTTTGCACTTGGTCGTGATAAATGACGATCATCAAAAGGAAAACCTAGTGGTTCAATAATATGTAATTTAGCATTCATCGCCACACATGTTCTCATAATCGCACCAACGTTTTGTGCAATTTCAGTTTGGTATAAAACAATATTTAATCTTCTACTCATGTTCTTGTCCTCGATATTCTTTATAAAATTTTTTAAATTGTTGAACTGCCAAATTTCTTGATGATGTTTCAAATTTCTCAGCTTTAGTCATTTCTGAATAAGTTTTTGAACTTACTCCTGGTGCAAAAACTCCATCATAACCAAAAGCGTCATTTGTCGGTTTAGCAATTTTAGATACTGATCCCTCTACTGCAATATAAAATGTTTTTTCAAAATCATTAATCGCATCATAAAATCCAATTGTTGTGACCATTTGTGCTTGACGATTATTTGGAGTTGCTGACTCATCAATTTTAGAAACTAATTTTTGACAAATTTCATCTCAATTAGTTGTTGGATAAGCTCAACGCTTAGAATAAATTCCTGGAAATCCATCTAAAGCATCAACACAAATTCCACTATCATCTCCAATGGCAATTCCTTTAACGAATTTTGCTAAATCCTTTGCTTTTAATAATGAGTTTTCTTCAAAAGTTAAACCATTTTCTTCAGTATCAATATAGTTAGGTAAATCTAAAATGGTTTTAACTTCAAATTCAGGAAATAATAATTTAAACTCTTCAGCTTTTTTAACATTTGCTGTGGCAATTCATAAAGTTTGTTTGTTCATCATCTCTCCTCAAATACATATTGGTGTAAAATCTATATAGATATATTTTAGAGGTTTATTTATGGAAAATAAAGGATTTAATGGACTAACTAATTTTTTATGATTAGAGAATGGTTATTTATATAAAAAATCAAATCAAACAGTTGATTATTTTTTAGATCGAAATAATGAAATTAAGTTTTATGAACAAATCAATAAACTAAACCAAACTTTATTTTATACACCAACTTGATATGAATTTGATAATGACAACCATTTTGTTTCTAGAACAAAATACATTCCTAATGCCAAGACTTTTCATGATGTTTTCATTTGTAAAAATAAAATGAAGGTTGTCAAAAAAATTATCGATCAATTTCACCAATTAGATTTAGATATTAAGTTATTTGATCCAAAAAAAATTTTAGATAAATTTAAAACTAAAATCGATGCTCCATTATTTGATATTTCTCAATTCGATCAAGAAATTGAGTCAATTATAAATAGTTACTATACTAATGCTAAAATCGTTGTTTCACATAATGATTTAGTACAAGGTAACTTTTTAAAAACAGATAAATGTTGAGTTTTAATCGATTTTGAATTTACAATGAAAAATCATTATTTATTTGATTATGCTAGCTTTATGAGCGAATCGTTGTCAATGCATAAGTGAGATAAATTTTTAAGTTTATTAAATTTAGATGAATTTGAAACTGCTAAACTTTATGATTTGATTAAGTATCAAAACTATTTATGAAGTTATTGAGCAAGTTACATGTATCAATTAACAAATGAAAATATCTACTTAGAAATCGCACAAGATAAATATAATAAATTGATTGGAGGTAATCATGCTTAAACCAGAAAACCATAATTTTGTTGAAGGAGTTTTATATTTTAAAAATATTATCAATCCTCTTTTATGAATAGTTGTGATAACTTTGATTGTTGGTGTAATCACTTTTGTATTTCATTTGTATACATCGATTAAAAATAAGCAATTTAATCGTTTATATTTAAGCTTATTTACATTAAGTCTTATATTATTAACATTAGGTGTAATATTTATCACAATTGGTGGATTTATCTTTTCTAGTGCTAGTTTATGTTTTGGTATTACAACCGGATTTTTATTAATATCATTAATTTGCTTAACAATTATTTATATGAAATCTAATAAGAAAACAAAAAAGGAACAATAGTTCCTTTTTATATTTAAAAATAATTATTTATTTATACTTTCTGACATTTCTGTAGCAATATCAATTAATTCTAATGATACTTGTTCATGAACTCATGCACTTGGGTGAATTGTATCTCAGAATAAGTATTCTTTACCTTTTTCCAGATTGTCTTTTCTAGGATTTCCAACATTAATTTTGATTTCAATTCCTTCTTCGGTTGTTAAAAACTGTATCATGTCTAATGTAGAATCTCCACCACCTAAAGATACACTGGCATCCGATACATTAACTTTATCTTCGCCATGAAGTTGTATAAATTGATCTCTAATTTCTCTAAAGTTATTTTCCATATCATAAGTTCTCATTGTTCCACCATAGTTTTCGTTAACTTCATCAAACATTTCTACGAATCTACGATTGAATTCTTGACTTAATTCATGCGCTTTTGGATCTTCAAAATAGCTAGGTATCATACTAATATCTGGTGCATTTCCAACAATAATATTAGAAACACCATTATTTAATAGTATAAGTAAAGCTGTCTTAATATTTTTAATAGCTTCATTCATCGCTTCTTCAATTTGATCTTCTTTTCCTGATTCATATAAAGACATCATACTAAATAAATCGTTTCCACCAATTTCTAAGAAAACTAAATCTGTTGGTTTAGTTTTGTGATCTTTGATTAAAGCTCTTGCTTGATCGTGAATACGTACTGGATTTAGTACTAATCCCATTATTCCATGAATATTAGCAGCGGTTGCTCCACCAATTGCATAGTTATTACCAACTTCTTCAGTTTTAACATTAATCAAGTTTCCAACGTTTGTGTTTACAGCACTATTAAAAGTTCTTTGACCTTCTTTCGTTTCACCAGTAGAATCTTCCACAGCAAAACCAAGTCTTTCAGCTAATAATACAGCTGCGGGTTTACCGTTAGTAAATGAATTCTCAATATTTCCTTTACCATCTGTAAAATCTAGTTTAAACTCTACCTTAGTTTTTTCTGTATCAACATCATTTAAATATCCAAGTATAGTTTGTGCAGCTATTTGCGCCAATACTTGATTTATTGGTTCACCACCTAGAATCTCACTTATAATATTTACTAAAATAGGCTTAATAGTTTCTACATTATCGCCAACAAAACCAGATAATTCTTTAACAGCTGTAGTTAAAGCTCCACCAACTAATGATGAAAGACCTCCTCTATCACTTAAAGAATCTCCAATTGTATAAAAATTTGTGAATCCTAAATCATTTACTAAATCTTCTTGCTCTACAGCATTAGATTTATCAATTCCCATACCGACCATTTTATCAGCATCAGCTGTAAAGCGATTTGGCATAGCAGCAACAACAGTTACAGCAGTTGTTGTCCCTAAAGCAACAACACCTAATAAACTTAAAAGTATCTTCATATTAGTTTTCCTCCTTTTTAGTTTTGTAGATGTAGAATCCACCGATTGCTAGTATAACTGGTCCAATAATAAATAGTAATGACACAGCAGTTTGAGTCATTCTAATTCCTTTAACAAAGTCTGGAGCACGTAAATCTTCAGGTTTTGTTTCCGCTGGAATGTCATCTGGTGTTAAAGTTTTATCTGTAAACAAAAATGGGGCTGTACTTAATAAAAATCTAATATTTTCTCTCTGTACATTTAAAAATCAAACTTTATTGTTTAATAAATAAGCTCCCGCTGAATGATGAACTGTAATTCCACCAACACTTGGTCCTGTGTATTCAACCATTCCATCATAAGTGTCTTGATCTAAAATTGTTTGTTTTTCAACCACAGTTTGATATCAATCAGTTTTTGTTAAGTTAACATCAAATAATCTTTGTAAAGTTTTGGGTTGGAAAATTCATGTAATTCCTGGGTTAACATAACCAAATTCATGGAATTCTTGAGCGAATGACTCATCAAATTCAATTAAATCCATCGATACATCATAAAGATCAATATCTTGACCTTGATCAATAATATCACCTCATCTATTTTCAAATCATGTATTTGTATATTCTTCGTATTTAGCTAAATTTTCTTCACTACCTTCTTCTGTATAAAAATTAGTAGCACTTCTAGCATCTGCTAAGTAGCTTGATTTTAAAGAATTACGAACAATCATTTTAGAAGCTCCGCCTAGTACGTCTGTATCAATTACATATTTACCTTCCGGAATTTCTTTTTCAATTACTTTCTTAACTGTTCCAATAAATCTTAGTGATTCAATTCCCATTCCCGGAATTAATAAACCTGCACCAAGTGCCATTGGGACAGACATTAAAACAGCAGCTGATATAATCCTAGTTTTTTTAGATAAGTTATTTAATTTATTTCAAAAACTTAGATCTGTTTTTTTATTTTCTTTCATTCTAATTATCTCCTACTTTTTATATAATAACATAACATTCTCATTTTGAGAGTATTTTTTATTTATAAAAAATAATAATAAAATGACATGAAAATGATCATTAAATATTTGTTTTTATTTATATAAGTATCTCATAAAGAATACAAAACAAAATAAAAACAGACTTTAAAAGTCTGTTTGAAATTTTTAATTATTAAGCGTTAGCTAATTTTGAATAACTATCGACAAATGATTTTCTTAAAGTAATTTGTTTATTATCTAATTGTTTTTGGAATTTTTCTTTTGTTGATATTTTTTCTTCACGAATACTTTCTAATGAAGATTTTTTATCAGCTTTATTTGAAATTTCTTTTGCTTTAGATGTAGCACTAGATAAAATTTCTAGTTCTTCTTTTCTGTTTGTTTTAATTGTTGTATTAAATGTTTTAATTTCAACTTTTCTTGAGTTAACAAATTCTTTTTCTTTAATAACCTCAACTTTATAAGCAGATTTTGCTTTCGCAACATTTGCTTTATAAATTTCTTTAATTTTCATAATTTCTGCTTTTTTAGCATCCATTTTAGCTTTAGCAGCTGCTTTTGTTTTTTCAACATCTTTTTCTGCTAATTTTGCTTCTTTAATTGCAATTCTATTTTCATTTTTAATTGCTAACATTTCTTCTTTAACATTACCAATTGCATCGCGTTTTTCATTTGCTAATTTTGTTAATAAAGCAATATGAGTAGCTTTAACTGATCCAACAACTCCAGCATCTTTAATCATTCATAGACCATACATTGAAGTTGTCACAGCAACTCCAACAGCCACAGCTAAGAAGAAGTATAAAGTTTGAGTTCCATAAGGAACAGCTCCTAAAATAGCAACGATTGGTCCACCGTGAGCAGCGAAGTTTTGTACTCCAAGTGCTCCAGCAATTCCTCCAGCAACAGCTGATCCAACTACGTTAGATAATACAGCACGTTTTGGATCTCTAATTGCAAATGGAATGGCACCTTCAGAAATACCAATTGTTCCCATAATTAATGCAGCAATTCCCATTCCTTTTTCATCTTTGTTGAAGAATTTTGGGAATAAAATTGTTGAAAGTCCCATTGATAATGGTGCAACTGGAATTGCAGCTCCAATTGCTCCCATTGGTTCATAAACTTGTGCAGTTACTAATGCTGAACCTGTAACAAAGGCGATTTTGTTGATTGGTCCACCCATATCAAATCCAGCCATAGCACCAAGTGCTATACCTACAGCTAATCCAACACCAACTCCAACTTCGGCATTGTTTTCATAAATACTTTTAAATCCTATTGATATTTGATCCATAACGAATCCAATTGGTCCCCCAATTACATAAATGAATAATAATCCTAACCCTAATCCAACAACGATTGGAATAAAGAAGATTGGCATAGCAGCTTGTAATGATCGTGGCACTGATCATGTGTTAATTCATTTAACAATATAACCAGCAGCAAGCCCGGCTGCGATTGCTCCCAAGAATCCAGCAGGAGTTTCAACAACTCCCATGTCTCCTAATGGCATAAAGTTTCCAGCGTTATTTCCGATGAAAGCAGCTACCATTGCTGGTGCTATGGCTGCTCTACCTGAAATTGAGTTAGCGATGAATCCTGCTAAAATTGGGATCATCATAGCAAAAGCTGCCCCCCCAATTTTATCCATTACTGCTAATGGGTTTCATGGATATTGAAATTCTCCAGTTGGTAATCCAGTTCCAGGGTCAAGAATTGCTGGTCCCGAAGTTCCAGCACTAGGTCCTCAAATTGCTTTGGCAATCCCGATTGAGAATGCTAAACAGATTCCTCCAAGTACAATAACTGGAATCATGTATGAAATACCGGCCATAACGTGTTGCATAACTGTTTGACGTTCAGTTGCAGATTTATTATTTTTTGAAGAATTAAATCCTTCTCCTTTTACAACAAGAGTTGTACCTTGTTCAAAAGCTGATTTGATTGTTCCAATTGGATCTTTCATAGCTTTTGCAACTTTTAATGAATAAATTTTCTTACCAGCAAATCTTGACATATCAACAGCTAAGTCAGCTGCAATAATAACAACATCTGCTTCATTAATTTCATCACTAGTTAATTTTGTACCAACACCCTTTGATCCTTGAGTTTCAACTCTAACATTGATTCCCATTTCTTTTCCAGCTAATAATAATTTTTCTTCAGCCATATAAGTATGAGCAATTCCTGTAATACATGAAGTAATTGCAACTACTTTTTTAGCTTTATCATTTACTGATACATTTTTAACTTCTTCTTTTTTAGTTGAAGTCATTGCTTTAATTACTGCATCAGTAGTTTTAGCTTTTTTCATTTCTGTTTTAAAGTTTTCATCCATTAATTTCATCGCGATGTCACTTAAAATAGCTAAGTGTTGTTCACCGTTCGGTCCATCAGGAATTAACAATGCAATTGCAACTTTAGTTGGTTTTTCATCCATTGATTTTCAGTCAATTTCATTTTTGAATCTTAATACAAATACAGCAGCTTCTTTAACTTCTTTGATTCTTGCGTGTGGAATAGCAAATCCATCTTCGAATCCAGTAGTTCCTTCGGCTTCACGATTTTTATAACCCTTAACCAAAGCAGAAGCACTTGTAACTAGCCCTAATTCAACTGCTTTTTTAGCAATAAAATCAAAAGCTTGATCTTGATTTTGTACATCTACATCTAAATAGACGTATTCTTTTTTCAAAATATCTTTCACTTTTTCATCCTCCTAATTTAATTATATTAAAAAAATATTCATTTTGTGAATATTTTTAGTAATTTTTAAATATATTGGAAAAATTGGAAATTATAACATTGTTCATTTTCATTCTTCAATAGCATCAATATCGATCTTAATGTACTTAATCATTTCTCTAAAAAGAATTTGTCATAATGCCATCATACATACACGTGCAGTTGTTGTATATGTTCGATATTTAGGATCTGATGAGTTTGCTAACAAGACAACATCTGATTTATCTCTTAAATTTGAATCGAAGTTACCTGTAAAAGAAATAATTTTAATTCCTCTTGTTTTTGCTTTTTCAGCAATACGGTTCATTTCGTATTTATCACCTGAATAAGAAATGATAATTAATAGATCCTTTTCATTCATGCTATTTAAGTTCATCATTTCTTGGTGTCAATCTCTTCCTGACATCACAATTTTACCAACTTGGGCTAATTTGTGCTCAATGTCTAATTTCATTGCAGAATTACCCGCAATTCCTGTGACGTTAATTTTTTCAGCTCCAGCAATCATTTTAGCTGCTTTAACTAAAACTTCTGAATCTATTTCATCAAGTGTTTTAATAACATCTTTAATTAATAAGTCTGAATTGTTCTTAATATCGTTAATTTCATTTTTATGTTCAAAATAAGTCAAAACTTCTTCATTTAATTGCTTTGTAAAGTTTTTATAACTTTTTAAATTAAAATTGTTTTGGACAAATCTTGTAATTGTTGGTTGACTAAGATTTGCAAGTTCAGCTAATTCAGAAACAGAAATTGAATAATTTCTGTTTTTCATAATTTCTTTTAAAATAGTGTCACTAATTTCTTTATTTACACCGTCTTCTTTTGTTAAGTCAAAAATTTTCTCAAGTACCATATTAATCACCTTTTCTTTTCTTGTCTCTATTTCTTTGTTTTTGCTCTTTAGCATCTAATTTAGATTTACGAAAATCTTGTTTTTCTTTTTCTTTCTCATTGAAAGCTTCAATTAATTTTAAATCTAATTCTTTTTTAAATTCTTCAAGTTCTTCTTGTTCTTTTAAACGTTTTTCATGTGCTTTTTCAGCTCTTTTAATCTGAAGTTGTTTTCTTGATGGGATTTCTTCACCATTACGATATGCAATAAGTATTTTTTGATCATCTTCTTCAATTTTATAATTAAAGTTTCGAGCGTAAGTTGTAATAATAACTCCGATAAAGATTCCAATAAAACCACACGCGATTGCAATTAAGAATCGAATGAATATTTTCATACCTTGATTTAAACCCGCTAAATCATTAATTCAACTTCCATTCATAATAACGCTAAAGCCAACAAAGACTAATGCTACAGTAAAAGTAAAACCATCTGCTTTTTGTCATTTTAAAAAGAAGGTAATTGTTGTTATTAATAAACTTCACAATACATATCCGATTAAAATTAATGCCACATAACCATCATACGGATTTGGCAACTTACCATATAAGGAAAAATCATATATTTTATAATCAGCACCAATAAAAATTCACAATAATATAAAAGGAATAATAGTTGCTATTAATTGAAATAATAAACTGATTCAAAAGTTGGTTCTACTTGTTGAAAAATGTCTCATTCGGTCTCAATAATTGTTTTCTTTAAATTCAGCCATGATTCCTCCTTTATCATTTTATATATCATTAATTATTTTTAATTATACTACTAACATTGAGATAAAAAAAATAGACCTAAGTCTATTTACAATTTCTTAATGGAGCAGGTGAAGGGAATCGAACCCTCACAGTCAGCTTGGAAGGCTGAAGTTCTACCATTAAACTACACCTGCATGTTTAACACTCTTAAATAATAATATAATTCGCTAAGAGTGTCAATAATTTTTCAAAAATTTTAGATTATTTTCTTAACCCTAATTTTTCAATAATTGCTTTATATCTAACAACATCATTTTTAGCTAAGTATTCAGTAAAGTGACGTCTTTGAGCAACTTTTTTCAATAATGTTCTTCTTGTTGGAACATCTTTTTTGTGAATTTGTAAGTGAGCAGTCATGTTTTTGATATCTTCAGTTAAGATAGCAATTTGTACTTCTGCTAAACCAGTGTTTTTTTCTGATCCACCAAATTCTTTAATTAATTCTAATTTTCTTTCTTTTGAAACCATGATAGATTCCTCCCTTTGTTTTGATTTTCAGTGTTTTATCAGAGAAGTATCTGGGATGGATAAAAACTCTGGTAAACAATCACCTATTTAATATTATCATATATATTATGAATTTACACCTAGATATCTAACAATTTCTAATTCATTAACATTTATATCTAAGCTGATTATTAGTTCGTTATTCAAGAATTTAACCTCTTCTTTTAAGCCTTTTGGATTAACTACTAAATAGTTCCCATCCAATAGTTCAATTGAAGGAAAAATTATTTTTTGGTTTTCCAATTTAACCTTAAATTTTGTTCCTAAATTTTCAATACCTGTATTAATATATTTTGTCTTTAATAAATTTTTGATATTTGATGTTGATACATCATCAACTCTTTCTTCAATATAAACATTTTCTTGACCAAAAACTTTTTTCAGCGTTTCAATATTACCCTGAGCTTTATGACCAAATTTAAAATCAGTTCCTTCAACGATTCCAATTGTATTTAATTTTGTTTTTAAAAGTTCAACAAAGTTACCAGCACTCATCGAAATTAAATCTTGATCAACTTGAACTGATATTCAATAAGTTGGTTCAATTTCTCTATCTATTAAAGCTTGATATCTATCTTTAACTTCTGAAATATTTGAATGAACATTAGAAAAGAAATCGCTTACTTTACTTTCTAATGCAATAACAATTGAAACTGCATTATTTTGTTTAGCTAATTCATTTAAGTTTTTAATCATCTTTTGGTGTGTTTGATGCATTCCGTCAAACACACCGATTGTAACTATACTTTTTAAATTAATTTTTGGTAAATCTTTAATTGACATCAAATCAAAATAAGTTTTTTCTAACATAATTACTCCTAGTTATTTAATCCACCTCTACGGCATTTATAATGATTATCCTTAACATGTTCATAACATGCAATTACTTGATTATCAGAATTCTGAATAAAAACAATTGGTTCATTATTATCTAATAAAGTTATTGGTTTACCAAAACTAACATCAGTAACATCTTTTAATGTTACTAAAGGAAAGTGATTCATTACTAATGCATCATGAATATTAATAATGTGATCTTCAGTAATATTATCTAAAGTAGTAGCATCCTCAATTGAAAATTGACCAGATTTAGTGCGTCTTAACATTACAACATGTGCAATTGTATTTAATTGCTCAGCAATATCAACAATTAAACTTCTAATATAAGTTCCTTTTGAACAATCAGCTTTTAAAGTTATTTCTCCTGCTTCAACATTATAATCAATCAATTCTAACTTCTTAATAGTGACATTTCTTTTTTTAATATCAACATCTTGACCACTTAAAGCATATTCATATAGTTTTTTACCACCAACTTTAATTGCTGAATAAATTGGTGGTGTTTGATCATAATTTAAACCATCAAAATGTTTAATAGCATTTTTAACTTCTTCTAATGAAATCTCGAATGGATTTTGAGTTTCTGTTATTTCTCCATCACTATCGTAACTATCAGTTGACGTAAACAATTTCATTGTAACTAAATATTGTTTATCTGAACTTAATAAATAGTCACTAATTTTAGTTCCGTTATTAACTAAGCAAACAACAACTCCAGTTGCTAGTGGATCTAAAGTTCCTGCATGCCCAACCTTTTTAATTCCTAAACTTCTTTTTGCCTTTTGAATCACATGATTTGTACTAATTCCTTGTGATTTATCAATTATTATAATTCCTGATTTCATTTTAAGTTCCTCATTCTAATTAATTATACTATTGAAGTATAAAAAATAAGACCTAAGTCTTATTGATAACCTTTTAAAGTTAATTATTTACAAGCTCAATTTGTTAATTTTGTAGCAATTGAATCTTCATTTTTGTATCAGAAGTAAATGTTTACAACTCATAAAATTAATGAAATATACATAATTACTGAAAAAATACCAAAAATTAATTGTTCTTTTTTATCTGATGGACATGCTGTATTAAATAATTTTTGACCAAGTGGTTTTTCACCTTTATATCAAAAAATAACATATACAACTAATCCAATTAATGTAGCACAAATTAAAAAGTTTACTAATGCTGCTAATACTCTATCTTTGTTCATATTTTTATCCCTTATTCACTTTCTTTAGAATCTCTTCGATTCTGTTTGCATTATCTAAAGATGTATCATAAATGAATTGCAGTTCAGGAACTGCTCTCATTTGAATTTTTGACGCTAAGAGTTTTCTTATTTTACCGTGTCTTAATTCTAATTGATCTTCGATTGCATCTAATGTGATGTCTTCATTAAAAGCAATAAATGAAAAGTATACTTTAGCTAATTCACTATCGTTTGTTAGTCTAACTTCTGAAATAGAAATTGCTTTTAATAATTCATCTTCCATTTGTCTATTTAAAATTAAAGTCAATTCTCTTAATATTAAGGATTCTTTTCTTGCTTGAATTTTATTATTTGCCATAACGCCTCCATTACAACTTAATTATACAATATCTGTTCTTTTATAAAAAGAAAACAACTATAAAATTATAGTTGTTAGTCAATTATTTGATTAAATTATCTTCAATTTCAATTTCTTTTCCGTTTTCAATCATTTCTTTAAATCAAAACCCAGATTTTTTAATAATTCTTTTTTGAGTTTTTAAATCTAATTCAACAAGTCCATATCTATTTTTATAAGAATTAGCTCATGATCAACAATCAATAAAAGTTCACATTTGGTATCCAAAACAGCTTGAACCTTCTTCAATTGCTTTATTTAATCAATATAAATGTTCTTTAATAAAATCAATACGATAATCATCTTGAACTTGACCAGTTTCATCTTTGAATAAGTGTTCGTTTTCAACACCCATACCATTTTCAGTAACTAATCATTTAAAGTTATTATAGTTTTGTTGAATATCTTTAGCAATTTCATATAAAGTTTTTGGATTAATTTCTCAACCTCTATGCGGATTGATTCGTCTTTCGGCTCATTCATAATTTTCGAATCATTTTTCAGGCATAATCTGTCCTTCAAAAGGCGTTATTCGACTTTGAATTCGACTTGGTTGATAATAATTAACTTCTAAAAAATCAATAATATTTTCTTTAATGTCTTTTAGTTCCTCTTTAGTGTAAATGGGTAAAATATTCTCACTTTTAAAAAGGGCGATTAATTCTTTGGGAAATTCACCTTTTACAACAGGATCTAAAAATGATTTATTAAAAATTAAATCTCTAATTTTTGCAGCTTCCATATTTTCGGGGGAATTATCTTTTGGATAAGCTGGTGTTAAATTTAAAACAATACTGATTTGCTTATTAGAATCATTAGCAAACATTTTTTTGAAGGTTTTAACAGTTCTTGAATGAGCAAGAATTGTATAATATCCTGCTTGAATTCCTCTTTTGAAATCAACGATTTTTGGATAATATCATTTATAAAGATATCCTCCCTCAATTGGAACAACAGGTTCGTTAAAAGTAATTCAGTTATCTACTAAATCTCCAAATTCCTTAAATGCAGTTTCGGCATATTTTACAAATAAATCAACAACATGCAGGTTTTCAAAACCTCCAATATTTTGCAATTCAATTGGCATATCAAAGTGAAATAAGTTAACACTGATTACGATTCCCGATTCTTTAACTCTTTTAAAATAGTCACGATAAAAAGCAACTGCTTTTAAATCTGGCTCTCCCGTTTCAAAATCTTTAATCAATCTAGTTCACTGAATTGATGTTCGATAACTGTTTAGTTTCAACTGTTTCATAATTTCGATATCTTCACGATATTGTAAATACATATTAGAAGTTACTTCTGGTCCAACTTGATTATGAAAATCTTCTGGGTTTTGTTTATATCAAAAATCCATAATACTTTCATGTGGTTTATCTAATGCACCTTCTGATTGTGGACCAGATATTGCTGTTCCTCATAAGAAATCTTTGCTAAATTTTATTTTCATTGTTCTCTCCTTGGTTGATTTTATGGTTTATAAATTTATATCTTTATTTTCTAATTCAAGAAATGTAAACTTTTAAATTTCCAGTTACTTTAATATCTTCAATTCCATTCATTGTTATTGCTGATTCTCCAGTTTTAAAATCAATTCCATTAATAGTTCCCGATCCATCAACAACGCTTAATTGTAATCATGATGCTGATTCAGAAATTTTAAATGTATTTTCAATTGTTGCATCAAGTATGTAAATTGAAAAGAAATCAGAATTAAAAACTTCTTTATTTGCATTTCTAACAATCACATCATCACTATCTGGAACAGTTGTACAATTGATTGAATCTTCTAAATCCAATCTTCTTGGTTTTCCATCAGCTTCTAATCGATCATAATCATAAAGTCTATAAGTTACATCACTAGATCTTTGTAATTCAATTACTGTAACCCCTGGTGTGATTGCATGAATTTTACCAGCATCAACAAATAAGAAGTCACCTTTTTTAATATCAACATTTTTTAATAGTTTATCTCATTGACCATTTTCAATCATCGTTGATAATTCATCTTTAGACTTTGCATTGTGTCCATAAATTAATTGTGCATTTTCAGGACAATCTAAAATATATCATGATTCAGGTTTACCTAATTCATTATGTTTTTTTAAGGCATATTCATCATCAGGATGAACTTGTACTGACAAATAGTCATTAGCAGTAATTATTTTAGTTAACATTGGATACATACCTGTATAGTTACCAAAACTTTCTCGGTGATTATCAAAAACTTCTTTTAATGATAAACCAGCAAATTTTCCCTCACTCAAATAACTCATTCCATTCTCGTGAGCTGAAATTGTTCATGCTTCTCCGATTTTTTTACCATTAGGAATATCAAAACCTAATTCCTTTAATTTTGACCCACCTCACAGCTTTTCTGAATAAGCTGGTTTTAATTTTATTATTTCCATTTTTACCTCGTTTGTTCATTAATAGTTTAACTACAAATTTAAAAATATTCAACTTATGAATATTTTTAAATGAAAATAAAAAGGATTAGAAAATCTAATCCTGTTAATTATTTTAATAACTATTTTTTAAATGAAAATGTTTTTTTATTTGGGTTTAAAACAATTCCATGATCGACATTTAATTTACCTTTTTTAATATCTGCTTTTTTTCAGAATCCTAAAATCAATGCCATAATCATTACACCAACCACAATTGATAAGATGTATAATGCAATTCCGGCTCCCATTTGAGTTCCTGCTCCTTCAAATATGTGAGAATTTAGTAATGGGAATACTGCAACCCCACCATGAGCTGCTGATAAAGTGATTTGGAATCCACCAACCATTAAACCAGTAATTGCTCCACCAGTTAATGCTGATGCTGAAATTCTTTTTGGATCAGTTACCATAAATGGAATTGCTCCTTCGGTAATGAAGAATGCTCCCATTAATCAGTTAGCTTTAGCAGCATCTCTTTCTTTAGCTGTTCATACTTTTCTAAACATAATTGTACATACAGCAATTCCTAAAGGAGGAATCATACCTCCAGCCATAGCAGCAGCCATTAATACACCTGATAGATCAGTACCATCAACAATAACTTCAAGTCCACCAGTTGTTGTCATAACACCAATTGTATATGCGATTTTGTTAATTGGACCACCCATGTCAACACACATCATCAATCCTATTAACATACCCACTAGAATTAACAAGTTGTTTTGTGCCATTCAAACTAGACCTTCTTTAATACCAAACATTGCATATCCTAAAGGAATATTAATTACAAACATTGTGAACGCAATTCCCAATAATGATAAGATTGGAATTAAAACTATATCTCTAACCCCATGGAAACTTTTTTTGAAATTTCTAAATCCTTTTGTTAGTCCAAATACGATTAGTGCTGCGAAGTATGCTCCAACCATTGCTCCAATAAATCCTGAGTTCATTGGGATTTCCATTGGGAATAATTTAGATCATAAACCTGATCATCCATCAACAGCTCCATAAGCAAATCCTCCAGTACCATCAGCTAATAAACCAGCTACTACCCCAGGCATTAATCCTTGTGGACCAACAATTGTATATGCGATGTATCCACCAAGGATTGGAGCCATCATCATCATCGCTGTTTTACCAATTGCAGCAAATCATCCAGCAGCTTCGTTATTAATTCCTAAATTTTCTGTATAACCAGCAGCAAAATCAATTAGGAATGCGATTCCTAAAATAATACCACCAGCTACAACAAATGGTAACATTCTTGAAACTCCAGCTAATAAATTTCCTTTGAAATCAAAGAATTTTTTAAGTGAAAAATCATCACTCATCTCTTCAGAATCAGCTTTAACTTTAACAATTTTTGTTCCTTCACCTTTTTGGTATTGCTCAATTACTTTAGTTCCATTAAAAATAACATCTTTAGTGTTTGTATCAATAACTGATACTCCATTAAATCTGCTCATTCCAGCAATTGCTTTATCATGAGCTAAAATAATTACTTTAGCATTTTTAATATCTTCTTCAGTTAATCTGTTTTCAGTTCCACGTCTACCTTGTGTTTCAACTTTAACTGTCATACCTAATTCTTTTGCTGATTCAATTAATTTTTCTTCAGCTAAATAAGTATGTGCAATTCCTGTTGGACAAGCTGTAATACCAATCACATCATAATGACCCGAATCATTAGTTTCTAAAGTTTTGGCTTTTTTAGTAGTATTAAAAACTTCAACTAATTCTTTAAATGTTTTAGCTTTTCTAATTTTTGCTTGGTTTGCTCCATCAATTAAAGCAATTGATAAATTTGAAAGCGCTGTTAAGTGAGCATCACCATTTTCATCATTTGTAGCGATCATAAAAACCAAATCAACTGGTTTATTATCTAAACTACCTCACTCAATTGGTTTTTCTAAACTCACAAATGCAATTGAAGGATTTTTAACATGTTTTGTGATTGCATGCGGAATTGCAATTCCATCACCAATACCTGTCGAATCTTGGCTTTCACGTTCTAAAATTTTAGCTTTGAAAACACTTGCATCATCAACGATTTTTTCATTTAAAAGTTTTTCTGTTAAGAAATTAATCACTTCGTCTTTTGTTTCTAAATTAGATTTAAAAAACGAAATTTTTGATTTAAAAAAATCTTTTAGTTCCATTGTATCTCCTTTATATTTTTTCAACACTAATTGTTTCAATTAGTGGTTCGATATCTTCTTTTTGAGCTAGTCATTGAGTGAAAGCTGTTGCTCCACCTGCTGCTGCTCCATATTTTAAAGTTTTAATAATATCTAGTTTTTTGTATAAACCATAGGCAAATCCAGCAATCATACTATCACCAGATCCAACTGAGTTTACCAATTTTCCTTTAGCAATTCCTACTTTATATTTGTCGCCGTTTTCAGAAAAGAAGTAGCTTCCTTTTGAACCCATGCTCAATAAAACATTTTTTGCTCCCATTGTTTTTAATTCCATAATCATTTTTTCAATTTCTGAAAAATTATATTCTTTAAAAGGAATGTTTAAAATTTCACAAATTTCTTCAATGTTTGGTTTGATTAAAAATGGTTTTGACTTAATACCTTCAATCATTTGAATTTTAGATGTATCTAAAATAAATGTTGCCTCTTTAGAATTACAAATATCTCCAATTTCTTTATAAATATTTGTAGGCACTCCGTTTGGTAAGCTTCCTGAAGCGATTACTATATCATCTTTTTCTAAATTAGATGATAAAAAATCTTTTAAATCATTTAATAGTTTTAGTTCTTTAATTATCCCGATTCCGTTAATTTCAGTCTCTTCGTTTTTATTTAAATTTTTGATTTTAAAGTTTGTTCTAGTATTTCCGTCAAAAAAGAAAAATTTATTTTTTAAATTCACTTCATCAAATTTTTGAATAAATGGATTTTTGTTTTTTTCTCCCATAATTCCAGTAGAAAGAACATTAGCTTTTAAACTATTTAAGACAATCGATACGTTTATACCTTTTCCACCAATAACAGTGTAATCTTGACTATAATAGTTAGTTTCGCCAATATTAAATCCATCAGTTTCAATAATATGATCTAATGCTGGATTTAATGTAATTGAATAAATCATTCTTTTTCTCCTAACTAATTAATTCCAAATCTTTTGTATTTGAAAATACGTAAAAAGATTTAGCATTCATTTTACTTGAATCAGCTAATCCATAAGCTTTTTCAGAGCGGTTAATAATTTCGATTTTGATTTGGGCATGATCAGAACTTGTTGTAAAGATGTTTCCATTTTTATCAATTGCATTAATTCCGATAAAAGCTTTATCAAAATTATATTTTTTTAAGTGTTCAATCGCTTCATATCCTAGAATTGCTTCTGTTGTAGATTTGAATTTACCACCTAAGATATAAATGTCTTGATGACCATTTTTAGAAAGTTCTTGCACGTTTTTCATAGAATTAGTAACTATTTTCAAATTTAAATTTGGGTCTAAAATTTGCGAAATGAAGTAACCATTTGATCCTGAATCAATAAAAATTGATTCATTTTTTTTGATTTTAGCAACTGCTTTTTTAGCAATTTCTCTTTTTTCTTCAATATTAACTAAAACTTTAGATTCAAATTCTTCTTCAGCGACGATGTTTTTTTTGTTAATTTTAACTCCGCCATGTAATTTGGTAATAACATTTTCATGCTCTAATTCAATCAGGTCTCTTCTAAGTGTTGTTAATGGCACATCTAAGTGATCTAATAAATCTTTTGTTAAAACAATGTCTTTGTTTTCTAAAAAATCGATAATCATTTTATATCTTTGTTCTTTAATCATATATCCTCCTCAATTTTATTTTATCAAAATAAACCAAAATAAACCAAAAAAGTTTATTTTTATTTACGCAAAAAAAATTGTAACTTTACATTACAATTTTACCTTTATTTTTTAGTTTCTTCTTTGTAAGCTTCAATAATGTCGCCTTCTTTAATATCATTAAAGTTTTTGATTGTTAATCCACCTTCTGAATCAATTTTAGCTTCTTTAATATCATCTTTTAAATGTTTTAAAGAAGAAATTTCTCCAGTGTAAACAACAACACCATCACGTAAAACACGAATTTTTGCATTACGAGGAATTAATCCATCAGTTACATGGAATCCACCAATAACACCAATTGCTGTATGTCTAAATAGGTTTCTAATTTCTGCTTGACCTAAAATCACTTCAACCACTTCAGGGTCTAACATTCCTTTAGCGGCTGCTTCAAGTTCTTCAATAACTTTATAAATAATGTTGTGTAAACGAATTTCAACACCATCTTCTTCAGCTTTTTTACGAACAGATGCATCGGGTCTAACATTAAATCCATAAACTATAGCACTTCCAGCTCCCGCTAAAGTAATATCAGAGTTAGTAATTGCTCCAACTGAAGCACGAATAATTGAAAGTTTAACACCAGCAATATCAATTTTTGAAAGTGATCCTTTTAATGCTTCAACTGAACCTTGAGTATCAGCTTTAACAATAATATTAATATTTTTTAATTCACCTTCATCAATATATTTTTTAATTGAATCCAATGAGAATATTTGTTTTGATTGACGTTCTGCTTGTTTTTGTTTTTCAGCTTGCGCTTCAGCAATTTGACGAGCCATTTTTTCATCATTCATAACTAAAATTTTATCACCAGCATTTGGAACTTCGTTTAGACCATAAATTACAACAGGTTTAGAAGGCTCTGCTTTTAAAACTTTCTTATTGTGTTCGTTTTCCATATTTTTAATTGAACCAAAAGTTCCTCCAGCAATCACGGTGTCTTTAATTTCTAAAGTACCTTGTTGAATTAAAACTGATGCTACTGGTCCTTTTGCTTTATCCAAGTGAGCTTCTAAAACAACTCCTGAAGCAAATTTATTAGGATTTGCTTTATATTCATTGATTTCAGCAATCAATAATAAAGTTTCTTGTAGTTTATCTAAACCAATTTTTTGTTTAGCTGATCCTTCAATGAAAGGAATATCTCCACCAAATTCTTCAGCTACTAAGTTATATCTCATTAACTCTGATTTAACTTTTTCAGGATCTGCTCCAGGCTTATCAATTTTGTTTACAAAAACAACAATTGGAACTCCTGCCATTTTAGCATGATCGATTGCTTCTTCAGTTTGAGGCATTACACCATCATCGGCTGCTACGATCAAAATAACGATATCTGTAGCATTTGCTCCACGACTTCTCATTTCTGTGAATGCCTCGTGACCAGGTGTATCGATGAAAGTTATTTTTTTACCACTTGAATGAGTAACTTGATAAGCACCAATCGCTTGAGTAATTCCTCCAGCTTCACCCGCGGCAACATCAGCATTTCTCATTGAATCTAATAAAGTTGTTTTACCATGATCAACGTGTCCCATGATTGTTACTATTGGAGGTCTTTCTTTTAAATCTTCTGGTTTATCTTCAACTTGAGTTAATTGATCCAAAATATTTTCTTTTGTTAACACTTCTTCTTTTTTAAAGTCGAATCCAAATTCAATTGCTAATTCTCCCATTTGTTCTTCTGAAAGAATCATGTTTTGATTCATAATTGTTCCTTGAGAAAAGAAGAATTTTAAAATATCTGCTGCATTTTTACCAATTTTAGTTGCAAAATCTCCAACCGAAAGTGCTTCAGTGAAAACAAATACTCCATCAACTAAACCAGTTGCAACCTCTTCTTTAAGTTGTTGTTTAATTTGGTTGGTGTGTTGTTTTGCTTTTTGTTTAGCAATATTTTGTTTTTTATTTACGTTTTGTTTAGCCATGTAATTTTTCCCCTTTCTTAATATTGTTATAAAGTGGATTTAATTAATTTAACAAAGTTAGAATTATTAAATCCAACTGATACAATAGTGGTTCTTCCACATGCTTGTGCTAATTCTTCAACCGTTAATACATCATCGACATATTTAATGTTATGAGAAATGCACTTATCTGTTATTTTTTTCTTTTGACTTGGTCCCATATTAGAACCAATGATTACAAAAGAAGTTTTGTTTGTTTTAATAAAATCTAATAATTTAGCACCATAAATTACATTATTAGAAGCATAAGCCATTCCAATTGCATTTAGTAATTTTTGTTTATCCATTAATTTCTCTTTCTAATTGATCATAAATGTCTAAATTTAATTTCGTTTTTAATCCCTTTGATAAGAGATTTTTTTGTCGTGCTTTTTTGATTGAATCTATATCAGATTTAATTCAAACACCTCGACCATCAGCTTTTTGGCTTTGATCAATAAAAATTTCATTTGATTTATTCTTTACTATACGAATAAGTTCATTTTTAGGTAGTAACTGTTTTGAAACAACATCTCTACGTAATGAAACTTTTTGTTTTTTCACTATTTATAGTACTCGTCGTATTCTTCTAAATCTTCGTCGAATAAATCACTATCAGTTTCTTCATCAAGAGCTTCTAATTCAGCCTCAATATCACTCAATTCAAGAGTTGATTCTTCAAATAAAGGTTTTGGTGCTTCAATTTCTAATTCTTCGAAATCGATTTCTTCATATTCTTCTTCGATTTCATTATCTAATAAAATATCTGCTTGAGCAGCTGCTAAAGCATCAACATCAAAATCATTTCTACGGTTAAATTTTGGTCTTTCAACTCTTGGTGTAGTTGATTTTTCTTTTCTTCTATTAACATTTGCTAAGAATTCTGGATCTGATAATTCAGCTTCAGTAATATTACCATTTCATAAAATTTCAATTCCGTCTGTTATAGCATTCTCATATGAAAAAATATTAACTCTTAATTTTAATAAGTTCGCAACTAATCTAGCAGCAATTCCTGATTTACCAATTGCAAGTGATAATTGTTCATTTGGAACAATTACATCACACTCACCATCTTCTTCATTGTATGAAACAGAAATAACTCTAACTGGTGCCATTGCATTCATTACGAATTGAATAACATTTTCATCTCATTTAACAACATCAATTTTTTCACCTTTAAGTTCTTTTGAGATACTGTTGATACGAACACCATGTGAACCAACAACTGATCCAATTGGGTCAACAAATTCATCGTGTGACATAACTGCAACTTTTGCTCTTTTACCAGGTTCACGAGAAACTGCTTTAACTTCAATAATTCCATCAAAAATTTCAGGAACATTCTCTTCTAATAATTTTCCTAAGAAATCAGCAGCTGTTCTTGAAACCATAACTTGTGAAAATTTATTATCTCTTTCAACTTCTTCAATAAATAAAGTTACGTATTCATTAACATTGAAAGTTTCACCGTTGATAGTTTTTTTATGTCATAAACTAGCAGTTGTTCCATCAAGATCAACTAAATACGAAGTTTGTTGTTCGTTGATACCGATGATTTTACCTCTGATAATTTCACCTTTTTTACCAATGTATTTATCATAAACTTTTGCTCTTTCAGCTCCACGAATCTTTTGATTAATAATTTGAGCAACTTGACCAACAGCTGATTTAGAAAATTCTGTGTTGAATTCAATTTTTCTTCTTACTTGATCTCCGATTTGGTGTTCTTGAACAAATTCTTTATTTGCATCATTAACTGAAATTTCTAATCAATCATCTTCAACTGTTTTAACAACCGTTAATACTTGGAACATTTCGATTGATCCAACTTTTTCATCGATTTCAACTTCAACTCAAGCTTCTGTATCAAAAAATCTTTCGTATGCTTTAGCAAATCCTTCTTTGATTGCCTCAATAACTAATTCTTTTTCAATATTTTTTTCTGAAGCAATTAAATTAATAGCTTCTAATAATTGTGCACCATTTACCATGCAATCCTCCTAAAATTTAACAGCATATCGACATGCTGATATATCATCTCATTTAACATAAGATTTTTTCTTTTGACCTTTGATGAAGTATTCAATTTTAAACTCTTGTGTGTCTACATTAAATTCTGTCAAAAATCCTTCAATTACTTTTGAATTAGCAATCGCTTTATGTAATTCTAAGTGAACATATTGATCAATTGCGTTAGCTAATTCTTCTTTACTTCTAATTCTTTTTTCAATACCCGCACTAGCAACTTCTAGCATGTATGGGTCTTTGATAATTGCATCAAATTTTTCCATTGCATTTGATATCGCTTCATTAACACTCATTAAAACATCAAAATCTAAAGCTTTATTTGGTTGAATAGCATCTTCAATCAGGATTTGTAGTACATCACTTTCAAAATCCTCAAAGTTATTTACTTCATAAACCTTTAAATTGTGATTCTTTAAAATCACATTTGTCATTTCTTCGACTTCTTGTTTAATGTTTGAAAAGTTTTTCATTAAATCTCCTTCCGTAAGTTCAATAAGAAAGCAGCCTTTTGGGCTGCTTAGATTTATTAATCTTATAAATATATATTACACTATTTTTTTAATAAAAGAAAGTGTTGCTTATATTTAATAACTATAATAACTAATTACTTTTGTAGTTTGGTGCATCAGCAATCATTTTAACACCATGTGGATGTGATTCAATTAATCCTGAACTAGTAATTTCTACAAAACGTGCATTAGTTCTTAAGTCTTCAATAGTTGCACTACCTGTGTAACCCATTCCTGATCTTAAACCACCAATCATTTGGAAAACTATTTCTTTAACATCGCCTTTGTATTCAACAACAGATTCAATACCTTCAGGAACTAATTTTTTAGCTCCTTTTTGGAAGTAACGATCTCCACTTCCTCTTTCCATTGCAGCAATCGAACCCATTCCAACATATGTTTTATATTCTCTACCATTTAAAGAAATAACTTCTCCAGGTGATTGTTTTGTTCCAGCAAACATTGATCCAAGCATCACTGCATTTGCTCCAGCTCCAAGTGCTTTAACAACATCACCAGAATACTTAATTCCACCATCAGCAATAAATGGGATATTAACTGAATTACAATATTCATAAACATTTGCGATTGCTGTCATTTGAGGTACCCCAACTCCAGCCACAACTCTTGTTGTACAAATACTTCCTGGACCAATTCCTACTTTAACACAATCAGCACCTGCTTCAATTAAGTCTTTAGCAGCTTGAGCTGTTGCGATATTTCCAGCAATTACATCTAAATTAGGGAAGTTAGATTTAATATCTTTAACTGTATTAATAATTCCAGCTGAGTGACCATGGGCTGAATCAACTACAACAAAGTTTACTCTTGCTTCAACTAAAGCTTTAACTCGTTCTAAAGTATCTGATCCAGTTGATACAGCAGCACCAACAATTAATTCATTGTTATTATCAACTGCAGAATTTGGAAAACGTTCTAAATCAACATTTGTTTCTTTAACTTTTAAAACTTGTTTTGCTTGTTCAATAATTGTTAAGTTTTTATGAATAACCCCCGCTGCTCCAACTCCTGCTAAAGCTTTAGCCATTTTTCATTCAGTAACTGTATCCATCGCAGCACTTAAAAATGGTACATTTAATGTAATGTTTTTTGTTAATCGAGTTTTTAATTCAACTTCATTTGGTAAAACATTACTTTTAGCAGGAACTAAAAGTACATCATCAAATGTCAATCCTCTATCAATTAATTTTCCATTTAAATTATTTCCCATAAATTACTCCCATTCTATTGTTCCTGGCGGTTTTGAAGTTACATCATATACAATTCTGTTAACGTGTTTTACTTCATTGATTATTTTATTAACAACTCTGTCTAAAAAATCTCATGGTAAATGTGATGCTGTTGCTGTCATAAAATCAACGGTATCGACACTTCTTAAAGCAGCTAAATATTCATAAGTTCTATTATCACCCATGACACCAACTGTTTTAACTGGTAATAAAACAACGTGAGCTTGTTGAACTTTTGTGTATAATCCTTCTTCATGTAATGCTTTAATAAAAATATCATCAACTTCTCTTAAAATATCACATTTTTCTTTAGTCACTTCCCCAATTACCCTGATTCCTAATCCAGGTCCTGGGAATGGATGACGATCAATCATAATGTCGGGAATTCCTAATTCACGACCAACTTGTCTTACTTCATCTTTGAATAGATCTCTCAAAGGTTCTAAAAGTTCAAATCCTAAGTCTTCTGGTAATCCACCAACATTGTGATGAGATTTAATTGTTTTTGAAGTATGTCCTTGTTTTGAAGATTCAATCACATCAGGATAGATTGTTCCTTGCGCTAAGAATTTAGCATCTTTTGACATTTTTCTAGCTTCATCGGTAAATACATCAATAAATAATTTACCAATCATTTTACGTTTAGATTCAGGTTCTGTGATTCCTTTTAAATTTTCATAAAACAACTCGCTACTATCAACCATTTTGATATTCATATCGAAGTTTTTAGTATATGTTTCCATCACTTGTTGTCCTTCATTTTTGCGTAGTAAACCAGTATCAACAAAAATACATGTTAGTTGTTTTCCAATTGCTTTAGAAATTAAAGTTGCTGCCACTGATGAATCAACTCCACCACTTAATCCTAAAATCACTTTTTGATTATCGACTTTTTCTTTAATATCTGTAATTGCTTTTTCAATAAAGGCTTTTACGTATCAATCTTTATTAGCTTGACATACTTCAAACAAGAAATTAGCAAGCATTTGTGCTCCATATTCTGAATGTGTTGTTTCGGCATGGAATTGAATTCCATAAATTTCTTTATCACTATGTTTAATTGCAGCAATTGAGTTTTCTGAATGAGCAACTTGAATAAAGTTTTCTGGAAGTTTAGTAATATGATCAGCATGTGACATTCAAACATTTTTATCATTTGGTACATCAATAAATAATTTACAGTTTAAATCATCGATAAACAATTTTGATTTACCAAATTCTTGTTTTTCTGATAATTCAACTGTTCCACCAAATAAATGAGTGATTAATTGTAGTCCATAACAAACACCAAGAATAGGTAATTTAGTTTCTAATAGACCTCGATCAATTGTATAAGCATCATTTTCATAAACTGAAGCTGGGCCTCCTGATAAAATGATTCCTTTTAAATTTGGATATTGTTTTAATTCTTCAGGCTTAATTGAAAAATCAACCACTTCAGCTAAAACATTTTGTTCACGAATTCTTCTTGCAAGCAATTGCGTATATTGACTTCCAAAATCTAAAATAATAATTTGCGTTTGTTTCATTTCCTTCTCCTTTTTTATAATAAAAAAACGTCAAAAAAAGTATTAAAAAAACTTTCCCTGACGAGACTTATAGATTTGCAATGGTGCAACGTAGAGACACCGGACCAATTTACCGGCTTATACAAGTTTTAAAAATATTTAGTTTGTTAATATTAATATTACACTTACACAATAACTAATTCAATTGCATAAGGTAAAAAATCTTTTAAATATTCTATCATTTTAAATTTTTAAGAAAATTATTAAGAGATAATATAATAAATAGAAATAGGTATTCATGAAATTTAAAAGTTGTCTTCCATACATCATCTTATCTTCTATCATTATAGTATCGTTATTTTCAATGTTTATTAGAGCAATTTATGATGCAAGCACCGGAGATTTCGGATGATACTATCCTGATGGAATAACAACTTTTTCTTTTGAATATTCTTTTTTACAACAATTTAGCTATTATAGTAATTGAACAGTGATGCTAACAATGATTTATTGCATAATATTATTATTTTATTGAAATAAAAGAAGTAAAATTAGTGGAATTAAAAATATGTCTACTGTTGTCATGGTATCAAATTTAGTAATCATGATTTTATATTTTTCTGGGTTATTACCTAAATTATTTTTTGGAGTAGATTCTGCAAACAGTCTTGATACTTGAGCTGATTGATCAAAATCAATCAGCTCACACTTAGTTATGCCAATATTAATGGGAATAATTTATTTCTTTTATTTAAATTTTGAAACCAAAAATATTAAAACTTATTTTAAAACTAAGTGATGGTCATTTACAATTTTTATTAGTATTTATATTGCATTTGCCCTAATAAGATATGCTATGCTCAAAACAAACGGTTTTGATGATCCTCATCAAAACTTTCCATATTGATTCTTATCACCAGATGCTATGACTTGGTATGCTGTTGTTCCAATAATTTTCGCTTTAATAGGTGGTCATACTTTATTAGGAATTGGTTTTGTTTGATTAAATAATAAAACTTATTTAAAACTACATAAATAAAAATGAACCAAAGATGGTTCATTTTTTAAAATTCAAATGCTAATTGTTCATCACTTGATAAGGCATCAGTGATTCCTAATTCATCAAAAATCTTTAACTGAGTCTGTGTAATTTGAGTTCTTTGTTTCAAATCAGTAACGCTTGAAATTGGTTTAAGATCTCTTGCTTTAATTATTGATTCAGCAGCAGCTTCACCCAATGAATCAATGATGTTGAATGGTGGAACAATTCATTTATTACCCTCTTCATCAATATCAACAACAAATCTTGTTGATGCAGATTTTGTAAAGTCAATGTTTCTAAATTTAATTCCACGTGCATACATTTCAATCATGATTTCATATACAACTCTTAGATCATCATCTTTTTTAGATAATTTTTCTTTTTTAGATCTCTCATCAATTTCTTTGATTGCTTCAAGAACTCCATTATAACCACTTAATGCAACTTTTAAATTGAAAGCATCAGCTCTTGTTGATAAGAATGTTGCATAGTACTCTGTTGGATAATGAACTTTATATCAAGCAACACGATAAGCCATTAAAACATATGCTGTAGCATGTGCTTTAGGGAACATATATTTAATCTTTTGACATGAATCAATATATCAATCCGGAACTGAACATTTTTTCATTTCCTCAATTCATTTAGAATTTAAACCCTTACCTTTACGAACTGATTCCATGATTGTAAATGAAAGTGAGTTATCCATTCCCATAGACATTAAATAAACCATAATGTCATCTCTACATCCAATAACTGAAGAAATATCTGCTTGACCATTTTGGATTAAATCCTTAGCATTACCCAAGTAAACGTCTGTACCATGTGATAATCCAGAAATTTGCACTAAGTCAGCAAATGTTTTTGGATTGGTGTCTCTTAACATCGCTCTAACAAATTGTGTTCCAAATTCTGGAATACCAATTGCTCCAGTTGTTTCACCATAAATTTGATCAGGTTGAACACCAAGTTCTTGTGTGGTTGAGAATAAAGAATAAACTCTTTCATCATTTGTTGGAATGTTAATTGGATCAATTCCAGTAATATCTCTTAATATTCTTAAAGCTGTTGGATCAACGTGACCTAGAATATCCATTTTTAACAGATTATCGTGAATTGAATGGAAATCAAAATGTGTTGTTTTTCAACTTGATGAAGTATCATCAGCTGGATAGTTAACTGGTGTGAAATCTTCAATTTCATATTCACTTGGAAGAATAATTATTCCTCCTGGGTGTTGACCAGTTGTTCGTTTAACACCTTCAGCAAGTTCAGCCAAACGGTTTGTTTCCATATAATTTGGTTGATTATCTTCTGAATATTTTTCTTCAAAATAAGCTTTTACATATCCAAAAGCAGTTTTTGATGCCACAGTTGATATTGTCCCAGCTCTAAATACATTATTCTCACCAAACATTTCTTTAGTAAAGTTATGTGCAGTTGGTTGATATTCACCTGAAAAATTTAAATCAATATCAGGAACTTTATCTCCATCAAATCCTAAGAATGTTTCAAACGGAATATCATGACCATCCCCAATTAAAGGTTGTTCACATTCAGGACAATTCTTTTTAGGTAAATCATAACCACACTTAAATTCTGGTGGTGTTGTAAAATCAGAATACTTACATGATGTACATCTATAATGTGGTCTTAGAGGATTTACTTCGGTAATGTTTGACATTGTAGCTACAAAAGAAGAACCAACCGATCCACGAGATCCCACTAAATATCCATCATCTAGTGATTTTTTTACTAATAGATGAGAAATTCAATATACAACAGCAAAACCGTGTTTTGTAATTGATTCTAATTCTTTTTCTAAACGAGATACAACAATATCAGGAAGATTATCTCCATAAAATTCATGGGCTGTTTCATAACATTTATCTCTTAGTTTTATATCAACATTTTCGATAGTTGGTGTAAATAATCCATCTTTTACTGGTGCAATATCCGCATCAATCATATTTGCAATTTTATTTGTGTTTTTAACAACTATATCATTTACTAAATCAGAATTATTTAGTCACTCGAATTCATCAATCATTTCTTGAGTTGTTCTTAAGTGTTGATCAGGATAATCTGTTATTCTACCTTTGAAGTCATAAAGTGGATGTCTTCTTCCACCAAGACCCTTAGCAGTGATATACACTTCTCTAATCATTTTTAAATTAGGTTCTGTATAGTGAGCATCACTTGTTGCAACAACTATTTTATTAAATTTAATTCCTGTGTCGATAATTAATTTAATCGTTCTTTTTAATTCATCCAAATCCAATGAATCATTTTGTAATAAATTTTTATAAACAGAAATTGGTTGAACTTCAATATAATCATATTCTTGAATTGCTGCTTCGAACATTTCCAAAGTACCAGTTCTTGCCAATTCAAATATTTCTCCATTTGCACAAGATGTTCCTAATAAAATATTTCCATTACTTCTAATTTTCAATAATTCAGATTTAAAAATTTTTGGTGATCCTAAAAAAGTTTCTGTATGTGATTTAGAAATTAATTTATAAAGCTCTTTTAAGCCTAAATTATTTTTAACTAAAATAGTTGTGTGAAATCCTCTTGCTTTTACAAGATTCATATTTTCTTCATTTGTTAATGGTGCAACTTTATTTCAATCACTATCTATATCAACATCAATTTTTTTTCTGACATCCGATCACATATGTTCATAGATGTCACATAAAACATCAGCATCATAATCACCACGGTGAGCAATTTTATCATCGTAATCAATACCATTTTTTTTAGCAACGGTTCCTAAACGATAATTCTTCAATTGAGGATATATAGCTCTTGATAAAGTAAGTGTGTCAATTACTGTATTTTCTAAAGGTCCATAACCTAACTTTTTAGAAAGTGTATCTAAAAAGTTGAAGTCGAAGTTTGCATTATGAGCTACTAAAATACCATCTTTAATGATTTCGCGTATTTCTTTAAATGCTTCATCAATATTAGGCATATTTTTCAACATTTCATCAGAAATATTAGTTAAATCTTTTGTGAATTGTTTTAATGGGTTTTTAGGTTTGATTAAAATATCATGTTTTTTACGTTCTCCAGTTTTGTAATCATAAACAACTGCACCAAACTCAATAATTTCATCAAATTCAGGACTTAATCCTGTTGTTTCTAAATCGAAAACAACTAATTTAGCTTCTCTTAAGTTTTGTCCTTTATCATTTTTTACATATCAAATATCTTCATTTAACGTGTTTATTTCTAAACCATAAATCATCTTCATTTGATTATCTTTATCTCTAGATTTATTAACTGCTTTTATAGCGTGATATGCATCTGGAAATGCTTGTGCATTTATGTGATCAGTAATTGCGATTGCATTTCAATTTCATTTGTTTGCTAATTTTACATAATCTGAAATTGAAGAAACAGCATCCATTGCAGACATTTTAGTATGTGTATGTAATTCAACTCGTTTTTCAACATTATGATCAACTCTTGATGTTACTTTTTTTTCAATTTTAGCAAAATTATCAATCATGAAAACATAATCTTTATCTCAATCACTATATGAATATTTACCTTTAATTGATACTCAATCACCTTTTAAAACCTTTTGTTCTTTTAATTCGTTTGCGTTTGGTTTTGTTTTATCTTCTTCATTTAATTCATCAAATAAAGTTGGTCCTTCTCCACGAGCAAAGTGCATCGCTTTAATTGAAGAAGTATGATCGGTAATTCCTAGAGTGTACATATTTCTTCCAGCTTTAGTTTTTCTAATATCTAAAGACATAACCATTCCATGAATTACAACATTTTGTGAGTCTTTTTCAAGATCTGATATTGATTCATAAGTTGGTTGATCTAATCTAACAAAATTAGCAGATTTATATGCTTTTCCATTATCTGTAAAAATAGAAGAGGTCGAAGAATTAGAATATTTATTTTGTAATTCTTTATATTCAGCAACCTTTTTAGAAGCTTGCTCTTTATAATTTTGTTCTTTATTAGTTCAATATTCTTCAGATACATGATTAACATCGATTTCGTAATCTAAATTTTCAAATCCATATTGTTGCATTTTTTTTGAACAATATTCTAATTCACAATTCAAGGATTCTTTTTCTGAATTTGATTCAACATTAAACTTTATTTTATTTTCATCAACATCATATTCAAAACCATCATTTGATATGATGTGTCATGAACCGCCTTTAACTTGAGCTTTATTCTTTTTAATAAACTCTAAGTAATCAGCAATGATTTCTTTATCTAAAATCTGATTTTTAACAGTTAAAGATAGTTTGAAGGTAACTAAGTCATTATTTTTAAATTTTTTTTCAATGTTACTTAATATTCTTATTGGTAAAAAGTTAGCAACTTCGATATGCATGTATCCTTTTTCTTTTGATTGCGATACATAAATATCTTTTACTAATTTGGCATCATCAAAATAAGATAAATCAAGATCATCTATTTGAATATTTAATTTTTCAAATACTTGTTCGATTTTCTTTTCCATATTTATCTCCTACATAATTAAATCTTTAATTGTTATTAATACAAATATACCAATGAATAAAATCGCACCAATTGAGTATGCAATATATTTATACTTCTTATTCAAATCTCTTCTAATGGCTGCTTCAACTGCATTTTCTAAAAATTTATAACCATCTAATGGTGGAATCGGAAGCATATTTAACATAAATAGGTTAGCACTAATTCCTCCAAAATATAAGAAAAATTCAGTGGGTGAATCTAATACATTTGCAGTTTGGTTAGCCATTCCTACAGGTCCTGATAACGCATCAAAATTACCGGTAAATAGTTGTCCAATTCCCTTAATTAAACTAATTGATTGATTAGCCGTTTCTTTTCAACCATAACCATAAGCTTCGGTTGTATTTTTAAAATATCTATACGGCGCTGTTATTCCAATAGAAACTTTTTTATCATTAGTAATTTTTTTGATGAATTCTTCTTTAAGTATCGGATTATCTTTTAAAGATACAGTTATTTCTTCATTAGTTGTACCAATAAATGCTCCTGAAACTTTATCAATCGGTTTAAATGAAATTGATAATTCAATTTCATTTATATCTTCTATAGTTAATGTATTTCAATCAACTAAATCAAATTCATTTTTAAAATTATAAACAATTGTTTCATAATCTTTTGCTTTTGCTTGATTTACATCATAAAGATCTGTGTTTGCAGAATGTTCATAAATACCAAGTTTATAGTTTCACTCAGTAATAGCATATGTTTGATCTTCAGACTTATACTCTGAATCAACAGTTTGAATCATTTTTAATGCAACACTATCGTTAGAAAATCTTTGTCCATAAAAAGACATATCATCAGGTTTGTACATTGATGCCATTAAAGTTGTTGTAATAATAAATGCCGCTAATAAAAAGTTTACTACTGGACCAGATATGATAAAAAATGCTTTTTTTCAACGTTTAGCATAATCCATTTTTCTTTCATCTGGAATTGTATCTGCTAAATCTTCTCTACCTTTAGGAGGTTCAGATTTATCTGATGCAATTCATACATAACCTCCAAGAGGAATTAAACGAATTGAATATCAAGTTTCTTTACCTTTAAAAGTGAAAAGTCTTGGACCAAAACCGACTGCAAACTCATATACATAAGCTTTCGCTAATTTAGCTAATAAAAAATGACCGAACTCATGGACTAAAACTAAGAATAATACAACTAAAATTCCAATAATGAAACCAGCGATAATTATTCCAACTTCCATAAGACGATCTCCTTTTTAAATTAAATTGTATATCCTCAAATAATTGTCATTATAAACATAATAAAGAAAACTAAGTAGAAAGAATCCATTCTATCTAAAATTCCACCATGACCTGGTATTAATTTTGAATAATCTTTAATCCCAACATAACGTTTGATTGCACTAAATAATAAGTCACCCATTTGACCAACAATTGAAATCATCAATGTCATTAAGAAGAATACTACGAATGCAAGTCCAATTGATTCATTTTGGAAGATTCCATATAGTGGTGAATATTCTTTAGTATCTGAGAAGAAAAATAATAGGAAAGCAAAAAGGAATCCAATTATCGTTGCCACACCAGTTCCAATTAAAGCTCCTTCTCAAGTTTTTTTAGGACTGATGTTTGGGGCTAATAAATTTTTACCGAATTTACGACCACCCAAGTATGCAAATGAATCTGTCAAGATGATTGTTGATCAAACTCAAATAATACTTGTGAAAGAATATGTTGGAGAATTTCCACTATCTGATAAATTTAGTGGTTCAACCCCAAATGATAAAGCCATTGTTTCAAAACCTTTTAATGCACTTATCATTAATAATGAAACAAAAACTAAAATTAAACCTTTTTTAATTCAATCTTTTTTATTTGCCATAAAAGAAATCAACATCAATACAGAAATATAAATAATTCCAATCAGTGCTATAACTCAAAATTTGGACATTTTATTAAAAATATTTAAATCAAAAGAATTATACAAAAATATTTTTAGTGAAGCTTCTTTTTGACCAAACGGTCAAATAAATAATGCCAAACCACCAAGTATAATAGCTGCAAAGTGATATCATTTTTTAATTCCTAAAGCTCGTGAAAGTTCGAATAAACTACCAGCTAATAAAGCTCAAGTTAAAATAATAAAAATTCAACCAAAAGCTAAAACAGCATCAGGGTTAACATTAATACCTCTTTGTAACTCCGTGTGTAGGGTAGACATTGTTAGATAAATTACAATAACAACACCTAAAACTATTGCCGAATTAATTCTTGTTTTAAGATCGCTTTTTACTTTTTTTGGAGGAAAATCTTTTTCTCTTTTTTTAAAAATATTTTGTAACATTAATCCTCCGCATTTATAAGTATTATTTTAGCAAAAAATGGCAAAAAAAATAAGGGTTTGCCTTATTTAATTTTTATTAATTCTCTTTTTGAAGAAGTAAGCATTTCATATCCAGTTTTAGTTACAAGCAAGTCATCTTCAATTCTTACTCCACCAATTCCTGGAATATAAATTCCCGGTTCAACAGTAATTGCCATATTCTCTTTTAAAATTTGATTTGATAGTGCGTTTTCATACGGATCTTCATGAATTTCAATACCAATTCCATGACCTAAACCATGATCAAAGTATTGACCATAACCAGCATCATCAATAAATTTAGCAACTTCTCTATGAATATCTCCAGCATTTTTTTCTGCTTTAACTAAACTTATTCCTAAACTTTGCGATTCATAAACAACATTATAAATTTTTTCTAATTCTTCACTAACATCACCCAAAGCAAAAGTTCTAGTTTGATCTGAACAATAACCATTATAGTAACATCCCATATCTAAAGTAACTAATTCTCCTGAATTCATTACTTTGTTAGTTGGAACAGCGTGTGGCATACTTCCATTAACACCTGATGCTACAATTGTGTCAAAACTTAATTTATCAGCACCATTTGCTAAAAATCTATCTGAAACAAATCTTGCTAATTCAATTTCAGTTTTCCCTGGTTTAACTCAAGCAATAACTTCTTCAAAAACTTTATTAGTGATGTCACAAGCTTTTTGAATTTGCTCGATTTCTCAAGCTTCTTTTTCCATTCTTAAAAATTGTGTATCGATTGCTTTAATTTCATAATTTTTAAAAATTTGTTCGAAACTTTCAAATTGTTTATACATCACTCAATCAGATTCGAATCCTAATGATTTAACTTGATCATTTTCCAAAATTTTATTCATTTCTTGATAAACATTTTTTCCAAAATGGATCACATGATCAACATTTTGTAAGTCTTTCTTGTTATTAGCTGCTGTAATATATCTTCCATCTAAAAATAAATAACTAGCTTTTTTAGTAATAATCAAGTAACCCATTGAAGAATGAAAACGTGAATATCAATATCTATTTTGTGGTGAAAATAATAACATTGCATCAGTATTATTTTGTTCTAATAATTGTAATATTTTATCTTTTTTATTCATATTATTTCCTCATCTTTAATAATATTAAAGCATAAAAAAATAGTCTTTTTATTAAGACTATTTTTTTTGTTTATGAATTTCGTGTTTGTTACAGTTTGAACAGTATTTTGAAGCTTCTATTTTTGGTAATTTTTTGTCATTTCTACCAATATAGTTTTCGTTTTTACAAACTGAACAACGTAAAATAATTTTGTCGCGCATATTAACATTAACCTCTCTAAATTCATAATATTATCATGTAATATCAGCTGTAGATATTTTCTACTTGCTTTTTAATAATATCAATTATCGCAAAATATTTCAACACTTTAACTATATTTAATTTAAATATTGAATAAATAATTGTATGGTGCTTATTTTATAGTAAAATATTATTAAATATTATAATAATAACGGAGGCATGTATGAGAAAACTTATCGCTATTCTTGGAGCAATTACACTTTCAGCTGCAACAACAAGTACTGTAATGGCTTGTTCATCAGATAAAACCGATTCAAGAACTTTTGATCAAGTAGAAAATTGAATCAATAGTACTAAAGCAACTTTTAATGCCGATGGAACAGTTAATGAAAAAGCTTCACATATGATTTTATATATTGGAGCTAAAGATAATGCTAGTGCAAAATCTTTTGAAAGAATGTTAGCAAAAACTGTTGGATTAGATCCAACTGCTTCAATCAAAACAATTTCAGAAAAAATTAATAGTACTAATAATGAAACTTTAAAAGAACTTTTAAGAACTGATGTTATCTTAGATAAAGAATATGATACATCACAAGGAATTTATAATGTTAAATGAGATGAAGATAAAGGTACTTGAAAAACTGATGGAGCATTAAATAATAGTATTTCACTTTCAGGAGTTGGTCCTAATAAACAAGTTGAAGGATATTTAGAACCGAAGATTGAATTCCAAGGTATAAATATTGAAAAATCTAGTGATCTTTGAAATGAAGGTGCAACAGCAGAAATTTTAAATTGACTAGTCGAAGAAAGTATTGCTCGAGTTTTCTTATCACAGAAAAAAGAAACTGGATCACAAGATTGAAAAACAGAATTAGAACCATTTATTGATACTATTAAAGAAAAAGTTAAAGAATTAAAAGGACCTGTGTTCCTAATAATTAAAAACGGAACAATTACTGGAGCTACTTCTGGGTTTGCAACAACTCAAGAAGGTTTAACTGATTTAATTGGTGATAAGGATCCATCAAGAGTTGCTAATTTAAAAAGTGAAGATGATGATTTAATTAATGATCAATTTGAAAAATGAATTGATGATGTAAGAAGTAATTACTATAATAAAGAAACTGGAAATTTTGAAGAAACTGCTCAAGCTACTTTTACAAAATTTAATAGTGGTAAGATCCAATCAACAACACCTGTTGCTTACCAAGATGCAACAACTGAAGGTGAAGATATCGATTAATAACCTAACGGTTATTTTTTTTATTAAAAAATGAAAAGACATAAAAAAATCAACCCGAAGGTTGAGTAATTTTTTAATGGTCCCCAAGGCCGGACTTGAACCGGCACGGGATATAAAGCCCGCTGGATTTTAAGTCCAGTGCGTCTACCTGTTCCGCCACTTGGGGATAAATCCAAAATATAAAAATGATGGTGACTCGTCGGGGATTCGAACCCCGGACCCACTGGTTAAAAGCCAGTTGCTCTACCGGCTGAGCTAACGAGTCGTGAATGGTTGGGCTAGCAGGATTCGAACCGGCGCATGAAGGAGTCAAAGTCCTTTGCCTTACCGCTTGGCTATAGCCCAATAAATGGTGGAAGGGGAGGGATTCGAACCCCCGAACCGAAAGGAAGTGGGTTACAGCCACCCGCGTTTAGCCTCTTCGCTACCCTTCCAAATATTAGTTTGATCAACTCTTAAAAAATAAATCAATTGCTATTGTGACCCACTAAGACACATATATAATTTTATATAAATATTTTTACCTTGTCAATCTTTTACGAGTAATTAAAACAAAGTTAATTACCTATTAATTATTAAATAATTTGCTTCTAATTGCAATACATTTTAAGGAAAAAAATAAAAAATTGTAGATTAATCTACAATTTTAAAGATATCTTTAATTGATTTTTTTGAATTAGATTTTTTGGCTTTTTTGATCGCTTCTAATTCTTTTTCTTTTTGTTTTAATAATTTTTTAGGAGATACTCCAATTGTTTGATGCATTTCCTTGTTTTCTCATTTTTCTAAGTTAGCTACAACTTCTTTTCTAACATTATTTGTTAAAGCAGCAGTTGCTAATGAAATATGTTTTGAAGCAGGAATTGGTTTACCAAAAACCACTTTTACTTCAACGTGTTTTGGACGATCTGGAGCAAAAACTAAATGAGAATTTATGAAAGTAACTGGAACAACCGGCGCATTTGCCATTTGAGCAATTTTCATTGAAGCGTCTAAAAATTCACCAACTTTTTGAGAATTAGATCTTGTTCCTTCTGGGAAAATAACCATTGAACGCTTAAATTCAACAATCAATTCTTTCGCTTCTTTAAAAGCAGCTACAGCACTTCTAGGATTGTTGCGATCCAAAGGAATAACATCGATTAAACGTACGAAGTTTCCAAATGTTTTATCATCTCATAATTCTTCTTTTGCAATAAATGCAACTGGTTGTTGAACTGAAAAATCATTCATAGCTAATAAAATAACTGGATCAATATTTGATTGATGGTTTGGTGCTAAAACAAGACCAGTATCTAATCAATTTTCTAGTCCTTCTACTTTAACAGTAACGTTTAAAACGTTTAAAAGATGTTTTGCTTGTTTTTTTGTTCAATCATAACAAAATTCTTCTGAATAATATCCTGCTTCACGACGATTTTTTCTAACGATTTTTTTAGATTTTCTTTTCATGTGTAATAATGGTAATCACATGTAAGTCATTTTTAATGGATCAAATTTTACTTTATCCTCTTGTTCGATTGTTGTTGTAACTTCTGTACTCATAGTTAATCCCTTTCAAAGTATTCTATGTAAAACTCATCGTAATCAATTTGTTTCACTTTACTTAATTTATTATAATTGAAATTTTCAATATATACATCACCTTCATAATCTTCTTTGATTATTGTTCTAATAATTTCATCAGCATGATCAAAAAACAAATTAAATATTTGACTACCACCAATCACATATAATTTATTGTCTGGATTGTTTTTATATTTCTTAATTAGATCAGAAATATCATCTATATAAATCAAATTATCTTTATTATTAACCGACAGTGCTTTTGCATTGCTTGATAATACATAATTTAAGCGTTTTGGAAGTGGTTTTTGACCCATTGATATAAAAGTCTTATTCCCCATCAAAATATCACTGTTTAGTGTAGTAGCTCGAAAATGTTTCATCTCCTCAGGAATTGATCATGGGAGACTATTTTTATTACCAATAACACCTTTTTGAGTTTGTGCTCATATTAGACTAATCATCTTCTCTTACCGCCATTCCTACAGAATAATTTGTTTCATGAGAAATTGAAATGTGAATATTTTTTAAATCTTCATTCAAAATAATTGGTGCTTGATCATCATAATTAATCTCAATTGCATTCATCGGAATTTTTTGATCCAAAGTTTTAATAATCGCCTCTTTGATTGCTCAACGTCCACCAAGAAATTCTAATTTTGATTTATCTGAAGTTTTAGCATTTAAAATATCAATTTCTTTGATTGTTAAAACTTTACTTAAAAATTTTTCTTCTAAGTTTAATCTATTATTTTCAACAATATCTATTCCTACTTTTTTAATCATAATTCACCTTCTTTAATTTTAACATTTTGAATTAAAAAAATAAAAGCAAATGCTTTTATTTTACTTCAATATTAATTTCTAAATCTAATAGTGCTTCATAAACAATTCCAGCTGCATCTAGCATTTTTCTAGATGTAACAAATTCTTTATCATTGTGGTATTTATCTTCCATGTAATAAATTTTTGAAATTCCGGCTTGAATTGCTAGTTTAGTACATTCGTTACACGGAAATAATGTTACATACAAGCTAGTATTAGTTAAATCTGTTTTAGCACTAACAATAGCATTTAATTCAGCATGAGCAACATATGGATATTTTAGTTCAGCTCATTCACCATCACTATTTGCTCATGGGAAAATGTCATCATCAATTCCTCTTGGAAATCCATTATAACCCGTTGAAAGAATTTGATTTAAACCATTAACAATTACAGCACCAACTTGTGTATTTGGATCTTTACTTCTCATCGCACTAGCTGTAGCAATTGTCATAAAATATTGTTTTCATGATAAATAATTTTCTCTTTTTCCCATGTTAACCTCTAATTTTGAATTTTAAAAAACTATTTAAAGCTTCTTGATGAACACCATCTGGCATTCAATTACCATCAGGGGAGATTCTTCCAATTCATCCAATTTTTTCAAGGATTGCATTTGCTCCATCAACACCACCAAATAAATTATTATTTGCGTAATATTTCAAAGCCACAACAACATTCATATCTTGTGCAGGAATATAGTGATCCATTATTAAGAAAACCATAATAACTACCACGAATGCTAAGATTATTAAAATTAAAATACTATAAGTTCAATTTCATTCTTTTAAATTAACTTTTGTTAATCCAACAAATGCTGAACCAAGAATTAAACCTGATAAAACTAAAGTTAAATCCATTCATTGACCAGTAAATAAAGTTATGAAAACAATTATTACCATTGGTCAAATCATTTTATATTTAGCTCAACGAGCTACGGGAGTTTTTTCACCAGATGAACTCATTGCAGTCATTCCAATAAGAATACCAAGAATTGGTAATGGGCCAGACATAATAACACCTGGTAATACTGATGATGCAAACAATCCTAATAATACATATGATAATAAAAATGATATTCCGAATTTAAGTGGTTTTAATTTATTTTCAGCAATTTTTGATGTTCTAAATAAAGCAACTCCAACAATGAATAAGAATAATATACTCATCAATAAATTCGTTGTGATTGGTGCAAATCCTCATGTGAAAATTCTTCATCATTGACCACCTAAAATTGAAAGTGAATAAGTAGTTCCACCAAAAACCAATTTAGATGATTCTGGAAATAGTCTCAATTCTGGAGACATTGCTCCAATTACTGAGAAAATAGTTGGCAAGATAACAAATAATAACAATAAACCTCATGATATTGTAACTTTATTAGTCTTAATATCAGTCATAAATTTTTGGAAGTAATTTAGTTGTTCATCATTTTTATCAGAATCAGCTAAACTTGATTCTTGTTCTCTTTTCAATCCATCAGAAACTTTTGAAATTGATAATTTAGCGATTGAATCAAAATATGGTTCTAATTCATCATAAATAGTTTTAGCATCTGCTGTAACTAAAATTTCGTCTCCGATTTCTTCAACATTTGATGAAGCACTTTCCGAAATTGTAATTTTCATAACTTTAGTTTTTGATGAGTTATCAGAAACTTGTTTAATGATGTAATCTAATTCATTGTTTTCTAAACTTGTTGATGAATCATCGACAAGTTTAATAACTTTGATATGATTAAATTTATTATAAAAATAAATCACTTTATCATTAACTTTTGATTTGTAAACTTTATACTTTAATTCCTTCTGGAAGTAAGTTTTTAGAGCCGACTTTACATCTGTATAATTGAATTCCATTTTATGCACCTCTTAATTCTTTAATTTTATCATTAAATTCACTTGGAAGTGGAGCAATAATCTCAATTTCTTTTTTTGTGATCGGATGTTTAAAAGAAAGTTTATATGCATGAAGCATTTGTCCGAAGTCGGTTGTTTTTTCTGTTAGACGACCATACACAGGATCATTCATGATTGGGAATTTAATAAAAGCAAAATGAGCACGAATTTGATGTGTTCTTCCTGTCTCGATTGAAACTCTTAATAAAGAAGCATTTTCAAATCTTTCAATCACTTCGAATTTAGTTCTAGCTTCTTTAGAATTTTTGTGAGTTACCATCATTTTCTTACGGTCATTTTGGTGTCTTCCAATTGGAGCATCAATAATTCCTTTATTTTCTTTGATCACTCCTCAAACAAGTGCTTGATATTCTTTATAAACTTCATGATCAGCAATCATTCTACTCATCTCTTTATGAGCCTTGTCGTTTTTAGCAACAATCAATAATCCTGTAGTTTGTTTATCTAAACGGTGAATAATACCAGGTCTTTCAACACCACCAATACTTGATAAATCATCCATAGATCCTAATAAAGCATTAACTAATGTTCCACTTGTGTTTCCAGCTCCCGGATGAACAACCATGTTATTTGGTTTATTAATGATCAAAATATCTTCATCTTCATATAGTGTTTCAAAATCAATTTTTTCTGCAACAATATCTGTTGATTCAGGTTCAGGTACATTAACGATAATTACATCTTCTAATTGAAGCAACTGTTTTTGACTAGAAATTACATCATTGACTAAAACATTTCCATCTTTAATTAATTTTTGCAAGAAAGCTCTAGAGAATTCATGTTCATCTTTTAATACTTCTGATAAATATTTATCCAATCTAACACCACTTTGTGTAGATGATAACTTAATTTGTTTTTTCATCATTCTCTCCCTTTTTATTTTTAATTAAATCATGATGTCTTATTTTTAATATATAAGCCACGCAAATTCAAATCATCAATATACCTAAGCATCAAGCAAATAATATATAACTAATACCATTAATAAACATCATCACTGTCATTGAAATTGATAATGCACTTCCGACAACACCAAATATAATTGCAATTCCAGTATGAGTTTTTAAATTTTCAATTGTTTGGTTTTCTCATTTAGTTTTGAAATAAACTTTTCAACATAAATTTCATATTTCAATTATAAATGCCAATATCAATACTGCAATTCCAATATTTACCCAAAGATCAGCTAAATTAAATACATAAGAATTTGATCCAAATATATCAAACTCTCATTTAAACATATCAACAACTCCACCTTTAACACCTGCATTTTCAACCGCATCAAGTGGAATCATCGGCGCTCAAGATCTAGCTAATAAGTTGGCAAATGATCCTGCTAAAATAAATGTTAATGCTAAATTTCATTTTTTATCAGCTATAAAAATTCAACCAATCAAAGCAATTAATGTTGAAAATGACGCTAAAGAAATTGTTAGCGACATGTTATCAGCTCCAACTCCTTTGGCTGCTCCAGGATTTATGATGTAATCCAAACCAATTACTCCCGGAATTCAATTACTAATTGATTGACCATATTCCATTTGTCCAACTACAACCGCTTTTATAATTCAATCTATTGCGATTAAAAAGATTAATAAGGGTAATGCTACTCTTAATTTTCATTTTCAACCATATTCATGACTAATAAATTTTTCTTTAATGTTTAATCACATAGATTTCCTTTCTTTTAAGAATTAACTACTTCATTACAACGAACACAAATTTCGTTATCAATTAATGTTTCAAAAATTCCTCAACATCTTTCACATTTACCACCTTGTTTAGGTGATATTTTAATTGAAGAAATTACTTGCTCAGTAAATTCGGCATCCACTTCATTAAAAATAACTTCATTTACAATAAAGATTTGAGATAAATCTTTAATTTCTTTTAAAGTTTCATATCCTTGTTTTAATGAAATTTCAACAACAGCTTCAAAACCTTTGTTAATAATTTTTTCATTTCTTGCATTTTCAAGTGCTTTATTGACATCATTTCTTAATGCTAAAACATTATTTCATTCTGCAATAAATTCTTCAGATTGAGCAAAATTTTGTTCTCTTAAATCTAATAAATGAACTGATTTTGATTTATCTTTAATGTTAAATGATTGATAAACTTCTTCGATTGTATGAACAAGAATTGGTCTTAAAGTATCAATTAATACTCATAGTTGTTCAAATAAAACTGTTTGAACTTGTCTTCTTCTTACATTATCTTTCTTTTCAATATATAAAATATCTTTAATAAAGTCTAAATAGAATGAAGATAAATCTTTTGTTACATAGTTAATAACTAAATTATAAACTTGATTGTAAGCTAAATTATCATAAGCAATTTTAACTTTGTTTTTAAATTCTGTTAAGTTATTTAATGCAAATTGATCGACTGGTGATAATCCTTTAATGTAATCAGTCTCAGCATCAAAATCTGATAGATTAGCTAAAATAAATCTCATAGTGTTTCTTATTTTTCTGTATGATTCAGAAACTTGTTTAATAATATCATTTCCTCATTTTTGATCATCAGTATAGTTAGTTGATGAAACTCATAATCTTAAGATGTCTGCTCCTAAGTCATTTGAGAAATCCACAGGATCAACACCATTACCTAATGATTTAGACATTTTTTCACCTTTTTCAGTAACTGTCATACCATGTGAAACTAATTTTTTATATGGTGCTTGACCACTATAAACTGTTGAGTTAATCATTGAAGCATTGAATCAACCACGATATTGATCGCTACCTTCTAAGTAAATATCAAATGGTAGTGATAATTCTGGGAAGCGATTTTGTAATGCGATAGCACTTGATCCTGAATCAAATCAAACATCTAAAATATCTTTTTCTTTTCTTAAGTTTTGATTTTGATATTCTTTTGGTAAAAATGTATCTGCAGTTTCTTTAAATCATGCATTAACACCTAATTCTTCAATTTTAGTAATAGCATGATTTAAAATTTCATTATTTAAAACTAATTCATCATTTTCATTATAGAATCCAATAATTGGTACTCCTCAAAGTCTTTGACGTGAAATAGTTCAATCTGTTCTATCTTCTAAAACTTGATATAGACGTTGTTTTGCTCATTTTGGATTTGTTTCAATTCCATCAACATTTTTTAAAATTTCTGATTTAACTTTATCTAGACCAACAAATCATTGTAAAGTACATCTGTAAATAACTGGTTTTTTAGTTCTTCAATCATGAGGATAAGAGTGAGTTACAAATTTTAATTTTAATAATTTATTGTTTTCTGCCAATCTTTGACCGATTTCTTTATTTGTATCATCATAAAATTTTCCAACTAATGATTCATCATAGATAGCCATCTCTTCTGTAAATTTACCTTGATTATCAATTGGAGCAAAAGGTTCCATACCGTTATTTTTAACAATGGTATAATCATCTTCACCAAAACCTCCAGCAGTATGAACTAAACCAGTTCCAGCTTCATCAGTTACGTGGTGTCCAATTACTACTTTAGCAATTTTTGATTCATACAATGGGTGCGCATATTCCAGATCAACTAAATCTGTTCCTTTAATAATACTGATCACTTCAACATCAGTTCATCCAATCGCTTCAGATACTGCATTAATTAAAGAGTGAGCAATAATGAAACGACGATCATCATTTGATGGTTTAACAATTGCATATTCCATTTTTTCACCAACTGAAATTAATTGGTTTGATGGAATTGTTCATGGAGTTGTAGTTCAAATAACTAAGTTATCGCCCTTGACAACAAATTGATTTGAATTAGTAATTTCACAAGCTACATAAATTGTTGGTGATTTAATATCAGCATATTCAATTTCTGATTCAGCTAATGCTGATTCTGATGACGGTGATCAGTAAATTGGTTTTAAAGCTTTGTAAATTAAATTTTTTTGATACATTTTTTCAAATAAACGCAATTCAGAAACAACATAATCATGAGTTAATGTAACATATTTAGTATCGTAATCAGTAAACATCCCTAAACGCTTAAATCCTTTTGTTTGACGTTCAATTTGTTCTCATGCATATTTTTCACATAATTTTCTAAACTCAACCGGATCAATCGCTTTACGATCAACACCAGTTTTAGTAACTGCTGTTTCAATTGGTAAACCATGTGTATCTCATCCCATAATAAAAGGAGCTTTGTAACCAGAAGCATTTTTTCAACGCACAATAATGTCTTTTAAAGTTTTATTTAATGCATGTCCTAAATGAATATCACCATTTGCATATGGAGGACCATCATGTAAAACAAATTGAGGTTTACCTTCATTTAATGATAATTTTTCTTGATAGATTTTGTCATCTTCTCACATTTTTTCAAAAACAGGTTCTTTATCTTTTAAACCTGCACGCATATCAAAATCGGTTTGTCCAATTAATAATGTGTCTTTATATTTATTTGCCATATTTATCTCCTTTTAATAAAACAAAATCGCTCCTAAATAAGGAGCGATTTATCGCGGTACCATCCTAATTAATAAATACATTATATATTTATCATCTCAAGGTTTTAACGGTGCCACCGCAGAATTCTACTCATCAAAATTTTCTTTTCTGTTTAAAAATAGTGATAACTTAAATAATAGTTAGCTAGCTTGCACCATACGCTAGTTCTCTGAGTAACATCTTATAAAAGTCGTGTCTATTAGTATTCTTAATAATTATATGTTATTTTATGTTTTAATCTATATATTTATTTGTTTTGTTGATGTTTTTTTACAAAATCAATTGAAATTTTTTTGTACTCATCTTCGAACTCGATAATTGATTTTGTATGATGATATCCTTCATCAAATATTCTAAATTCATTTTCTGGTTTACCTTCAATATTATTTTTGATGTTAGCCATACTGAAACTATCTAAAGAATCGGTAATACGATCATGACGATTATGTAAATATAACATAGGCACATATTTATTATTTGGTTGGATTAAATCTATAAAACTTAAATTATAAAGATTTACACCATATTCGTTTTTATAAATACGCATCATATCTGATAACACTTCTTTAGCATATCCTTTAAATGGTGCCGGAGCATTATTAGAAACCATTCTCTCTAATAATTTTGGTACTGACATATATGCTGAATCTGCAATTCCTCATTTAACATTAACTTTTTTGATTAATTCTATTTCAGTCAATATAAAGTGGTTTATAGTAAATCCACCCATGCTTGTACCAACCAAACCAATTTCATCAACTTTATAGTTTTGAGTTAATCATTTAACAATCGATACTAAATCTTCTTTTTCTTTCATACCTCAACTAACAATATCTTTATCAGATCCACCATGACTTCTGAAATCAAAAGTTATAATATTATATCCAAGTTCTCTATAATGTCATGTTAAATATAAAACATCAAATCTTGAAGAATTAAATCCATGACAGCCAATAATTCATTTATTTGTTGGAACTGGGTTTAATCATATTGATCCGGCTAATTTTATTCCATCAAATGATGAGGTCATAAAGTTAATTGTTGGTTCTTTATATTCTTGAATGCCTAATTTTTTATTTGAGTTTCAATTTACAGGATTTAAATTAAACATATTTACAAAATTTAGTTTTACGTTGGTTGCATTTTCTCTTTGAATGATTGTTTTAGAAAAATGGTTGTTTCACATACTAATCATTGTTCTGGCTAATGCCGAATAGTTTCTATCTTCCATTTTTACCTCATTTTCATATTATATTTTAACAAGGTATCGAACAATGTTCATTACTTATTAATAATTTATATTTATATTTAAGAATATATCTGACCTAAACAACAAAAAACCATCAATAATATTGATGGTTTTAAAAACTATTTTTTATTAATTTTTGTAATTATAAAGTTGTCATTTTGTGATTTTTTAACATATTCAAATGTATATGTATATGTTTTATTTTCATCTATATTTACATAATTAATACTTAAATCACCTTTTTGATAAATATCTTTTGCATTAACTTGAATTAGAGATTCTTTAATGATTTTGATATTTTGTTCTTTAAAGTCTTTATCCATAGATTTGATGTTTTCATCATTTTCATCATTAGCATTTAAAGATTTTCAAATATTTTCAAGAATACCAGCAATTTCTTTAATCAAATCTGTAGATTGATCATCGGGTTTTAAAATAGGTTTTATACTTTCGAAAATTTCGGAAATTGATTTACCGTTTAAAAAGTTTTTAAAAATATTTTGCAATTCTTTTAAAGAGATTTGATATTTTTGATTATCACTTGGTTCATTAATTTTATTTAAATTTAGATCATCACTAACTTTATTGATTAAATCAGTTAATGATTGAGATAAATAACTATCTTTTGATTTTGATTCTATTCCGATCAAATCCTTTAATTTAATTTCAAATAAAGTTGTTAAATTTATTGGTTTATCACCAAATAGTTTTGTAATCACTTCTGCACCATTCGGAATTTGTTCTACTAATTTATCATAAATATTAATAAGTGCATTTCCAGCAACACTAATTACTCCATCTGTTCTTAAATCACCTTTATATAAAGTTGAAAATGGTTTTTCGATAAGTCCAATTTTTGTAATAGCTATTCAAACCAGGCTGCTGATTTCATCAGTCATTACTTTTAATCCTTTAATCTCAGTATCATTACTTAATCCATAAATAACTGAAGCAAGTAATCCATATAACATATCTGTATCTAAGGCTCTAGCAACTGCTGCTTTACTTGTAAGTCAACTCACATAACCAGGAATTTGATTTCAAATCATATCAATAGTCTCATCTGTAATTAAACTTTTTAAAACTGGTGCAAAAATAGCTGCAATTGGTCCCCCATTTGCTTTTTCCATAGTTACATCGCCTTTTACTTTCACTTCAGTTTGTACACCAAATAATATATTAATTCCTCTTTGTAAAATATAACCGTTAGGATCTTTATCTTTATTAATATTACCTAAATAGTATGATAATTCTTTTAAAACGAATTTAATATTTAATTGGAAGTCTTCATTTTTCAAATAATCATTAAAAGATTCTTCTCTTCCAAAATACATGCGATTTAAAAATTCAGAATTACTTTCTTCTCCATTAAATAAATGCAATGAATCAATTGGTTGAAATGCTTTATCGTATTCAAATAGTTGAAGTTTTAATTGAATCATTGATATTGCTGTTAAGATTTCAGTAAATACTTTTCCATAAATTTGAATTGAATTTTTTGATTGATTTGATGCTGATGAGTTTTTATTTTTAATATTGTTTAATAAATCTAATCCAACCATTGATAGAGATTCTTTAATCGAATCATCAGAATCATAACTATAAGTTTTTGAATTAGGATTAATAATTAGGTTAATAGCATTAAACATAGAAATTCACAAAATATTGTCTGCTTGTTTAATGTTTAAATTACCGATTTTATCAAATACATTAATATCATTAATAATAGATTGAAAATCATTTTCGCTTAATTCGTTATTAATAAGTCCTTGACCAGAACTTTTTAGCATTGATGTTAAATCATCAATATTTATAGATATCGAACCTAACAAAGCAGATAATGTATCTGTTGAAAGTGTTGGTAAAACATCAATCACGATATTCATAATGTTGAAGATGCTGTCTTTGTTCATCCCCATTATATTTTCAGGTAATAAATTATATAAATCTCCTAATTCATTACCTTTTCTACCAGATAAATTTAAGTCTATAAATTCTGAAAAATCGCCTGTAGTTGTTGAGTAGTCAAAATATTTCTCAATTAAATCTCTATTTAATAATCTATCATTTTTTATAACTATTTTTTTATCTATCCCTTGAAGCGAATCAGAAACTTTTGCTTCGGCATATTTTTGTTTTAATAAACTTAAGTCATATTGTTTTTGATCAGCAAGAATTAATTGTTTTGCTATTAAAGCAGCAGATGTTTTAATTTCTTGACTATCTTTAATATCGATATTTTCTTTTTCATTATCTTTTTCATTTTGATTGTCAGTTTTTTTGTCAGTACATGATACAACAAGCGCACTTGAAGATGCAACTAAAGAAACAACTCCAAGTAATGCTAATAATTTTTTCATATTTTTTTCCTTCTTTCTTTTTAATTAAAAAAGGAAAGAAGCTGGCGGTATTTGCGATTTTATATTTGTTATTAAATATTTCTTTTTAATATTAGAAATTAAAATAAAAATATTACATGACCATTTTTTAATTCTTAAATAAATAACTTCAAATATCACAAATAAAATATTATCTGATCTTAAAAAAGAAATTTTTTGTTTAAATTTTATTGTTAAATATGAAAATAAAAATTTCATATTTAAAATAGTTAAGAATTGAATTTTAATTTTGAATCTTTCAGAAAATATTGATATCAAAACAATGGTTATTAAAAATATAAGTGCTATTGATAAAATTGCACAAAATATTAATGATGAGATATACACTTCGTATCAAATATGACTTGCAGACCCAAACAATAACTTGATATCAAATTTTTGAAGTACATCTATAATTATGAAATTCGAAGAAATATACAATTGAAATGCTACTTGTAAAACTCAAGCTATAAAAGCCAATATAGTTATTGAGCTAATTTTAATATCAATTTTATTATTATATTTTTTATGTTCTTCATTTCTAAAATATTTGATCATCGTTGAAGAATATTTGAATATATTAATCGAGAAAATCAAAGCTAAAATTACAACTGATAAACTAGAAAATGTTAATAAATTTTTAGGAATAAACTTAGAAATCTCTGGATACCCTAAAAAGAGAAAAACAATTATTCAAGAAAATAAATACGCAAAAGAAATTATTTTATATTTGTTTTTCATAGTGTCCTCCTTGTTTATCTTAAATAAAATTACAAAATTGAAATATGTATTTAGCACATTACAACTTTGCAATTATTATATTAAATTATAGAGTTTTTTTATTAACTTTTTTAATTATTAGGAAATATAAACTTGAAAAGCCTAACATAATTCCAAAAACCAAAATAATTATAGGAACGATTCAAATTTGACCAGATTTAGTTGTGACATTTAAAAAGAAATAAGGAAAATTTGTAGAAGCATCATAACCAGATGCTGTTCTAATTAAGCCTCTTATCATAACATAAATTACATATCCAAATAAAGGAATTAATTGAAATTTTCATTGTGCAAAGAGTTTTTCTTTTGTATAGTTATTTAAATCGTGTTTGATTGCAAATAATGAAAATCCAATAAAAGAAATCGGCATTAATATATGTAAAAATAATTGACTAATTCAATATCAATTTAATTCGATAGGTATTTCATTTGTTGGTAATAAAACAGCATTGTAAACAAGCATTGTTACAGTGATAGCAACTGCAGCAGTAATTGTCATTTTAGAATTTAAAATTCCTTTTACACCTAAATTATAAGGTTTAATCACATAGATCATCATTCATGATGCAATTAATACATTAGAGATTGTTGTGAAAAATGAAGAATAGTAAATTAAATAATCAAAAAGATTAACACTAATCAATATTTTACTTGTTTGATCATCTCCTGTTGAATAAACAAACTTTAGAAATGCCATTTCTTCTGATCCAATTCCTAATTGACCTTTATCACTTGCTCATTCATAAATTTGTTGTATTGATGTTAATTTACCATCAGATATCAATCCCTCTATTTGATTTTTTAAATTAAAAATACTTGCGATGTTTTCAGCATAAACAGCGATGATGATCCCTGTGAAAAGCAACGCAAAAAATAATCCTAATCAAATTCTGAAATTTTTAAGATCAACTGCGGCTAATCATTTTGATGAATATGATGTTTTAATCAAATTCTTTTTGTTTATATTTTTCATATTTTCCTTTATTTTATAATTTAATAATTATTCTATTTATGAAAAAAATAACCGAAGTTATTTTTTAGTTTTAAATAGGTAAATATTTTTATCCATTTTTTTATATGATCCACCAAGTACATAAATTACACCCGAAAGAAATTGTAATATTTTTTTAGATTCTTCTAAGTTTGCTTTGTTTAAATTTAAAATTATTTGACCGTTTTTTATTAAATCATCAGAAAGTGTTTGTATTTCATTATATGTCGTTGGAGAATATACTCTATCAGAATTGCTTGGTGCAGTTCTAATAGTTTCGTAAAAAGTTTTGTAGTCTTCTGACTCTTCAACTATTTCTGTATAATCAATCTCCACTTCTTCTTTTTCGATAGTATCATTTGAAATCAAAGGAGCTTTTAATTTATCTCATAATTTCATATTAATCTCTTCTTAAGAAAGTTGGGAAATCTTCTTCAACATCTGTAGTAGCTAAATCACTTGTGATTTCTGATTCAATAATAACGTTATTATTTTGATTACTTTGTTTGTTTGATTGACGAATTAAATCTAAGTTCACATTTGAACGAGATTTAATTGTTTCTTCTGTAATGTCTTCAAATCCTGTAGCAATAACTGTTACAAAAATTCTGTCGTCTTTGATTTCATCATTAATAGCAATACCATAAACAATATTAATATCTGGATTTTGAGATGCTTCTTCAATAACTTCAGCAACATCATAAGCATCAGTTAAAGAAACATCATCTCCACCTGTAATATTAATAATAACATCTTTGGCTCCAACAATTGAAGCTTCTAGCAATGCTGAATTAATTGCTGAATTTGCAGCTTCAATTGCTTTATTAGGTCCTGTAGATGTTCCTCGACCAAATAAAGCATTACCTTTTTTAGTCATGATTGTTCTAACATCAGCAAAATCTAAATTCATTAATGCTGGGACAGCAATTAAATCAGTGATTGTTTGTACTCCTTGTTTTAAAATATCATCAGCTTCTCTAAAGGAATCTTTAATAGGCATTGTTCCAATTGTTGATAAAACTTTGTCGTTTGAAATAACAATAATTGAATCAACGTTTTTCTTTAATTTCTCTAAACCTTCATCTGCAAATCTTGCACGGTGACGTCCTTCAAAACGGAATGGTTTAGTTACAATAGCAATTACTAAAGCACCACTTTCTTGAGCTATTTTAGCGATGATTGGTGCAGCACCTGTACCAGTTCCACCACCCATTCCAGCAGCCACGAAAATTAAGTCGGCTCCCTCAAGAGCTTCTCTGATTTCTTTTTCTGATTCTTGTGCAGCAATTTTACCCACTTCTGGATCTGCACCAGCTCCTAAACCAGAAGTTGTTTTTCTACCAAGTAAAATTAGTTTTTCAGCTTTTGAAGTTGCTAATACTTGTGCATCAGTATTGGCAACAATAAAATCAACACCTTTTATTTTTTCGTTTACCATTCTATTAACAGCGTTGTTTCCTCCGCCTCCAACTCCAATTACTTTAATTACAGCTGGTTTGATTGAATCTTCTGATTCAATTTCATTTAATTGAATATCATTATCAATATTGTAGTTTTCCATATTAATTTTTCTCCCTATTTTTTCTAATTACTTTTGAAGCAATGAAAGTTCCTTTAGATTCCAAGAAAGCTGGTTGTAAAAAAGGTTTTCCTTTTTGTAAACTTGGTAAATTGTTAACAAGTTCATTTGCATTAACAACCTCTTCTTTATGAATGTGATTTTGTTGTAAGTTTCTATCGTAAATAAATTGATTAGCAGCAATTAATATCGGTTCAACACCAAATGAATTAATTGATTTAATTTTTAAAATTTTAAATACATCTAAAGAACCTAAGTTGGCATTTAATTTTTCAAAACCAATAACTGAAGTTATTAAACCTGAGTTAAATTTTGGTAATCCTTTTAAAGTTATTTTTTCAATATACGAATTTTTAATTATTGATTCAATTTCATCAATGTAGTTTGTAATAATTGATTTTAAAATTTTACCAATATCACGTTTTGTCATTGTAAAGAATTTGTTTCCTTTACTACTTCTTGCCTTTAAAACATTAACATCATCAAATAATTGAGTTGCATAATTTAAATTATTATAAATGTAATTCTTAGCTGAACTTGGTTTAATTCCTATTTTATTAGAAAGTTGAATAGCTATATCTTCCATTCCTTTTTCTAAATAATAAGACTTTATAATATCTCCTGCAAAATGAATTACTTCAATATGATTTTCTTGTCAGTCAATTAAAATTCCTGATTTAATTTTTCCTAAATTATTTCTTTTGATTTCATTAATTAAAATTTTACTCTTTTGATATTGTTTTATAACAATTGAATCATTAAAAACATCTTTAAACAATTTTTCAAATGATTTTTCAACTTGTTCATCAACTCTATTTAAAGTTGCAGTTACTTCGATAAAATCACCAGCTTCAAGTGATAAAGTTCCAGTTCTATAAGTAATATCATTATAAACAAATTTAGTTGGTTTGTATGATTTAGTTTTATAACCATCTGTATCATTTGCATTTCTGAAAGTCGCTTCAATTCTTCTCTTTAATTTAGGATCAGATTGTAAAACGTATGCAGAATTAGTTAATATTTTTTCAGAAATCTTTACTAATTGAGTATCTTCTATATTTTGAGTTGATGTAGATGGGAAAATGTAATTAATACTTGTTAGCTTGTTTTTTGAACTAGAAGTATATTTTTCATAAATTTCTGAAAGATCTTTTTCAACTTTTGAAGATTCATTAATTGTATTGTTATTTTTCAAATAATTAATTTTTGCATATTTCTTTTCTTTAAAGATAACTATTTGTTGATTAGTACTTTGATTAAAAGTTGAAACGATAAAACTCATTTCATTCATTTTAATTTCAATTGTTCCAATAATTTTTCCCATGTTTACACCTACTTTCTATTTTTTTCTAATTGCTCATAATTTAGCACTATGTGATCTTCGATTATTTTCTAATTCTCCAACATTTGCTTTGATTGGTTTTTTAATTATTAATTCAAATTTGGCATTACTTTCAATTCTAATTGGTAATGACGCCAAAATTGCATCTTGAGGATCTTGCGTTACTTCATTAAAAATATTTTTTACTATTTTTTCTTCAAGAGAATGAAAGGTAATTACCGATATTCTTCCACCAGGTTTTAATAAGTCTAAACTTTGTTTTAATGAATCTGTTAAAACTCCAATTTCATCGTTTACATAAATTCTTAAAGCCTGAAAAGTTTTTTTAGCTGGATGCTTTGGTTTTTTAAGTACTTTTTGAGGTAGAGATTTTTTAATTAATTCAACTAATTCAAATGTTGTATTAACTGGTCTATTATCAATGATTGTTTGAGCTATTCTCGGTGCAAAATCTTCATCACCATATTTTCATAAAATATCTCTAATCTGTTCATATGAATATGTATTAACAACTTCGTGTGCACTTAACTGATTATTTATTGTATCCATTCTCATATCTAATGGTCCATCAAAGCGATAACTAAATCCTCTTTCTGGAACGTCGAATTGAGGGGAACTAACTCCTAAATCATATAAGATTCCATCAACTTCGAAGACACCTTTGAGTGCAAGTAATGCTTGAATATTTAAAAAGTTACCTTCTAAAATTTCAAAATTATTTGAAATTTTATTTAGCTTTTCTCTACCTTCAATAATAGCTGTTGGATCTTGATCAATTGCATACAATTTTCCTGATGTTAATTGCTTTAGTATTTCACTAGAGTGACCACCACGACCCAAAGTACAATCAACATATATTCCATCGGGTTTAATATTTAGCAATTCAATTGATTCATGTAACAATACCGGGATGTGCTTTTCCATTACGTTATCTTCCCACTTAAGTTATCAGCGATTTCTTCCATTTTTTCAGAATTAATGTTTTGATAATTATCATACTTAGTACGATCTCAAATTTCTGCTTTCGATCCTAAACCTAAAATATAAACATCTTTATCAATATTTGCTGTATTCAATAAATTGCCTGGAATTTTAATTCTACCTGATGAGTCAATTTCAGCTTCCACTGAATTTGCCATAATTTCTCTTGTTAACATACGTGATTCACTATTCATATTTGAAAATGACATAATTGAATTTGCTCATTTTTCAAACTCGACAGAACTTCGTAATTCTAAACTTCCTTCAAAACCTTTTGAAACATAAACTATGTTTCCTAATTTAGTTCTTAACTTAGCCGGAATAGTTAGACGAAGTTTGTCATCTAAACTATGTTCATATTTTCCTAATAACATACCACTTCGCCCCACTTTCTCCCACATTTATATTATTTCACATTTTTTGTATATTTGTTAAGAAAAACAAAAAATAAAAATTTAATACAAGGTTTAAAAAACAAATAAAAAAAGAGCATGCCCGAAGACACGCTCTTTTATTTTAAAATTAAGCAACTGCTTTAACTTCTTTTCCTTTGTAGAAACCACATTCTCTACATACGCGGTGTGGTTTAATCATAGAACCACAGTTTGTACATGAAACAATTGATGCTGATGCTAAAGCTAAGTGAGATCTTCTCTTATTTTTAGCAGACTTACTAGTTTTTCTAAATGGTACAGCCATGTTTGACACCTCCTATTAATTATTTTTTATCTATGTTTATTTCTGATAATTTATCTCATCTTGGATCTGGTTTATCATTCTTAGAGTTTTGATATTGTTGCTCTGACAACAATGATCATCCAGAACCAGTCTTAAAAATTATATCATTGTTTTTTGAAATATTTACAGGAATATTAATATTTATTTGTTCAATTAAATATTCTTCCAAATTGAATTCATCTCCTAAAATCAGATTTGCTTGGTCATTTAATTCTTGACTAAAAGTATATTCTTCCCTTCAATCAATTCCATCTTTATAAATAAATTCTTTACCATCTCTAGCATCTATTGCTAGGATTTCAAAATTAATAACTCCATTAATTTCAATAGTCTCAATTGATTGTAAATAATCTAAATCAATATCATAATCAATTGCTAAATATTCTTTAATCAATCTTTGTTTAGAAACGATTAATTCTGGATTTTTAATTGCATCAGTTAATTCTTGATGCGACTTATTTCTTAATTCGGAAAGATGCATATTATCTTACCTTAATATCCATTTTAGAAACATTTGATAAAACTTTGCTTCATTCTTCATTAATTTCATTTTCTGTTAATTGGTGATCTAGATTATTGAATACTAATGAAATCGCTAATGATTTTTGATTGTTAGCATCTAATTCTTCACCGAAATATTCATCTAACAATTTAATTGAAATTAAATTGTTAACACCAATAATCATATTTTTAACAATTTCTTCATATTTATCATTTTTTGAAATTAATAGAGAAATATCTCTTGATGATTGTTGGAATTTTGAAAGCTCTTTAGAACTATAAATTTTTTGTGATAATTTTTCTAAAAGATTAATGTTTAATTCAACCACAAAAGTTTTATTAATTTTTTTAACATTTTCGAATTTAGGATTTAGTTTAAAAATATAACCAATTAACTCATCTTCAAACTTAATTTCTGCATTAATAAATGGATGAATTTCATCAATTACTTCTTCATTGTTTGCAAAAGTGATTTTTGATAAGTCAACTTTATATAATTTAAAAATTTCTTCAACGATTCCTTTTAAATAAAAGTAATTTGATTCAATTGTAAATTTATTAATTCTATCTTCAATTAAATTACCTGAAATTAATAAACTTAAATGTCTTTCTCTTAAGTTTTTTGCATAAATATCAGCGATTTCAAATAATTGAACATGTTTATTATCAACGCTTGAATTATAAATAGCTACATCAACTAAAGATTTTGCTAAATTCGTTCTATATGTTTCACGAATTTTTGAAAGTGGACTCATTAATGAAATTGGTTCATCAATATTGAAAAGATTTCATTTTTCAACTTCATCTTTTTCTATTAATGAATAAGTTTTAACATTATTAAATCCCTTACCAATTAAGTAATCTGTTAATTTTGTTTGTAATTTTTGATTTGTGTTTTTAGAATTTTTTCTAGCCACAATCATTGGAGGAACTTCTTTAATATTGTCATATCCATATAGACGTGCAACTTCTTCACAAATATCGTTTTGACCATAAAGATCAGTTCTATTTTCATCAGCTACAAAAGTAAACCCATCAATTGCTTCATTATAAGAAATTGTAAAATCCAAATTTTTAAATAATTCAATAACTTCTTTTGCAGATATTTCGATTCCTAAGAAATCTTTAATTTTTTGTAAAGTTAAAGTTATTACTTTATTTTGTCATTTTGAATTATCAATAATTTTTTTAACATCACTAAACGCTTCAAGAACATCATATTGTTCTAGTATTTTAACTAATGAGCTCAATGCTAAATTACTTAAATTCGGATTTAAAGGCTTGATATATCTTTGAATATCAACATTAGATGTATTTAAAGTTTTTTGCTGTTTACGCATTAAAGTTTTTGATGCGTTTATCATGATTGCTAACACATTTACTGTTGTGTCAGTTACTTTGAATGCTTCTTCTGTTTTATTACCTAAAATATTAACAATAGAATCTTCATTCAATAAGACAACCATTTCTTTATTATCTATTAACATTTTAGTTAAATTAAGCGATTTAATTTTATCTGCATCAACCAAAATAATTGGTTGACCAGAAATGATTGCTGATGCATTAGCTAAGTCCTCATAAAAGTTATCAGTAGTTTTTGATCCTGATATTTTTAATCATAAATCATCTTTAGCATCAACTTTATGTTTACCACTTTTAACTTTTAAACTTGCAATTGATATTGTATTTAATTCTTCTTTTGTTAAACTAGTTGTTAAAGTTAAACCATTAACCTCTAAGTTTTTATTAGTATTAACTTCGATCAGAGACTGTAAATTTAATTCTAAATTAAAGTAATTTGATATTTCTTTAGCTAATTGAATAGCTGATAAAGCATCGCTTCTATTTAAAGTTAAATCCATATCTCAAATAAAATCATTAAAATTAATCTCTGAAACTGATTTACCAATTAATTTTGTCAAATCTTCATTTGATTCAATTTCATAAATTGAATCGTTTTCTAAATCGGTTAAAACATTTGCACTTAAACCAATTTCAGTTAAAGAACAAATCATACCATGAGAACGGTAACCACGTATTTCTCTTATATCAAGAGTCATCCCATTTGATATTGTCACCCCTGGTAAAGCAACGATCACAAATTGACCTTTATCAACATTAGGTGCTCCACAAACTATATCTAATTCTTGAGAACCAACGTTTACTTTATTAAATCTTAAATGTGTTCCTTCAATTGGTTCTGAATGTAAAACATGTCCAATAATCAATTCACCATTTAATTTTGAAAGATCACAAGTTTCTTCTACTTCAAAACCTAATGAATTAAGAGCAACTGTTATTTGATCATTTGACACATTTTTTAAATCGATTGATTTTTCTAATCATTTTCTTGTAATTATCATCTATAGTTCCTCCTATTCTCCATAAAATTTAAATTGGTCTAAAAATTTAACATTATTTTCATAAAATGATCTAATATTATTAATTCCGAATTTTAACATCGCGATACGCTCTACTCCAATACCGAAAGCCAATCCTGTTGTTGTTTTAGGATCTAAACCATTCAATTCCATCACTTGTTCATTTATCATTCCTGCTCCAAGAATTTCAATTCAACCAGATTGTTTACATAATGAACAACCTTTTCCTTCACATTTAAAACATGATACATCTACTTCAACACTTGGTTCAGTAAATGGGAAGAAGCTTGGTCTCAAACGAATGTTGACATTTTCATTAAATAATCTTTGACACATGTATTTTAAAATTCATTTTAAATTTGCAAAGGATACTTTTTGACCAACTGCGAATCCATCGATTTGCATAAATTGATGTGAGTGAGTTGCATCATCATCATCTCTACGATATACATTACCATATGAAATTGCTGCTAAGTTTTTTTCATTAGTTTTTTGTTTTGAAAGTTCTGTTAACATTCTTGCTGTCATATTTGTACAGTGAGTTCTCATTACAATTTCATCATTAATATAAAATGTATCTTGCATATCACGAGCTGGATGACCGATAGGTAAATTAAGATTTTGAAAGTTAAATAAATCTTGTTCTACTTCTTGACCATCAACCATTTCATATCCAATTTCAGTAAAAATATCACTGATTTCTTCAATAACTAAGTTTAGAGGATGCTTTGTACCAAATTTAATATCTGTGCCAACTAAAGAAACGTCGATTTTTTCACTCGCCAATTTTTCTTTCAAAATGTTTTTTTGGAAAGTATCAAATTTAGCATTTAATTTTGTTGATATTTCAATTTTAACATCATTAGCAAGCTTACCAACTTCTTGACGTTCTTCAGGTGATGCACTTTTAATTGATTTCAGAATAGGGATTAGAGGTGAATCTTTTCCACTAAAATCTTGTTTAATTTGTTCTAACTGCTCAAGAGTTTCTATTTCATTTATTTTAGTATTAAATTTTTCTAATATGTCCTTTAATTTATTTAACATAAGTACCTCTTTCATTTTATAATTTTACTACTTTTAATATTATTTTATAAGTACGGTTTGATTTAAAATATAAATATTGAAATAATATTTTTTAATTTAGTCTTCTTTTTTAGAAGCTAATTTTAATTGATAAATATTATGTTCTTTAATTGCCATATCATCATCATATGTGCTCAGCATCAAGTTTAAAGTTTGATCATTTGGCATAATTTTTGAAATAGATTTTAAAACCTTTTTTAAATTATTTTGAAAATCATATTTAAGTTTTTGAAATTTATATTCGTAATATTTATTTGTGTCAAATTTAACTTTGCCCTCTGATCAATCTTCTCTTAATTCTTGATAAAAAACTCATGGAATTAATGCTTGATTAATAAAATTTCTCAAATCAGTATAAGCAGTTAATAAAAATCTGTTATAGTTTTTAATTATAATTTCAGGAATGCCAATTTCATTTAAATAGGTTTGTGCTCCTTCAGAAGTTAATTTAAAAATATGACGCATTTCATCTATTTCTTCTTCAATTTTATTGATCATATCAATACTAAATTGAAAATCAAAATTAGTTTGTAAATAAGTAAGGAAAATTGGTTTTGAAACTATATTTTCAAAACCATCAAATTTTCATTTAATTTTATATTTTTTAAAGTCTGCATAATTTATTTTTGAAATTGAATTATTTTTAAATTCTAATGCTATTTTTTCATATTCACTCATAGTATTACCTCTTATATATTTTAACAAATAAAAAAACCTCATAAAAGGTTTCTTTATTAACTAAAAATTTGTAATTCTAGATAATGGCTTATTTTGAACTTGCTTGTCTGATGCTCATCATCCTAAAGTAATTACAAACCCTAAAACTAAGAACGTGATAACAATTGCTTGTCAACTAAATGGTATAGACATGTATAGTGATCACTGCGCTGCAGCAATTTGAACAAATACCGCTCAAACAACAATTGATAAAATATAAGCTACAATAAATGATATTATTGCTCCAATAACATAACTTCCCATTACAACTCAATTTATTTGTCTTCGTTTATAACCAAGAGACTTCATTGTTAAGATTGTTCTTGTTGATTCTTCAACAATAATATTCATAACAACTATCAAAATAATTGATAATAATAATGTTTGTAATAAAATCAAGATCATCATTAATTGCTGCATACTATCAACAAGTATTTTAACAGCTGTTTTTGAAATATTAATTGGAATTCCTGTTGTGTGAATATCACCACTAATTGGATTAGGATTTGTATACATACCACTCGCATCATCAATTTGATTAAATTTACTTTTGATTGAATCCAATTCTTTAAATAGTCCATCAAATAATGATGTTAGAATTGCAGAATCATTATTGACTTTAATGGCAATTGTATCTCCTGTAAACTTCATTTTTGATACCGATCCTTGTAAATCATTTATATCAATATTTCCACTTAACATTTCTTTACGTGATCAAACTTCATTTATTAATAAACGTTTGTAATCATCTGCGGACATAATTTCTTTTAAAGCATCATCAAACATTTTATCAAAGAATAATCTGTAATCTAATTGTACTTGTGGTTTTTGTGTAAGTTGAATTTTAACAGCTTCATTAATTCCTGTTACAACAACTGTGAAAGGAATTTTTTGAATAGTATCTGTTGTCATTTGAATATGATCGCCAACTTTTATATTATTTTTTTTAGCAAAATAATAATCAATAACTGCATTAAATTTATTTTCACCTTCATAATCATACGATAAATCTTCAATAATTTGGTTAGAAACACCATCAAAATTTAATTGATTTCTTGGATCACCTAAAATATTATTGTTACTATCATAATCAGATAAAACTATTGCTGCTCCAACATTTTTAACTTTACTATCATCGAATAAAGCATCCATATTGTAATCTAAATGTTCCATTGTTGAATCATAAAACAATTGATTAAAAGTGACAACTGGTTCTTCATCAATAGATTTAATTTCATCAAGCATCATTGAACCCATAATAATTGTTTGACCTGTAGCTGATACTAAATTTAAGTTTAATCCTCCAGTGGATGCTCTACTTGTTGCTTTTGAATTGATTTGATCAGCAAATTCTTTACTTTGTAAAGAATTAGATAAATATTGCATAATCGGATTGGTTGACATTGATCAATAAATACTATTATTAGGATCAAAATCATTTAACAACTGATCTTCAAGTAATTTATTATAAGCAATATCGAATTCTTCTTGCGTATAATTTTGAATTTTGTCTAATTCTGTAAAATTGTTTGTAAGCTCTTTTATAAATATTGCTTGACCGTAAGTTTCAGCCATTTTAATAGCTATTAATCTAGATGAATCAGTTATAAACATATTGTTAAATTTTTCTTCTGCTCTATCATATGGTTTCATACCAAAAAATGTTTTTTCTAGATCATCGCCAATATTATTAGCACTTAAATCTTGTATTCAATCTTCTGAATTTTGGTTTAAATCATCTAATGTAATATCTATTGATTGATTAGCTTTTATTAATTCTTCTTGATCTTTTAATAGATCAGAATCTAACATTTTATAGGCATTCATCGTATTTAAATAATAATCTCTAACAAAAACTGGAGATTTTGCACTTGAATTAGATAATGTAGATAAGAAAAACTCGATTCCTTCTTTTGGAAGTAAAACTTTTTCTATCCCCTCTTCTTGAACCAATGTATTTCTGATCGCTTGCATCAAGGCTTTTATTCTATATCTAGAGTCTGAAGATTCCTCATTAGTATCAATTGCTTTATTAATACTATCAGAATTTTTATAATCATATGATTTTAAAAGACCGTCTACAAATTCTTCTTCATTAACACCATAAATGTTAAATTTTTCTTGGCCTTTTGTAATATTAATATTTGAATCATATTCTCAGATATATCTATGATCGGTATCATCATTTATCATTCTTAATCCTTGATCGATAGTTTGTGTAAGCAATGCTTGCGCTCCAAACATCATTGTATAAACTAATGCTGAAAAAGCAAATAAGAATTGAACGATAATAAATTTACCTTTGGCTGCTTTTACAAAAGCGCCACGTAATCGATAACCAAATGCAAATTGGTGTTTTGCTAATATAGCATTGAAGAAATTTTGTTTCTTTTTCTTACCTAATTTATTTTGATTATTAATTAATGATAGAGTTGGTTCTCTTAAATATAAAATCGTTAAACCAAAAGATAGAAGTAAAAATATAACTGGAATTATTATAAATAATATTGATAAGAATACTGGTCCTGTATAAACTTGTGAATACTCAAATGTCACAACTGCTCCAAAACTGTTTGATGCATATATTTGGAACGGAATTGAAACAAGTCACCCCAATATTAATCCCAATAAAATTTGAAGATAAGTTTTTAAAGCGAAAATTCAAGATAGTTCTTTAACTTTATAACCAAATGATTTAAAAATACCTAGTTGTTTTCTTGTTTCATTCATTTCTTTTTTTATTGTAAAGTTAATAAAAATGAATGCTAAAACTAAAACAGCAACTCCTAAACTTATAAAAATAAATACTTGTAAATTTATATTACTTATTTTATTAGCTATACTTGAATCTGATCAATCGATGAACACTTCTTCTTTTTGATCGAATATAAAATCGTTATTTTCACTTTTAAAAATATTTGCAATATTATTTGTAGCGATGTTGTTTTTAACTTTATAGTTCATAGAATAACTGTTTGAAGGAGTTTTTGAAAAATTTCAATTTGTAGCATGAATCTCTCTTAGCATTTCTTTTGAAGCATAAGCAAAACCAAATGTATCAATTTTTTGAGTAAGACCACTAAAACCGTCACTTGGAACCAAGTCATCAAGTTTATTACCAATACCCGTTACTTCAAAACTTATTTCATTAGCGTAATAAGCATCTTTTTTATCAATATTAAACAGTAACGAAGTTACTGGCGAAGATGGAGTTGTGAAAACATCACCAACATTAATATTGTTAGCTTTTGCATAACCTGATGAAATAACTACACCCGGAAGTTCTTTTCTTGATAAAGAATTTGGTTGTGAATTTTGATCAATTACACTACTTCCTTCACTATAAAATAATTCATTAAATTTTTGATCATTATCATAAGTTGCTAATTGAATCGATTTCGAAGGTGAAATAGATCCTGCTTCAATTTTTGATAATAAATATGTTTGCTCAACATCTAATAAATACTGATTATAAAATTTATTAGAATTTTTTATAACTTTTCTAATTAAAAATGTTTGATCATTATAGTCATTACCTTGTTGTTTTAGAATGTTATAAAAATCTAAATTAATAAACTGAAAACCAAGTAAATAAATTTTATTACCTTCTTTAAAAATTTCATTAATATTTTCATTTAAAGAATCATTTAAAAAAATTAAAATGTCTTTGATATTAGGAATAGTTCCGCTTGAAATTAAACTAGTAATATCAATACCTGAACCACCATTTTGTTTAAAAGCTTCATCCATTTTAGTAATTGATCTAACAACTGCAGAAATTAAATCTTCGTTATTTTTTAAATTAATTAAATTTTGATCATAATTAGAACTTCAAAGAGCATCTGTTATATCTTTTATAATGATATTTGTCATTTCTTCGATATAACCTGCTTTAAATTCTTGAGACTTTTGATCGTTATTTGAATAAACAAAATATGCATTTGTTTTACTCAAAGCACCAGTTCTAAAGTTTATTAAACCATTATTAATTATTTCATTAAGTTTAGTGATAACACTATAATGCATTAAATCGTCTTGATTATCGGCTACTTCTCTTCAATTAATTGATCCAAAATTTTTTTCCATATCTTGATCGATGATCATTAACGTTGATTCTGATAAAAAAGTTTTATCATCAAAATTAGAAATTTCGATATCAGAACCAAAAAATTCTTCATACTTTTCAATATCTGCTTTATAGAAAAAATTATAAGTAAATTCTTGATCATACTCTGTTGAAGCTTCAACTTTTATTTGAGTATCATATGGTGTTGTTTTGTTTTTAAAAGAAGTTAATTTTGTTTTTAGTTGTAGTGGTGTTGAAACCATACCAATCACTACAGTTACTAACATCACAAGAAAAAGAAGTGTACCTATCGCAGACACTCAGTTTTTAAAAAATGTTTTTAAGTAACTTTTGATGATTTGCTTCATTTAAAACTCCGATATATTTATATTATATTCTATTACAATTTATTAATACATTCAAAATAAAAAAACCAATTTAATGGTTATAATTGTTTCTGAAATTTTCAAATCAAATAATAAGACTTTCTAGTATTTGATTACTCATTTTATAAATATCTACTACATGTTCATTTTCTTTAGATTGGTTGTCAAATTTAGAAATAATATTTTGTAATAAGACTTGTAGATCTGGTTCTGCTTCAGTTTTTCTATTTCCAATTTTTGAAATTATAACAGTGGACAAATCTTTATGATTATCTTCATCTTCAGTTCCGTTTCAGTCGATTTGTCAATAAGTATATTTACCATCTACTTTTTTATTAGTTGAAAAATATCCAAAAGGGTGGTTCATAATATTCCTAATTATAGCTAAATCATCGAAAGCTTTAAGAGTTTCTTCTAAAGTTGCGATTGGCAATAAATTCTGAAATGAAATTGAAGCTTCAGCTATTTCTTTATACTCATGATTAGGATTAAATTTTCAAATTTCAGATTCTAGCTTCTCACTTAAATCTTCATTAATATCATAATAATTATAAATAAAGTTAAAAGTAACAAATGATTGAAAAATTAAAAATAAATTGGAAATGATATTAGTTTTAGTATTAATAATATTTTCTGTGTCCATTCTCAATAACATTGAAGACATAATTGCTTTAGTATTTGTTTCAATAATGTTAATCAAAGTTGTTAATTTCAGTGTTACTAAATTGTTTTTACCAAACAAAGTCATGATATCATTTTCTTTTTGATTAGGGACAGCTTGTTGAACAAACTTTGTAACTAGTGGAATTAAAAATAACGGTAAATTAGTTTTAATTGTAGAATATACTTCATTCATTAATTTTGCATTATTATAAATTTTATATCTAGTATTATAAATATCAATTTCATTTTCAGTAATTAAATATTTATCACCTTTATGTGTGTAACTAAATAATCCATTTTCCTCATTGATAACATCAACTTCTTCAAATTGAGAATGTGACGTCATTTTCTTCTTATCATATCCAGTAACTGTGATTCATATTTTCTTCATAATTACTCCTTTTAAAATATTCTATATGATTTTTTGAAAATATTTTAAATGAGTAAATAGAAATTTATATTTTAAAATTTTATTTGGCTTTAAAGATTTAAGAAATTTTTTCTAGAAAAAGTGAAAATTCCAAAAAATATTGATAATGTTAATAATATCGGATCGATAATTGCTAATGATACTATAAATTCTTTATTTTTTGGTAAATTCATTAATTGTATTAATTGAACACCATTATCAATTAAATATTCTTTAGATTCAGTACCTGAATATAAAAGACCAGGAGAAAATAAATAAAATGAAAAGTATTTATTATATTGAAATATTGCATAATCATAAGGATTTGTTCTATACAGAAAATCTGTTAAACCTATTGCCGCTAAAATAATTATAAGAACAAAAGTTATGATCCAAAATCAAATAACTTTATCATTCAATAATATATTTATAAAAATTAAGAACGAATTTATAATCATAATTAAGAATAACATTTCAAGACCTTGGAAAAATACGAGTTTAATATTTTCTTTATCTGCTACATTGAAAATCGATAATAATATTGGTGCTGAAATAACTATTGGAAAAACTAATATAAATGTTGTTAAAAATATAAAAAACAATTTTGCTAAATATATTTTTTGACGACTTGTGCTTGTAGATAATCAAAAGCCCACTTCACCTGTAACAACTTCTTTAGAAAAAATGTTTGTTATAAAGAAAGAAGAACAGATAACTAAAATTGATATCATTGGAGCACCAAATATAAATGCATTTAAAATTGTACTAAATGTTACAAGTCCATAAGTCGTAGGAATATCATCGAGCTTATAACTTGATTCAGATATTGTCTTTAAAACATTATTTGGAAAGTTAAAGCCCACAATAATTATTGCTAGCGAAGCTATTAAAAATAAAATTATTGAAAAAACACATATAAATTTTCAATTTTTTTTAGAATGATAATTTATTATGTTCATAATGTTGTTTGATTTAATTTTCATATTGATCCTTCTATATATTAAATTCTTTATTGCTTCATTTTATATTTATACCAATAAAATTTATAGTAATTATTGAGAATAAAATTAATGGTAAAAATAAAACGTATTGTATTATTCCATAGACACCTATTTCATTTTTTTTATAAAAAACTTGAAAAAAATCAGTATTACCCGACGTAAACTCAATTACATTATTGATTTCATGATTTGAATAGTCTGTAATTCTAGGCAATATAGATTCAATTCCTAAAAATTTAACTATTGGGTTAGAAATAAACATTGGCGCAACCATTGAAAAAATCGTATATATAATTATTGAAAATCATAAAATGTTAAATCATTCTCTAGATTCAACTAATAATAAATTAGTGTATATTACTATAGATGTTAAAAATAGTAATATTATTAAATGTTGAAACATTTTTAAAAATGCAAATGCAATTTGATTTTTATCAACAATTCCAACTAACGATATCGAAGAAATTAAAAATGAAATTAATCAACAAGAAATTATAGTTAAATAAATTGTAATTGTTTTTATTCAAATAATGTCTTTAACTTTTATTGGCTTAACTAATCAAAAAGAAATTGAACCACGTTCTAACTCTCCAGATATTGTTTTGTTACTAAATAATAGAACAAAAACAATTGTTACAATTATCGTTGTAGGACCAAAAGTTATAGTATTAAATATTGATGAAATAGAAATTATATTAATTTTAAAATTATCATCTTTAACAAAAAGAGTTGAATCACCAAAAGCTTTTAATGACTGACTTGAGTTCATTGAAGATATAACGATAGGAATCATTGAAATTAAAAAGTAAATAACCAAAAAAATAATAATTAATTTAATGTTAATTAAAATATTTTTCAATACATATCTTCATACATTTCTTGATATTGAAAATGTTATATTTGAATTTTTAAATGGATGCTTCATCTTTGTATATCCCATCAAAAACTTCTTTTAATTTTTCCAATTGTTCAAAATCGTTTGTAACAAAGTTTTCAACGATTTTGCCATCTTTAAGAAAAATCAATTCATCAGTTGCTTCCATTATTTCATCAAGAATATGAGAACAAATAATTACGGTAGTGTTATTTTCTAAATTTAATTTTTTAATCAATTTAACAAACCTTTTTTGCATAACCGGATCCAAACCAGATGTTGGTTCATCTAAAATCAAAAACTTTGGTTTGTTCATAACTGCAGCTATTATTGCAATCTTTTGTTTCATTCCTTTTGACATTCTTTTAATTTTTTTATCAATGTCTATGTCAAAATATTTAATTAATTTTTGAAAAAATTCCTCATCATAGTCTTTTTTAAATTGCTTCACTAATTTTAAATATTGTTTCCCTGTTAAATGTTCAATAAGATTTAGTTCACCAGCAATATAACCAGTATGTGCCATTAATTCATCATGATTTTTAATTGGATCAAGCCCAGAAAAATAAATATTACCTGAATCTGATTTTATAAAACCCATTAATTGTCTAATTAATGTTGATTTTCCAGCCCCATTTGGACCAACTATTCCAAGTGATTTACCTTCTTTTAATTCAAAATTTATATTGAAATTTCCTGCTGTTTTTGAATATTTTTTTGTTAAATTTTCAATTTTAATCATATTGAATTTAAACTCCTTAGTATTTTATATTTCTAATGCTAATTTGATTATAAATTATTAAAAAATATATTTTTAACAAACCTCAATTATTTAATTTAAATAAAATTTAGATTTCTATTTACTGACTTAGAATATTTTTACAATCAAATATTAAATAATAAAGTATCTTATAAGTATAAAAAAAGAACCTAAAGGTTCTTTTTCTTTTAGAACTGGCAACTCGCTATCTTCTCGCAAGGCAATATTGTCGCCGTAGTAGAGCTTAACTTCTGTGTTCGGCATGGGAACAGGTGTGACCTCTACGCTATTATCACCAGATCTTAAATTGTTTTGATTGTTCTTTGAAAACTGAATACTAGATTGAAATTTAATGTTTATTTAAATGTGCGTTTGTAATAGATTTTATCTAAAATTCACTCGATCTATTAGTATTGGTAAGCTTAACGCCTCGCAGCGCTTACACACCCAACCTATCAACCATGTGGTCTACATGGGATCTTACATCTTACGAATGGGAAAATTCATCTTAAAGGAGGCTTCTCGCTTAGATGCCTTCAGCGATTATCCGTTCCGCATATAGCTACCCAGCTATGCCTCTGGCGAGACAACTGGTGCACCAGGGATGCGTCCAACCCGGTCCTCTCGTACTAGGGTCAGCTCTCTTCAATTTTCCTACGCCCACAACAGATAGGGACCAAACTGTCTCACGACGTTCTGAACCCAGCTCGCGTACCGCTTTAATGGGCGAACAGCCCAACCCTTGGAACCGACTTCAGCTCCAGGATGCGATGAGCCGACATCGAGGTGCCAAACCTCCCCGTC
>NZ_JNJI01000004.1 GCF_000702725.1 Mesoplasma photuris ATCC 49581 | reverse complement strand
GGGGGGGGGGGGGGGGTAATCTATACTATTTATGAGCATTTGAACAAATGCGTTGTACATATACAAAAATAAGTATTTAGATAAGAGGAAAAATATGAAAAAATTATTAGTATCATTAGGTGCAATCGCACTTACTGCAACTCCTTTAACAGTAGTTGCATGTTCATCTGATAAAACAGAAGAAACAATTAAAGATGAAGCAAAAACTCCTGAACAACAATTAGAAGCTGTTGACGAAAAAATGACAGAATTAACAGCAAGAGGATCAGAACTAGCAGCTAAAATCTATGAAATTAATGTAAAAATTCAAGAACTTGGAGGAGATACAACATCTACTCGTGATGAAGAAGGTGAAGATAATTCTGAATTAGAAGCACTTCAAGCTGAAAAAGATGCATTAATTACTGAATTAAATGCTGTTGATGGTCAAATTACATTTTTAATAAGTGAAAAAGAATTCATTAATACTGCCAACACACCCGGAAACGAAATTGGAGAATGAAAATTAGAAGCTTTCTTTAGTGGAAAATTTACATCAAAAGTTTGATTAAATAAATCATGATTTAACGAAGAAGGAAAAATAGATTTATCAAAATTAACAGATGAAGAAATTTCTAAAATGTTTTACAAAAATATTTTCAATTCTTTAGAATCAGCAGAACAACAAGTGTTAATGTTTGATATTCAAGGAATTGCTGCATCATTAAAAATTACAGGATTTAGAGAATTAGTACAAGGCTTAACACTTAATAGTTTTGGAGATGACGGAAAAGGGATAGTATCATACAATAAAGAAGAAGGTGATCAAAGTGCTGAATCTGTTTCAGTAGAACTTAAAAATGATGTTAGAACATACGGAAATAAAGATAAAGATGATAAAAGAATAATAAAATCAGGATCAACATCAATAACTAACGAATTTGAAATTCATTTACATGACGATACAAACCCTGCATAATCACATAAATGAAATACAAACTTTAAGCGCCATATTGGCGTTTTTTATTTGCCTAATTTATTAAAAACCTTTAAATTTATTCAAATTTGCTATCTCTTTCATGTTTTTTTCAGAAAAAACCACTTTTCGCTTGACGGGGGGGGGGGGGTATATTAGAAGTAGCATTTGAACGAATGCACTCTATATAGAAATGTAGAATTCAAAAGAAGAAGGAAAAAGATATATGAAAAAACTATTAACAATGTTAGGAGCTGTTGGTTTAACAGCTACTGCTGGAGCAACTGTTATTGCCTGTTCATCAGATAAAGAAACTTCTGAAGATAAAGAAATTACACAGGCAGACATGGATGCTCAAACACAAGTTGTTAGAGATGCGATGAAAGCTTTAGCAGATTTAAAAGCTTCAGAACACGATGAAGAAGATCAAGAATACATTAAAGCTCTTGAAGCAGCAAATACTTTAGTTAAAAATGAAAGAATGAAATTAGCTGAAATGGATTCAGTATTTAGTTCAGGACAAGCTGATTTATTTATTGTAGTTACTCAACAAAATAAAATTTTCCCAAGTGATTATGTTTTACCACAATCAACTTTGGATGAAATTAAATCTTGAGATAACTATACTAGTGAAGGAAATACTTGATTAGAAGAAGGAAAACCAGACTTTACTAAAGATGATGATGCTTGAGTAGGTCAACAATATCGTGAGGTTTCTGAATTGGGTTACCAAGAAGGTGGTTGAGGAAAAGCTGATACTATCCTATCTGATGGTGAAGGAGGAATTTTTGAGGTTACATTTACAAGTAACTTTGGACCAACTACTTCTAGAATTATTCCATTACTTACAACTCCATTAAAAGTTAAAGTTATAGATTTATCAGCACCAATTGAATCTCCAGAAGAAACTGTTTAATTTAAAATAATTTAAATAATTTTAAATATGGATTTTAACTTTAAAAAGATTAGTATTTCTAATCTTTTTTTATTAACAAATACTATTGCTATTGCATCTCTTATCAAAACAAAAAGGCGGTTATATTTGTTTTTTTAAGTCATTTTTGATAAAATTAATCCGTTGGTATATTTAAACTAATGTATTCAATCACAAATAAGAATTCACTTGTCCTGTGCTCGAATTAAATTAAAAGAGTGATGAGTGTTAGAACTATTTGGAAGTAAAACAAAAAAAGGAGACCATTACAATGGCAAAAGAAATTACAAGAGAAGAGTTATGAGACGCTGGTGTTCAATACGGACACCAAACAAAACGTTGAAACCCTAAAATGGCACCATACATTTACGGTGTAAAAAACAAAACACATATTATTGATTTACAAAAAACAATGATTCAATTAGAAGAAGCTAGAAAAGTTTTAGAAAACATTGGATCAAAAGGAGATAAAGTTTTATTCGTAGGAACAAAACGTTCAGCTAAAAACGCTGTTAAAGAAGCTGCTTTAAGATCAGGAAACTTCTATGTTAACCAAAGATGATTAGGTGGAACTTTAACTAACTTAAAAACAATTTTAGTAAGAATTAAAGCTTTATGAAAAATTGAAGAAGAAGAAAAAAATGGAAAATTAGCATTACGTCCTAAAAAAGAACAAATCTTAATTGGTAAAGAAAAAGCTAAATTAGAAAAAACTTTAGGTGGAATTAAACAAATGCATAAATTACCAGCAGCATTAATTGTTGTTGATCCTAAAACTGATGAAATCGCAGTTAAAGAAGCAATTAAATTAAACATTCCAGTTATCGCTTTATGTGATACAAATGTTGATCCAGATATGGTTAACTTAGTAATCCCAGGAAACGATGATTTACAAGAATCAGTAAACATCATCATCAACATTTTAGTTGATGCTTATGCAAATGGTGCACAAATTAAAATGGCACCATCAGTATTAAAAACTGAAGCTCCTAAAAAAGAATTCACACCACGTGAAGGTGCTCCAGTAAGAGAAAACACAGAAGCTAAATAATTAAAAAACACGGAGGAATTATAAAATGGCAGTAGATGCAAAATTAATTAAAGAATTACGTGAAATCACTCAAGCAGGAATGATGGATTGTAAAAAAGCTTTAGAAGCTACAAACAATAATGTTCAAGATGCAATCGTTTGATTAAGAGAAAACGGATTAGCTAAAGCAGCTAAAAAAGCCGATAGAATTGCTGCAGAAGGTGTAACTTTTGCAAAAGAAAACGATGAAGCAGCAGTTATCTTTGAAGTAAATTCAGAAACAGACTATGTTGCTCAAAACGCAGCATTTCTAGCATTAATCGATGAAGTTGCAAATACTTTATTAGCAGCAAAAGCATCAACTTTAGAAGAAGCTTTAGCAGCTAAAACTTCAAAAGGTGAAACAATCGCTGATACATTAATTAGTGCAACAGCAACAATTGGTGAAAAAATTGAATTAAGAAGATTAGTATTAATCAATAAAGAAGCTGGAAAAACAATTACATTATACAACCACGCTAATAAACGTGTTTCTGTATTATTATCATTTGAGGGAGCAATTGAAGCTTCAGATGCATACAACGTTGCAATGCACGTTGCTGCTATGGCACCTCGTTATAAAACAATGGACGAAATTCCTGCAGATTTCAAAGAAGCAGAATTCAGCATTATTAAAGCTGAAGCAGCTGATGATGAAAAATTAAAAGGAAAACCAGAAAACATTTTAGACGGAATCTTAAAAGGAAAACTTTCAAAACGTTTATCAGAAATTTCATTAGCTGATCAACAATTTGTTGTTGATGAAAGCTTTAAAGTTGGAGCATTTATCGAATCTAAAAAAGCTAAATTAGTTGAAATGGTTCGTTACGAAGTTGGAGAAGGAATTGAAAAAGTAGTTTCTGATTTTGCTTCAGAAGTTGCAGCTCAAGTAGCAGGTAACTAAAATGACTTGAGATTCAAATTCAAACTTTTTAAAAACTGCTTCAGGTTCTGATAGTCCATTATTACTTATAAGCATCATTATTTTAATAGTTACAGTTATATTAGGAGCTGCTTTTACATATTACTTCTTAAATTTTAAGAAAAATCCTGCAAAAGCAAAAATCTTTGGAACTAAATTATTAATTTCCTTATTGGTATCGTCAATTTTAATTGCAATATTAAGTACATTAGGAATTGCACTTACAGCAACTGCTAAAATAGTTTTTGATAGTAATGCAACAACTGCATTCGCAACAATTTTAGCAATTGTTATTGCTGCAGGAGTTATTTTGCTAGCAAATGTTATTTCATTATGATTTGCATTACCAAAATTTGGTATTTCAATGGATGAAGAAAAAATTTCTTTCATGGGTGAAGCAATTCCTTATAAAAGAATTGTAAGTGTTATTGAAGATGATTCTAAAAATGCAGTATATATTAACTATACTCAAGGAACCAGAACATCTAAAAGACAAAAGTTTTCAAAAGGTACTATGTTTGGTCAATTCATTTTAAAAAACGCTGAACTTACTGGACATAAGGTTGAAAAAGGTGATGCTGATGAACATTTTAAAAAAATGTCGGCAGTTACTAGAAAAACTGATACACCAGCAAAGAAAAAATAAAATAGATTATTAATATAAAAAATACACATTTTACATGTGTATTTTTTTTATATTAAAGTTTTACACCAGTAAAAATCATTAAAAAAATCGTCTAAAACTATCATTTTGATAGTTTTTTTTACAAAATTGCATTTTCCACTTGACGGGGGGGGGGGGGGGTATATTAATAGTAAACATTTAAATGTTGTTTCCTATAAAATGGGTAGAAGGCTATAAAAAATGAAAAAATTATTAACGGTATTAGTGGCGCTGGCTATTACAGCAACACCGCTTATCAGCGTTATTTCATATTCAAGCGATAAGCAAAATGACTTTTTAAAAATGCAAAAAGTTAGAGACTCATATAAATTAAGAAACCAATTTAAAAATAAAATGACTCAACAAGATGTTGATGATATTATCAACAACTTAAATACATTGGGAGTTTATGAAGTTTCAATTAAAGGTATTGAGAAATCCGAATCTTTAAAGGAATTTTATCCTGGAACTAAAACTTTAATATCAGGAATAGTTACTGAAGAATATATCGGATTTGAAGTTGATGGGATAGTTACTGAAAACTTTTCTCAATCTATAACAATTGAAACTCAAGAAGTTGTAGATGCAATTCAAGCAGCTATTGAAGCTGTTGAATTAGCTGAAAAAGAATTAACATGACCTACACACGATGCTGCTTTAATAAAAGTAAATGCTCTAAAATACGAAGAAGATAAACTTCCTCTTTTAGATCGTCTTGAAAAAGTTAGAGAAAAATTAAACACTCCAAACCTGATGGCATTAAAAGAAAAAATCAAAGAAGCTAAATTAATTACTCAGGGATTGAAATCTACTGAAGCATTTTTAACTTTACAATTAGCGATTAAAGATGCTGAATTAGTTAATGATGAAATCCTTGCAGTTGATGCTTTAACAACTTTACAATTAGCTATTGAAACATTTAATAATTCGCCAGATTTCACTCCAAATTTAGATGCTTTAAAAGAGTTGATTGATGATGCAAAACTAATTGATCAAGGTTTAAAATCTGATGATGTTTTTAAAACATTAAAAGACGCTATTTTAGAAGCCGAAAGTATTAAGGATGAAGCACTAGCACTTGACGGTAAAGTGATTTTACAAGCTGCAATTGATACATTTAATAATTCACCAGATTTAACTCCAAATTTAGATAAATTAAAAATACTTATTAATGAAGCAGAATTAATTGACCAAGATTTAAAATCTGATAAGGCATATTTTGAATTAAAAATTGCAATCAATAATGCTAAACATATTACAGATGAAACTTTGGCAAAACAAGAAATTGAAATTTTAAATTCAGCAATTGAAACATTTAAGAAATCACCTGATCTAACTCCTAATTTATTAGAATTAAAAGAACTTATTGAAAAAGCTAAAAAAATCGAAATCGGTTCAAAAACCGAAGAAGAGTATCGAAAATTACTAACTGCGATAGAAGTTGCACAAGAAGTTGTTGATATCAATGATGAAGTAGGTGCCTCATCAGCAATTATAATTTTACAAAAAGCTATTGATGACTTTTATGCTTCTGATGATTACACACCAAACTTAAATGCTTTAAAATCAAGAATTGAAGAAGCTAGATTAATTCCCCAAGGTTCGAAATCTACTGAAGCGTATTTAAAATTACAAGTGGCAATCGAAATTGCTAATAATGTAACTGATGAACTGTTAGCGGCAGAAGCTCTGAAAGAATTAGAGGCTTCAATTGAAGAATTTGAAAATTCAAATACTTTAACCCCAAACTTAGATGCTTTAAAACAACTTGTTAAAGAAGCTAAATTAATTCCTCAAGGTTTAAAAACTGATGAAGAATTTCAAAAATTGCAATCAGCAATAGAAATTGCTGATGAGGTTAAAGATGAAGCGTTAGCATCAGAAGCTAAGATTACTTTGCAAAATGCGATTAATGATTTTTATGCATCAGATGATTACACTCCTAATTTAAATGCTTTAAAAGAACTTATTGAAACAGCTGAAAAAATCGAAAAAGGTTTAAAATCTGATGAAGCATATCTTGAATTTAAATTAGCTATAAATGATGCTAAACATGTCACTGATGAAACTTTAGCTGATCAAGCTATAGAAGCCTTAAATGCAGCGATAGAAATCTTTGAAAATTCTCCTGATGAAACTCCTAATTTAAATGCTTTAAAAGAACTTATTTTAATAGCGGACAATATTGAACAAGGATCAAAATCACCTGAAGCTTTTGCTGAATTTGAAGCAGCAATAGTAGTTGCAAAAAGTATTTTTGACAGCAATGACGAAACAGGGGCAGCACAAGCAATTATTGATTTACAAACTGCAATTGACACATTTAAAAATTCTCCTGATGAAACTCCTAATTTAAATGCTTTAAATTTAAAAATCGAAGAAGCTAGATTAATTCCCCAAGGTTCAAAATCTACTGAAGCATTTTTAACTTTACAATTAGCAATTGCTGTTGCTGATGGTATTGATGATGAATCACTTGCTCTTGGTGCTATTACAGTTTTACAAACTGCAATTGATACATTTAATAATTCTCCTGACTTGACTCCTAATTTGGATGCTTTAGAAGAACTTATTCAATCAGCAAAATTAATTGATCAAGGTTTAAAATCAGAAGATGAATTTGCTAAATTGCAAGCAGCAATAGCGATTGCTGAAAGTGTTGATTCTGAAGAATTAGCACCAAATGCTATATCAGAATTACAAGCAGCAATTAACACATTTAAAAATTCTCCCGATGAAACTCCGAATTTAGATGCTTTAAAAGAAAAAATCAAAGAAGCTAAATTAATTACTCAGGGATTGAAATCACCTGAAGCATTTCTTGAGTTACAATTAGCAATTAAAGATGCAGAATATGTTACTGATGAACTTTTAGCAGCCGAAGCTAAAGCAACTTTAGAAAAAGCGATGGAAAAATTCAATAATTCAATTGATCTGACTCCTAATTTAGATAAATTAAAAATACTTATTGAAGAAACTGTTTTAATCACTCAAGGATTGAAATCTGATGAAGCATTTGATGAATTACAAACTGCAATTGAAATAGCCAATAAAGTAACCGATGAACATTTAGCGAGTGATGCAATTGCTGCGTTACAATTAGCCATCGATAAATTTAATAATTCACCAGATTTAACTCCAAATTTAGATGCATTAAAAATATTGATTAAGCAAGCTAAAGAAATTGAACAAGAGTTAAAATCAGATGAAGCTTTCGAAACTTTACAAAATGCAATTAAAATTGCGGAGGCTGTTACAGATGAACTTTTAGCCGATCAAGCTAAAATAACACTGCAAGCTGCCATTGATAAATTTAATAATTCACCAGATTTCACTCCTAATTTAGATGCTTTAGGATTATTGATTATAGAAGCTGAAACAATCGAGCAAGGATTAAAATCTGATGAAGCATTTTATAAATTGCAAGGAGCAATTGAATTCGCTAAAGAAGTTACTGACGAAAAACTAGCATATAATGCAATAATAATGTTGCAAGATGCAATTGATGAATTTAATGCGTCACCAGTATATACCCCTAATCTATGAGAACTACAAGCATTAATATTAGAAGCTGAAGCAATTGAGCAAGGTGAAAAATCAGACGAAGCTTTCGATAAATTACAAGATGCAATCCAAGTTGCTAAAGCTGTTACTGAAGAAAAAGAAGCACATGCAGCATTATGACAACTAAAAAATGCAATTCAAGAATTCGAAGAATCAAATAGCATGATCACAATCACTGCAAATGTGGACGAAAGTGGTCACATTATTAATACAATAGATTTACAAGTTGCTGTTATGCAAGCAATGGGTATTACCGATCCAAATGGAATATTTACTTATACTAAATTATCCCCAGAAGAATTAGCAGCTAATGGTGTGAATGTTGGTTATGGATATGATTACTGAGGTTGAGACGAAATTGACGTTAATAATATAACAGAAGGAACATACACTGTGCTTTTCTCACAAAACACCCCTGGAAAAGCATCGAACTTCTATGTTAAAAATATTTTACAATTTAACCTAGTTTTTAATGTATATGAAGGTTAATAAAATATTAGATTTGTATAAAGATATTAAAATTCCACATCATATAATGTGGAATTTTATTTTTATTAATTTATATATTGTTTGTAATCAAGTAGAATTCAACCACCTAATTAAATTATCAAAAATATATGATTTAGATATTTTTTATTTAAAAATAGATTATATAGATTTTGATGGTTTTAGTAAGTATAATTATTATTAAAAGAAGAGGTGCAAAATGAGTTTAAAATATAAAACAGCTTTATTAAAGTTAAGTGGTGAAGCTTTAAAGGGTGATGGAGATATTTATGATAAGAATTCTCTAGAAAATGTAGCCAAGCAAATCATTGAATTAGCTAAAGAAGGTGCTAAATTAGGTATTGTAATTGGTGGTGGAAATATCTGACGTGGTAATTTAGGTCAAAACATCAATATGCCACAAATTAATGCAGATTACATGGGAATGTTAGCAACAATTATGAATGGTCTAGCATTAGAATCAACTATTAAAACTTTGGGATATGATAAAGTTGAAGTTTATTCTTCATTAGAAATTAAAACAGTAACTGAACCTTATAACTTTAAAAAAGCAAGAATCAAAATGGATCAAGGATATATTACTATCTTTACAGGTGGTACAGGATACGCTTACTTCACAACTGATACAAATGCAACAATTAGAGCAATCGAAATTGATGCTGATGTTATCTTAATGGCTAAAAATGGAGTAGCTGGAGTATATGATAAAGATCCTAACCAGTTTGATGATGCTAAATTATTTACTCATTTAACACACGAAGAAATTTCACAAAAAAAATTAAGAGTTATGGATTTAACAGCTGCAACATTAGCTCAAGATGCAAACTTAAAAATTGAAGTATTTGATATGCAAGGTGATAATAACATTATCAAAGTTATGCATGGAGAATTAGAATCAACAATTATTGAATAGGAAAAGAGAATAAAAATATGATGGACGAAATTTTATTAACAGTTGAAATGGAAATGCAAAATACTGTTTCAGCTTGAAAAGACTATATGTCAAAAATCAGAACAGGTAGAGCGAATGCGAACATGTTAGATAGAGTTATGGTTAATTACTATGACACTATGACACCAATTAATCAAACATCACAAATCAGTACACCTGAACCTCAACAAATCGTTATCAAACCATATGATAGATCAATAATTAGCGAAATTGTTAATGCTATTAACAAAGCTGATTTAGGATTAAATCCAATTTCTGATGCAGAATTAGTTAGAATTAACATTCCTGCTTTAACAGAAGAAATTAGAAAAGATTTAGTTAAAAAAATGTCTAAGGAATTAGAAACATTTAAAGTAAGAGTTCGTAACTCACGTCGTGATGGAATTGATGCTGCTAAAAAAAGTAAAGATATTTCAGAAGATATTATAAAAGGTATGGAAAAAGAAATTCAACTTCTAACAGATAAATTTATTAAAGAATTAGATGACCTAGCAAAAGCTAAAGAAAAAGAATTAATGACAATATAAAAGGAGGACTTATGAATCCAAATAAAACAGTTGACTTAAATGTTAACAAAAATGGATATTTAAATGCTGAAGAGTATGAAGGCGTAAGACCAGTTTCTGCACTTCAAAAAAACAAACTTCAAAAAATAAATTACAAAAAAAGAATTAAAAAAACTTTAGCATTAAAAAATTCATCAAGTATCAAACCTTCAAAATTGAAATCTGAAAAAACATCAGGTTTACCAACGACTTTTAAAATTGGAGTTGGTAATATTAATCCGGTTGATAACTTTTTGGATGATGTTTATGATGAAATAAATCAATATGATGCATATTTAGAATCAGTTGCTAAATGTCCAGAATGTTCTTTATCACACGAGTCATTTGTTGAAGTAGAATATCCTAACAAAAACATCACAGTGATGATGCAAGAAACTAATTCAAACTTTTACAACGATTTAAATGATTCTTTTTCTATAAATCCAAAAAACGATGAAGAAGCAAAAAAAGTAAAATACTTATCAAACTTCTATAACGGTCAAAGAAAAGCTGACAAAGCTGCGGCTATATTTTTCTCTTTAGCTTTATTTACAATAATTGCTTTTATTTTGATCAAATTATTAAACCAAGCTATTCTTGGTGAAGCCGGTGTAACAGGAACATTTTTACAAAGTCCAACCGGAGGTTTAAATTTTAATATTAATTTATTAGATAATGCTATTATGATCATAGATTACATTTGTAACATTTTCTTAATAACAATTCTTCCAATTTCACTTGTAGGTGGTTTTATTTCACTGAATATAAAAGTGTGAATAAAAGAATCTAATAAAAATAAATTGTCTAATAAATAAAAAAAGCATTGGTTAACAATGCTTTTTATATTAAAATCAAATATATGAATTAACACAAACTAAAGGAGAAAATATGAACAAAATGATAGATATTTTCAAAACTGATATTAAAGAAATCTTCAAAACTTATAAAATTAGTGTTGAACCTGTAATTGAAATTAATAAACAAGGGATAGAACATGATTTTTCAACAACTATTGCTTTGATGTATGCTAAACAACTTGGTAAAAACCCAAGAGAATTGGCTGAAGAAATTAAATCGATATTACTGAAAAAAGAATATTACAAAGAAGTGGAAATTGCTAGTCCTGGTTTTTTAAATGTTAAATTAGATTCTTTATTTTTATTTAATGTTTTAAAAAACATTAAAGATGAGTCAATTAAATATGGAAACCAAGAAAAGAAAAAAGAAATCATGAACATTGAATTAGTTTCTGCTAACCCAACTGGTTTCTTACATGTTGGTCATGCTAGAAATGCCGTAATTGGTTCTACTTTAGAAAAAGTTTTTGATGCATGTGGTTATGAAACTCAAACTGAGTATTATACAAATGACGCTGGTAATCAAATTAATATTTTAGCAGTAACTGTTTTTGTTAACTATTTATGAAAATTAAATATTGAAGCAACAATGCCTCAAAATACTTATGCAGGAACTATGTATGCTGATCTTGCTGATGTGTTTGTTGAAAAATATGGTGATAAATTTAAAGATTTAACTTTTACAGATACTCATATAAGTGATGAAGAAGTACATCAAATTTTTAGAATAGAATCAGTTAACTATTTTTTAGATGAAATTAAAAAACAATTAAAAGATTTTGGTGTTGAAATTGAATTATATTCAAGTGAACAAGAAATGTATGACAAAAAAGAGATTGAAAGAACTTTAGAATTATATAGAAAACTTGGCGCAACTTATGAAAAAGATGGCGCACTTTGATTGAGAACAACTGATTTTGGTGATGATAAAGACAGAGTTTTAGTTAAATCTGATGGATCATATACTTACATCGTTCCTGACTTAGCGACACACAATATTAGAATTGAAAGAACAAAAGCTGATAAGTTAATTAACGTTTGAGGTGGTGATCACCATGGATATATTCCAAGAATGAGAGCCGGTCTTGCTTTATTGGGTCATGACCCAAATATTTTAGAAATTGAAATGGTTCAAATGGTTCGTTTGATTAAAGATGGTCAAGAATATAAGATGTCTAAAAGAAAAGGAACTGCTGTTTGATTGGTTGACATTCAAGAGATGGTTGGTAAAGATGCTCTTAGATATATGCTTGCAGCTAAAACATCAAGTTCACACATGGATCTTGATTTAGACTTAATTCAACAAAAAAATGCATCAAACCCTGTTTATTATGCACAATATGCAACAGCTAGATGTAATTCAGTTTTAAAACAAGCTAAAGAAAAACAAGTTAAATCAAGTTATGAATTAACTAATTTATTGGACTCTAAAAAAGAACATGAAATTTTAATTACTTTAGATAATTTTGGAGAAGTGATTAAAATTGCTGCTAAAAATAGAGCGCCACAAATGATTTGTGATTACATTCAAATTATTTCAAAACAATTCCATTCTTATTATGCAGATACAAAGGTTATTGATTTAGATAATCAAAAATTAACTTCAGCAAGACTTGCTTTAGTTGAATCAGTTTTACAAGTATTAACAAATGCATTTAATATTATTGGAATTCAACCATTAGAAAAAATGTAATTAGAAGGGGAAAACATGTTGAATTGAGACTTATATATATTAGATCCAATAATTATAATTCTTGCTTTGATGGGTATTTTCCTTATATGAAAAAAAGAAAACGGAACTAAAAAAAGTTTAATATTCTTTTCAGAAGTATTATTAATTTGAGTTATTAATGGTATTTTTGTAAAACAAAATTTAAATCAATTAAATATTGTTAGTGGATTTCCAACTTATGCTGTTGTTCCTTTAATATTATTTGGTTCCACAGCACTATTTACTATAATTTTAAAACCTGTAGCGACATTTTTAACTGGAAAATTTATGTCTAGAAGAATATGAATGTGAGCTGCTATTGGGACAACTTTAATCGGGATGGCACTATCACTTTTGATTAAAGATTCAATGTCTTGAATTCCATTAATTATATTAGTCTCACTATTTTTAGCAATTTCATTAGCTTCACAGTCTCTTTATTTCTTAATGCTTAATGAGCAGTTTTATCATAAAATATTTCCAATTGAATCTTCATTTAAAATGGGGGTTATTATCAATATTGGTATGTTTATTGGTGGTTATCTTTTTAATATAACAGACATTATAAACACACCATCATTAAATGGTCAAAATCAATATTATGTATTGGTTATAATTTCTTTTATAATTGGTGCAATTGCAACTGCTCTAAGTTTTTTAAACATAGAAAATAAGGAACTTGTTTCTGGTTTTGAAACCGCCTTTAAAGATAATTTAATAAAATATAGTTCTAAGGTTCTTATTTATTTAGTCATTTTCTCTATTTTATTTGGTACAGTTTTTGGTTTTGTTCAAAATTCTTTAATTAATCTTTATATAGCTTCAAATATAGCAGAACAAAATGGAAGTTTAGACCAAGCGAATAGTTTAATTAGACAAAATAGTGATTTATTTTCAATAAGTAATATGATTTTTGGATATATAGTATATAAATTTTTTACAAGAAGAATTGGTTTGAAAAACTCGGTAACCATTTCATTAATGTCACTACTTGTAATTATATTAATTTTAACTTTTACAAAAAATACTACCGTTTTCTTAGTATCTAGTTTGTTTTTAGGTTTGATTTTTTCTCAAATATTTTACATATTATTTGGTATTGCAATAATGTGAAATTATAGAACAAAAGGTATTCCAATAACTGGTATTGTTGCATCAGCGGTATTATTAGGACAATCATTGCCGGGTTTATTTATAAATATTTCTATTGGAGCCAAAACTGGTATTTTTGGATTAGCAAATTCAAAAGAAGATATTTTCAATTTAAATAATGAAGATTTATTAGAATTTTCAAATTCTTTAAATGATGTTATATCAATTATTTTTGCTATTGCTATTGTATTTTGTTCTGCAGCTTTAATAATTTGATTGTTTAATTACAAAACAATGATTGCAGAATATGTAAATTTAAAAGAAATAGATGCTAAATTAGTGGGATTAAGAAAAGCCTTGATCAAAGCTAAAATAAAAACAAGATTAGTTATAGAATAAAGTTTTAAACTTTATTCTTTTATAATTTTTAGAAAGGTCTACTATGGATTCATTGATTAATCAAATTATTAAAATTTTTAAAATAGTTAAGAATGAAAATAATGATGAAGAAACAATTTTTAAAATCGTTGAACATTTAAAAAACATTATTGATGACAAAATTTTAGTAGACAAATCTATTATTTATAATTTAAATAACAGATTAAAAGAGTCTAATAAAAATATTGAATTCAATATTGATAGAAATTTTAAAGTTTACACAAACGAACAAGTAGATTCGTTTTTGAATACTTTAAAAGCATTAATGACTATTTTATTAGTTAAAGAAAATATTAATAATCTTTATATTTATTCAGAAATTAAGTCTATTTTAAACTTCTATATAAATCAGTCATCAAAAGAAAAACTGTATGATGCAGTTGATTCTAAGTTTTCAATGAATAACATTGAGTATCACAAACAAAATCAAATGTTTAAAGGATTATTTGCAATTTTTGATAAATTTACATTTATTAATCATTTTATTGTAGAAAAATTTAACCTAATAAAAGTTAAAGAAGAAAGTGCTTATCGTTTTACAGATGATTTCGGTAAATTATCAAAACCATTTTTATTCAATAAAAGTGCAGAAGCTAGAATGGAAGATTTTTTACTTAATTTTAAAAAATCATCAGCATTTCACTATGTTAGAAAATTAAGAAATAATATGGAACATTCTTTTACGAATCCTGATTTCGAAATTAATTATTCAAATGAAATTAAATTAGTTTACATATTAATTTGTAGAGTAATTTTAGAAATTTTCACAGATTTTCAATCAGATGATCAAATTAAAAAAATTATTCAACAAAGGAATTAAAAAGCGAATAATAAGTTAAAATTAAATTAAAGAAAATAGTAAAAGAGGTAATTGTTTTGAGACGTTGAGAGGAAGTTTACATTGGTGAATTTACAGGGCCCTTGGATCTGTTAGTTACAATGGTTAGAGATAAGAAAATTGATATTATGGAGATAAATTTGCTAGATTTAGCAAATCAGTACCTAAATTATATTAATTTACAACAGTCTCTAGATTATGATATTGCCAGTGAATACTTAGTTATGGCTGGAACTTTGATAGAAATGAAATCGAGATTATTACTTCCAAAAGATGAAGAAGAGATCGAAGATGAATATTCTTATGATGATTTCTTAAATCAACTAACACAATATGAGCAAATCAAAAGCGTTACAGAATATTTTTCATCAAGACAAGAAGATTTCTATAAATCATTTTCAAAACCTAAAAGTAATACTAAGTTTGGTATTAAGATAGCTAAAGAAAATGATGAACTTTTAGTTGATCCATTAGATATTGATATGGATACATTTTCAGAAATATTTAAAAAAGTAATGATAAATTCTGAAATTAGATCTTCAGATCAAGAAATATTTGATGATTTTGATGATTATAATACAATTACAACAACAGCAATTTCTCCAAAAGAAATCGCTACAATTATTGTTGATAAAATGAAAACAAAAATGTCTGATACTTGAACTTTAGAAGAAGTTCTTGAAGATGAACAAATTTCAATTAAAAATTTAATTTCATCTTTCTTGGCAATATTAGATTTAGTAAGACACCAAATATTAAAAGTAAGTCAAATTAATGATACGTTGGAAATCCAATTCACTGAAAATGTAATAAGTGATCCGAGCTTAATAGAAAAAATAGAGGTAGAAGGTTATGAATAGAGAAAAAACTAAAGCAATTATTGAAGGTTTATTGTTTTTAAATGGTGATGATGGTATTTCTTTATTGGACATTCAAACAGTTTTAGAAGAAATTAAACCAAATGATATTAAAACTATGATTGATGAATTAGATCAAAAATATGCAAACGATCCAGAATCAGTTTACTCAATTCAAACTTTTGCAAAAACAAAGTTTAGATTACAAACTAAATCTGAATTCCATGAATATTTTGCTAAATTAGAATTTACACAAGATCAAAGAAAACTTTCAAATTCTTCAGTAGAAGTTTTATCAATCGTTGCTTACAAAGGACCAATCAGTAAATCAGCAATCGATGCAATTAGAGGTACTGATTCATCTTATGCAGTTTATAAATTAAAAGAAAGAAATTTGATTAGAGTTTCAGGCAAAGATGATTCAATTGGAAGATCGAATCTATATTCAATTACAGATAATTTCTTTAAGTTATTTAATTTAGTTGGAGGTAAAGAGGTGTTACCTACAATTGATGAAGATGAATTACAATCAATGATAGATGATAATATTGAAAAATTAGAAAAATTAGATCAAAACACTGGTGGTGACATCTTTGATGAACGTCGTAAAAACGATATTAGTGAAGTAGATTTCGGAGAAGAATAAAATGACAATCGAGAGATTACAGAAAATTATAGCAAATAGAGGGGCTGTATCACGTAGAGCAGCTGAAAAATTAATTGAACAAGGAAGAGTTTCAGTAGATGGTCAAGTAGTCACAGAAATGGGTTTTAAAACATCGACTGATGCATTAATTTTAATTGATGGTAAAGAAGTGATTGCTGATGATAGAAAATACTATTTCTTGTTTAATAAACCAAGATTAGTATTAACAACAATGGATGATCCAAAAGGACGTAAAACAGTTGCTGAATTTTTCACAGACGTACCAGCGAGAGTTTATCCAGTTGGAAGATTGGATTACGATGTTTCTGGTTTGCTGTTAATGACAAATGACGGTGACTTAGCAAATTTCATTATGCATCCAAGATACGAGTTTTTTAAAACATATCAAGCAATGTGTAGAGGAATTGTTGATAAGCGCCAAGTAAAAAAATTAATAAATGGTGTAACAATCGATGAAGACTATTTTACAAAAGCAATTGATGCAAAATTATGTAACGTTAATAATGAAAAAAATATTTCAATAGTAGAGTTAACAATCGCTGAAGGAAAAAACCACCATGTTAAAAAAATGTTAGCAGCAGCCGACATTGATCTAGTTAAATTGAAACGTACTAAAATCGAATTTTTAGATGATGATAATTTAGAAGTTGGAGAATATAGAGAACTTAAGCCCCATGAAGTAAAACAATTCTATGGTATTTACAATCAAAATAAACGTAAGGGTGATTTATAATTTATAATATATATTAATAGGGAGATACAATTATGAGAATAGCAATTTTTGGAACAGTAGGAGCGGGTAAATCATCTATTTCAGAAGAGATAAGTAAACAACTTGGACATGAAATATTTCCAGAACCTGTCGAAGAAAATCCATATTTTGAGGATTATTATAAGGATCTAAAAGCAACAGTATTTAAAATGCAAATTTATATGTTGGCTGCTAGATCTAAACAATTAAAACAAGCACAACAATTAAAAAACATTATTTTTGATAGAACAATTTTAGAAGATCCTATTTTCATGAAAGTTAACTATCAATTAGGAAATGTTAATGAAACTGACTATAAAACTTACCAAGATTTTTATGAAAATGTTGTCTTAGAGAATTTAAAAATTCCTGATGAAAGAGTTAAATTCGATGTTGTTATTTACTTAAGAGTATCAACTGATAAATCAATGGAAAGAATTGGTTTAAGAGGAAGACCATCAGAATTAGAAGTTGGTAAAGACTATTGAGATTTATTAAATAAAAATTATGAAGATTTCTATGCTGAAAATGCTTATAACTTCCCATTCTTTGTTGTTGATGCAGAAACTGATGATATGGATCTTAAAATGAAACAAATCATGGACAAAATTTACGAAATTGATCCAAGTTTAAAAAAATAGAGAAAACCTTTTTAATAAGGTTTTTTTTATTTATAATTAATAAGTATTAAAATTGAAAGGTTCATTTATGGGAAGAGCACACGAAGTTAGAGCAGCATCAATGGCTAAAACAGCTGCTAAAAAATCAGCAATTTATGGTAGAGCATCAAAAGAAATTTATATGGCAGCAAAAGCTGGAGGAGCAGATCCTAATTCAAATTTAGCATTAAGAAGTTTGATTGATAAAGCTAAAACAAATCAAGTTCCAAGTGATGTTATTCAAAGAGCAATCAAAAAAGCATCGGGTGGAGACTCAGAAACTTTCACTGCGAATCGTTATGAAGGAATGGGTCCTGGAAATGTTGCTATTATTGTTGATGCATTAACAAGTAATGTTAATAGAGCAGCAGCGAATATTAGGGAAGTATTTAACAAAAATAAAGGTAACCCAGAAGGAAAAGTTGCTTTTATGTTTGAAGACGCTGCTGTATTTGCTTTTGAAAACAAAACAATCGATGAAACTTTAGAATCACTAATGATGGCTGATGCTGATGTTAATGATGTTATTGAAGAAGATGGGGCGATTATTGTGTATGCTCCATTTAAAGCATTTAATGCAGTTAAGAATGCATTAGATTCAATGGGTATTGAAGAATATCTTTTAGCAGAAACAAAATTAATTCCAACTGATGATTATATTAAAATAGAAGATCAAGAAATTAAAGAACAATTACAAATTTTATTAGATAAACTTGATGAATTAGAAGATGTTCAAAACGTTTATCATAACGCTGATTTATAATTTAAAACACTTAGGTGTTTTTTTATTTATAATTAAGATAACGGGAGGCATTAATGGACGGAAAATTTTATTTGAACATAGCACTTTTTTCAGTAGATTTTATTATAATTTTGGCAATACTTATGATGTATGTTATTTCCACAAGAAATTATCATATTTTACAAGTTCCTAAAATAAGTACCTATAATGATGTAATTGATTCTAAATCAATTTATTTATTGCTTGAAGAATTTAAAGCGATGTATAACTTAAAAGGTTATGAAATTGATTATACTGAAACAGATCATAATATTAAAATATTCAAAAACATGAAAAAACGACAAAAGAAAATCGTGATTTCTAAACGAATTCACGAATCAGTCGGTTATGAGATTGATTATCTAGTTTCGAGAATTTGAATATGTGCTAAACAGAATTCTAAAGATTCTAAAGTAATTAGTTACAGAATATTTTGTGGTTTTGTTCCATATTTATTGTTAGGTTTAACAATTACAGCATTTGCTTTATCTGGTTTAGTATTATTTTATGGAATTTCAAATTTCATAGACATAAATTCTGAACAACACGCCAGCGATTTTGGTAAGTTTATTTATTGATTATGAATAAACCCAATCCAAAACTATTTAGTAATGGTATTTATGATGATGCAGTTAATAAATTATTATTTTTGTTATAGATTAAAAGAAATAATCGAACAAGAATATACAAGAGAAACTGCAGGTTTAATTAAAAATAGCTTACCAGATTTTTATAGAGATTATGGAGCTGCAAGAACATATGCCAACGATATTAAAGTTCCTTTTATTTTAGTTATTAAAGGTTCGAATTTTTGACCACACGGTTTTAAATGAACAGGTCCATTTACATTAATTTAGTCAAAAAAAAGATATCTCAGATATCTTTTTTTATTAAGCTTGACCTAATCCTTTAGATTTTCATTCAGCCATGATTTCTTCACGACCACCATCAACAGCTAAACGATCTTTATATTCTTCAAAGCGTTTTTTACATTCGTGTAATTCTTCAATAGCTTCTTCTAAAGTACCTCATCCATTAATAACAACAGATTTTTTTTGTAGTGCTTTATATTGTAAGAAGAAGTTTTCAATTTCATCACGTAAATGTTGAGGAACATCATTTAAAGTTTGATAAGCGTTAAATCTAGGATCATCATTAAATACACCAAATAGTTTTGTATCTATTTCTCCTGCATCAACCATTTTTATTGAACCTAAAATTCTAATATTAACTTCAACACCTGGTAAAGTTGGATATGTACACAATGAGATTACATCTAATGGATCCCCATCTCAATCTAAAGTATTTTCAACCATTCCATATTCACCTGGATAAAAGTTAGCTCCAAATAATACTCTATCTAATTTGATTCTTCCTGATTGTGCATCAACTTCATATTTATTTGATGATCCTTTTGGAATTTCAACAACCATAGGAATTACGTTATTTTTTGACATAATTAATACCTCTTTCGTTCTCTTAATATTTTATAATAAAAAACACTTAGATAATCACAAAATTTTTAAATCATTTATTTATAAAAATTATAAATAAGTATTTATTTTTTAAAAGCAATAGTTTATAATTTTTATAAATAGGAGGTCTTATGGAAAATAATTTTAAGGATTCAAAACAGCATTTAGAAGATCTTAAAAAAGAAATAGAAAAAGATAGATTAACTGGAAAAATGCTTGAACAAGAAGAACATAAAAAAATTGACCATTATCATGGGATTCATCATTTTGATAAATTTGGAAATCATGATGATTACAACGAAGAAGATTTCAAAATTCAAACGCACTTTAGATTTTCTAAAAGAAATTTAACTTTCAAGATTGTTTTAACTGCAATATTTTTAGCATTAGCCGTTGCTGTAAGTGCATTAGATATTTTATTAGAATCAATCAAGATTCCTGTTGGAGATCAAGTTTTTATTCAAACTAGATTTTTAGACACGTCAATTATGATGTTATCTATCGCTACACTTGGTCCTCTTTTTGGAACAATTTTAGCAGGACTTCAACCAATTTTACATAACTTAATTCATGGAATGGAACATGGTTGAATTCAACCGATAACAGATGTTTTTCAAAATATATTAATTGTTTGAATTGTATTTTTTGTATTCTATTTACTTTTTAAAAACTCACCAGTACATAAAGATGAAAATAAAAAAATATATAATTTTAAAAGAATGGTTCCATCTGCAATCATAGTTCCACTAGTTGCTGTTGTATCAACAATAATGTTTGTATTTGCTTTATATATTCAATCATTGGTTTCTCCAGGATCTGGATGAGCACCAGGTCATGATCATGGACACGAACATTCACTAGTAGAAACCTTCCATTCAGAAAGTGGTGGGCTTGGTTTTGGAGAAGGCGAAAAAATTAGCGTTGCTTTAGTTTTTGCTTTATTTGGTTGAAATGTTTTAAGATATGCAATCGCTTTTGCAATTTTTATAGCCATTGAAGGTAGAATGAGACCAATTAATCATAGATATCGTTAAATACACTCTTAGGAGTGTTTTTTATTTAAAATAAGTATTTATGGTAGTTTTGTTATAAAATATTATAGATTTAAGAGGTGATTCGATGAGTAACAATATACCAAATGTATCTAATGAGAACTCAAATGAATTTAATAACTCTAAAATTGAGGAATTGCAGAAAATTCACAATTCATATAAAAATGTAATCATCAAATTAAGGAATATTGATTCTGAATATTTTGATGATGTAATTAATGAAGTTATTAACGAAATGACAAGTACAAAATTATATTTTATCAAAGAGAAAAATTGGAAATTAGTTAAGGACCAAGATATTAGAAATCTTGATCACATGTTAAAAGACTTACATGAAATTAAAAATTTATCATCTGTTGAAAAAACTGAAAAAATCAGTACCGAAGTTAAAGATGAAAGATTATTAAAAATTATTAAAAATATTGAAGAATCTATTAATAAAATTCAAGAATATAATTCAGAATTTATTGCTAAGAATCATATTGCTAAAGACAATTATGGAATTCAAAAAAATTCTGAAAATATTTTGTTAGAAAATAAAGAAATAGATATCGCAAATATTATTAATATTCAAAACAGAAATACATTAAAAAGTAATGAAATTAGTAAAACAGCATCGACTATTAAATTGAAAAAAGGTTGATTTTGAATCATCTTATCAATATCAGTAATTGTTATGTTGGCATCTATATTAGTACCAATATTTATTTAAAACAGAAAGGAGAAGGCATGAAAAAAATAGTTATAGCAGTAGATGGGACTTCTGGTTCTGGTAAATCAGAAACTTTTAAAAAGGTAGCAGAAAAATTAAATTATGAATTTATTGATACTGGTTTAATGTATCGTGCTTTTACACTTTTATGTTTATTAGAAAAAATTGATTTTAATGATCAAAATCAAATCATTAAGCTTATTAAAAAATTTGATTATCAAACTAAAAAAGGTTTAGTTTATTTAAATGGTCAAGAAGTTACAAAAAGATTATCAGAAAACGACATTGTTAAGTATATCAATTTCATTACTCCGATTAATGAGGTAAGAGAAATGATGGTTCATAAACAAAGAGAAATTGTTAATGGTGGTGGATTTATTGAAATTGGTAGAGATATCACTTCTGTTGTTTTACCTAATGCAGATCTAAAAATATTTTTAGATTCATCAGTTGAAGTTAGAGCAAATCGTAGATATAAACAAAATCAAGAATTAGACATCATTGATCAGGAGTATGAACAAATTAAGCAATCTATTATTAATAGAGATAATTCTGATAAAAACAGAAGTGTTGGTCCATTAAAAATTGTTGAAGATGCTTGATACATTGATAACTCAAATCTCTCTATTGATGAAGTTGTTAATATGGTTGTTAAAAAAGTTAAAGAAATGGAAGGTGAATAATATGGCAAGAAAAGGAGTAGTCGCTATCGTTGGGAGACCTAATGTTGGTAAATCATCATTGTTTAACCGTATTATTCGTGAGAAAAAATCAATAGTTGAAGACATCCCTGGTGTTACTAGAGATAGAATATATGGTAATGCTGAATGATTAACAAGACAATTTTTAGTTGTTGATACAGGTGGTATTACTTTAGAAGACCAACCATTTGCAAAAGAAATCAAAATGCAAGCCGAAATCGCAATGGAAGAGGCTGACGTAATTGTTTTTGTTTTAAATCATCAAGATGGTTTGATAGATGAAGATAAAGTGATTGCTAAGATGCTTTATAAAACTAAAAAACCAGTTATTTTAGTTGTTAATAAATACGATAGAAAGGGTTTAGATACAGATTCTTTCGAATACATGGCTTTAGGTCTAGGTGAACCAATTATGGTTTCATCAACTCACGGAATTGGTGTTGGAGATTTACTAGATGATATTATTCATAAAATGCCAAGTGTTGAGGATCAAGTTGATAAAGATGTTACTAGATTAGCAATTATTGGTAAACCAAACGTTGGTAAATCATCGTTAGTTAATTCACTAATTGGTGAAGATAGAATGATTGTTTCTGATATTGCTGGAACAACTCTTGATGCAGTAGATTCAAATCTAAAAGTTAATGGTAAAAAATATACAATTATTGATACTGCTGGAATCAGACGTAAAGGTAAGATATTTCAAAATGTTGAAAAATATAGTTACTTACGTTCGTTAACTACTATTAATAGTGCTGATGTTGTTATTTTGATGATTGATGCTTCTATCCCAATTACTGATCAAGATACTAATATCGGAGGTTTGGCATTCGAAGAAAATAAACCAATTATCATCATCGGAAATAAATGAGATTTAGTTAAAGATAAAGAAAAGCAAATTTTGAAAAAAGAAGAAGAAATCAGAGCTTATTTTAAATATTTACAATATGCACAAATAATCTTTATATCTGCTCATGATAAAACTAGAATAAACAAAATATTTACAGCAGTAGATAATATCAAAGAAGCTTTGGATAGAAAAATTAAAACTTCTGTTTTCAACGAAGTTTTAAATAGAGCACAATTGATTAATCCTGCTCCAAATCATAATGGTGGTAGATTAAAAATTTATTATGGATCACAAGTTCAAGCATATTTACCAACTTTTGTAATGTTTGTTAATGATCCGAGTTATGTACACTTCTCATATAAACGTTTTTTAGAAAATCAAATAAGATTACAATTTGGTTTTGAAGGTGTACCTATCACTTTAATTTTTAGGGAGAGAAAATAATATGAAGATTACAATTATTGGAACTGGTGCTTATGGAACAGCTTTAGCTAATGTATTAGCTGATAATAATCATGATGTTGTTATGTATGGAGTTGATAAAAATCAAGTTAACGATATTAATATCAAACATAAAAATACTATTTTCTTCAATGATATATTAATCAATAATAAAATTAAGGCAACTTCAGATATGCCTGCAGCTTTAGAAAACACTGAAGTATTAATCATTGGTGTTCCTTCATTTGCAATCAAAAGTGTTATTGAAGATATCAAAAAATATGCTAAAAATGAAATGGTTTTTATTAATACTACAAAAGGACTTGATGAAAGTAATTTAGACTTACTTTCTAAACACATAGTTTCAGAATTAAAAGATTCAGGAATTATGAAAGCCTTTTTAGGTCTGTATGGCCCATCAATTGCTATTGAAGTATTGGAAAGAAAACCAACAGCTTTAATGTTGGTTGGAGATGATTTAGAAGTAGCAAACACTTATTGTGGATTATTTAATAATGAATATTTTAGTGTTTATCCTTCAAATGATTTAGCTGGTAGTGAAATTGGAGCTGCTTTAAAAAATACAATCGCCATTGCTGCTGGAATTTTTTATGAATTTGGTGCAGGAGATAATGCTCAAGCATCATTGATTACTGCTGGTTTAAATGAAATGATTAATATCTCGAAAGTTTATGGGGCTAGTGTTAATACATTTTTAAATTTTGCTGGTTTAGGAGATTTAATACTTACAGCTTCATCTCAACAAAGTAGAAATTTTAGACTAGGAAGAGAGATTGCAAAACAAGGAAGTGCTAAAAAAGCAATGGAAGTATTTAAGTTAACTGTTGAAGGCGTAAAATCTGCTGAAATAGCATATAAAATATGTGAAAAATTTGAAATAAATGCGCCATTATTTAGTAATATGTATGAAATACTATATAATGATATTAGACCAATAACTTTATTAAACAATGTCTTAAAAGGCGTTAAATTGGTTTAAATAAACACAAAAGGAATGAAATTAAAATGACAAAAAAAGAATTAATCGAAGCAATTTTAAATGACGAAAATGTTTCTAAAGCAGAAGCAGAAAGAATCGTAAGTTCAGTATTCGAAAAAATTGCTGCTGAATTACAAAATGGACACGAAGTATCAATCGCTGGATTTGGTAAATTCGCAATTAGTGAAAGAGCTGCTAGAGATGGAATCAATCCTTTAACAAAAGAAAAAATTCAAATCAAAGCTTCAAAAAGTGCTAAATTTAAACCTGCTAAACAATTAAAAGAAGCATTAAACTAATAATAAAAAAAGAACTTAATAGTTCTTTTTTTATTTGGTAAAATCTTTATAGAAGAAGAGGTAATAAAATGTTAATTAACTTAATCAATATGGGAGTTGTTTCCAAAAAGAAAATTTTAATGTTAAATTATAAAAAAATTGGCTTAAATGAAAATCAAGTTATGATTTTAATGATGTTAATGTTATTGAATGATGATCATAAAACTAAATTTATTACCCCAATTCAATTATCAGAATTAATGAATTTTTCTGTTGAAAAAATCGAGTCTGAAATTAATGATTTAATTGAAAGAGATTTAGTAAAAATAACTTCTAAAAATATAGATTTCTCTAATGTGTTTAAATCTCTAGCAACAGCAAGTGAGCGAGAATTTTTAGTTCTTGAAGATGAAAAATTAGTAACCACTATTGAAAAAGTAATTGGTCAAGATTTATCTGAAGACCAAATTAATGATTTAAACAAAATTTTAAAAACAAAATTAAGTAAAACAGAACTTTATGCAATATTAGATACTAATAAAATCTTTTCATATGAAGATTTAAAGAGAACGATTGCAAATACTATCCAAAAAGAACGTAAAGGTATTTCTAAATTTAACTGATTAGAAAATTAAGTTTTTCAATAAAATCTAATTTTAAATTTTCATTTATAAATAATTCATGAGCATATAATTCAAATCAATCAATAGTGATTGATTTTTTATTTGAACTTATATAATTATTTAAAATATTTCATTTTATTAAAAAGAACCTATCATAGTAACCCAAATAAACAATTATAAATGCTATTCCACCCATTTGATCAACATCATTAAGTTTTTTGATTTGATTTGATCTTAAAAGGCTATATTTAAAAACTTTTTCATAAGTTTCTTTAGCTTCAAATTCTAAATAACGTCCATTTCACAAGCCAATATAGTCACAATTTGTATTTAGTGCAAAATAAGCTTTTTTGATCACATTATTTTCAATGTTTGCAAAATTAATATTTGTTGGAATTTTACTGATGATTGCAATTTTTTGATCAGTATATTTACTGATCGTTATACTAATTATTTCCTCTAAAAAAGCTCCCTTATTTTTTATTTTATTCATATTACCTCCTAAAAGGTTTTAGAGAAAAATGATATTATTATTCTAAGAGGTAAGTTATGAATAAAAAATATAATATTAGAGAAATTAAAGAAATGGATTTTCAAAGAACAAATAATGGTTATGAAATGTCAGAAGTTGATGAATTTCTAAATGAATTAGCTGAACAAATCAATGAAGCTGAACAAGATCGATTAGACTTATCAAACACTATTAAAGCTTGTGAAAGAGAAATTGAGGATCTTAATAGAAAAATAGAGAATCTAAAAAGATCAATCGATGAAAATGAGAGCACAATTAGTGCTTTTAGTAATCGACTTTCAAATTCGCATACAGTTAAAACTCTAGTAGATGTTGAAACAAAAGTTAATGAAATTTTAACAATTTTAAACAAAAAACTTTAAAACTAATAATTATTAAATAATGATAAAATATATATGAGATTTTAAAAGTCAATCGCTATATTTGCAAAATAATATAGAGGAAACTCCACGCTTGCACAATCTGTGATGATTGTAGTGATTATGCTAAACGAAAAAATAAGTTTAGGCAACGAAAGTTGACGGCATATGAAACCTAAGGGAAACTAGGGTGTAGTATTTAAAGTGCCACAGAGACGAATAAAGGGAAACCTGGAAATGGAACGCGGTAAACCCCATAAGCAAGAAACCCAAATTTTGGTAGGGGAGTCTTATTTAAAGAACTGAATTTAAATAAGGAATGGAAACATTAGATAGATGGTTGACACTGGCAACAGTACAAAACGTGGGTTATGATTAAAATCTCACTATATTTTTTAAGAATTTGTGGTGAACTATGAATAATACAGAAAAAATGATTAAAATGTTAATTGATAAAAAATTAACAATATCAACATGTGAATCTTTTACAGGTGGTTATATTGCTAATGCAATAACTAATGTTGAAGGATCAAGTAAAGTATTTTATGGTTCATTTATTTGTTATAACAATAATTTTAAAAGAGATATTATTAATATTGAGGAACGAGTTATTAAAAAATATGGTGTTGTTTCAGCAGAATGTTCTGAACAAATGGCTTTATTAACTTTTGCAAAAACAAAAACTGATATTGTGTTATCTTTCACAGGTAATACTAATGGTGAATTATTAGAAAATAAGTTGAGTAATTATGCCTTTATTTCAATTAAATATAAGGAAAATATTCAAACATTTAATATTTCTAAAACTAATTTATCAAGAATTGAATTTAAAGAGTTTGCATTAAATTTCGTAATTAATGAATTAAAAAAAATCATAAATTACTAATACCTTTTAGGAGGTATTTTAATGAATACAACAAAAAATAAAAACGGAGATATTTCTATGGCTAACACAATCGAAGAAAAAGAAATTTTGGAATCAGTTTTAAAAGAAATTGAAAAAACTTTTGGTAAAGGAACAATTGTTAGACTTGGTGATGTTGAACTAGAAAATATTGAAGCTATTTCTTCAGGAAGTTTTTTAATTGATCAAGCAATTGGAATCGGAGGTTATCCTAAAGGAAGAATTATTGAAATATTTGGACCAGAATCATCTGGTAAAACAACTTTAGGTTTACATGCAATAGCTTCTTCGCAATCTCAAGGTGGAGTTGCTGCTTTTATTGATGCAGAACATTCTCTTGATCCAAGATATGCTAAAAAAATCGGTGTTGATCTAAATCAATTACTAGTAACTCAACCAGATAGTGGTGAACAAGCACTAGATATTTTAGAAGCATTAGTTAAATCAAAAGCAATTGATATTATTGTTTTAGATTCAGTAGCTGCCTTAGTTCCTAAATCTGAATTAGATGGTGAAATGAGTGATCAATCAATTGGTTTACAAGCAAGATTGATGTCAAAAGCATTAAGAAAATTAAATGGAATCATTTCTAAAACAAATACAACAGTATTATTTATTAATCAATTAAGAGAAAAAGTGGGAATTGTTTTTGGAAATCCAGAAGTAACTCCAGGTGGAAGAGCTTTAAGATTTTATTCATCTTTAAGACTAGAAATTCGTAAAGGTGAACAAATTACTAATAATGGTGAAATTATTGGTAATAAAGCAAAAATAAAGATTGTTAAAAATAAAGTTGCTGCTCCTTTTAAAACAGCAATTATTACAATTGGATATAATGAGGGTATTAATAAAATATCTGAAATCCTTGAACTAGCTTCTCAATATGAAATTATCGAAAAAACTGGAGTTTGATATTCATATAATGGTGAAAAAATTGGTCAAGGAAAAACTCAAGCTATTCAATGATTAAAAGATCATAAAGAACATTTAGATAAAATCGAATTAGACTTAAAAGCAAAAATTACTAAAGATTAATTTGACGTTTAAAAAATCGCAATTTATTTGCGATTTTTAATTGTTAAATATATTTGTAAAACTAAGCAAATTTATTTTTTACTTTTTTATCATTCATAAAATAATGTGAACTAGATCTTATTGATTTTCATAAAAATAAAAATAGTAAAATGCTGTAACCAAGATTAATTAGTAGTACTCAATATTGTGATATTTTTATCATTTCTTCTATATTTGGTAGTAGATACATCATATTTAAATAAGGCATTGCTATAAAAATATAATTAATTCAATTTAATTTATCTAGTAAAAGTCCTCAAAATATTCAGATTAATAACGTTATTAAAATAATAACTAAATTTAAAATTAGATAGCCATTTGCGTTTTTGCCTTTGTTATATCAAAAATAGTAAATTGCAAAATGAATACCAATTATAATCAAAGGTGTAAAAATGAAAAATAATAAATAAAAGGAAAATCAATTTACGAGATTAAAATCTGGATATGTTTGAGTTTGTGATCATATTAAATTGAATATAATAATTAATAAAGTATTTAAAGCTAAGATTAAAAAACTAGCTAATAAATAATAAGCGATTAGATATTGTTGTTTTGAAAAATTATTTAATAAATAATTTTTTACTTTTCCAGAAACTATATTTTTATTAATTGAATAAATGAAGAATAAACTAATTACAGAAAAAATAATTATTCTCGCAAATGAAAAGCTCAACAAAGCATTTACATTACTAATATTTATACAAATTTGAATACTGATAGATAAAAAACCTATGAAAAATAAAATGGATAAAATTATTTTTTTAAATGATTTGAAGAAATTAACTAACTCAAAGTTGATTAGTTGGAAAACGTTATTCATATTAATTTTCCTCTCAATCTTTTAGATAAGTAATTTTTTCAATAAGAAATTCTTTCTTTTCTAAATTTGATCCCATAAGTTTAAAGTCATTGATAATTCTTCCATTTTCAAAATGCAAAACTCGATTAGCTAAATCAGTAATTTCATTAACTTCGTGACTGATCAAAATAACAGTTAAATCTTTATTTTTTAAATCAACAATCAAGTTTTTTATTTTCCTGCGTCATCTAGAGTCTAATCCAGAAAAAATCTCATCAATAATCAAAATTTTAAAAGGTTTTATTAAAGCTAGAGCAAACTTTAAACGTTGTTGCTGACCAAAACTTAATTCGGTATATAATTTATCCTTCAAATCTAACAATTCGAAATCTATTAAAATTTTATTTAGATTTTCTGATGATCATAGTTTATTGATTTTTAAAAAGAATGTAATTAATCGATATATTGATTCGTTTGCAAAACTTGTATGTTGAAAAGTTACTGAAAATATCGAACTAGGATCTTCAATAGCAGTATTAATATCAATTCTACCTTGTTCAAAATATTTAACACCAGTAATTAAATCAACGAAAGTAGATTTACCAGAACCATTTTCACCACAAAGTGCAATAACTTCTCCAGAATTTATATTCAAATTATCTATTTTCATTTGAAATAAACTTTTATTATGAGGTCTATATAATAAATTATTTATTTTTATCATTTTGTAACTTTCTTTGAACGTTTTATTCAATTTAATTCTATCAAAATTAAATTTTTAAACTTTGTTTTTAAGCGTTTATAAATATATTTATTAATCAAATAAATTTATAACTAATGTCTTCTATTCACTAAAACCGATAACTAATAGTGGTTTTTGCTTTTTTAATTTATAATTAAATAGTACGAAAGTACACCACAGTTTTCCTGATACTAGAAATAGATAGGAAAAAATATGAATACATATCAAATTGTTACACTTATCTTAGGTGTAACTCTATTAATTACAATTTCTTTTTTTGTTTATTTTCTTTTTTCTAAAAGTAGAAAAAAGAAAATAAAAATAGCAGAAAAAGAAGCAAAACAAAAAGCAAAAATAATTTTAGAAAAAAGTTATCGTGAAATCAATAATTTGAAATCAACATTTGAAAACGAAAAACGTAATCTAGAATCAGAATTAGAAACAGAAAAAAATCGTCTAAAATCAGAAAGAAAAATTTTAGAAAAAGAACAAGATCTTTTAGAATATAAAGAAAATCGAATTATTTCAAAAGAATTGGACATCGAAAAACGTAAAAAAGAATATGATGAAAAAGTAAATGAAGTTTTAAAGAAACTTGAAACAATTTCTGGTCTTTCACAAAAAGAAGCAAAGAATATTATTTTAGAACAAGTTGAAACAAGATTAGGTAATGAAATTGTATCCTTGGTAAAAAATGCAGAATTAGTTGCCTACACAAGAGCTAAAGAAATTTCTAATAACATCATTATTGAAGCAATGCAAAAATACGCAACAGATATTGTTAATGAAAAAACATCAAATATAGTTAAACTACCAAACGATGAAATGAAGGGTAGAGTGATTGGAAAAGATGGAAGAAATATTAAAGCATTTGAACAATATGGTGGAGTTGATATTTTAGTTGATGAAACACCTGGAGTTGTAACAATTTCGTCTTTTAATCCAATTAGAAGAGAAATAGCTACAAGAGTATTAGAAAAATTAATTAAAGATGGAAGAATCCAACCTGTTAAAATTGAATCTGAATTAGAAATTGAAGCTAAAGAATTAGAAGCAACAATTATTGAAAAAGGTTATGAAACTATACGAGAATTAAATATCAATGATATGGATATCGAAATGGTAAAACTAGTTGGTAAATTAAAATATAGAACAAGTTATGGTCAATCTGTTTTACTACATTCAATTGAAGTTGCTAAAATAGCTGGATCAATAGCAGCAGAACTAGGACTTGATGTAAAAGAAGCTGTTAGAGCTGGTTTACTTCACGACATTGGAAAAGCTGTGGATTTTGAAGAAGAAGGTAGTCACGTATTGTTAGGTAAAAAAGTTGCTAAACGATATGGAGAAAGTGATATTGTTATTAATACAATTGCTTCTCATCATGAAGATGAACCGAAGAACAGTGAAATCGCTGCAATTGTAGCAATTGCTGATTCAATATCTGCATCACGTCCTGGTGCTAGAAACAACACAATTTCTGATTTCATTTCTAGAATGAAAGAAATCGAAAAAATATGTAATGAAATTCCTGGAGTTAATCAAAGTTATGCACTTCAATCAGGTAGACAAATTAGAGTTATTGTTGATCCAATTGAAGTAAGTGATGCTGAATTAATGAATATAGTGAAAAGAGTTGAAAAAGGAATTGTTGACAATGTTATCATTCCTGGAGAAATCACAATTACAGTAATCAGAGAAAAAAGAGAAATACATATTATTAAATAATTTAAAAACCACTTTCCAAATAAGGAAAGTGGTTTTTTATATAATTTTAATTAATTAAATATTTGTTAAGCTTATACATTATTTAAATACTTTCTAATAATTATTATCATAATGAGATATTAATAATTAAAAAGTAGATAATATAGATATTATAAAATATCTACAAAAATGACTATGTAGAAATGGAGAAATAAGTAAATGATTAAAGCTGAAAATTTAACTAAAGTTTATTCTGAAAATTCTGGAAACTTTAATATTAATTTATCAATTTCAAAAGGGGAAGTTTTCGGAATAATTGGTCCTAATGGAGCTGGAAAAACAACTTTGATAAGGCAAATATTAGGTTTCATTTCACCAGATAAGGGAAATGTAAGAATAGATGAATTAGATCCGTTTTTAAATATTGATAAAATAATGAAAAAAACAGGGTATTTACCGGGAGAGGTTTCTTTAAATGATGATCTTAAAGGAATTGATTATTTAAAAACTGTTCACTTTTTAAGAAATGGAACAAATGAGGACTGAGAATACACTAAAAAGTTAATAAACTATTTTGAAATTGATACAAAGACAAAAATAAAAAAAATGTCTAAAGGTATGAAACAAAAAATAGCTATTATTACTTCTGTGATGCATAAACCAGAGTTATTAATTATGGATGAACCTACATCTGGATTAGATCCTGTTATGCAAGATCTATTTAATGCGTTCATATTAAAATTAAAAAATGAAAACAACACAACAATTATTATATGTTCACATATCTTTGAAGAAATAGCTAAAACTTGTGATAGAGTAGCGATAATAAAAAACGGAATTTTAGTAAAAGAATTCAATGTATCAGATAAAGATATTGAAAAGATAAGCAAAGAATTTAGTGATGTGTACAAAAGAAAAGAATTTAAATAATGAATTTACATTTTAAAAAAGCAAGAGTATTAATTACTCATTTCAAACTTCAATATAAATTAATTTTGTTCTTCATGTTAATATTTTCTGCAATAACAGGAATTTTAATTTATATAAATAGTAGTGAACAATTATTTCACTATATCGCTTCAACTAGAGTTCGTGAATGAATAGGTGGAAATGAATGAAATCTACCTCATCAAATAATTACTGATGAAAATGGTTTTTCAAGTACAATAACACTTCTTTTTGGAACAATAGGAATTATTTTTTTTACAGTACAATCTATAATATTTTCATTTTTAAATTTTAATAGAGAAATTAAAAATAAACAAATTTCTCTTTGAATTTTATCTGGCATAAATAGAAAATCTCTTTTTCTAAATAAAGTGATTTATACATGATTGATAATAATTTTTGTATTTTTCCCCTCTTTTTTAGGAATTGTAATTTATTCTAGCTTTGCAGAGGATGCACAGCAATTAATTGGTAATGTTTTTGCTGATTGTCTTTTGTTTATAGTAATAAATATTTTTATTGCATCACTAATTAATTTTTTAAGTATAAAAACAAAAGAAAATACAACTATATTTTTTGTTATTGTTGGAATCTTTATTGCATATATGATAAGTTCTTATATATTAATTAATATATATGAAAGTTCTTATGGGGATAAGTTTCCTTTAGAGATGGATAATCAAAATAATGTTACATATTATTTTGGATTTTTAAAATATATTTCTATATTCGAACTTTATAAACCAACATTGGAATTTTATACAATAGACATAAGCGAAATCAAAAGTAAAACTAATTGATATGGGTGAGAACCCACTGTCGCAGTAGTTGAATCGTTAAATTACAAAAATATCACTTTAGTTATTTTATTCCCCATAATAAATTTTATGGCCACACAAATATTAAACTTTTTAAGTTATAAAGACTATAAAAAAATAAATATTAATATTTAAATAATTAGTAAAAAATGAAATTTTAGTAAAAGAATTCAATTTATTAGAAAATGATATTTAATAAGATCATTAAATAATTTAGTGATATATAAAAGAAAGGAATTTAAATGATGACTTCGCGTTTTAAAAAAACCAGAGTATTAATTACTCATTTAAAACTTCAATATAAATTAATTTTATTCTTCATGTTAATTTTTTCTGTAATTACAGCAATTTTAATTTATATAAATAGTAGTGATCAATTAGTTCACTATATTGCTCCAACAAATATGACAATAGGGATAACAAATAACCAAGGAACTATTATTGATTTTCAAAATATTGTTTTAAAAGGCTTTTCTAGTGTAATTACTCTTCTTTTTGGTGGGATAGGAATAATATTTTTTTCAATACAATCAGTAATATTTTCTTTCTTAAACTTTAATAGAGAAGTGAAAAATAAACAAATTTCTTTATGAGTTATATCGGGAATAAATAGAAAAACGCTTTTTCTAAATAAAATGATTTATACATGATTAATAATTATTTTTGTATTTTTACCTTCTTTTTTAGTGATTGTTATCTATTCATCATTTGCAAATGATGCAAATCAAACCATTGGAAATGTTTTTGCAGACTGTTTACTATTTGTTTTAATTAATATTTTTATTGCATCAATAATTAATTTTTTAAGTATAAAAACAAAAGAAAACACAACAACATTTTTTATTATTGCTGGACTCTTTATTGGATATCTTATAATATCTTATTTTTTGATTAGTGAATATGAAAGTGTTTATGGAAAAGTTTTTCCAATAGATGTTGAAAATCACTCAACGTACACTTATTATTTCGGATTTTTGAAATACTTTTCAATATTCGAATTATATAAACCGACATTAGAATTTTATACAAGAAAAATAAGTATAAACTCTTTTGATGTTCAAATTATTTTTGGGCCATACGTATCGTCGATAAATTATAAAAATATAACTTTAGTTATTTTATTTCCAATAATAAATTTTGTTGTTTTACAAATATTTAATTTTTTAAGCTATAAAGATTACAAAAAAATTAATATTAATATTTAATAATCAGTAATAATTATGTTTATAAAAAACACGTTCGTTTAAAGGAGCGTGTTTTTTATTATTTTTTAGCAATAAATGTAACAGTTTTTAAATTCAACATTCTTTTATCACCATAATTTTTAATCACTTCGATTTTACTAAAACCAACTGATTTTAAAATCATTTTAAATTCATCAATTCCATATCAATTTAATTCAAAATTTTGTTCTTCATAAACATCATCTTGAGTGTAAGTAAATAATGATTTGGTTTTTTGGTGTTCTCAATCCATTGAAAGAGATCTATTTTCTAATGTAATTGTTTGATCATTTACTTGGTAATCTTTCTTGTGAATATCACCAGGTTTAAAACTAATTGGATAAATTAAATCGAGCATCACTTGACCATCGTCAGTTAATAGTGATCTAAAGTTTTTTAAAATATCGATTGCTTCAGTTTTATCTTGAATTAAACAAAAACTTCCATTAGGCATAATTATTGAATCAAATGCTGTGTGATACTTAAAATCTCTTAACTCAGCATGTTCTAAATAAGAATCAAGATTGTAGTGACTAATATTTTCTTTACAAATATCAATCATTTCTTGAGAGTTATCAATTCCAATGATGTTAATACCTTTACGAGCTAAAGGTATTAACATACGACCATTACCAACTCCAGCTTCAAGAACTAATCCATCTCTAGGCATTAACATTTTCGTATAAAATTCAATATCACCATCAATAGAAGTTCCTGGTGGTTTTGTAAAGTTGTAAATTAAACTCGCTAAACTACCATAATAATTTTTATTCATAATTACTCCATATTCTTTAAAATAATTATATATAAAGTAAAATTATAAATATAGGAAATACAATGAATACAAATTTTAAAAAATTAGAAGAATCAACAATGTTTGTAAAAGAGATTATTGAAAAAGATGAATTTAAATTATTAGTACAAAGAATTTTTGATAGTGAAACTATCATTGAAGCTTTTGTGTGTAATATTGATAATGTTCCACATTTAATTGGATTAACAGATAGAAGAATTTTAATTTGTAAACGTGGTGAAATAATCAAGAATAATATAATCCAAATTGGATTAGAACAAATTAATGATATTAAACTTAAACAATTTGCAAATATTGGTGGGTTATCAATTAATTATCAAAAAGATTTATTCATTGAATTAAATGATATGACTTTAATTGAGGCAAAGTATTATGGTAAAAAGATGGTTGATGCAAATTTAGCGTGAATTGATAATTACAATATATCTTTGTTATAATTTAAATAGAAATAATTGGAGGAAATTATTATGGCATTTGGAGATTTTTTATCTAAGAGAATGAAGAAGTCGATTGAAAAAAACATGAAACAATCGACTTTAAATCAAGATAATATTAAAGACACATTAAGAGAAATTAGACTAGCTTTACTTGAAGCTGACGTTAACGTTGAAGTGGTTAAAGAACTAATTGAAAAAATTAAAGAAAAAGCAGAAGGCGGTTACATCGAAGAAGGTGTTAAAGCACACCAACAAATGGTTAAAATTGTTCACGATGAACTAATTGCTGTTTTAGGTAAAGAAAATGCCTCTTTGAATTTAACAAAAAAACCAACAGTTATTATGATGGTTGGGTTACAAGGTTCAGGAAAAACAACAACAACTAATAAATTAGCTAATTTACTAAGAAAGAAACAATCTAAAAATCCTTTAATGGTTGGATTAGATATTTATAGACCTGGAGCGATTGATCAATTAGTCGAATTAGGACAAAAAAATAACATTACTGTTTTTGAAAAAGGAAAACAAGCTCCAATTAAAACTGCTAAACAAGCAATTGAATTTGCTGAAGCAAATGGTCATGATGTTGTTTTATTAGATACTGCTGGTCGTTTACAAATTGATAAAGATTTAATGAATGAATTAAATGAATTAAGAAAAACAACATCACCAAGTGAAATTTTACTTGTTGTTGATGGAATGATTGGTCAAGAAATTATTAATGTTACAAATGAATTTAATAACTTATTAAAATTATCAGGTGTTATTGTAACTAAACTTGACGGTGATGCACGAGGTGGGGCAACACTTTCAATCAGTCATATGACTAAACTACCAATTAAGTTTATTGGAGAAGGTGAAGGTGTTTCTGCACTTGCTGCATTCCATCCAAAAAGAATGGCTGATCGTATTCTTGGAATGGGTGATGTTGAAACTTTATTTGAAAAAGCAGTTGAAAATATCGATGAACGTTCAATGCAAAAAACTATGAAAAGAATGTTCATGGGTCAATTTGATCTTGAAGATTTAAGAAATCAATTAGCTCAAGTATCTAAAATGGGATCAATTGGTGGATTGATGAAAATGGTTCCTGGAGCTGGAAAAATTAGTGATACTCAAATTGAAGATGCTCAAAGAAAACTTGTTGTCTTTTCAATCATTATGGATTCTATGACTTTAAAAGAAAGAAGAGATCCTAGATTATTAAAAGCGTTAACTAGAAAACAACGTATTATCAAAGGTTCTGGTAGATCAGAAAAAGAATTTAATGAACTGCTAAATAACTTTGATAAAGGTAAAAAACAAGTGATGGAAATGACTAAAATGATGAAAAAAGGAAAAATGCCACAATTTGGTGGTAGAGGATTTGGTGGTTTTTAACCACTTTTATTATGAAAATTAAAATCCTTTGTTTCGGAAAGCTTGATGAAAAATATTTCATCGATGCAAGTAAAGAATATTTAAAAAGAATATCAAAATTTGCTGATTTAGAAGTTATTGAATTAAAAGAGGAATTTAAATTTGCTGATCTTAAAAATCGTGAAATAAACTCAAACTCGCTTATGCAAAAACTAGAATCATTTAAAGATCATGAAGTTATTGTTATGGATGTCGCTTCAAAAATATCTTCTTCAGAAGATTTAGCAGAAGAAATCTTAAATATAAAAGATTTAAAAACAGGTAAGGTAATTTTCACAATTGGTCCAAGTGATGGATATTCTGATGATTTTAAAAATAAATATAAAAACAAAATATCTTTTGGAAAAATAACATTACCACACCAATTGTTTAGAATAATTTTATTAGAACAAATCTATCGCTCATTTAAAATTAATAATAATGAAAAATATCATAAATAATTATTAAGGTGTTAAGTAAAATTACTTGACACCTTATTTTTTTTATAGTATTATAATTAAGGTTTAAAAATTATTAATATAAGGAGGACAACAATGGTTAAATTAAGATTAAAAAGAATCGGAAAAAAACAAGCTCCATTCTACAGAATAGTAGCTGCGGATTCACGCGTTAACCGTAATGGTCAATATATCGAATTAGTAGGTACATTTGATCCATTAAAAAACGAAGTAAAAATTGATAAAGAATTAGCTTTAAAATGATTACAAAATGGTGCTCAACCAACAGATACAGTTAGAGATTTATTCTCAAAAGATGGTGTAATGAAAGAATTACACGAAGCTAAATTAGCAAACAAATCAGCTAAATAATTTAAATAGTTAAATTAACTTTGCCTTTTAAACTCAAAGTTAATTAGATAGCGAGGTAATTATGAATTTGCAAAAAAATTTATTAAATATCGGTACTATCGTAAATACCTTTGGGACTAAAGGTATGGTAAAAATGGTTATTTCTGAAAATACATTTATAAATGGTGATATTTCAGAAATTAAATTAGTTTTCACGAAAAAAGATAGTGGATCATATATTCCTTTAAGGGTTGAAGAAATTCAAAATAAGGAAAATAATTTATTAATAAAATTTGTAGGATTAGATTCTATAAATGATGTTGTTAAATTTAAAAACATCAATTTATTTTTTGATAATACTGACGAAATATTTATTTATGAAACTCCTTTAACTGAATTTATTTGTATTTATGGAAATGACAAAATTAAAGTTATTGATTTAATGAATAATGGAGTACAAGACCTGATTAAAGTAAGTTATAAATTAAAAGAATTTTGAATCCCGATGGTGGAAATGTTTGTTGATAATATCGATGAACAAGAACAAAAGATATATCTAAAAAATATTGAGGGGTTAATGTAATATGAAATATTCAATTATTACTTTATTTCCTAACATTATTAAAAGTTATGTTTCTGAATCAATTATTAAAAAAGCGATTGAAAAAAACGCAATTGAATTTGAAATAATTGATATTAGAGATTTTACAAAATTAGCTCATAATCAAGTTGATGAATATCAATATGGTGGAGGAAGAGGAATGGTTTTAATGCCAGGACCTGTTGTAGAAGCTATTGAATCAGTTAAAACTGAAAATTCTATAGTAATGCTAACAACTCCACAAGGTAAAACTTGAAATCAGCCACTAGCAAAGGAATTTGCTTTGAATTATGACCACATTATTATTGTTTGTGGACATTATGAAGGTTTTGATGAAAGAATACTTAAATATATTGATGTCGAAATTTCTATTGGTGATTTCGTATTAACTGGTGGTGAATTACCATCATTAATAATTATGGATTCAATCACTAGAATATTACCTGGAGTTATAACTCAAGAATCACATGAGCAAGAAAGTTTTGAAAATAATTTATTAGATTATCCAGTTTATACAAAACCATTTGAATATCGAGGAGACCTAGTTCCAGAAGTTCTACTAAGTGGTCATCATGCTAACATTCAAAAATGACGTGATGAACAACAATTAGTAGCAACACTTAAAAAGAGACCAGATTTAATTCAAGAATCATCTCTAAACAAGGTTCAATTAGAACTATTAAAAAAATTAAAAGCGGAAGGAGACAAATAAGATGAGTTCAAAAGCAACAAAAACAATGAAATCAAAATACGATATTGTAAACAATCAATTGCGTCAAGATTTACCAGATTTTACATCAGGAGATACAATCAAAGTTGATGTAAAAATTAAAGAAGGGGAAAAATTCCGTATTCAATCTTTTGAAGGATTAGTAATTAAAACTCAAGGATCAGGAATCACTTTTTCTGTAGTTGTTAGAAAAATGTCAAATGGAGTATTCGTTGAAAGAACATTCCCACTACACTCACCAATTATCGATAAAATAACATTAGTTAAACGTGGTCGTGTACGTCGTTCAAGAATTTACTACATGAGAAATCTTACAGGTAAAGCTGCAAGAATTAAAGAAATTATTCCTACAAAAGCGGATAAAAAATAATAAAAAAGACCAAATTATTGGTCTTTTTTATTGATCTTGGAAGATTGTTACTCAAATTTGAGTCAAAATATATTCAAATGATAATCTTTCTAAAACAATGCTAGGAATATTACTTCTAACGTCTAAATCGATGTGAATAAAATCTCCATCAAATCTTTTAAATGATTTATCTGATGTCATAATAATCAAATTATCACATTTAGCTTTTATTTCATCAAAGAAATAATAAACATCTTGATTTAAACTATCACCAACTAAAAAGAAAACAATATCATTTTTTCTAATTTTGTCATACTTTTTATAAGCTAATTGGCTAATTGCGTTTTTGTAAACTTCTAATCCTGTTGCTGAAATAATCTCACATAAATAAAAAGATTGACTTTGTCAGTTTGGACTATTAATTATAAATGTGCGAACACCATCTTCGGGTCCTATAAGTTTATAAATATTAGCAATTTTTTTAATCGCTAATTCATTTTTTTCATAAAGTGTATCAAGAGTATTTAGAGTATGACAATGTAAAGAACTTGGCTCAGTACAATTTAATGGTGGCATATCAATTACATAATGATCAGATAGCATTCTTAAATTATCCAAAAATTCTCTATATCCTGAATAACCTAATCTAATACAAAACTTACTTACTGCACTTTGTGAAACATTTACTTTTTCACAAAGATCGTTTAATTTTAAAAATTTACCAGTAGTAATTTGTCTAAAAAATTCTTTAGAAAGAATATAATTGACACTACCATCTTTCTGATTTTTCATAATATCTAGCTTTTGATCTAAACGCATTGTTGCTCCTATTTTTAAGTAATTATATAGATAATTTATAATAAGAAAATATCTTAAAATGAAAAAAAGCCTTAATATGAATAAGTTACACTCGATACTTTGTTTTTAATTGTTAAAGTAGTTATAATCATAAATAAGTGAGGTGCAATATGAGTGTAGAATTTAACTGATTTCCTGGTCATATGAATAAGGCTTTAAAAGAAATTGAAAAAAGAATCCCTGTAGTTGATCTTGTTATTGAAGTAATTGATGCAAGAGCTCCATATTCATCTCAAAATCAAACTTTTAGAAAAATATTAAAAAATAAACCAGTTCTATATGTAATGTCTAAAGGTGATGTTGCTGATCCTGTTGTAACTAAAAAATGAATTGAACAATTAGAATCTCAAGGACATGTTGTATATTTATTAGATAATCGAAATAAAAACATTGTTACAGACTTAATTAAAGCAATTGATAAAGCCACATTTGAAAAACAAGAACGTGATAAAAAAAGAGGAATGTTAAACTCTTTAATTAATGCATTAGTAATTGGAATTCCGAATGTTGGTAAATCAACATTTATTAATAGAGTTATTAAAGATAAAAGTGTTAAAGTAGGAAACAAACCAGGAGTTACTCGTGGAATTCAAACAATTTCATTAAATCAAAGAATGACTTTAATGGACACACCAGGTGTATTACCTGCAAAACTAGAATCTGAAGCAGTTGCAACTAACATTTGTGGAATTAATTCAATTAAAGAAGAAGTATTTCCAAAAGAAAGAATTAGTGCTCGTTTAATGAAGTATATTTACAATGAATATGAAAAAGTGATTGAAGAATATTTCAAAATAACTCCTCATCTACAAAGACCAATTCAAATTACTGATACTTTTGTTATTTTTGAAATGATTGCTAAATCAAAAAAATGATACTTATCTGAAGAACTTCCAGATACTGAAAGAGCAATGACTGTTTTTATGCATAAATTAGCAGATGGAGAAATTGGAAAAGTTTCATTTGAAAAACCAGAAGAAATTTATTTTGATGAAGAAGAAATCGTTAAACGTGTTCGTAATCAAAATGGTGACATTACAAAATTATGATAGAAAATATTAGATATAAATTTGATCAAAATATTATCAAAGAAAAACAAATTTCAATAATATCAGGAAGTGATGAAGCTGGCAGAGGTGCCATGGCTGGTCCTGTTGTTGTAGCTTCTGTGATCTTAAAACCAAATTATAATAATCCGTTAGTTAAAGATTCTAAACAATTGTCTGAAATTCAAAGAGAAGCTTTATATCAAGAAATTATTGATAATGCTATTGAATGAAAAGTATCAATAATTGAAGCTCAAAGAGTGGATATTTTAAATCCTAAACAATCAAGTGTTGTGGGAATGATTGAAACAATTAGAAGTTTCAAAACTAAACCAGATTTAGCGTTGATTGATGGTGAAGATATTAAGGTCACTGATTTTGCATATCTTAAGTTAATAAAAGGTGATGATCTATCACAATCAATTGCTGCAGCTTCAATTATTGCTAAAGTTACACGTGATCGCATTATGAATCAATATGAAATTGATTATCCAGGATATGGATTTGCAAATCATAAAGGTTATTGCGCTTTAAAACATAAGCAAGCTACAGCAAAACTTGGAGTTTTAGATATACATAGAAAATCGTATAAACCAATAAAAGATATCTTAAATTCAATTAATTCTAAAAAGTAATCATTTTAATGGTTACTTTTTTGTTTCTACTCTTAATCCAAAATAGCCATAGAAATTATCTTTGGCGCTAGTAAAAACTAGTAATTAAAAAGAATGAAAGAGGTAAAAAATGAATTTAGTAAATTTAATTGGTCAAATTGAAGGCGATGCACAAATTGCTTATGAATCTAAAGATGGGGGTAAGAAATTGTACAAATTCACAGTAAAAATACCGAAATCTTATAGAGGAAAAAACGGAGAATCAATTAATGATTATGTTAATGTTAAAGCTTGAGCTGATAATTTAGATGAAGAATTTGGATTATTTGATCAAGCAATTGTGGGTATTGAGGGGAAAGTTCATTCTTTTGGTAACACTGATAAACAAAATTTTGGAAATGAAATTATCGCTACTCGCGTTTTATATTTAAACTAATGGAAAAAATACTTTTATACTTTGCTATTAAATATAAAGGAAATTGAGATGATGTTTATAAAGCATTAGATTCAAAAGAACGAGTAGCTGTTGAAGAATTAGAAAAATTAAATGATGAAAAGTATCAATTTGTCAGTGTTATTAACCCCTTATATCCAAAAGTATTGAAAAACGCCTTTAAACCACCATTTATTCTCTTTTTCGATGGCAGTATTTCACTACTAACTAATTGAAAAAGAATTGTTGGATTATTTACAAGTGGAGATTTATCTCCGAATGGTGAAAGAAACTTCAATATTTCTGTTAAAGGACTAACTGAAGAAAGAAAAATAATTGCAATCAAAGAAGATGATCTAAATACTTATAAAACAAACACACTTGTCAAAGAAAATGCGCAAGTAGTTGTAATATTAAAAAATACACTAAAAAATTTTCAAAATAACAAAAATGAAATATATAGAGAATTACAAAAAATAGATTTTTTATTAATTACCGAATTTGGTAATGAAATTGAAAAAGATAATACACAATATCAAAATCGATTAATCTCTGGATTAATCACTGTAGCCCTTTTCGTACAATTATCATCATTATCTAAAACTAAAGAATTAATTGATTTTGTTTTGAATGATGGAAAAGAACTTCTCGCCTTTCCTTATGATAATTTCGATAAATCAAACAAAACAAATAAACTAATCAAGCAAGGCGCTAAATTAGTGGAAAATATAGATGATATAATTAACAATTTATAGATAATACAATAGGCTTATGCCTATTTTTTATTTGTTTTAATATGATAAAATATAATGAACGGATAAGGAGGAAATATGACAAAAGAAAATACAAAACCAAAAGCAGACCATGAAATTGAAAAACAACTTTCAAAAGCAGGGAAAAGTTCATTTTTTAAATTAGTAGCTCACTATATGTTAAAAAATAAATGATGAACAATTTCTGTTATTTTAAGTGTTGTTACTTTAGCAATTTCTACTGCTTTAGTTCCAAAAATAACAGAACAGTTAATGTTATCTATTAAAGATATAGATGGAAACTGAGGATTAGCTAGCTCAAATTTACAAGATAAATGATGAGGTGTTAGCTGACAAGGAAATGTTGGTATTCAAATTGGATTGCTAGTTATTATGGGTATATCTACTTATACATCACAATGATTGGCAGGGCAACTTGGTAAAAAAATCGAAGTAGATTTGAGAAATGATATTGTTAAAAAACTTATTGAGTTAGATATGTCATATTACTCAGATAAAAAAATCGGAGATATTTTAACTAAAGTTGTTTCTGATACTAAAATTATTGGAGAGCAAACAGGAATTATTCCGATTTCTTTCCTACAAGCAACATTAACTTTAATCGCATCAATTATTGTTTTAGCAACAATTGATTATAAATTGACAGGAATTGCAATTTTAATGTTTGTAATTTTACTAATTTTATTTGGTTTAGCTTATTTACCTATTAAAAAATTATTGTATGTTTTAAGAGCTAGAATTACAAGAATCAATGGAGATGTAATTGATAGAATTAACACTGTTAAATTAATTAAAGCTACAGGAACTGAAAAATATGAATCAGCTAGATTTGTTGATCTACATAAAGGTTATTATGATCAATACAAAAAAATGAACCTTTCACAAGCTACAATGTTGGCAATTCTATTCTTAGGAGTTAACTCTATTCAAGCTGTGATGGTTGTTGTGGCAGTTTCAATTTATGATGACGCTGCTTTATTAGTAGCAATCCTTCCTTCAATCATTACATCTGTTGGAATGATGATAGGACCAATTATGGCATTTATGAGAATGATTATGGGTTTAATGCAAGCAGCTACTGCTTCTCAAAGAATTCAAGAAATTTTAGATGAGAAAAAAGTTATTGATAATCACTTCGAAACAAAAGAAGGTATTCACATTCACAAAATTACAGGTGATATTCACTTCAAAAATATAAATTTTGCTTATCCTGAAAAACCAGGAAAAGTAATATTACCAAACTTTGATTTCACTTTAGAAGAAGGTAAATCATATGCCTTTGTTGGTGAAACTGGTGCTGGTAAATCTACTATTTCAAAATTGTTATTAAGATTCTACGATCCTACTGAAGGTCAAGTTTTAATTAATGACACAATTAATTTAAAAGACGTTTACTTATCAAGTTATTTAAACCATGTTGGTTATGTTGAACAAGAACCATCAATCTTATTAGGTGATATTTTTGATAACGTTCGTTATGGAAGATTTGATGCATCTGATTGAGATGTTGTTGAAGCATGTAAAAAAGCTGAATTACATGACTTGATCATGACTTGACCAGAAGGTTATAAAACAATTCTTGGAGAACGTGGATTTATGTTATCTGGTGGTCAAAAACAACGTTTAGTAATCGCTAGAATGTTCTTAAAAGATCCACAAATTTTAATTCTTGATGAAGCAACGTCTGCTTTAGATAATTTAGTGGAAAAAGAAATTCAAATTAAATTAGATGAATTGATGAAAGGTAGAACAACTATCTCAATCGCTCATAGATTATCAACAATTAAAAATGTTGATCAAATCATAGTTCTTGGTCCTGGAAAAGGAATTGTTCAAACCGGAACATTTGATGAACTTAAAGAAACACCTGGTCATTTCAAAAAATTATATGATGCAGGTAAAAGTAATAAAGAATAATATAGGAGGTTCTTATTATGAAAAAAAATAAAACAAAATATGAACAACCTAGTGTTTTTAAAAAAGGTTTTGATTCTGAATATGCATTTTCATTAAAGAAAATGGGTCATTTCATGAAAATCATTATTGAAACAGCTAAGGATAATATTTTATTATTTGCAACATTAATTATTGTGACAATACTTGATGCGATTGTAATTGTATTATTACCACTAGTTTCTAATCAAATGGTTAAGACAATTACAGAACCAGAAATTATGACATATTTATTTGGTTTACAAATGACATGAGAAACATGATTATATACATTAGTAGGAATGTTATTTGCAATATTTGTTTTAGAGTGATTTACAAACTTCACAACAGGAATGTTTTCTGCAAAAATCGAAGTAATGCAAAGAAATAAAATATTAATTTCATTAGTTAACCAAGATGTGGATTTCTTCTTTGATAATGTTTCGGGTAATATTTTCACAAGACTTGTTGCAGATACACAAGGTTTATCAATGGGAATTCAACAATTCTTATTAAATATAATTTGGTGTGGATCAGCTGTTGTATCATCAATAGTTGTGATGTTTGCTAATCATCAATTTTTAATTGGTGGAATTTTATTGGCATATCTAGTTGTAGTAATTTTAATTGCTATGATTATTTTTGTATTTTTCAGAAGAACATTAATTTTAGCTTATGATATGAAGCGTGAAATTGATGCTGATATGACAGATAGAATTAATAATATTTCTTTAATTAAAGCATCTGGTTTAGAAGAATATGAAATTAATCGTTTATTTGAAAAAAATGATAAATATGCACATTCAATAGATAGAACTATTAAATGAAACTCTACATTAAACTTATGAATTAATATCACGACATCATTCTTTTCAACTTTAGTAATTATTATTTCTGCAATTATGTATGCAAACAATAAACCTGCAGTTTATCAAGACCTACCATTAATTCTTTTAATTGTAGCTCAAGCTGTGGTTGCAATCATTATATTAGTTCCGACTTTAAGAGCTGCTACAATGGCTTCAAATGCGTCAAACAGAATTGCCCAATTAACTGAGCCTGTACCTTTTATTGTTAAAAGTGAAAATCCTAAAACTATTGAAGGAATTGACAGTGTTGAATTCCGCGATATTTCATTTGCATATCCTAAAAAAATTGACAAAGTTATTCTTCCGAATTTAAATATTACATTTGAAAAAGGTAAATCATATGCTTTCGTTGGTGAAACAGGATCTGGTAAATCAACTATTGCAAGATTACTATTAAGATTCTATGATCCAATAAAAGGACAAGTAATAATTAATGATAAATTTGATTTGATTGATTTAGATTTACCAAATTATTTATCTAATGTTGGTTATGTTGAACAAGAACCACAAATTTTCTTCGGAGATTTTATAGAAAATATTAAATATGTTAAATTTGATGCAACTGATGAAGAAGTGATTGAGGCATGTAAAAAAGCCAAATTACATGATTTCATTTTAACTTTACCAGAAGGTTACCAAACTATATTAGGTCAACGTGGTTTCTTACTATCAGGTGGTCAAAAACAACGTTTAGTTATTGCTAGAGTATTTTTAAAAAATCCTGATTTAATTATTCTTGATGAAGCTACATCAGCTCTTGACAATATTGTTGAAAAAGAAATTCAAGCTCAATTAGATGAACTTATTAGAGGGAAAACATCAATCACTATTGCACACCGTCTTTCAACAATTAAAAATGTTGATGAAATTATTGTTTTAGGTGGAAACGGTGGAGGAATTGTTCAAAGAGGAAGTTTCGAAGAACTTAAATCTACACCAGGACATTTCAAAAAACTATATGAAGCTGGATTAATGAAATAGGAGTGAATATGAAAATTAACATCATCGGTGCTGGTCTTGCTGGAAGCGAAGCTGCATATCAACTTTCTAAAAGAGGACATGAAGTAAATATTTATGAAGTTAAAAGACTTAAAAGAAATCCAGTTCAAGTTACTAATAATTTTGGAGAATTGGTTTGCTCTAATTCTTTAAGAAGTGATGATTTATTGAATGCTGTTGGTACATTAAAAGAAGAAATGCGTATGTTAGATTCTTTAATTATTAAAGCTGCTGAATTTGCAAGAGTTCCAGCAGGTGGATCATTAGCTGTTGATAGAGAAATATTTTCAAATTATATTACTAAAGTTTTAGAAGAAAATGAATTAATCAATATTTTCGATCAAGAAATTGATGAAATTGAAAAAGACGCTATTACTTTAATTGCGTCAGGACCATTAACAACAGAATCATTGCAAAATAAAATCAATTCACTTTTAGGAAGTGATGATTTTTACTTTTTTGATGCTGTGGCACCAATTATTAAAAAAGAATCTATTAATATGGAGATTGCTTTTAGAAAAAATCGTTATGAAAAAGGCGAAACAGAAGACTATATAAATTGTCCGATGAATAAAGAGCAATATGATTTATTTTATAATGAGTTAATTAATGCTGAAACATCGATTGCTCACTTAGAAGATGATCAAACGTTAAAATATTTTGAAGGATGTATGCCTGTTGAAGGTATGGCTAAACGTGGTGAAAAAACACTATTATTTGGTCCAATGAAACCACAAGGTTTAAGAAACTTAGATGGAACAAATAATTATGCTGTTGTACAATTACGTCAAGATGATGCTATTGATTCTTTATATAATATTGTTGGTTTTCAAACCAACCTAAAATGACCTGAACAAAAGAGAGTTTTTTCTTTAATTCCAGGTCTAGAAAATGCTGAGTTTGTTAGATATGGTGTAATGCATAAAAATAATTTTATCAATTCACCTAGAGTATTGAATGAGTTTATGCAGTTAGAAAAAAACGAAAACATTTTCTTTGCAGGACAAATAACTGGAGTTGAAGGTTATGTTGAGTCAACAGCTTCTGGTATTTTAGCAGCAATAAATATAGATAAAAAAATTAAAAATAAAGAAATGATTTCGCCTCCACCTTCAACGGTGTTGGGATCTTTAATTCACTATATAAATAATGCTTCTGCAACCAATTTTCAACCAATGAAAGCTAATTGAGGAATTGTTTCGGAAATATCAGGAATTGATAAGAAAAACGGTAAAAACGCTAAAAAAGAGGCTTATTCTAATCGTGCGTTAGAAGACATGAAAAAATTTATTACTAAACTTTAGGAGGAAATATGTTAAATAGACATGAATCGGTTTTTTGAACAAACTATAACGAATATAGCAAAACAACACAAAATCCAATTTTTAAAAAAATTTCTTCTGATTTAAAAACAAAGATAAATGAAATTTTTCATGTTTCTTATTATGGTATTTTTCAATATCAATTATCAAAAGGAATTTCATTAAGTTCAATCGCGCCTGCTAAAATTTTAGAAATCACAGAATATATTTCTAAAAATTATTCATTATTATTTCAATTTGCATATCAAAGTAAAGAAGTTAAATCAAAATTTTTAGATATGACTCAAGATGATAAACAATTTATTTTTGAAGCAATTGATAAAATTGTGATTCCATATATTGCAGAAAATGATTTTAAAAATGTCTATAATTTTCTTAAAAAAAATTCTGCGCCATATACATTGTTAATGAATTTAGCTTTCAAACATGAATTTGATGTAAATTATATTAATGAAAATGATTCAAATAGAATTTATCATGGAATTGCATATCCTGTTTTAGTGACTATGCTAATGATTGATGTAACAGAGCCATCTAAAATGATGGAAAAAATAACTAAAATATATAGCATTGAAAATATTTCTAAAGCACTAAAAAGTGGTAGATCATTATCGAAAGAAGAAATTGAATATATTAAATCTGACATCGATACCTTAAATTGCGAAGAAGACTTTCACTCATTAATTTTGAATTTTAGTTATGAAAAATGAAATGAAACAGATTTAAATACGCGTTATCGATTAGTATTTCAATTATCTAAATATACAGCACTATTTTTAAAAGATAATATGAAAAAAATTTCTGTCTTGAGAGATGGTGAAGAAATTTTTGAACTGATCCATAATTATTTACCCATTTTAATGTTAAAAGTATATGATTTAAATTTAGATAACACAGTTAATGAATTTGAAACAGAAGAAGGAATTTCTGATTTTTTAATGACATATAATTGTCGTGATTTTGATGTTGAAAAAACATTAAACCATATAAAATCTATGAAAAATTCAAACAAAATCACCATTACTGAAGATAAACTAAAAACCTTTGTTAGATTATCTAAATACTCTACTTCGTATTTAGAATTAGTTCATAAATTAAAAAGAGGTAATGGTATTTTAGGTAATTATTTAATTGAAAATAAGAAAATCGGAATCGTTAACACACTTAAATTTTATGTTGAAGATGAAGATAAGAAGTATGTTTTAAATTATAAAAATGTTCGTTTTAACTTTATCAAATTAGATTCCAAGGATTTAGAAAGATTAGAAACACCTGCTAATAAATTCGTTGAATTAGCTAATGATAAATCTGAAATAAATATTATGTTAAGAATAATTTCTTTAATTTTAACAATTGAACCCAAGTCAGCTAAAATGTTCGGTTATTCATGAGAAAATATGGTCAAATATTATTTAGTAGCATTTGGTCCATATAAAAAATCAAAACATGTTTATGATCGTTCTGATTTAAAACTAATCGAAAATAAAGTCAATAAATTGTTAACACAATACAAGACACTTAAGCAAAAAGAAAAAGTGATAGATTCACTGTATTTAATTTCTAAATTATCTTCATTTAAAAATTAAAAAAAATATTAAAAATACTATGAATTACATATAAAAAATATTATAATTTACTATGTAATTTATATTTGCCCATGTAGCTCAGTTGGATAGAGCACGCGCCTTCTAAGCGTGAGGTCGGAAGTTCGAGCCTTCTCGTGGGCACCACTTAAAAATGACAATCATGCTAAGCATGATTTTTTTATATAAAAGGAGTAAAAATGAACTATTATGATGAAATTATTTTAGAGATTAAGAACTTAATTGAAACTAAAGATTATCAACAAGCAATGGAAATAATAGATTTGGAACTAAAAATACCTTATGTTCCTGCAGATAGTGAATTAGAACTTCTAAAATTAAAAAGAGAAATATTAGATATTCAAGTCGATACTTATAAAAATAGTGGTGCCAAAGCTTTTTCAATTGAAGAAATTCAAGCTATGTTAAAAAATTTTAAAGATCCAATTGAGCAAATGATTGCAATTCAAAATTTATCAACAATAAATATAAGAAATATAATTTTAGATGTTGAAAAATTTTTAATTGATGAAAATAATTCACCTGAAAGTAAAACTTTTATGTTGATGAATTTGAATGCTCAAGAATTAGATAAAGAATTTAAAGTTATTAAACATAAAGAATTTTTAATTAATCCAATTAATATTGATATGGAAAAAATCGAAAATACTATGCAAGAAGTTAAAAATTTATTAAGTAATACTCTTGGGCAAGACAATCCTTCATTTTTTGAAATGTGTAATGAAGTGTTATTTACTTATTTCTTAATAACTTATCCAGAATTTGAAATTGATAATATAAATAATTTTGCAGCAGCATTAACAAAAATTGTTTATGATGCATCTGGGGTTGATATTTCAGATGATGAACTTAATAAATGATTTTTAATAGATGATGCACAGATTGAAAATATAATTAAAAGAATAAGAGAAAGTGGAGCGATTTAATGAAACAAATAGAAATTGATGAAAAAGACTATGTTGTTTGAAACGATTATAATGACTTAATGGTTCAAGCTTTTGGCATTGGTTGTTCATTATGTGGTTCTAGTGATATCTTTTTTGTTTTAAAAAATCATCCTAAACCTATTGGTAATTTATTAAAAGAATTATCTAATCAACTTTCAGATGAAGAAGTTGAAAAATATATTCAAAAACCTTTAGAAGATTGACAAATTTTTGATGATAAAAATGCAGATCAAGAAAGACCTACTTTTTTGTGCGATGAATGCTTCAATAGCATAGGAGAATAACATGAAGAAGAATCTTAAATTATTTGAATTCTTAACGATATTTACCACAGTTATTGGTGGATTGGTTGGAGTTGGTATTTTTGTAAAAAATGATAATAATCCTGGAAATGTTTTGGGAATTACTGAAAATCCATTTTTAGCAATCATTCTTTGAGTGGTAATGGGTACTATTGTTGTTTCATCGATTATTGTTTTTATTGAAATCGCTAGTTCAACCGCTTCAAAAGGGAACGGAACAGTAACGTATTGGTTAAGAAACTTTACAACAAGACGTATAGGATCAATCGCGTCTGTATTCTACGTATTTATCTATTTACCAGTTAATTATGGTTTTTTTGCCTTATTGGTTGGTAAATATGTAATGCAAGCAGGTGGTGCTGATTTAGAACAATATCAAGAACTATTAATATTTTTAATTTCTGGTGTATTTTTAATTACATTTAACTCAATGATTAACTCATTAACTAGAAGAGCTGGTAAAATGATTCAAATTGTTGGTACTTTTATTAAATTCATCCCATTATTTTTAGTATTAATTGCTTTATTTATTCCTGATAAAACATGAGGAGTTATTTTCAATGGTGAAGGATACATACCACTTGGAAATGGAGAAACTGGTGAAGTAAATTGAAATACCGACTGATCAAGTATTAGTGGTGCTAAAATATTTGCGGGATTCTCACCAATATTTTTCGCTTTTACAACTTTTGTTTATGCAGCAAATATGCAAGCAGAAACAAAAAATAAAAAAGTGGTAATGGTTGCTGTTATTATTGGAGTTGTTTTTACAGCTATTTTCTATATCATAATTTCAATCGCTTTATTTTTTGGTTCAAAAGATGGATCAGTTGTTGGTTTTTTTGAGTACATGTTTTCGGGATTTAAAGATATCGAAACAATGAGTGAAGCAACTAGAAATGCTGCACACTTAACATCTAATATAATGCTAGTATTTGTTTCTTTCCTAGGTCTTAACGCATTTACCTTATTAGGTCCTAATTTTATTGAAACAGATATCAATGAAGGGATTATGTTTTTTAATAATAAAAAAGTTAGTCAAGCTAAAGCAGGTTTATTACAAATGGGAGCAGGGATAATTTTATATGTTCCTTTAGTTACAGCATCAGTATTAACAAATGAAGAAAATCCAACTTACTTATTTGATCAAATGAGTAACGTAATTGCGATGATGGACTTTTTACTTTATTTAGTTTTAATTATTTGTGCGTCTATAAATAGAAAAACTAAAAAAGTCGAGGTTAAACGAATTAATAGTTGGTTATTCTGAATCAGTGCAATTTATTCAATTATTGGTTTAACTGCAGTTTGTGGTTATACTTTTATCAATTCATTTATAGAGAGTCCTACTCTAGCAATCACATTTGGTTTAATTTTAGTATTTATAGCGGTTGGTTGATCAATTAATGAATATCTATTTACAAAAAAACCATTTGTTAAAATAGATAGTAATAACACCAAAAACAAAGTAAAATTAAATAACAAAGAGGAGGGATAGAAATGAAATTTATCGATACAGCTAAATTTACAATTAGAGCCGGTAAAGGTGGAGATGGAGCAGTTAGTTTCCACCACGCCCTTTTCGTTCCTAATGGTGGACCAAATGGTGGTGACGGAGGTAACGGTGGAGATGTTATCTTTGAAGCTGACGGAGGAAAGCACTCATTATTAGATTTAAAATTGCAAAAAATATATGCAGGAGAAGATGGCTATAAAGGTGATATCAAAGATATGCATGGAGCTGCTGGTCAAGAAAAAGTTGTTAGAGTTCCAGTAGGAACATTAATTATTGATATAAAAACCGGAGACATACTTGCAGACCTGGATGAAGATAAGAAAAGAGTGGTTGTTGCAAAAGGTGGTAAAGGTGGTAAAGGTAATGCCAGATTTGCTAATTCAAGAAACAAAGCTCCAACTATTTTTGAAGCTGGTGAATTAGGTCAACAATTCGAAGTTAAAGCTGAATTAAAAGTTTTAGCAGATGTTGGTTTTGTTGGATTACCTAATGCTGGTAAATCAACTTTGTTAAGAGCTATTTCAAATTCAAAACCAGAAGTTGCAGATTATGCATTTACAACTTTGAATCCTCAACTAGGTGTTGCTAAAGCACCTGATGGATCAACTTTTGTTGTTGCTGATTTACCTGGTTTAATTGAAGGAGCATCACTTGGTAAAGGTCTTGGTCATCAATTTTTAAGACATATCGAAAGATGTCGAGTTATTTGTCATGTTATTGACATGAGTGGTAATTATGGTCAAGAAGACGTTATTAAAAACTACGAATTAATTAGAAAAGAACTAAAAGAATATAATTTAAAACTAGATGATAGACCAGAAATTATTGTAATCAATAAAATGGATCTTGATGAAGCTCAATTGAATATGATGGATGAAAGAATTATTAATTACTTTAAAGATAAAAAGGTGATTCAAGTTTCTGGATTACATAAAGACAATACTCAAGAATTGTTGCTAAGAATTGCAAAAGAATTAGAAACAGCTAAATATGTTCCACTATGAGAAATGGATGGAGAAATCGATTTAGATGTAAAATTATATACTTTAGAAGAACCAAAAGAAGATATCCAAATCTTCAACAAAGGAAATGGTTTGTGAGAAGTATCTGGAGATACAGTTTTCAAACTTTACCACAAACTACCGATTTACACTAATGATAACTTATTGCTATTTAATGAGAAAATGAAAAAACTTGGTGTTTATGAAATGTTAAGAGCAAAAGGAATTCAAAAAGGGGATACTGTTAAAGTATTTGACTATGAATTAGAATGAATGGATTAATATGAAATTAGAAAAATATTTAGACTATTTAGTAGAGTTTATTCAAGAATCTGTTAATAATGCGAATGCTAAAGGTGTAATTGTAGGTATTAGTGGTGGAATTGATTCAGCTGTAGTTGCTAATTTAGCTAAAAAAGCTTTTCCAGAGAACTATATGACTGTTTGAATGCCAATCAATTCTAGTAAAGAAGATTTTGATTGTGCTATGGAATTAGTTGAAACTAATCAATTGAACACAATGACAATAGATTTGGTTGATACTTTTGAAACAATTAAAAAACAATTTAATCAAATTGAACCATCAAATCTAGCTTTAGCTAATACTAAAGCTAGATTGAGAATGACTTCATTATATACAATTGCTCAAACAATGGGTTATTTAGTTTTAGGTACAGATAATTTAGATGAATGACATATTGGTTATTTTACAAAATTTGGCGATGGTGGAGTCGATTTGGTCCCAATCATTCATTTACTAAAAGGTGAAGTAAGACAAGCAGCTAAACTTATGGGAGTGCCTGTTTCAATCATAAATAGAGCACCAACAGCCGGTTTATGAGAAGATCAGACAGATGAAAAAGAAATTGGTTTTTCTTATGAAAGAATTGACAATTATTTAATTGGAAAAGATAATGATCCTAAATTAAAAGAAAGAATTGATCAATTACATAAAATAAGTGAGCATAAAAGAAATATTGCAACTGCTCCAAAACCATTTAAAAGATAAAAGAATCTTTAAAAGATTCTTTTTTTATAAAAATGTTAAAATATAATTAATAAAAGTAGGTGTTTAAAATGATGTTATCTTGATTTTGAGATCCCGCAAGTGGAATTGAAATATTTTCAAAGCAAATTCCTTTTGCGATAATATTTTATTTCTTTATTGCATTAGGTGGATTAGCTTTATTAAGTTATTTATTAAATATTATTTTTAGAAAAAATGTTTTTAAAAAGATAAATGCAGAAGAAGATTTAGAATTATTCAAAATGACTGAAATTGAACAAGCAAAATCAGAAATTGATAAAGAAATTGAAATGTTGGTAACTGTTAAAAAACAAGCTACATTAGATCAAAGAAAGGAAAAGCGCAATGGAAAATAACTATGAATTAAATCCAACTCATGATCAAACTGAATTGAATTCTGCTCAAGTTGGTTTTGCTAAAAATCAAAGATTAGCAAAACCTAATTTTGATAAAAAAGAGTTAGACAGTGTTAAAATTCCTCGTGAAATTGCTAAAGAAATTAAATTAGAAAAATTTAGAATTTTTGGAATATCTTTAGTTGCCTTTATTTGTTTGTCAGTTTCTTTATTTTTTGTAATTCTTTCTTATACTGCAAAAGATGGTAAAAACTTTTTAAATATCGATCCTAAATATGTACCATCACCAATCGGAATGTTTTTCTTAATGGGATTTGGAATTGTAATTTTGGCGTTAGCGATGATTGATTTTTCCCATATTGTTAAAGATGTTAAAAAATATAAATCTGATTTAATCATGGGAGTTGAAACAATTCCTTATTTCATTAGAAGAAACTATAAATCATTAATTACAAGACCAATTTATACAAATTGGACAGCATTCTTCATTTATATTTTTGGTGGAGCATCAATCGGGATCACATATGCAATAAATACATTAAACATCAATGATACTAATGTTTTGTTTGGAAAACTAAATACTGAAATAATCATCATGATTGCTATTGAAATAATTACTTTAATAATGCATGTGGGAAGTTTGATTTTGGTTAGATACAGAAAAGGTAATATTAATACTTATTATGGTTATGAACCAATTGAAATTGAAGAAGCAAAAGATTTAAGAAAAAGAGCAAGCAGAACATGCATAATTTTATTCTTTGGATTTTTAGCAATTGTATTATTTTTTATTATAATTCCTTATATGATAGTGAGAAAGAAAAAAGGGAAATCAATCATTCCTTTCATTTAAGCCTAAGGGCTTTTTTTTATTTTAGCACTCACCTATTGACTTTGCTAAAACTGGGGTTATAATAATAAAGAATCACATGATTCAAACTATAAGATATTAATTCAAGCGAGGTGAAATTTGTGTTAACAGAAAGACAAGCCAAAATCTTGAAAGCGATTGTTCAAGAATATATCAATTCAAAACAACCTGTTGGTTCTAAAAAAATTATGGAATTACTTGATATTAAGGCCTCATCAGCCACTATCCGTAATGAATCAGTTGTATTGGAGGAGAAGGGTTTTTTAGAAAAACAACATACCTCATCTGGGAGAATACCATCAACAATTGGTTATCGATTTTATGTAGATAATTTGATGGAACTTCACGAGGAAAAAGAACTTAAAAAATACTTAAAAAATTTATTATTAAATCGTGGTTATACTGTTGATAATATTATTGAAAAAGCAAGTGAAATCATTTCTGAAATGACAAATATGACAGCAATTGTTGCACGAAAAGACAACACAACTGATATTAAATTAGTAAAAATTGATTTAGTACCAATTTCAGATTCTATGGCTTCAGTTATATTTGTTTTATCAAATGCAACAGTTCATCAAAAAGTATTTAATTTAAGCAATGTTTCATTAAATGATCTGGGTATTTCAATCAAATTATTTTCAGATAACTTGATTAATACTAATATTCAAGAAATTAAAAATGTTACAAACAAAATTAAACCAGAATTAAAAAATAAAGTAATAAAATATGAATTTGTATTAGAGAGTTTTATTGAAACTATTTTGCAAGGAAATGATTCTAAAAAAGATATTGTAGGAATGCAATATATGTTAGAAAACCCTGAATTTAATGATACAAATAAAATTAAAAATATTATTCATTTATTACAATCTGTTTCTCCATTTGATTGATATGAAGCTTCATATTCAAACCAAAAAAATTTAAATATGATCAATACCAAAATTGGAAATGAAATTTCAAAAGATATTGATGATATAGCGATTGTTGGAACAGAATTTAAAACAACTGATGGTAAAGTTACTAGTTTAACACTTGTTGGTCCCAAAAGAGTGGATTATTTACAAGCGAATCAATTGGTTAATATCTTAATAGAAATAATTAATAGAGAGGGAGAAAAAGATGAATAAAGAAATCAAAAAAATCTTAGATAAAAATATCGAAGATAAAGATACAAATAAAAAAGTGGCTGATTATATTAAAGAATTAGAAAAAACAGCTACCGAACTATCTGAATCATTAGAAGAAGCTAAATTAATGAAAATTGCAGAAGTTCAAAACTTGACTCGTCGTTATAATGATGAGAGAAGAAGTTTAAAACAATATGGAGCAAAAGGCTTGGCAGAAGGAATTATCACTCCACTCGATTTATTAAAAAAAGTTGTTGCAATGCCCAATGAAAGTCCAGAAGTTAAAAACTATTTAATGGGATTTGAAATGATCATTAAACAACTAGAACATGTATTAGAAGAAAATGGAATATCTGAAATATCAGTTAAAGTCGGAGATGAATTTAATGCAGATATTCATAATGCAAATGAAGCTATTGAAGGAACTGATTTTAAAGAAAATCAAATCGTAGAAGTTATTTCAAACGGTTATAAACTTTATGATCAAGTATTAGTACACGCAATTGTAAAAGTAGCAAAATAGAAAAAAGGAGAACAAAAATATGGCAAAAGAAAAAATTATAGGTATCGATTTAGGAACAACTAACTCTGTTGTTTCAGTTATTGAAGGTGGTGTACCAATCATCTTAGAAAACCCAGAAGGACAAAGAACTACAGCATCAGTTGTAGCATTTAAAAATGAAGATATTATTGTTGGGGGAGCAGCTAAAAGACAAGCTGTTACAAACCCAAACGTAGTAATTTCAGTTAAATCAAAAATGGGAACAAACGAAAAATTAAATTTAAATGGTAAACAATATACACCAGAACAAATTTCAGCAGAAATTTTAAGATATATGAAAAAATATGCAGAAGATAAATTAGGAGAAAAAATTACAAAAGCTGTAATTACAGTTCCTGCTTACTTCAATGATGCACAAAGAAAAGCTACAAAAGATGCTGGTAAAATTGCTGGTTTAGAAGTAGAAAGAATTATTAATGAACCAACAGCTGCAGCTTTAGCATATGGTTTAGATAAACAAGATAAAGAGCAAAAAGTTTTAGTTTACGATTTAGGTGGAGGAACTTTTGACGTTTCTATTCTTGAATTAGCTGATGGTACTTATGAAGTTCTATCAACATCTGGAGATAATAAACTTGGTGGAGATGACTTTGATAAAAAAGTTATCGATTGATTGGTTTCTAAAATTAAATCAGAATCAGGTGTGGATTTAGCAAATGATAAAATGGCTTTACAAAGATTAAAAGATGAAGCTGAAAAAGCAAAAATTAACTTATCATCTCAACTTGAAGTTGAAATTAATTTACCATTCATCGCTATGAATGCAAGTGGTCCAGTATCATTCGCAACAACTTTAACACGTGCTGAATTTGATAAAATGACAAAAGATTTAGTCGAAAGAACTTCAAAACCAGTTAAAGATGCTTTAGCAGCAGCTAAACTTTCAGCAAGCGACATTGATGAAATCTTATTAGTTGGAGGATCAACAAGAATTCCTGCAGTTCAAGAAATGGTAAAATCAATTTTAACAAAAGAACCTAATAGAACAATTAACCCAGATGAAGTGGTAGCTATGGGAGCTGCAATTCAAGGGGGAGTATTGGCTGGTGATGTAACAGATGTTTTATTACTAGACGTAACTCCACTATCATTAGGAATTGAAACAATGGGTGGTATATTTACTAAATTAATTGATAGAAATACAACAATTCCAACTGAAAAATCTCAAGTTTTTTCAACTGCAGTTGATAATCAACCTGCTGTAGATATCAATATTTTACAAGGAGAAAGACCCATGGCTAAAGATAATAAATCTTTAGGACAATTCCAGTTAACAGGTATTAAACCAGCTCCAAAAGGTCAACCTCAAATCGAAGTTACATTTAAAATCGATGTTAATGGTATTGTAAGTGTTTCTGCAAAAGATAAACAAACAAATGAAGAAAAATCAATTACAATTTCTAATTCAGGGGCATTAAGTGATGCAGAAATTGAAAAAATGATTAAAGAAGCAGAAGAAAATGCTGCAGCTGACGAAATTAAACGTAAAAATATTGAATTAAAAAACAAAGCAGAAAGTTATATCAATATTTTAGAATCATCTATGGCAGAAGCTGGTGAATCAATGACACCAGAGCAAAAAGAGCAATCAGAAAAAATGATTTCTGAAATTAAAGAGTTAATTCAAAAAGAAGATTACCAAGCATTGGAATCTAAAATGACTGAACTTGAACAAGCAATGCAAGCAGCAGCTGAATTTGCACAAAATAAAGATCAACAAAATCAAGGTGAAAATAATCAGTAATAAATAAATACTAACGCAAGTTAGTTTTATTTATTTAGAAAGGCGATATGAGCAATAAGAGAGACTATTATGAAGTTTTAGGAGTTTCTAAAACTGCAACAGAACAAGAAATTAAAAAAGCATACCGCAGCTTAGCAAAAAAGTATCACCCTGATGTAAATAAAGCAGCTGATGCAGAAACAAAATTTAAAGAAATAAATGAAGCTGCAAGTATTTTAATGGATGCTGACAAACGCTCTAGATATGATCAATTTGGTCATGCAGGAATGGAAGGTTCTGGTCAAGGAGCTGGTGGATTTGGTGGCTTTGAAGATTTCTTTTCAAACATGGGTGGACAACAAGGAAATTCATTCTTTGGTGATATGTTTGGTGATATGTTTGGTGGAAATCGTGGTAGACAAAGAAATATCAATGGTGAAGATGTTGTTATTGAAATGACATTAAGTTTTAAAGAACTTATTTATGGTGTTGATCGTGAAATTAAGCTAAATTTATTATCTAAATGTGATACTTGTGATGGAATTGGAGCGAAAAATCCTAACGATGTAAAAACTTGTTCACAATGTGGAGGACATGGTTTTGTTAATGTTACTCAACAAATGGGTCCATTAAGTTTTCAATCACAACAACAATGTTCTAAATGTAGAGGTTTAGGTAAAGAAATTTTAAATAAATGTATTACATGTAATGGACGCGGAACACACATCAAATCAAAAACAATCGATGTACCAATTCCTCATGGATTAAGACCAAATCAACAACTTGTTTTACAAGGTTATGGTCATGCATCAACTCTTGGTGGTAACCCAGGTAATGTTTATGTAAATATTAAATTAGCTCAATCAAAAGTATTCTCACTTTCTGGATCTTCAGATTTGTTAATGAAATATAATATTTCTTATTTAGATGCTATTTTAGGAAATGATATTTTAATCGAAACTTTTGAAGGATTGGTAAAAATGAAAGTTCCTAAAGGTATAAATTCGGGAGAAAAAATCAGAATACCAAATAAAGGTTTATACAAAGACAGTAGATCTTCTAGACGTGGGGATTTAATTGTTGAAATAAACATTTCAGTACCAACATCTATTTCTAAAAAAGAGAGAAAATTGTTAGAAGAAATTGAATTAGAAACAGATTTTAAAATTAAAAATAGTTTAGAATAATTTTCCTATATAATGAAAATATAAATTAAATAGGAAAACTTATATAATCCTGCATAATGGGCAGGAGTCTCTACAGTGCACCATATGTACTATTATGAGTTATAAATAGAGCTTGCTCTTGTGTTTTCAGTCGCACGAGTAAGCTCTTTTCTGTTTTTTTATTAATTTATAAGAAAGGTTATAAATGGAAAAAGAACAAAATACTTCTATTGAAGAAAATTTATTGTTTGAAGAATTTGGTAACGAGACGCCTCAAATGACTGCTGAAAGAAATGCAAAGAACTTTGTATTCAGCAATAACAAAGCTATCGCTGCCATGGAGAGATACTTCAAATTTGACACACTTGGTGCAATTTGAAAAAAAGAAATTTTAGGTGGTTTAGCAACATTCCTAGCTTTGATTTACATTTTATCTGTAAACCCAGCAATTTTAAGTAGTGCAGAATCTGTTACTGATCCTACAAATCCAGCTGCTAATATGGATTCATTCGGTGTATTCTTAGCAACAGCAATTGCATCAGCAATCGCATCAATTGTGATGGGATTATTTGCAAATATTCCTGTTGCTGTATCAACAAGTATGGGTATGAATGCTATGATGGTATTCAACTTAGCTAATGTTGGTGGTTTGGGATATGAAGGAGCGTTAATCGCTACTATGCTATCATCAATATTGTTTGTAATAGTTTCTATTACACCACTAAGAAGAATGGTTATTAAGGCTATTCCAAAACAAATAGTAATTGCCTTTGGAATTGGAATTGGATTTTTTATTGCAACTGTTGGATTAACTGACATGGGATGATTAATGAAATCTGATTCAGGAGTTCCGATTGCTGCAATTTCTAAATTACAAGAAAATTACCCGTTAATTTTAATTGGTATGGGAACATTAGGTTTAATTTTATTCTTACACTTTAAAAAAGTTCCTGGGTCTGCAGCTATTGGTATTTTAGCCGGATTTATTGTTGCTGTAATTGTGGCAAACACTGTAAGCGAAGATAGTAGTTTATTACAAGCAGGTGGAGCTTTATCTAATACTAATTTCCGTGATCCAAACTGAGGATGAGACTATCAATTAGATGGTTTCACAGGAAATATTGAAAATACATGAAAACAATTTACTAATGTAGAAATTTGAAATAAACCAGTAATGTATATTTCGATTTTTGTATTCATGTTTATGAATTTCTTTGATGCAACAGGTACTTTAGCATCATTTAATCATCAATTAAATAAACGTACAAACCAACATCATGAAATCTCACATAAAGCATTAGTTATTGATTCAGGTGCAACAGTTGTTGGTGCGGCCTTAGGAACATCTCCAATGGGAGTTTATGTTGAATCGGCTGCTGGTATTGAACAAGGAGCAAGAACAGGAGTTGCTGCAATTGTAAATGGATTATTATTCGTAGTTGCTATTGCTCTATATCCGATATTTAAAGCTATTCCTGCATGTGTTACATCTGCAGCATGTATTTATATCGGAATGATGATGGTTGCTGAATTAAAACTTATTGATTGAAAAAAACCAGAAATTGCAATTTCAGCTTTCTTAGTAATCTTATTCATGGTTACTACATATAATATTGCTAATGGTATTGCTTTTGGAATTATTGGTTATACATTCATTAAAACAGTAACAGGTAAAATAAAAGAGGTTGGAATAGTAATGTGAGTATTATCACTATTGTTCGTCGGCTACTTTATTTCACTCGCCTTCATAGTCGGTTAATTGAAATTTGTAAAAAACTAAAGTTAAATATTAAACTTTAAGTGAAAGAATTTTCTTTCGCTTTTTTTTAAAAGTTAAGTTAATTCAGATAGCATCAAAAACTTCACAAAAGGTCATCACATAAAAAGAGTATAATATTTAAAAGGTATACTAATTTTATGGATATAAACAAAGATAAAAATATAAGAAATTGAAGTTTTTGAATAACAATAGGATATGGAATTATTTCAATTGTACTTCTAGCTTTTCCGTTTGGATGATGATTTTTAATCGAAAAAGATGAAGGAGTAGATATTGAAAATATTAAAACCCTTGGAGATTTTTTATTATCGATATTTTTTGTATGACATTTCTTTTTTGCAAGTTTATGAATTTCTATTATTTCATTGATTATATTTATTTTTGCTAAAAAAGAAGTTAAAGAAACTACTAAAAAAGAATATAAAATAAATATAATTCTATTATGTGTTTTATCAGTTGGATTTCTAGGATTTATAATTGCAATTCCGATCATACCTTTATGGTATTTATTATTCAAAAAAGTAAAAAAACAAAATAATATTTTAAAATAAAATAAAGGTTTTGATAATAAATAAGCACAAATATAAACATGTCTTTATTGAATTTTATTACTTAAATTTACAATTTTATAAAACTACATAGGTTATGTGTTAATTGAAAACAAACTATTAAAATGTTAAAATTAAATTGCTTTACATAAAAGCAATTTTTTTATTTTTAAAAAGGAAGATGAACATGAAAAAGAAAGTAATAGTAGGGATGAGTGGTGGAGTTGATTCATCAGTTGCAGCATTATTATTAATTCAACAAGGATATGAAGTTGAAGGATTATTTATGCGTAATTGAGATTCGGCCGCTAATGGAGATATATTAGGTAATAATGAATCTCAAGATGAAATTTGTACTCAAGAACAAGATTATTTTGATGCATTAGCCGTTTCTAATAAATTAGGTATCAAATTACACAGAGTAGATTTTATAAAAGAATATTGAGATTATGTGTTTGAATATTTTATTAAAGAATATCAAAAAGGAAGAACACCGAATCCGGATATTTTATGTAACAAATATATTAAATTTAATAAATTCATGGATCATGCCATAGAAAACTTAGGTGCTGATTATATTGCGATGGGACATTATGCTGGTGTAAGATTTAATGAAAAAACTCAACAATATGAAATGATCAGAGCCGTTGATCAAAATAAGGATCAAACATATTTCTTGTGTCAATTAACACAAGAAATGTTATCAAAAACATTATTTCCATTACAAGCATTAGAAAAACCACAAATTAGAAAAATAGCAGAAGACAATAATTTGATCACTGCCAACAAAAAAGATTCGACAGGAATTTGTTTTATTGGTGAAAGAGAATTCACTAAATTTTTACAAAACTATATTTCTAATCAACCAGGAGATATAGTTGATGTAAAAACTAATCAAGTAGTTGGAAAACATATCGGTGCTATGTACTATACAATTGGTCAAAGAAAAGGTTTGAACTTAGGTGGTATGAAAGAACCATATTACGTTTCAGGAAAAGACATAGATAAAAAAATAATATATGTTTGTCCAGCAAGTGATGAAAGTTATTTATTATCATCTAGTGCTATTGTCAATGAAATCAATTGAACTTTAAATTTAAGTCATTATATTAAAGATATTAATGAATTTAAATGTACAGCCAAATTTAGATATCGCCAACCAGATGTTGATGTGATCATGAAAAGAATTGATAACACTACTTATAAAGTTAAATATAGTGATGTAAAAGCAATAACTCCTGGTCAAGAAGCGGTATTTTACTTAGGTGAAATATGTCTTGGTGGTGGAGTTATTGATATTGTTAACTAAAAAAACTAAAAATTTTAATTAATTAATTTATAATAAAAAAGAAAGAGGTACGCTTATGGACATGATGTCAATAATTTTAATAATTTTATTAGTTGTAGTTATTGTTTTTGTTATTGTTACAACAATTACAGGACGTAAAGCTTCTAAAAAAGAAAAAGCAAAAAGATATAAAGAAGTTAGAGATAGAATTAAACACCATATCTTAAAAACAGAAAATAAAAAAAACTTAAGAATTGAATTTGAAAAAGTTTATTCAAGAAAAGGTGCTGAATATAAATACCGTGACGTATTCGATGTTATTGTAGAAATAATTGATCCTAAAACAAATCAGATCTTAGAAGTTAGAGCTTATGAAATTGAAGGTATTACAACTAAAGTTGATAAAAAAAATTACAAAACAGATTGAATTGTAAATGGAATTATTGATCTGGATGATGCTAAAAAACGTATTTCAATTGCTGAAAAAGAAATTAAGTTAACAAAAGAAGAAAAATCTCTTCTTAAAAAACAAGAAAGACAAACAGAAAAAGATTTAGCAGAAAAAGAAAAAGCTGAAATGAAGCTTGCAAAACAAGCTTCAAAATCAACTTCTAAAGTAGAAAAAGCTAAAGAAGCTGATAAAATTGCAAAACAAAATACTGAAAAATTCGTTCCTGTAAGAAAGAAAAATTAGTATTTAAAATACACTAAATATAATAAGGAATAGTTTTTGATGACTATTTTTTTTATACTCAAAAAAGATATAATTTATATGAATGAGGTATTTATGAAATTAAAAACACCCGTAAAAAAAGAGATTTTTAAATTAGCACTCGTTGATTGTGCTAAAGCTGCCTGAATTTTTAATACAAAAGAAAATTTTGCAAAAAGTGTTCAATGAAAAGCAGAGCATAAATTTGAATATTTTTTAGATGCTGAATTAAATTCTAATGATGAGTATTCATCAGATGCATCTTCAATTGATGTATATGAAACATATATGAATTTAAATAAGGATTCTGAAGATTATGAGAAGCTTGCCAAAGAATGAGAAGAATTATGAGAAGATCCAATGGGATTTGAAATTTCTAAATTTTCTGGAGAAACTATAGCTGATGGAAATGAAGTTGGAGAAAAAGCTCGCAAATATTTTGATGAAAAATTGCAATATGAAAATAATCTTAAAAATATAGATTGAGAATCTATTAATTTAGTAAGGCATAAAAATTCGAATGAAGCTGTAGTTAAAACTAAAGAAGCACTTACTAACCAAAAAATTAAATATTTATATGAACCAGCTTTTCAATATGAGGATTTTAAACTACTTACTCGTTGTGATATTTTAGAAATTAAAAAAGATAACCATGTTGCTTTGTATGAAGTTAAAGCAACTTCTAAAGTTAAAATTGAACATTTTTATGATGTTATGTATCAAGTTTATATTTTAGAAAAAAATGGATACATAGTAGATGATATTTTTATTTGTAGAATTGATAGTTCTTATTATAAAGGAGAAGGTAATCTTCCTAATAACTTCTCTAAAATTTCAAAATTAGGAACAGCTAATTATGAAACATATGGAAAAATTGATTTTGAAGAAGCATATGATATTGTAAAAACTTTATCAGTACCTGGTAAAGTTTTAAAAAATAAAGATATTGAATTAGAAAAGTATTTCTTTTTAGATGCATTTTCTCATGGTGATGATCAAAATAGAATGACCTTAATAGAAGAATATAGAAGATTTCAATCAACTTTTGATATGGACTGAATATTTGAAAATCTTTCAAATATTCTAAGTTTAAACGATTTAGAAATCGAAAAATACATGAATAAATTTTTATGTGAAACACCAATAGTTAGAAAAAGTATTAAAGCTGGCTGAATATATAAAACTGCAAATGAAAGTAAAACACCATATTGTTCTCATGTTTTACCATGATTTGATAAACAAGAAGATACTATATTTGATTTTTCTAAGTTTGATAAAGTTTTTAAAGCAGAAATTTATAGGGAATTAGGGATTGTTTATTTAGACGATTTAAATAGTTTAGAAGATCCAAATTTACCTAGAAAAAAAGATGGCAAAAGCCGTTTCACTTATAGACATCAAAGAATTTTTTATGGTGTTAAAAACAAAGAACTTATTAATAAAGATATTTCAAAATGCATAGATAGTAACAACATCGATGTATTGGAAAGAGTTTTAAGTGATTATCAAAAATATCCAGTTTACATGTATGATTTTGAAACAATCAAACATGCAGTACCGAGATTTGAAAAATCTACACCATATCAACAAATTCCATTTCAATATTCAATTGATGTTATTTTAAATAATGAATATGATTATAATAATGAATCAACGATGAATCATTATCAATTTATTGGAGAAGATATAGAAGATCCTCGCCCACAATTTTTAATCAACTTTTTAAAAGATATGTTTAGAGATGGAAAAGGAGTTTATGTTGCTTACAATGAATCATTTGAAAAAACGGTTTTAAAATGTCTAGCAGTTGTTTATCCTCAATTTGAAAAACCAATTTTTTATATCATTCAAAACACAATAGATTTAATGGATTTTTTTGCAGGAAGTTCTAAAAAAGAAACAACTGATTTTTTAATTTATCACCCACACTTCAAAGGTAGTTATTCAATCAAAAAAACTCAACCAGCTTTAGAGCCAAATTTCTCATATAATGATTTAGTTATTAATAAAGGTGACAAGGCTTCACAAACATTTAGAGAGTATGTTGATGGAAATATTCCTGAAGCAGCTTTTAAAAACAGAATTTTACCAGACATGATCAAATATTGTAATAGAGATACAATGGCTATGGTTGTAATTCTTAAGAAAGTAGAAGAAATATACAAAAAATATAAGGAGGCATATGAATAAAATAAAAGTAATTTTTTGTGGAACACCAAAGATTGGCGCTGGCATTTTGTCAACATTAATTGAAATGAAAAATGTTGATGTTATCGCTGTTATTTCACAACCTGATAAAATGGTTGGTAGAAATAAAGTGTTAACACCAACTCCTGTTAAAAAAGTAGCTCAAGAAAATAACATCAGGATTTTTCAACCATCAAAAATTTCAGAAATTTTTGATGAATTATCATTACTAGATTATGATTTCTTAGTTACATGTGCCTATGGTCAATTTGTTCCAACTAAAATATTAAATCTTGCTAAAATTGATTCTATCAATGTACATGGAAGTTTATTACCAAAATACAGAGGTGGTGCTCCAATTCAATACGCAATTAAAAATGGTGATTCAAAAACTGGAATATCAATAATGAAAATGGTTAAAGAAATGGATGCTGGTGGTTATTATATTCAAGAAGAAATTGATATTGAAGATAAAGATGATGCTGGTTCACTTTTTGAAAAGATGACATTATTGGGTTCAAAAATGATCAAGGAAAATTTAGAAAAAATTTATGTTGGTGAATTAAAATTAGTTGATCAAGATGAATCTAAAGTGACTTTTTCTAAAAATATTTCAACAGAAGAAGAAAAAATTGATTGATCAAAATCAGCTAGAGATATTTTCAATCATATTAGATCACTTTCACCAAATCCAATCGCTCACACTTTTATAAATGATCAAAGATACAAAATTAAATCTAGTCGTGTTTTGAACAATGATGAACTTGTTATTTCAACAATGAATATAAAAAAAGTTGGAGAAATCATTAATTTTGATAATGAGGGAATAATTGTACATACTTCTAATGGTTTAATAAAAATTTTAGAAATTCAAAGACCTGGTAAACAAATGATTGATGCTGGTTTATATAAAAAAAACAATTTGAATGATTTAAAAATTGGAGATATTTTTAAATAATGAAAAAGTATTTCAACACTAAATATATCACATTAACAGCAATGATAACCGCAGTATTGGTTGTTGTATCTTTAGTAACGATTTTTATTAAAATTGGAGATTCAACTTTTCAATTATCAACAGGATTGTACATTGCTCTATGTGGTTTAATTCCTGGACCAAGTATGTTAATTACCGGAATTGTTTACGGAGCAATTATTGATATGATCAATGGTGGTTTTATCTATATACCTTTAACAATAATTATCAATATACTAATATTTCTTGTGATCACAGCATCTAAAAAAAGTAAATTAATTTATTTAATAATGATATTAGCTTCAAGTCTTGTGTTTTTATACATACCATATTCATATTTAATTAATAATTTTGAAATGAGTGCATTAATCAAAGAAGTGATTGTTGATTCAGTTCAATTTGCTGTATCTTGTGTGGCCGCCATTGGACTATATTGTGTCTTGAATAAAAATCGATTCAAAAAATTAATTTTTACCGATACATTTTAATAAATAACTATAAATGGTATAATTACATAGAATTATTCTAAAAATAAGGAGAAAATAAATGCAAGTAAATGACTTACGTCCTGGAACAACTTTCTTATACGAAGGTAATATATTCATTGTTATCGATCAATCATTTTCTAAAACTGGTAGACAACAAGGAAAAGTAACTGTTAAAGTTAAAAATTTAAGAACTGGTGCTAGAGTTGAAATAACATTCACAGGTGGAGACAAAGTAAATAAAGCAATGATCGAAAAAAAAGATATGCAATATTTATATAATGATGGAAATGATGCATATTTAATGGATACTGATACTTATGAACAAGTTCAAATTCCAATGTCAAGCCTAGAATGAGAAGCTAAATTCTTAACAGATGGATTAATGATTAAAATGACTGAATATGAAGGAGAAATTTTAGGAATTTCTTTACCAGATAAAGTTGAATTAGTAGTAACTGAAGCTGAAGCTGCAGTTAAAGGTGATACAACATCTGGAGCTCAAAAAAAAGCTGTTGTCGAAACAGGTTTAGAAATTATGGTTCCTTTATTTATTAATGAAGGTACAAAAGTTATCATCTCTACATTAGATGGTAAATACACTGGTAGAGCACAATAATACAATAAACGGAGGTATTTAATATGTATATTTCAATTGAAAGAAATTCGCGTGGAGCTTTAGATATTGAGCAATACGCACTAAACAAATTGATCCAATCTGCTGCTTTTAACGCAATTGGTAACAATGCTGTAAATATTGAAGTTATCACAGATATTTATCATGATAACTTATTATATGTTTTGGTAAAAGTTGTATTAGATACTAAAAAAGAATTCGTATTTGAAGAAGCGAAAATTATGAAAAATATTGAGCAAGTGATCACACAAACTTTAAATATTAAACCAAGAAATATTGCTGTAGCTTATAGCAGATAATAAAATTAAAAGGAGAATATAAATGAAATTCACAGAAAGTAAAATAATTGAAAATGGCCAAGGAAAATGAACAGTAACAATTGAAGGTAAAGAATGAACTGATATTTTAGCAAAAGCTAAAAATAGAGTAAAAGCCAACATTGAAATTCCTGGTTTTAGAAAAGGTAAAGCACCAGAAGGTGAAATCGCTAAATATTTAACACCATCAAAAATTTATAATGAAGCATTCAGAATGATGATTGAACCAGCATTTGATTTTGCTAGAAATTCAGATGTTAAAATCGAACCAATGAACTCACCAACACCAGTTCCATTCAAAGTTTCAGAAACAGAATTAATTTTAGATTTCGTATTCGATTTACGTCCTGAAATTGAAATCGGAACTTATACAGGAATTAAAACAATTGAAAAAACAACACCAGAAGTAACTCAAGCTGAAATTGATGAAGTTGTTAATCAATATCAACAACAATTTGCAATGGAAAAAGTAAAAGAAGCTGATGCAAAAATCGTTGATGGAGATGTTGTAACATTTGACTTTAAAGGATTTATTGATGGAGTAGCATTTAAAGGTGGAGAAGCAAAAGGTCATACTTTAGTAATTGGTTCTAACCAATTTATTCCTGGTTTTGAAACTTCAATGATTGGACTAGGATTAGGAAAAGCAAGTATTGATGTTAAATTCCCTGAAGATTACACACCAGAATTAGCCGGAAAAGATTCAGTATTTGAATTAAATATTACAGAAGTAAAAGAAAGAATCTTACCTAACAAAGATGATGAATTAGCTAAAGACTTAAACATGAAAGATGTTAATACTTTTGCTGATTTAGAAAATAAAATCAAAGCAGAATTATTAGAACGTAAAGTAATTGGATTTAAAAACCAATTTGTGAACCAAATTATGGACGAAATCATTAAAGGATCAAAAATTGAATTACCTAAAACTGCAATCGATAATCAAATTGCTGATTTAAAACGTGAATTTGAACAAGAAGTTATTCGTCAAGGTTTAACTTTAAAAGCATATAAAAAAGCAACAGGATTAACAGATAAAGATATTGAAGCTGAAATGTTAGTTGATGCACGTAAAAAATTAGAAACATACTTAGTATCATCAGAAATTCAAAATAAAGAAAAATTTGAAGTTACTGATGCACAAGTTGAAACTAAATATGCTGATCTTGCTGGACAATTTGGTGTTGAGTTAGATTATGTTAAACAAGCAATTCAACCACAAGCTGTTAAACAAGAAATCGCAAATGATTTATTTGTAAACTTCTTATACGAAAATAACGGAAAATAATTTAACAAAGCTCAGGCTTTGTTTTTTATAATTTAGCACTTAACACTTTTAAGTGCTAAAATAATATGCTAAAATATTTATGTACCAAATAAGGGGGCAATATGAATAAAATAATAAAATATCCTATTTTTATTACGAGAGGTGTTTTTGTATATCCTGGTCAATCAGAAACTGTTGAGGTGGGTAGAAAACAAACTCAAGAAGCAATTAAATTTGCTATCGAAAAACACGATGGTAACATGATTGTGTTATCTCAAAAAAAGGTTATGGATAATGATCCAAGTACAGATGAAATTTTTGAAAACGGTACTTCCTCTAGAGTTAATTTAACAAAAGAGTGAAAAGATGGTACTTTAACTGTAGAAATTTTAAGTCAAACAAGAGTTAAAGTTAAACAAATAACAGAAGAAAATGGAATTTATTTTGCTGAAGTTGAAGCGATTATTTTTGATAAAACTAAATTAGAAGATCAAAAACTAAGTATTATTTCAGTTTTACAAGAATTAGCAAACACAACTCCAGGTGTTAAATCAGAAATTGAGCAATTTTTAGAAATGGATGATGCAGAGTTTAGCATTAATATTGAACACGTCATTGATTCAATCGCTAAGTCATTGCCGTTTCTATCAATTGAAAACAGAAATGCTATTTTAGGAGAAGCTGATTTATTAAAGCGTGTAAATTTATTGGTTACTAACTCAGCAAAAAAAGATGTTTCTAAAGAAGTCGAAGCAGACATTAATAAAAAATTAAAAGAAAAAATGGATGCTCAACAAAAAGAATACTACTTACGCGAGAGAATGCGTATTATTAAAGAAGAACTTGAAGATGAAGATTCTGAAAAGTCAGTAATGGAAAAATATAAAGAACGTTTAGAAAACGAACCATTCCCTAAGGTTGTTAAGGAAAGAATCTTAACAGCAATTAGTAGATTTGAAAATATGCAATCTGCTTCAGCTGAAGCTAATGTTGAAAGAAATTATATTGACTGAATGATGTCAATTCCATGATGACAAGAAACAGAAGATATTCAAGATTTAAAATTTGCAAAAAGTGTTTTAGATAAACATCATTATGGTTTGGATAAAGTAAAAGATAGAATTGTTGAATTTTTAGCAGTAAAACAAAAAACTAAAACCTTAAAAGGTCAAATAATTACATTAGTTGGTCCTCCAGGGGTTGGTAAAACTTCTTTAGCTAAATCAATAGCAGAAGCTTTAGGTAAAGAATTTGTAAAAATTTCTTTAGGTGGAGTTAAAGATGAAGCTGAAGTTCGTGGTCATAGAAAAACTTATGTTGGAGCTATGCCTGGTCGTATTATGCAGACAATGAAACGTGCTAAAGTTAAGAATCCATTATTCTTATTAGATGAAATTGATAAAATGGCATCTGATCAACGTGGAGATCCCGCTGCAGCAATGCTAGAGGTATTAGATCCAGAACAAAACTATGAATTCTCAGATCACTATATTGAAGAACCATATGATTTAAGTAAAGTTATGTTTATTGCAACAGCAAACTATCCAGAAAACATTCCTGAAGCATTATATGATCGTATGGAAATTATTAATTTATCAAGTTATACAGAAATTGAAAAAATGAAAATTGCTAAGGATTATTTAGTTGCTAAAGTTTTAGAAGAACATGCATTAACTAATGAAGAAATTTCATTTAAAGATGAAGCTTTTGATGAATTAATTAAATACTATACTCGTGAAGCAGGTGTTCGTCAATTAGAAAGATTAATTTCAACAATTTCTAGAAAATTTATTGTAAAACAATTAAATGAAGAATTAAAAACTTTAGTTGTTGATGCAAAAGTGGTTAATGAATTACTTGGTAAACGTATTTTTGATCACACTGAAAAACAAGGTCAATCAAATGTTGGAGTAGTTACTGGATTGGCATACACTCAATTTGGTGGGGATATTTTACCAATTGAAGTAAATACTTTCCCAGGAAAAGGTAACTTAATTTTAACAGGTAAGCTTGGTGAAGTTATGAAAGAATCAGCTTCAATCGCTTTAGGTTTTGTTAAGTCAAATTATAAAGAATTTGGAATTGATCCTGAAATTTTTGAGAAATGTGATATTCATTTACATGTTCCAGAAGGTGCTGTTCCTAAAGATGGACCAAGTGCTGGATCAGCAATTACAACAGCGTTTATTTCAGCATTTACAAATAAAGAAGTATCTAGAGATATTGGTATGACAGGTGAAATTACTTTAAGAGGTCATGTTTTACCGATTGGTGGATTAAGAGAGAAATCAATTTCTGCAGCTAGATCTGGTTTGAAAAAAATCTTAGTACCGTTTAAAAATGAAAAAGATTTAGATGAAGTACCTGATGAAGTAAAAGCAGTGTTAGAAATAGTTACTGTAAAAGATTACAAAGAAGTATTCGCACAAGTTTTTACTAATAAATAGAGTAAAATAATAACTAGTAAGATAGTTATTATTTTTTTTGGAGGAATTATGAAAGAACCATTAGCATTTTTATTGAGACCTACAACTACTAAAAATATTATTGGTCAAACTCACGTTTTAAGTCAAGGAAGTTTAATTCAAAGAATGGTCGAAAATAAATTTGCAACTTCATTAATTTTTTATGGACCAAGTGGAATTGGCAAAACAACATTTGCAATTGCTTTAGCAAATGACCTTGGTATTGGTTATGAAATTTTTAATGCCACAACTGACAAAAAGCAAAAGTTGGAAAAGATAATTTCTTCAATTGAAGCTGATAAAAAATTTATTTTAATTATTGATGAAATTCATCGTATGAACAAAGATAAACAAGATATTTTATTAGAGTATATGGAAACAGGTAAAGTTTATTTATTTGCGACCACTACAGAAAATCCATTTTTTACAATTAATCCAGCGATTAGATCACGCGCTAATATAATAGAACTTAAAAGATTGAATACAAACGAAATGTTTAATTATACAAAAGAAATGATTGCCAATCAAAAAATAGTAATAGACATTAATGACGAAGCTTTAAAGTACTTAGCAGATTTATCAGCAGGAGATGTAAGAAGTTTTATTAACAACTTAGAATTATTTATCGAATTATATAATGATAAAAAAATTGATTTGCAATTAGTTCTTAAAGTATTACCATATGCTAAAAATCCTTCTGGAGCATATGGAGATGATTTTCATGATTTGAAATCAGCATTACAAAAATCTATTAGAGGAAGTGATGTTGATGCTGCATTATATTACTTTGCTCGATTAATTGAAATTGGTGATTATGAGGTTCTTATGCGAAGAATGGTGATTATGGCTTATGAAGACATTGGTTTAGCTAATCCAGCGATTCCGGCAAGAGTATTCACAGCTTGTAATGCATTTAGAAATATTGGTATGCCCGAAGGAATTATTCCGTTAGGATTAGCTATTTGTGAAATGGCTTTGAGTGAAAAATCTAATTCAGCTTACGAAGCTACATCTCAAGCGCTCAGTGATGTTAGATCAGGAAAAATTTATGATGTTCCCGATCACTTGAGAGATGCACACTATAAAAGTGCTAAAAAGTTGGGTCGAGGAATAGGTTATAAAAATCCTCATAATTATAAAAATGATTGAGTTGATCAACAATATATTTCTGATGAATTAGTGGGAATGCAATATTATAAAAATAAAACCTCTTCATCATATGAGAAAAAAGTTTATGAACTATATTTAAAAATGAAAAAACCAAGTTAATTTAATAACTTGGTTATTTTTTTTCAACATCATAAACAATTCATTTTTTTGAAGATGAAACATCATTTCCATTAACGGGAACTTGTTTTAAAGTAACCACGTAATCTTCATTTCGCTTAAGATCATCATTTTTATAGTTAATTTTATACATAACAACAGCATCATTTTTAATTTCACCGAAATTTTCATAAGAAATTAATGAAGTTGTTCAATTTTTAGATTCTAAGTATGGAGTAATTTTTTCTTCAACATATTTGTTCATTGAATTAATATCAAGTCAGTTAATTAAAGAAGAAATTAATCCCGTCATTGAACTCATTGTTTTTTGTTGCATACGTTTGTTTGCTAAAACTTTAAAGTAATCGTTATCTAATGATTCATCATCATCACCTTTAACATTTCCATATAAAGCTGAAAGCGCATATAATAATGTACCTGTGTAAAATACATTATTTTCTAGATCAAGACCAATCGCTTTTTTAAACTCGTTCATAAAAGTTTCTTCAGATTCTTTGTTATCCGATAATAATAAAACAGCAAGATTATGCAAACTTCCTAAAATTCCTTTTAAAAATGGCTGTAAAGTAATTAGGTTAAAAATCAATTCTGGTTGAGATGGACTTGTTTTTTTAACAACAGTATCTCTAATAAAATTGATTAAATCCACAATAGAATTTTCTTTAAATGCATATAAGAATTTAACATCTTCAAATACTTTTTCATCAACACCAAATGCTTTTAGAGAAGTCGCTAAAGGATTACTTAAAAAGCTATTAATATTTGGTAAATATGTAGCTAAATTTTCATTACCCATAGCTTCAAATACATCTTTAAGAAGATTACCATTATATAAAGATTTCAAAGGATTTTTAAGATTGTCATTTTTAATCAAAGCTTCCAAAATATTTTTTATATTATCAGGAACCAAATTTAAACTAATGGCTAATTTTATCAAAGCGGTTATTGGTTTAAATCCATCACCAGTTTGATTAGCTAAATCATTTAGTAATAAATCTATGATATCTTCTATTTTTTCAAAAATACCTTTAAAACTTTCTAATTTATCTACTAAATCATTAATTGGTTTAAATATTTTTTCAAATATTCCTAAACCTTCAGCACCATTTGAGTTAATTTCGTTTCTTAATTCAATCATTGCGGGATCTTCTTTAAGTCCACCTTTGATAATAAATTTAATAGTTCCAACTATTGGATTGTCAATTTGTGTTCTTGTTGTACTATCAATACCGCTTCCAAGCAATACTGCAATTAATTTTTGAAAATTATAAATATTATTATTTGGATTATTTAAAACTTGCGCAATTATATTTACAAATTTTGCTAAATCAAAATGTAATAAAACATTTGTGAATTCCTCACCGTCAACAGGAGCAGTTAAAATATTATAGATAACTTGATTATTATCAACTTTTTCATCAAAAATTCTTTTAGAATTTGTTATTTCATCATAAGGTACTTCTGAAAATAAATCAGTCATTTTATCAAAATAATAAACTATCGCTTTTATTTTAGAAAATATATTCCCCTTCTCCATATACGTTTTAATAGAAGGCTCTTCAATATTTTCAGGTTCAGTTATTTTGTTGAATAAATCATCAACTTTTTCATCAACTTTTTCAGGAGTTAATGGCTCAAAAATACCTAAAATATTTTTAATTGTTTCATTTCCATTTACCATTTCTGGAAGTTTGTTAACAATATCTTTAACGGCATTTATTCCAAAAACTTGATTAACCATTCCGAACATGCTATCTGAAAAGTTAGAAGAAAAAACTAAACTTACAATCCCAGAAACCATTTGAATTATTTTAAAAGTTTCATCAGTCCCTGTTATAGAACCTTCATCATTATTATGTTGTTTGTTTAATGACTTTAAAAACTCGTTTTCACTTCCGTCAGCTTCTTTTTTCATATCATTAGCATTTAAAGTATATTTTTCATTATCAAAATAGTTTAATAACATGTCAGTCATAAGAACATTTGATGTATTACCATTTTCAATAACAGAAGGATCAACATGCTCACCAATTACTTCAACTGCATTTTGACCACCTAATAATCCATTAATATAACTTTCATTAAATTTTTTCTCATTATTAGAAACGTTAAGAATTGCGCTTTTGATAGGTACTTCTGAAGTTTTGATTAAATCATAAATCGTTGCTTCAATTTCTGATTTAAATTTATCAGCAGTTGTACATGCAACCGTTGCAGTAGTGGAAGCTGAAATTGTTATAACGCCAAGAACTGCTAATAATTTTTTCATAGTACCTCCACATTTTAATATATTAAATTATAACATTTTTATAATTATATTTTGTTTAAAAAAAATAGTTGTTTCTTAGTATAAAAACATGTCTTTTGAATTTTAAAGTTTTATAATATAATCATTCTATATTTGAAAGGAGAAATTTATGAAAAAAATACCATCAAATGTAATTCTCCTTTTCAAACAAGGTCTTAAGGGTGTTTTTAAATTTAAAATTCAATTTATTATTATTTTAATTTTATCTTTTTTAGCAACTTTAATTCTTACAATTACACTTTCTGTCAGTGCTAGATTAACAAATGATTACAATAATATTGTTAAAAAAGTAGATAGATTTAACTATTCATCAACTATGGAAATTTATGAAAATGGTGAGGATGGTGCCAATCGTCAGTATGATGTGCCTTTAATTTATGATTTTATAAATTCTGATCTTAACAGTACAATAGTTGGTGGAAAAACTACAACTAATTATAATATTACCTTTAATGATTATTATTTTTCTGATGCTTATGATGTTGAAAATAAATTTACTTTTGAAGAAACATTTTTAACAAGATTATATAAAGGTGAAACAATTTCAACTAATGAATCTCAAATCCAAGCCGCTAAAGATTTTAAACAAACTTTTTCAACAATGAATAATGATGCTTTGAGTAAAACAAATACTCAAGCATCAATTTTGAATAATGAGATATTGTATTCATTAAAAGAATTTAAAGATTCTAATGCAAAAAATGAAACTTATTTTAAAAATACAACAATGGGTGAGTATATTTTAAAAAATAATTTTGATTTCGAAAAAATTATTAAACACAATAATGGTGAAACACAAGAACTTGATATAAAAAGTCTTGAATTATTACAATATGTTCACTATACCTCAATTTCTGTATTAGCATTTCAATATAATAGTTTTAATGAATTTTTAAAAAATTCAACTAATCCAGAAAACATTGGAGAAACTTTTTATGAATTTTTAACTGGTTATCAGTTTTCAGAAGAAAAAGCTATTAATGATAGTTACATAGTTACTAAAGATAATAATTATGTTAAGCATGCTAACTTAGATACGCTTAATTTTGGAGAAGATCAATTACTTAATATTGCAATTACATCACAAGATGAAAATAATCAAGACAATTTATTAATAAAAGGATTTAGAGGAATTTCATCACCAATTTCAGCAACAAAAACTGATGATAAAATAGTTGGTCTTTCAATTTATAGTAAAAATACAGAACTGTTTTTATACAATGGAAAAGATGACAGCAATCGATTTTTAGAAAATATGTCATCATCTGATGATTATCGATTTACAAGTGGTTCTATTAATAAACTAGGAGTTAATCAGATCGAATCAATTAGTAGGGGTGCTCTATTTCAAAAAAGAATAAGTATTATTGCAGAAGTGAATAATTTTAAAGCTAACTTTAGAAAAGAAATGTTTGCATTCGATTCTATTTCACAAACCAAATACAGAGCGGTTGTTTTAAATGACGAAGATATGAAAAGTTCTAACTTCACAATTATTGAGGGAAGAATGCCTGTTAATGTTAATGAAATTGCAATATCACAACAATATGCAAAAGCTCATAAAATTGATTTAGGTAAAAAAATTAAAGTCGGAAATGCTATTTTCACAATCGTTGCTATTGCAACAGATGCGTATTCATACTTCCCGCAACCAGATAAAGATTTTCCGGTTCCTCAACCAAAAGTAAGTGCAATTCTATATGGTAAAAGAGATACTTTAGAAAATATGAGAACTGGAACTTCTTCATCTGAAGCTGATAGAACAGTTAAATATTCAATCAATTTTTTCTTAACAAGTAAAAGTAGAGATATTAATGTATTAGAAAATCAAATTAATAGATTTAATGCTATGCAATTTTCGATAAAAGATAAATTAATTGAACAGTTTGATATCGTAAATAGAACTTCAACATCAAAATTTGGACAAACATTAAATGTTGTTCCTTTTAAGAGTAGTGAATTTTCAAAAAACTGAACTTTACAACCGATGGTTATGAACATTTATAATATTGTAACTATTATTTCTTCAATAATAATTGGTGTAATCGCAATTGTTGCACTTATAATTTGTATTAAAAAAACTATCGATTTCAATTCAAAACAAATTGGTATATTGAAAGCTTTAGGTATTACACCTCAATCAATAGCAGCATCATATTTAGGACATTCAGTTATAATAACTTTATTTGTGATACCTTTAGGTTGATTGGCTGGTAACTTATTGCAAATACCTTTTGCTAGACTTTTCGGTGATTATTTTTCATCACCATACAACGGTTTACAATTTGATTTTGTATCTTTAGCAATAGCATTTACAGTATTAGGTATATTTTCAATGATAATTTCATTTGTATTTGCTTATTTAACAACAAATACTTCAGTGATGGAAATTCTTAAAAATTCTGTTAAATGATCTAACTCAAAAATTATTAACTCATTAAAAAATACAGCCTTCAAAAATTCTAAATTTACATTAAAGTTCAGTTTGACATTAGCTAGTTCGGGTAAAAAATCTATTATTTTACTTGTAGCGGTTGTTGGTATATCTTCGATATTCATTTCAACGGGATTGGCAATACCGGCTGTTGCAAACAGTGTTAAAACTTCGTTTTATGCAAATACTAAATTTGCAAACTCATATAGCAATATTGAACCAGCTTATAATTCCCCTTTTGCAAAAGGAGCATTAAATTTCTGAAATGGTCATGATGAATTAGATAAGGATTTTAACAAAAATCCAGAGGATATGGTTGAACTTGATGAAAGAGGAAATAAATATGGTTATTATATTGATCCTGAAAATTATTCAGCATCAAGCAATGACGTTTCTCCAATTTCTAAATATGTCTATTTAAATGATGGTCAAACCCAAACAATTGATCATTCTTTAAAAGAAGCTGTAAGTAATCCTGAAGGATTACTAGATTTAATCATGAAAATGTTTGGTAATAACTTTTACTCAGTAAATGGACAAGCATTTTCAATTGGTATGATCGATCAATTATTTGGTATTTTATTAAATTCTTTAAATGATCCACAAGATAGTGGTGAACAATTAACTGACGATGAAAAAATTAGAAATGCTCGTGATTTTTCAACATTCTTAACTCAAGGTATTCCCGAAATTTTAAAAGCTGTTGTTGGATCAACAGGTGGATCAACAGGTTCATCTAATCCAAACGATACATGAAAACAACAAATTATAAGCATTATTTTAACTTTAGTACCACCATTTGTTAGAAGTTATTTAGATGATGGTTCTAGACTAGAACAATTTTCAATCGCTTATAACGTTGAACACTACTCTCCTGAAAATGAATCATTAGCAACAATCATTGATGTTAAATCAAGCGAAAGTAAAAACTTCTCATTAACAGGACTTGATAAAAATCAAAATGCATATTCATTATATTCAATGAAAGATGAAATAAAGAATAATCCATTTTTAGATTATGAAACTTCTAAAAAGGTTGAAAAAGTATTTAATAATACATGAAATAAATCTGAAGATATTTTCTTTAATGGATGAAAAATTTATGATTCAAGTAAAAATCAATTATGAATCCCAACAGTCATTAATGAACAGGCGAAAGCTGGTTACAAATTACCAGTTGGTGGTGGAATAAATGATATTTCAACCGATGCTTCTGGAATTTCTTATGTTGATAATGATGGAAATACCAATCCATTGCCAAATCAAGCTTGAATTTATGATGACATCAATTTCTTAAAGTCTGATTATTATAAAAACAATAGTTCGCAAGGTATGGATGATTTAGTAAAATTCGGAAAAGGTGTTATCGAAAATGAAGATTCACGTTATTTAAATCCATTCGAATTAGACTCTAATAAATTTACAAACGATAGTCTTTACACAAATGTTGGTGATACAACTAAATTGAATAATAAATCAAGTATGTTTAATGACTTTGCAGTGTCTGATAATGAAATTAAAGGTGCCTATGTTAGACCTTACTATAGATATGATGATTTAAAGCTTTTCATTCCAAAAGCTGAAATTTTAAATACATCAGGTCTAAAAGATTTCTTATTCCCTAATGGAGCTTTAATTCCTGAAGACTTAGAAAATATAGATTCTTATACTGATTGATTTGATACTACTTTAAAAGGTAGTGAGGTTCCCAAAAGTGTTAAAACAGGTTATGATTTAAAATATTCTGATAATAATACAGAATGAGTTATGGTAAAACCATTTAACTTAAGTTATTCATTGGGAGATGAGAGAGAAGACGGAATCGGTAACATAGTCAATCATCCAAGTTATTGATTTTACGATGCTTTCAAAAATGAAAAATCAGTAATGCGATTTGGAAAAACTGATAAACAATCATATTTAAATAAAGATTTAAAAATAGGTATCAAAGTTGTTGATAAAATTAAATCATATGACTCAAGTTTATTCTTAGCTGACATGACATTTACTAACTTAATGAAAAACTATTCTTTAAGTAAAAAAATAGGTTTAAATAATTCTATCTTTGAAAAAGATCAAGTTCTTAAAGCTGGTGAAAAAGACAGCAATGGGTATGCTTCTCAGTTTGATAGGTATCCATTAAGAAACTTTAACGATGATATTGTTATGCTTGATAAAGAAGAATGATCAACAATTACATTTGAAGAGAACAACGCATTAGAAAACGCACCAATGATGTGACATAATGCCAAACTTTCAAATTTTGAAGAACCAGTTGGTTTAACTTCTGGAATTTCATTTGTTCCTTCTGAAAATCATGGTCAGTTTAGTATTGGTTTAGGGTCTGCTATATCAGTGTCACCCGTGTTATCGATGATTGATTCACAAACATTGTTAAGTACTCAAAAAGCCTTAATGGATCAAATTACTTTATTAGCGATTTCAATTGGTATGCTTTTAATTGTAGCTGTTGTTATAACTGCAGCATTATTAATTATGCTGGTTGGAGATATTTATATTTCTCAATATCAAAGGTTTATGATTTTAATGAAAGCCCTTGGTTACTCTAACTGAAAAGTTCAAAAATATGCTTTTGGAACAGTAACTATCTTTTCATTAATAGTTTGAGCTTTGGCAACTGTACTTGCATGAGGAACAATTGCCATTGGAATATACATAGTTTATCAAACAGGGTTCGCAATTCCGTATGGATTTACATGGTGACCACCGTTAATAAGCTTTATAGTAACAGCAGTTTCTTTCATTGGATCATTATTAATTTCTTCTGGAAAAGCAAGAAATGGTAATCCAGCATCACTAATGACAGGAAGTTCTGAATAAAAACGCTTCGGCGTTTTTTGTTATATAATTTAAATATAAAGAGGTATTTATTATGGAAAAAAGAGTAGCAATATTTTTAGGTACTGCATTTGAAGAGTTAGAAGCAGTTACCATTATAGATGTTCTAAGAAGAGGTGGTATCAAAGTTGATATGATTTCTATTGAAAACACGCCAACTGTAACTAGTGCTAGAAACATCACGATGCATACAGATATTTTGATCAATGATATTAAATTAGAAGATTATGAAATGTTTATTTTACCAGGTGGATCAGGAGTAAATAGAATTTTAGAAAATGAGCAAGTTGTAGAAATTTTTACTAAAGCTGACCAAATGGATAAGTTAGTAGGTGCTATTTGCGCAGGACCACAAGTATTGGCAAAAGCTATTGAAAGAGAATTCAATGTAACACATTTTCCTGGATGCGATCAATTTATGGAAAATAAAAAAGAGAATATGACAGTTCCTTTTATAACAGATAAAAACATTACTACGGGAAGAAGTGCCGGACATTCTTTAGATTTTTCATTAGAGGTTTTAAAAATTTTAAAAGGTGAAGAAACTGCCAAGAATGTTAGAGAACAATTTAAAATTTTAAACTAATCCTTTTAGGGGTTTAATGAATATAATAAAACAAACTAAAATTAATAATTGTGGAGCAGCATGCTTAACCACGGTTGTTAATTTTTTTAATAAAACAAATTTTACAATAATCGAAATGGAAAAATCTTTTAATATTAAAGATGATGAGGACATGAATCTAGAAGTTTTATCCTTAGAATTATCAAGATTCAAAATAAATAACATTCCTGCTAAAGAAATTGATTTAGAAAAAGATTTAAAAAACGGCAAATATATAATTTGTATAATTCTAAATAGCGAAAAGCAGCAACACTATGTAATTGTTAAAAAGAAAGAAAATATATTGATTGTTTTTGATTCGAGCAAAGATAAAAAATATAAAATTAGCATTTCAGAGTTCAACAATTATTTTTTAAATATCGGTATTTTTATTGAGAAAGAAAAATTTGAAAAACAACAATTTAATATCAGAATATATTTAGACTATAAAACCATTTTTTCTTTTTTAATTTTACAAATTTTTCTAATGCTTGTTTTAATTTTGAAACAGTTACTTTTAAGAAATATCATCAAAGAGATTGTTGAAGAGCAGTATTTTTTATGATCACTATTATTTATATTATTAATATCGATACTTGAAATAATTCTTATTAAATTAGTTAAAAATTTCATTAATAAAATTTATGAATTTAATTACGCAAATTCTATAAAAAAGGAAAGTGAACAAAATATTACAATTTTAATTAATGCTAATTTAATAGAAGAATATAAAAAACTATCATGTTTAAATATAGATTTTAAAATTTTATTTTTCATTGAAATTTGCCAAAATTTTTTAGTTTGTATTTTTTCAATTTTTATATTCAAAGAGTTATCAATTATTTTAATTTGTTTAACATGTTTTAATATCTATTTCAAATTTTTTGCAAACGAATATATTAGAGGTAAGGAGTTTTATATCAGAAAATTTATAGGAATCATAAACATAATGATTTTATTGTTTATGATTTTTAAAAGTTTTGATTTTAATATAATTTGTATATTTTTATATTTTTTAAATTACTTTTCAATTAGCAATATTACTAATTTAAATGTTACATACTCAAACTATTTCAAAACAAAGAATAAGATGTATAATTATGTCTTAAATGATTATATAAAGTATAATAATAAAAAGAGGTAATGATGTTCGAAATTGAATTCTATAATAAAACTAAATTGAATACTTTAAATTGAGAAAAATTTGCAAACAATATTTTAGAATCTGCTAAAAATTATTTAAAAATTCCTGAAGATTTATTATTAAGTATTTCATTTGTTGATAGTGATGAAGCTCAACAAATAAACATTCAATATCGTAATCATTCATATATTGCTGATGTAACGTCATTTCCAACTGAAATGTCAGATGAAGAAGTTAAAATTATGGGTTTTAGAGAGCTTGGAGATTTATTTATTTGTATTGAAGAAGCCGAAAGAAAAGCTGTTAAATATAAACACTCAATTGAAGAAGAGATGGGCTTTTTATTTGTGCATGGTTTTTTACACTTACTTGGTTATGATCACGAAACCAATCTAGAAGATGAAATGGAAATGTTTGCTTTACAAGATAAAATTTTGAAACTAAATAATATAAATTATGAAATTAAATTTTTAGAAGAAGATTATAATGACGAGGGAGAATAAAATGGAACAATTTAAATCTGGATTTGTAACTATTGTTGGAAGACCAAATGTTGGTAAATCCACTTTAATAAACAAAATGATTGGACACAAAGTTTCTATCGTAACAAATAAAGCACAAACAACAAGAAATAATATCAGAGGTATTTTAACTGAAAAAGATAAATATCAAATTGTTTTTGTTGATACACCTGGTATCCACACACCAAAACAAGATTTAGATCGTATTATGAATGCTTCAGCATTAAGAAGTATTAAGGATGTTGATTTAGCTCTATTTTTAGTACCTGCAGATGAAATTATTGGTAAAAATGATAGATTCATACTAAATGAACTTGAAAGACAAGACATCGACAAAATATTGGTAATTACTAAAGCTGATTCTGTTAAAAAAGATGAATTATTTAAAAAGGTTTTAGAATGAAAAGAATTAACAAATTCTTTTATAGATGTCGTAATTACATCATCAGTTGATGATGTAAATATTGATACTTTAAAAGAACTGATCGTTAAGCATTTACCAGAAAATGATTATCAATTTTATGATGATGATGTAATTACAGATCAACCAAACAGATTTGCAATAAGAGAAATTATTAGAGAAAATATTTTACTAAAAGCTGGTCAAGAAATTCCTCACGGAGTAGCAATTATGGTTGATGAATTAGAAGAAACTGATCAAGGAATGAATATTGTTGCTACAGTTATTGTCGAGCGTGATTCTCAAAAAGGAATTATAATTGGAAGACAAGGTTCAAAAATAAAAGATATTAGATATAAGTCACGAAAACAAATTAGAGAATTATTTAAAAAAGAAGTTAATCTTGAATTATTTGTAAAAGTTCAAAAAAACTGAAGAAACTCACCATCACTAATTAAAAAATTAGGATATGACAAAAACAAATATTAATATGCCGGAAAAAAAGATGGAAGGAATTGTCATTAATAGTCATAATTATGAAGAAAATGACAAAATTGTAACTATTTTTAGTGATAAATACGGAAAGTTGTCCGTTATTGCTAAAGGAGTTAATAAACCAGTATCAAAAAACAAATATTCAATTCAAACTTTTAATATTTCAGAATTTGAAATATTTAAATCTAGTTTTAAAGATAAAATCTCAAAATTGAAAACCGGAGTTTTAATTAAAAATAATATTGGGATATCAGATAATTATGATAAATATTTATTCGCAAATTTAATCACATCAGTTATTAATGATGGTTTTGAAAATGGTCATAAAAATTATGAAATTTATAAGCTTTTGAAGTTTTGTTTAAATAATATTAATGAAGACATTGATCCATTTACAATGGTTGTTATATTTTTATTTAAAACTACAAAACATCTTGGTGCTGAAATTCAATTCAAAAAGTGCATTAGATGCAATTTAAAAAAAGCAATATATAGACGTTTCGATTTTAAAGAATTTGGCTTAGTATGTTTTAATTGTATTAAAGATGAAGAAAAGCATAATGAAAGTTTCATAGATTTTTTACAGTATTTAGATAATACCAATTGAAATAAAATGAATTTTAATAATTTTGATTCGAGTTATCAAATTATATTTTTAAAAGTGTTAATTAATTATTATGAAAATATTATCGGAATTAAAACACCTGCTTTTTATGAACTATTAAAAAAACCGATTTTCGAAGAAAGCACGTTTACAGAATACACTCATAGTGTGTTGACAAAACTTGTAAAAAATAGATAATTTATATATAATTAATGTATAAAATAAAGTCAGCTTTTTGCTGACTTTTGTAATTATATAATAGGAGGTTAATAATGCCAAAAACAATGGAAGAGATGATAGCTCATTTAAAATCACAAGGATTTGTATTTCAAGGTTCAGAAATTTATGGTGGTTTAGCTAACAGTTGAGATTATGGTCCTCTTGGTGCTGAAGTAAAAAATAAATTGAAGGCACAATGATGAAATTATTTTGTTAAAAAAAATGCTTTAAATGTTGGTTTAGATTCATCAATCATTTTAAATCCTAAAGTTTGAAAAGCATCAGGACATATTGATGGATTTAACGATCCATTAATTGATTGTAAAAAATGTAACTCTAGATGAAGAGCTGATAAAATTATTGAAGAATTTAATCAAGAAATTAATGCTGGAACAATGTCTAATCAAGAAATGGAAGATTTTATTAAAATCAACAATATTTCTTGTGCTAAATGTGGCGCATGCGATTATACAGCAATTCGTCAATTTGCATTAATGTTTAAAACAAATCAAGGTGTGCTTGAAGATGAATCTTCAACTGTTTACTTAAGACCAGAAACAGCTCAAGGAATTTTTATTAATTTTAAAAATGCTCAAAGATCATTAAGAAAAAAACTTCCGTTTGGTATTGGTCAAATTGGTAAATCTTTCAGAAATGAAATTACACCAGGTAATTTCATTTTCAGAACAAGAGAATTTGAACAAATGGAATTAGAATTCTTTTTTAATCCCAGTGATGAAACAGACTGATTTAATTATTGATTGACTAATGTTGAAAATTTCTTAAATAATGTAATCGAAATTAAGTCAGAAAATTATCGAGTAAGAAATCATGATAAAGAAGAATTAGCTCACTATTCTAGTCAAACAAGTGATATAGAATTTAAATTTCCTTTTGGTTGAGGTGAATTATGAGGAGTTGCTCATCGTGGTGATTTTGATTTAAATGCACACCAAACTGCTTCTGGTCAAGATATGACTTATTTAGATCCAGAAACAAATAGCAAAATTTTACCAAATGTAATTGAACCTTCAGTTGGTGTTGAAAGAATGATGCTTGCTATTTTTTGACAAGCATTTGAAGAAGAAAAAATTGATGAAAATAATTCAAGAATAGTTATGAGATTACCTAAAAATTTAGTTCCTTATCAAGTTGCTGTAATGCCATTACAAAAACAATTATCTGAGCAAGCAAAAGAATTATTCAATAATTTATTAGAAGATTTTGATGCAACTTATGACGAAACAGGAAATGTTGGTAAAAGATATAGAAGACAAGACGCAATTGGTACACCGTTTGTAATAACTTATGACTTTGATTCATTAGAAGATAAATCAGTTACAATTCGTGATAGAGACACAATGGCTCAAGAAAGAATTAAATTAAACGAAGTTAAACAATATTTATTTGATAAATATAATTAATTAAAATGATAGGAGTGATGTCTATGAGTAGAATTTCAGAAAACACAATTGAAATGATACGTAATAATGCAGACATCGTTTCTGTCGTTTCTTCGTTTATACCATTATCTAAAAAAGGAGTTAATTATTGAGGTGTTTGTCCTTTCCACAATGATAGTTCACCTTCAATGTCTGTTAATAATGAAAAGAAAATTTTTAAATGTTTTTCTTGCAATGTAAGTGGAAATGTTTTTGATTTTGTTTCCAAATATAAAAATGTTGATTTTATTAATGCATTAAAAATTGTTGCAGAAATAGCAAATATAAAAATTGAAGAACTAGAAAATTTTAAACCAGTTGAAAAATATAGCCAATCTGAAAAACGTATTTTCGAAATAAATGAACATGCAATGATTTTTTATAAAGCCATATTAAGTACTGAATTAGGTTTAGAAGCTAAAGAATATTTGAAATCTAGAGAAATAGATAAAGCAACTAGTGAAACTTTTAATATTGGTTTTGCTTCATCAAAGATTAGTTTAGTGGATAACTTAATTAAAAAAGGTTTTACAGAAAAAGAGTTGGTTGATTCTGGTTTGGTTTATATAAATAAATCTGAGTTAAAAGAATATTTTATAAATAGATTAATTTTTCCAATTAAAAACATTGATGATAAAATTATTGGTTTTTCTGCAAGAACTTTGAAAGATGCAAAACCAAAATATATAAATTCTAAGGAAAATGAAATTTTTAAAAAATCTGAACTTCTTTATAATTGTGAAAAAATAATTAACATAAATGAAGTTATAGTTTTAGAAGGTTTTATGGATGTGATTGCCTTGAATAAAATCGGAGTTAATAATGCTGTGGCAATTATGGGTACGGCACTTAGTCAATTTCATATTAATTTATTTAATAAAAATAAATGAAAAATTAAATTATTTTTAGATGGTGATGATCCGGGAGTCGAAGCAACAATTAAAGCTTCTAAACTATTATTAAAAAATGGTTTTGAATTTAATGTAATTGAAAATAATACTGATTCTGATCCAGATGAATTAATCAAAAATAAAGGTCCGGAATTTATGTTAAAGATGTTAAATACATTTCAACACCCAATTAATTTTATTGTTGAAAAAAAATGAAATAAAGTGGATACAAATAATCCGGAAAATATTAAACAATTTGTTAAAGATATGAAAGAGATTAGTTTTCTTGTTAAGGATGATACTTATAAACAATTTGTTAAAAATAAAACTAATGAGAAACTATCTAATATTAATAAAGAAATTCTTATTCAAAAAAATGATGTTTTTATTAATTCGTCAAAAAATGATCAGAAAATTGTTGAAGCTTATAAAAAGGCGGAATGAAGTATTTTTATTTCATTATTAAAGTCTGATGAGTTTATTGAAACCATTTCTAAAAATGTAGATTTAATTGATAACAGTACTTTAAGAAGCGCTGTTAGAGGAATTATAGAAGAATATAAAATAGGTAATTATCGTGGTGGAAATACTGAGCAAATATTAAAATTAATTGATGATAGAATTATCCATGACAAGGATTTAATAAATATTATTATTTCATCGGAAATTTCAAAAGTAAAAATTGGTCAAAAGACAATTGATGATGCCTTTTACAAGTTGAACGAGTATGATGTAACAAAACAGATAAAAGAACTTCAAATTAAAATCAAAGAAATTGAAAATGTTGAAGAAGAAAAAAATATATTAAAAAGAATAGAGATATTGAGAAATTCAATAAAAAGAGGTAAACATGGCTAAGCTAAAATTTAATAATAAGGCAGATTTAAAGAAAATTAAAAGTATTGAAGAATTTCATGAATACACAAATAAATTTTTAGACGCAAACCAAAATGAAATCGAACAAGAAGTTTTATTAGAAACTTTTGCAACTATTTTTCCAAATGCATCAGATAATGAAGCTGAAAAAATGCTAGAAAAACTCTCAGCAAGAGATGTTGTTTTTACAGACTTAGAAGATTTTGATTTAAGTGAAGATTTTTCTAAAAATGAAGAAGATGATGAAATTGAAGAAAAATCATCAATCAAGTTAGACATTATAAATGATGAAGATGAAGAAGATTTAAAACTTGATGAAGATGATGAAGAAGATGATGATGATGATTTTTCAGAAAATGTTAAAGCAGGACAAGCTGCTGAACAACTAGCTCGTAAAAATTCTAAAAGTTCTTCAAACGAACCTTACAGAATTGGAACAATTAGTAATGAAACTAAAATTCAAGATATTGTTAAAACATATTTTAATAATGTTGGTTCATGAAAAATATTATCTAAAGCAGAAGAAATAGAATATGCAAAAATGCTTCAATCAGAAGATGCTGATGATGTTACAGAAGGAAGAGATAAATTAGTAGAACATAATCTTAAATTGGTTATTAATGTTGCTAAAAAACATTTAAATAGAGGTTTAACTTTTGAGGACTTAATTGAAGAAGGAAATATCGGTTTAATGAAAGCCGTTGATAAATTTGATTACAAATTAGGATTTAAATTTTCAACTTATGCTACATGATGAATTAGACAAGCAATAACTAGAGCGATTGCTGATCAAGCTAGAACAATTAGAATTCCTGTTCACATGGTTGAAACTATAAACAAACTTTCTAGAATTGAAAGACAATTAACTCAAGAATTAGGTAGAGAACCTTCTCCAAATGAAATTGCTGAAAAGCACGGTGTTGGAATGACTGCTGAAAAAGTTATTGAAATTAGAAAATTATCAGTTGAGCCAGTATCTTTAGAAAAACCATTCGGTGATGAAGATGATACACATTTTGGTGACTTCGTAGAAGACAAAGATATGGTATCTCCTGACGAATACGCAGAAAAAGAAGTACTGAAGGAAGTTTTGGATAAAACTTTTGAAGATATGCCTGCTCGTGAAGAAAAAGTAATTAGAATGAGATATGGAATTGTTCCAACTAAATTAAGAACATTAAAACGTTTAGCAAAAGAAACAGGTGATGAATATTCTAGTGATTTAGAATCAGCAATTACTAATTTAGACATTCATGTTGATACTCCAATCGAAATATTTAGATCAAAAGACGAAGTTATCGTTGAAGGTTTAAAACAAAGAGGTGTTTTAGAAGAAATCAACAATATTGTTGATGAATTAATGGATTACAATACTAAGCCAATTACTATTGATGTAAAAGTAAATGTAAATAAGGAAATTGATCAATTAAATAGTGATGTTGATTTAATTAAGTTCAAAGAAAATCCAATTATTGTTAGAGCATTTGAATTGGCCGGTGTTAAAGAAGTAAATTCTGTTTTGTTTAATAATAAAGAAATTTTAAAACAGTTCGATAAATCATTTACAATTTGTTCATTAAATGAAGACAATAAATGTAATAATAAAGGTTTAAGAAAAAGCTTAAAAATAGTTAATGATAAATTTGTTATTACAGATGAAAACTGTTTGCATACAAAAATTGATGAATTGATGAATAAAACTGGACTACCAATTCAATCACTAACTACATTAATTAATATTTCAAAAGATTACAGAATTATCAAAAATCAATTATTGAAATATGATTCTCCAAAAACTTTAGAAGAAGTTGGTAACGAGTTAAAAGTTACTAGAGAACGTATTAGACAAATAGAAAACAAAACAACTAAAAAGTTTAAAAATCCTGCCAATAATAATAAAACCGCTAAAACTTTAAAAGAATTTTATAAAGGTTAATATGCAAAATAAAAGATTAGAAAAAGTAGCCAACTTAATTTCTAATGTAAATGTTTTAGCAGACATTGGAACAGATCATGGATATTTACCAATAGAATTAGTAAAGTCTAAAAAAGTTAATTTTGTTTATGCAGCAGATATCAATGAAAAACCACTTAATTCAGCTAAATCCAACATTAAAAATGCGGGTTTAGATAATTCTAAAATCGAAACAATTTTAAGTAATGGCATCTCTTTTATTAATGAAAGAAAACTGAAAGTTGATATAGTTACTATAACCGGTCTTGGCACTTCAACAATGATAGATATCATCGAAAATGATTCACCTTATATAAGTGAATATATATTTTGTTCAAATACAGAGGTTTCCTCTTTAAGGGAATGAAGTAATAAAAATAATTTTAGTATAAAAAAAGAGGATTTCTTTTTAGATAATAATAAAAAATACTGATTAATATGAATTGATAAAAAGAATAATCATAAAGTGTCTAATACTCTTTTAGGAGATTTTGTAGAATTAAAAAATAATTTAGAATATATAAAATATTTAAATTATGAAATCAAAAAATATGAAAATATTATTTCTAAGATCACTAATGATAATAGCAGAATGATATATTTTGAAAATCTAGTTAATCAAATTAAGGAGTATATTAATGAAATTGGATAGTTTAATAAAGTATCTTGAAAAAAAATTTAAACCTAGTTTAGCGGCTTCTTGAGATTATTCGGGTTTTCAATTATTTAATGGTAAAAAAATTAATATAGAAAAAGAAATTGAAAATGTTTTAATATGTTTAGATTTCACGTTGGAAGTTTTTGAAAAAATTAAAAAAGAAAATTATGATTTAATTATTTCTAGACATCCTTTTATATTTGGAGATTTAAAACAAAATAAAAAAGACCCTTTTAAAAAAGAAGCCATAAAATTTTTAAAACAAAATAACATTGATATTTATTCAATTCACACAAATTATGATGCTTCTAAAAATCAAGAAATGTTCTCAATATTAGAAAACGCGTTACCTGTAAAATCCATATCAAGATGAGGTTTGGATAAAGAAGGTTTCGAGATTAATCTTAAAACAAAATTATCTTTAGAAAATATTAATAAAATTTTATCAAAAGAATTTAAAAGTGATTTTACTTTTATAAATTCAGATGAAAAAGAAATGTTTGATAATTTTAAACTGGTGAGTGGCAGCGGTTTTACTTCAGTTATTGAAACAAGTCAAAAAAATATTTTGTTTGTTACAGGGGAAATGAAATGAAACGAATATATTTATGCCGAATCTAATAATATCTCAGTCATAGTGTTAGGTCATTATATGGAAAACTATTTTATAAAAGATATAGAAAATAAAATTGCAGAAAGATTTGGAAATACAGTAAATGTAAACTCTTTCGATATAAAAAACCAATTTAAGGTTATAGAAAATAAGAAGGTATAATATGAATTTTTCAAATTTTGGATTTAAAAGATATGTAAATGAAACTTTAGATGATATTGGTTTTGTTGAAGCTACATCTATACAAGAAAAAGTAATTCCGTTAATTAAAAAACACCAAAACGTTGTCGCATTAGCACATACAGGAACTGGTAAAACTCATAGTTTCTTACTCCCAATCATCAACAATCTTGATATAAATATTCCTTTTGAAAAAAGAAGAGTACAAGCATTGATTATTGCACCAACAAGAGAACTAGCAAAACAAATTTATGACAATATTAGAGATTTCCAAAAAAGAGAATCAAAAATTACTGCTAGTTTATTTATTGGTGGTGAAGATATTAATAAATCAATTGAAAATTTAGAAAAAACACAACCAATGATTGTTGTTGGAACACCTACAAGAATTAAAGAACTTTATGAACAAAATCACTTGAAACTTACAACAACTGATTATGTTGTGATCGATGAGTGCGATATGATATTTGATTTAGGTTTTATTGAAGATGTTGATTTTATGTTATCTAAAGTTAAGAAAGATGCTGTTATTTCATTATTTTCAGCAACAATTCATGAAACTTTAAGACCATTTATTAAAAGATATCTTAAGCAATCAATTTTTATTGATGATTCAAAAAATGAACCATCTAATAAAAATATTAAACACGTTTTAATTGATACTAAAAATAGAGAATTAGATGAAAACCTTGGAAAAGTTGTAGATTCTATAAATCCATTTTTATGTTTAATATTTGTTAATCATAAAGAAGATGTTTCTAAAATAATTCATATTTTGAGAAATCATGGAATTCAAAATATTGGTGAACTACATGGTGATCTTCAACCAAGAACAAGAATGAACATGCTTAAAAAAATTAAAAACAATGAATTTAAATTCGTTGTTGCAACTGATGTTGCTGCACGTGGTGTGGATATCAAAGGTATAAGTCATGTTATTTCAATAGATCTACCGACAGACTTAAGTTATTACATTCATAGAGCTGGTAGAACTGGTCGTTCTAAATTCCAAGGAATTAGCTACGTTTTATTGAATGTAAAAAATCAATCAAAAATTGAGGATCTAACTAAAAAAGGAATTTCTTTTGAAGCTCAAAGACTTATTGAAGGAAACTTGGTGCAAATTAAAAAAGGAGCAGCAAGAACTCAAAAAAGAAATCAACAAAATTTAGATGTTGAATCACAACAAGTTATTTCTAAATATAAAAAACAATCAGTCAAGCCAGGTTATAAACAAAAACGTAAACGTGAACTTGAAAAAATTCAACAAAAACGTAAAAGAGCTCACATAAAAGAGTCAATCAAGAAGATTAAAAAAGAGAAGTATATGAAAAGAAGAGAAGAGATTTTTGGAGATTAAATTTATTAATCTCTTTTTTATTTTTTTATGATATATTAAATAATATATATAGGAATCAATATGAGAAAAATTAAGATCAGGTCTTCTGATGGTCAAGAAAGTATTTTGATCAGTAGAGAACAATTAGAAGAATTAAAACAAGATCATAAATATGAGAAATCATATGATTTTTATTTTAAAAAGGCTTTTCAAAAAATCGAAAGAACCACTTATTTTAAAAGAGCATTCTGAATTGAATTAATTTGAATCGCCCTAGCTGCACTTGGTACATCAATTGCTTTATCTTATTTAATTGCTGTAACTGGAAAAACGGGTTTATTCCCTGGTGGAATAGGATCTATTGCTAGATTTTTATCAGTTACATTTGTAACTGATGCTGGATTACAAGGAACGTTGTATTTTCCATTTTATTTTGTTTTAAATATTCCTTTTATTATTTTTGGTATTAAGAAAATCGGACTTAAATTTACTTTAACAACTATAATTTGAATTGGTTTTTCAATTGCTTTTGATTTCATACTTAAAGCAATTCCTTATCTTAGACCTGAAGATATGCAGTTTATCATTGATTATCAATTAATTTCATCGCTTTCAAGTGAATGAAACTCAACAATTTGATTATTTATTTTTGCAATTTTTGCTGGAATTGTAAATGGTTGATCATATGGTATTGTTTATCGTGCTGGTTCATCAACTGGTGGTATTGATTTTGTTTCAATGTTCTACTCAAAACATAAAAACAAAGCAATCGGTACTTTGAATATGAAAATTAACTTTTCAATTCTTGCAGTAATGATTATGGTCAATACAATGATGTTAAATTCAAATGATTTACCAGAAACTGTCAGATTAAGTGTACTTAATAGAGAAATTTTTAATGAAGATTTCATTAATCAATTACTAAATGGTGCCGATACTGGTTTTGCTAATACATTTAAAAATTGAGTAATAACTAATGGAGGAGTTACTTGAGAAGAATTTATTCAAGGTATTAGTACAGGAAATCCATTAACTTTAGATAGCGAATATTTTGAATTAATTCAAAAAATGGCATCAGATTCAGGATTTACAGAGTACACATCTTCAATGTTGAATTGAATGAAATTTAAATTTATTTTAGGACCAAGTTTATTCGCTTCGATCGTTATGATTATTATTCAATCAATTATAACTGATGTAACTTATCCAAAAAATAGAATTAGAACAATTATGATTTCAACAACTAAAGAAAAAGAACTACAAGCTTTCCTTTATGATGCTGGTTACAACAATAATATTTTCGTATGAGAAGCTGAAACTACAAAAAAAGGTATGGATGTAGAAAACAAAAAAATGTTGATTATTTCCATGACTGTTTTAAATTGAAGAAAAATTGATAAGGCAATCATGAATGTTGATAATAGAATGAATATTAATATTCTTGGTACAAAAAGAATCAAAGGTACCTTTACTGTTGATTTTAGTGATGAAAAAAGACAAGAAAGTATTAACAAAAAGATTTTAGAAAATCCTAAAATTATGAAAAAGATTGAAAACGATGCTGTTATTAGAACAATGAAAAAGCAAAACAAATCTTTATTCAAAAAAGCAAAACAATAACATAAACAAATATTGTATAATTATTTAGTAATACTAAATAAAAATGTAATATTTTTTTATTTAACTTTTTAGTTAAGGAGGTAATTATGAAAGATAAAAAAAATCCTAAAAAGATTGTCAGAATTCTTGCGCTTTCATTAATTGTTGCCTCTTTAATTGCTGGAATAATATTTTCATCAATCTTTGGATTTAGCGGTATTAAACTTGGATCTAAATATTCGGGTGGATATGAAGCTTTAGTTGGAGTTTATGATGATCAAAATGAAAATACTTCAGATACTCCAAATGGAGATGCTTCTAAAGCTGCAGAAGCTTTAGAAAAGAAACTTTCGCCTTTTTCAGATAATACAATCGATATTATTCAAGAAGGTAAATCAAGATTACAAGTAAGAGCTACAAAAGATGCTTATAACTATAATATTGATGCTTTTAGTAGAGCAATCGAAATGAATGGTGGAATTGTTTTATTAAATAGTAATTACCAAGATATTTTATTTGATAAAGAAATTATGGATAAATTATCTGTTCCTGTTGAAGAAGGAAGCTCAGATGATGGAAAAATTGTTGTTGATTATAATGGTTCAACAACAATTAAAAATAAATTAAAAGTTAGTGATATTTTAGGTGATGTTTCTGTTGAAAGATATAAATCAGGAAATGAAAACAAACCATATTTAAAATTTGATTTATCTGATGAAGAGATTGCTAAAAATGGTTATTTAGAAAAAATCATTGCTCCAGCAGAAGAAGAACAACCAACAAAAGCAACGAACGAATCTCTTACTTTTGTTACATCAATTGAAAATGTTCTAACAAATATTAGAGAGTACTACTCATTAGCTCCAACTGAAGAAGAACAAGAAGATTACATCGAAACATTTTGATTATTTATTCGTAATCCTTTAAATAATATTGCTGACGAAGCAACTAGAAAAATTTTAAAAGATTTTTTCACAGGTTCTATTGTTAACGAAGATGGATCAGTTCAAAAAGTGTCATTACTTTCTTATGGTGGCAATTCTAATACTGATGATTTTAGAGAAGTTACTTCATTTGAAGCATTTGAAGAAGTTCTTGAGCAAGGTTTTAGTTTTAAAGAAAATTCTGAATTAAATAATTCAGTTTCTAGATATGTTTATGATACTAATGCTGTTTCTGACGATTTCAATATTAACAATGATGAAGGTAAAAAAGGTAAATACTCAGAAGATATTAAAAGTGTTATTAATGGTGAAGTTTTGGGTAAAAGTGTTACTATTTTTAACACCTTAACAAACAATTTATTTAAAGAAGTACTATTTAAGGATGCTAATGGTGGATTTAATAGTCAATTAAATTATGATTTTTTCAAAGAAAACTTAATTTTATCTAAAGATGTGATTTCACCAACACCTTCGATCGCTGTTGGAGCATTTTTAGAAAAAGAAAATGAGAAAACTACTGGATTAATGCTTAAAGCTCCAAGTTATACAATTGCTGAAAGAAATACTGCTGTAATTTCTCAGTCAACTCTTGGAATTCACTTCAAGGTTTTAGCTATTAAAGAATTTGATGCAACTATCAAACAATATGCACTGATAATAACAATTATTATATTGTTGATATTAATGTTAGCACTATTTATATACATGCTATATGCGTATAGAATTTTAGGATTATTTACAATAATCATTGCCGTGATTATCGGATCCTTAGTAATTTTTGCAACTTCTTGATTCAATGTTGCTGTTGGTCCTGAGCTATGGTTAATATTGTTATTATTAATCGGTTTAGTCATAGATATAGCATCAATGTATATTGAATCAATCAAAAATAATATCTATAGGGAAAAACACTCAATCGAAGCATCAATGAAAATTTCTGGAAAAGAAACTTTGGGTATGTCACTTGATGCAGCGATTGTTGCTTTAATACCAAATATAGTATTATTCTGAATTGGTTCAGGAGTACTTAAAAACTTTGCAACAATTACTGCCTTTGGAGCGATTGCTGTGATTGTCTTCGGAATTGTATTATTTAGAATAATGACAAGACTATTTTTAAAATCAGAATTATTTAAAAATAAAACATGATTGTTACCAATTGATAACTTTGAAAGAATCGAAGGAAATTATTTCTTAACTATTAAAATTGATCACTACAAAAAAGTTATTAAATATTTAACAGAAAAAGAAAAAACAACGACTAAAGAATTGTTAAGATTAAAATCAACAACTGATAAGTTATTGATTGCTGAAAACAAATCAAAAGAATTAAATGATAAAAGAAAAGCTAAAGCTGATCAGAAATTATTATTAAGATTAGAAAAATCAAATAATAAAATTGCTAAATTAGAGGCAAAACCTAAATCTAAATTAACTTTAATTAATAAAGTTACAGATTTAAGATCTGAAGAAGCTAAATTTATCAATAAAGATATTAATTTGAATATTCAATATTCAAAAAATCCATCAGATAATTCACAAGAACAAATTGAAAATAATCGATTAATTAAACTTGAAAACAAAACTAAATTAACAAGTAAAATTATTTTTATAATTGTGGGTATTTTAGCTATATTAAGTTTAAGTGTTGGTTTAACGGTTGGTCCTAAGGCTAATTCATCATTTGGTAGTGGTAAAACATTTATTATTTATGGTGAACAAAACATCGAATCAAACTATAATACTATGACTCAAGGAGATGGTATTTTTGGAATCATCACTAGTCAAAAAGTTGACGGTGAATCTCTAGATGAAGTTAAAGCCAAAGCATACGCTAACGATGTTAAAAAGATTGTAAGTTCAACACAAAACGATCATGCTCAAGGTGTATCAAAAGGTTATGAATACATAATTTCTAATGATTTATTAAAATGATTCAACCCTAAAATTAAAAATAAAACTTTATATGATGTTCAAATTAAATATGGAAACGATTTCTTAACTCAAAATCCAAATGGAACAGAAGTTGAAAAAAATGCGCCATGAATTTCTATTTCAACTACATCAAAAATGAGATTTAGAGAGTTCAAAGATATTTTAAGAATGTTATCAGGAACTCAAATTACACCAGATGGTAAAAATGGTGTACTTGGTATGCAACAAAATCCTTATACAGCGTCTGGTCAAATTGTTCAGGCTGCAATCATGACTGGTTTTGTACTATTAGCATTATTAATTTATATGATAATTAGATTTAAATGAACATACTATGTTGCTCTAGCATTATCATTAATCTTAATAGTAGGAATTACAGTAGCTTCAGTTATTGTGTTCCAAGTACCAATTGGTTCTGAAGTTATTTCAGCAATTGTAGTGACAATTTCATTTGCAATGATTTCTGCAATTATTGTTTTAGGAAAAGGTAAATCTTTACTATCTGCAAAAGGTGAAAAAACACTTTCATTAAAACTATCTGAAGAAATTGAACTTGCTAAAGAAATTAATGTTAAAAATAGATCAGCAAAAACATCTATTGATGAAATTAATAAAAAATACAACTCTGAATTAAAAGAAATTAAGAGTCAATTGAAAAACCTACTTAAAGATCAAATTGAAGATAAAGAAAAACTTAAAGAAGAAATTAGAATGATTAAGTTTAATAAGAAAACCGAAATTGAATTAGAAAAAAATGCTTTCAAAACTTTCAAAAAAGATACTAAACGTGAAATAAATAATTTCTCAAATAAAAATAACTTCATTAAAGATACTTATTTAAAAATAGTAAAATTTGCTATTATTAGATCAATAGTTCTTGGTTCAATTTATCTAATTATTTCAATAGTTTTAGCTTTCACAATGATTGATGTGATTGGTATGGGTATTACATTAGCAATTGGTATTATAGTAACTGCTGCTGTAATAGTTTCAATTATGATTCCACTTTGAATGTGATTAGAACGAAGAAGAATTAGTGCAAAATTAGGTTATAAAAAATTTATTGGAAATATAGAAGTTTCTAATGAAGAACAAATTGTAGAAGAAATAAATGATTAGGAGCTAGAATGAATTTAAAAAAATATATTATTGACGTTGAAAATTTCCCAAAGGAAGGTATTGTTTTTAAAGATATAACACCTTTATTAAATGATGCAGCAGCGTTTAAATATACTATTGATCAAATGGCTGATTTTGTAAAAAAATCTGGAGCAACAGTTGTTGTTGCTCCAGAAGCTAGAGGTTTCTTATTTGCTTCAGCTGTGGCTTATGCAAGTAATACAAGATTTGTATTGGTAAGAAAACCAGGTAAACTTCCTAGAAAAGTTTTAGATATCGCCTATACTTTAGAATATGGAGAAAATCATCAACAAATGCATGATGGTGATATTAAACCAGGAGATAAAGTTGTTATAGTTGATGATGTTCTAGCAACAGGTGGAACAATCGAAGCAATTATTAAGCTTGTAGAAATGCAAGGTGGAACTGTCGAAGGAATTTCATTCCTAGCTGATTTAACTAACTTACACGAAGATGATCTATTAGCTGAATACAATGTTCAAAAAATATTAAAGTATTAACATAACAAAGGCTTTTGCCTTTGTTTTTTTTACCAATTAAAGGTTTTAATTTAATAAAAGGAGATTAATTATGGCAACAATGCCTTATATTAAAAAAATAGAGTTAGACGTAATAAATTAGAGATTGTTGAAATAAAACAATACTCAGAACTAGAAAATGAATTAAGAAATTATATTTCTAATAAAAAAGAAATTAAAGAT
>NZ_JNJI01000003.1 GCF_000702725.1 Mesoplasma photuris ATCC 49581 | reverse complement strand
AAGGAATTTCATTCCTAGCTGATTTAACTAACTTACACGAAGATGATCTATTAGCTGAATACAATGTTCAAAAAATATTAAAGTATTAACATAACAAAGGCTTTTGCCTTTGTTTTTTTTACCAATTAAAGGTTATAATTTAGTAAAAGGAGATTAATTATGGCAACAATACCTTATATTAAAAAAAATAGAGTTAGACGTAATAAATTAGAGATTGTTGAAATAAAACAATACTCAGAACTAGAAAATGAATTAAGAAATTATATTTCTAATAAGAAAGAATTAAAAGAAATTAAAGATGCATATGATTATGCAGAAAAATTGCATAGTGGTCAATGAAGAAAAAATGGTGACCCATATATTTATCATCCACTTTCAACTGCTTATTTTTTAGCACAAATGCAAATGGGTCCTAAAACTATCATCGCTGGTTTATTACATGACATTGTTGAAGATACTCCCGTAACAACAAAAGAGCTTGAATCTATTTTTGGAGAAGAAGTAGCTAACTTGGTTGAATCAGTTACTAAAGTTAGTTATTTTGCAAAAGAAAATAGAGAACAACTTAAATCTGAATATTTAAGAAAACTTTATTTATCAATGGCTAAAGATATTAGGGTAATTATTATCAAAATTGCAGATAGATTACATAATATGCTAACAATTAATAATTTACCAAAAGAAAAACGTGAAGTTATTTCTAAAGAAACATTAGAAATATATTCAGCAATTGCTCATAGACTTGGTATGAAAAATGCAAAATCTTTATTAGAAGATATGTCATTTGAAGTTTTAGAACCACTTCAATATCAAAACATCGAAAATAAACTTAAAAAAGATAAAGAAGAACGTGAAATCTATATTGGTAATTTAATTCAAGAAATGGATCTTTACTTAAGAAAAGAAAAACATATTAAATTATTGAATATGTTTGGACGACCAAAAACAGTTTATTCTATTTACAGAAAAATGAATATGATTGGTAAATCGTTTGATGAAATCACTGACTTACTTGCAATTAGAATTATTACAAAATCTATAGATGATTGCTATAAAGTTTTGGGATTTTTACATCAAAAATATACACCGGTTGGTGGAAGATTTAAAGACTACATAGCTACTCCTAAAAATAACGTTTATCAATCATTACACACAACTTTAGTTGATAAAGATGGTAATATTTTTGAAGTTCAAATTAGAACTGAAGAAATGGATAGAATTGCTGAATCAGGGGCTGCCGCTCATTGAAGATATAAAGAAGGAGAAGTTGTTGACATTGCTAAACGTCAAAAAGAAATTGATGAAAGAGTTGATGTATTTCAACATATTTTAGAACTTGATCAACAATCAGCAAAATCTGAAAATGGATCAAAAGGAAAAGAAATTGAACAAGCATTGAAAGATGATTTGTTTACAGCTTCGATTTATGTTTTAACACCAGCGGGAGCTGTAAAAACATTACCATATGGTTCAACTGTTTTAGACTTTGCTTATAGTATTCATAGTGAACTTGGTGAAAAAACAATTGGTGCAAAAATAGATGGAGCCTTTTCACCAATCAACACAGTTTTAAAATCTGGTCAAATTGTAGAAATTAAAACTTCATCAAAACAAGCACCAACTCACGAGTGATTAAAAATTGTTAAATCAACTTCTGCTAAAAACAGAATTAAGAAGTATTTAACAGCCAAAATGAACGAAAGTAATATTACTAATAAAAAAGAAGAGAATAAAGCAATTGCTAAAAAAGCTGAAAATACAATCAATTCATACATCAATCAAAAAGAATTGCGATGAAAACGTAAGAGTGATGAAGAAATTTTAGAATCAGTTAAATCATTAGGATATACAAACCTTGAAGAATTTTTATTAGCGCAAGCAAAAGGTGAATATACAATTTCTGAAGCATGTGATTTAGTTTATATTGATCACAATTTTTCAAAAGATGATGAAGCACTTGAATCAATTAAAACAAAAGTAGTTCGTAATTTTGATAATAAAAATGATATTGTTATTGATGGTATTACAAACATCAAAACTGAATTAGCAAGTTGCTGTATGCCAATTCCTTATGAACCTGTTGTCGGTTATGTATCTAAAGGTAATGGAATTAAAGTGCATTTATCTGAATGTATTAATATTAATAAAACTGGAGAAAGAATTATTAATGTACAATGAAATTCAGCAGTTACTGAATCACATTCATATTCAACTAAAATTAAATACTACGCAACAGATAGACCTAATTTAATTTATGATGTAAGTAAAGTACTTACTTCTTTAAAAGCTTCAACAATTAATGCTAACTTATCAACTGATGAAAAAACATTAATGGCAAGTGGGGAATTAACTATTAAAGTAACTAATAGCGAACAATTAAATCAAATTATCTCCGCAATTAAATCAATACCATCTATTATTGATGTTGATAGAGGAATGAAGAGAAAACAGGACTAATTAGTCCTGTTTTTGTTATATAATTAAAAAGATATAAGGAAGTGTAAATATGATTCAAAAACCAAGAGGAACTCAAGATATATATAATCAAGAAGCTAAACAATGAAGCGCATTACAAGATAAATTGCGTAATATTTTAGCAAAATTTAATTATACAGAGATGTTTACACCGATTTTCGAATCAATGGATTTATTTGTTAGAAGTGTTGGAGATTCATCTGATATTGTTTCAAAAGAAATGTATGAATTAATTGATAAAAAAGGAAGAAAATTTGTTTTAAGACCAGAAGGTACTGCATCAGCGGTTAGAGCGGTTATTGAAAATAAATTATTTGCTCCTGAAACAATTCCCTTTAAAACTTTTTATATTGGACCAATGTTTAGATACGAAAGACCACAAGTTGGACGTTATCGTCAATTCCATCAATTAGGATTAGAAGTTTTTGGTCCAGATAGTATTTATCAAGATATTGAAGTTGTTAATGTTGCTAATACTATTATGAAAGATTTAAATCTTTGAGATAAAACTCAAATTAATTTAAATTATTTAGTGACTGGAGAACAAAGAATTGAATACATTAAAGTTTTAAAGGCATACTTATCTAATTTTGATTTATGTAGTGATTGTTCATTAAGACTTGAAAAAAATGCTTTAAGAGTATTGGATTGTAAAATTGATGGAAACAAATTTAATGATGTTCCAGATATGACTGATTTCTTAACTAAAGAAGATAAAGTTAAATACGATATCTTAATTGAAGAATTAAAGAATATGGGAATGAAAATAGTTGTTGATAAACAACTTGTTCGTGGTTTAGATTACTATACAGGATTCATTTTTGAATTAAAATATTTAGATGAATCTCTTGGTGGTCAACAAACTGTGATCGCCGGAGGAAGATATAACAATTTAGTTTCAGAATTAGGTGGACCCAATTTACCAGCAGCAGGATTTGCAATTGGTTTAGAAAGATTAATCATTATATTAAAAGAAAATAAAAACAATTTAGTAGAAAATGATCAAATTGATTTCTATACAATTGCTTTATCTGAAAAAGGTATGAAATTAAATTTAGAAGTTATGAATACGTTAGTTGAAAATGGATATTCAATTGATACTGATTATATGAATAGGTCTATGAAATCAGCTTTTAAACAAGCTGAAAAAAATAATGCAAAGAATGTGATTATCTTAGGTGATCAAGAGTTTGATTCAAGAGTAATTACAATTAAAAATTTAGAAACAAAAACATCAATTGAAGCATCAATTGATCAACTTATAGAAAAAATTAAAGGTGACAAATAATGAAAAGAACACACACATGTGGTGAACTAAATTTATCTAATGTAGGACAATCAGTTTTACTTCAAGGATGAGTTCGTAAAATTCGTAAAATGGGAGCAATGAACTTTGTTGATTTAAGAGATAGATATGGAATTACTCAACTAATTATCGGTGAAGAAAATGCTGTTTTAATGGAAAATATTAAAACAGAATACGTAATAGAGGTTGAAGGAATTGTTATCGAACGTAAATCAAAAAATTTAGACTTATCAACAGGGGAAATTGAAATTCAAGTTTCTCAAATAAAAATAATTAATAAATCAGAATTAACTCCATTTTTAATAGAAAACGGTATTGATTCTGGAGAAGATACTAGAATGACATATCGTTATTTAGATTTAAGACGTCCTGAAATGCAAAACAAATTGATCACAAGATCAAAAATTAATCATATTGTTCGTAACTTTTTAGAAGCAGAAAGTTTCTTAGAAATTGAAACACCAATTTTTGGTAAATCAACTCCAGAAGGTGCTAGAGATTTTCTAGTTCCATCAAGATTAAATAAAAATAAATTTTATGCATTACCTCAATCACCACAATTGTATAAACAATTATTCATGATTTCAGGTATTGATAAATACTATCAAATTGCTAGATGTTTTAGAGATGAAAATTTAAGAGCTGATCGTCAATTAGAATTTACTCAATTAGATTTAGAAATGTCATTTGCAATTGGTGAAGACGTAATGTTATTAGTAGAAGCAATGATTAAAAAAGTTTTATCAGAAATCAAAGGTGTTGAATTTGAAGGACCACTATTAAGATTATCATATAGTGATGCGATTGAATTTTATGGAATTGATAAACCCGATTTAAGATATGATTTAAAAATTCATACATTAAATAGTATTTTTAAAGATACTGAAGTTAAAATGTTAGCCAATGTTGATGATTCAATTCGTGGAATTATGATTGATAAAATTTTAAATAAATCACAAATTGAATTGATCAATGAAGCTGCCAAACAAAATTCTATTAATGGAGTCGGTTTTGCAAAATTTGAAAATGGAGTTTGATCAGGATCAATTGCTAGTCAACTAAGTGATAATGAAAAAACAGCTTTATTAAAAGAGTTTGAAATCAAAGACGCAGGAACATTATTAGTCAATCATGGTAAATATTCAGTAATTTCTCAAGCGATGGGAGCTGTTCGTATTGCTTTAGCTAATATTTTTGAATTAGCTAATCCAAATGAATATAAAGCTCTATGAGTAACTGAATTCCCACTATTTGAGTTTAGTGAAGAAGAAAACAGATATATGGCTGCCCACCATCCATTTACAATGCCCCTACCAGAATCGGTTAATGATTTTGAAGTTAATAAAGAAAATGCTAAAGCTTACGCTTATGATATTGTTTTAAATGGTTTTGAATTAGGTGGAGGATCACAAAGAATTACTGATCCAAAAATTCAAAAAAGAATGTTTGAAGCGATTGAATTAACTAAAGAACAAGTTGATGAAAACTTTGGTTGATTTATGAATGCGTATAAATATGGTGCACCATATCACTCTGGTTTAGCTATTGGAATGGATCGTTTATCAATGATCTTAACAGGAAGTGATTCTATTAGAGATGTGATAGCATTCCCTAAAAATGCTTCAGGAATTGATCCGATGAATGGCGCTCCTGATTTTGTAACTGATGCTCAATTGAGTGAATTGAATATCAAAACAGTAAAATAGCTTTAGGCTATTTTTCATTTGTAAATTGCGTAATTAAAATGTTATAATGTTTATATGAAAAAAATTAAAATTAATAAATTAACACAATTAATCATTCTAGAAGCATTTAGTGGATTATTTGGTTTTGCTGGTGTTATATGTGGAATGATGAGTATTTTTGCATTAAAAGACAACATTTGAGGAGAAGTTAATATTCTTTTATCAGAGAATTTTACAATCGCAACAGTTGTTTTAGATACGATATCAGCTGGATTAGCAATCGGTGCTTTCTATTTAAGTAAGTATTTGATTAATCAAAAAAAGTTAAAAAATATTGAAATTTCTAAAAAAGAAAAATTAGGAAACAAGTTAGACTTTACAAGTTTCGTATTTGGTTTAATTGGTTTAATATTAAGTATTTTAAGTTTACTATTTTTATTCCCAATGATGGAAAATCAATTAGGATCAGAAATAGCTACGATAGTTTCAATCGTTTTTGATACAACAAGTTTTGTCATTGTTTGATTTGTTATTTATATAACTTTAACTGAAGTAAAACATGCAAAGAAAAAAATAAAGAACAAATAAAAATTACCTTTAAGGTAATTTTTATTTGTTAAATTCTATACAATAAAGTTTTGACTAAATAATTGTAAGATTGATTAAAAGAAATGATTAAATATGATAAATAAACAATTTGCATAATTTGTTCTTGACTGATTTCTTTTGTTTTCTTTAGTTTTGTGAAATATTTTGTAATAGCTATTACAAAAACTTTAAATTCCAATAAATAATCTTCTTTTTCTACTAATGAATTAAATATATCATTCAAAATTTTATGTTCAGGATATATTTTATATATTTCAGTTTTGTATCTATTGAAGAAAAACAAATTTTTTGTGTTTGCCATTTTAAGAATATGTTTTTTTCGATCAGCGATTGGCTCTTTATCTAAATCATTATAAAATTCAATAATTAATAAAATACCATGTAAAAATCCCAAAAGAGTCATGTAATCTGTAATCATTTTTCCGAATTTTTTCATTAATTTTGCATCACTTTTAATTTGTTCTATTTTAGGAGTTGCAAAATTTAAATAGTTATTAATAGATTTGAAAGCCTTTGAGTAAGTTACCTCTTCAATATTATTAAAAGGAATGTGATCATCAGGATTAATTTTAAATTTCCTCATTCAATTTTTATTCTTTTTAATATATTTATTTAACTCTTTTTCTCATCAAGGAAGTACATGATTTAATTGTTTAAAATCCTGCTCTTTATATGTTGGTAATTTATAAACTTCAATCATGGTTTCACCTATTTTCTAAATAGATTATATAATAAATAATCTTATGTGTAATAATGTATAATTTATATATTAACTTAGGAGAATTATTATGAGCAAAGATAACAATAATAACGAAATTGAATTAGGATTTTTTGAACCTGGTTTAGCATTGGTGATTGCTAATTTAGAACTATTAGAAGAAGAATTAATTCAAGAAAAAAGTAATGTACAAAAATTAACTATTTTGTTAGATAAATTTAGTGAAGTTGATGATTTAAATGCATTTGATCAGTTAGTTAATCAATTAGATGATTTAGAAAAAACATTAAGACCTGAAATTTTGAATTTAATTGATGTTGACAGAGTTAAATTAATATCATATTTAGATTTAGCAACAACACTTGCAAATAATTTAAAAACAAATGGTGAATTAATTTCTTATGCAGCAACTTTAGAAGATATGATTGCAAAAAAAGAAATTAAAAACGACGAAGAAATAATCTTTGATTTATATAAAGATTTAATTATTAAAAAAGTTAATGACTTATATGTATCAATTAAACCAGCTATTGATCACGAATTATCTAACTCTGAAGAATTTAAAAAAGTAATCAACATTATGTCAGAAGAAAAAACAATTCAAGATTTAATTGAAGGAAGTGAATTGTTATTCAATATGTTTGGTTTAGAAGAAGAAATTAATGACCAAACAACTCAAGAATACTTCAAACTAATCAATGAAGCTCAAGCACTGATCACAATGTTAAACTTTTGAGAACAAGACGATATTGATGAAGAGGAATAGTTAATGAGTCTTGGTTGAATAGCGTTAATTGTATTTGGTTCAATTTATTTAATCATTATAATGATTGTAAGTATTTTAGCTTACAAATATCAAAAGACACACACTCCATACAAAAAAGTTAGAGATGAATATCGTAATGAATGAAATTTATTAAAAAAGAAATCAGAATTAGAAAATTTACTTAAACCAATAGAAGTCGATTTAGAATTACCAGAAGGTGAACAAATTTTCTTCATTGATGATGAAGCTCAAACAATCATTGATAAATTAAGTAAAAAAGAAATCAGAAAATCAGGAATCAAGAGTATTGATCGAATTGATGCTTATTATGAAATGGAAGATTTCACGAGTTTTAAAGAAAATTATAAAATTGAAAAAAACGATAAAAGAAAGATTGCTTATGATGGAATTATATTTTTAACTAATCGAAGAATTATGTTTGAGAATAAGGGTGAATATAAGCAATTACATATAGATAAAATCAAAAGTATTGGAGTTTCTATTGTTACTTTTCAAAAAATAAATTATAAAGGATACATTATTAGAACTTCTGATGAAATATATCGTATTATTTCAAAAAAACCTAAAATGATTATGGTTTTAGAAAAAATATTAGAAATGAGGAATTAAATGTTATTTACAAGTGTGCACCAAGCAACAACAATTTCTGGATTTGTTTTATCAATTTTAATTTTTGCATTAAACTTGTATTTATCTTATGGTCTGATCAAAAATATTTTAAAATTAATGAAGTTTGAAAAACAAGATGTGAATATTTATAAAAATAAAACAATCATTAATTTAATTTATGCATTTGTTTTTATTATAATGCCAATTTTATTCGTAATTCTAGTCATCTTATTTGGAATTATTGCAGTAAATTTTGATAATGCTAAGATTGATACTTATTCACTAGTATTTTCAATAATTATGATTATCTATATTGCTAGTGCAATCGTATTCGATGTATATATTTTAAAAATAGCTAATGGAGCTATCATTATTTTTAAAAATAACAAATTAGCAATGATTGATAAAATAATTGATAATTCAAATATAATTAATACAAGAAATGATGATAAACGTAAAAAGATTATAATTAACTTTGTTGATTTAGAAACAGAATCTCAACAAGGACAAATAAAAATCAAATATCATTGAAAATTAAAAGACTTTTTAATTGATAATAATATTAAGAATAGTTTTGATTAAAAGGAGAACAAATGATTAAACAAGCAGATTTTGTAAAATCAGCAGCTGATAGAAGTGGATGAATAGATGATGATATGCCTGAAATTTGTTTTGTGGGTAGATCAAACGTAGGGAAATCCAGTTTTATTAATTCGATTACAAATAGAAACAAACTTGCTAAGGTTGCTAATACACCGGGTAAGACAAGATTATTAAATTTCTTTAATATCAACAAAGATGAATTTAGAATTGTAGATGCTCCAGGATATGGATATGCTAAAATTTCATTAGATATGAAACTAAAATTCGGAGAGATGATGGAAGAGTATTTAACAAGTCGACCAAACTTACGTGGTGTATGTATGTTGGTTGATTTAAGACACAAACCAACAAATGATGATGTAGAAATGTATAATTTTTTAAAAGAAAATGACATTCCAGTATTCATTGTGGGAACAAAATTAGATAAACTTAAAAGAAACGAAATTTCTAAAAACGAAAAACTAGTAAAACAAACTTTGTTGTTTGATGAAGAAGATTGGTTTTTAAAAGTTTCGAATCTAAACAAAGACAATATTGAAAAAGCTTATTCAATTTTTATTGAAATGGTTAATAAAGGAGAATCAAATTAAATGAATAACATAGAATCAAAAAAACCTTCAGAAATTGAAAAGTCGCTTGAAACAAATTTAAAAAGTGGATTAACTCAAACTGAAGCTGAAAAAAGATTAATCGAGAATGGTAAAAATGAATTACCTTCTCCAAAAAACAAGCCATGATACATTACATTCTTATTATCATTAATTGAACCTCTTCAATTAATTTTAGTAGCAGCAGCGATCATTTCAGTTGTTGCACCACTTATTGCTAGTGGTGGTGAAATACATGGAGTACACGACTTTATCGATTTTGCAGTTATCATCGGTATTGTTATTATTGATGCAATTTTAGAAACGGTCCAAACAGTTAAAGCGAGAAAGTCTGTTGATGCTCTTAAATCTTTATCACGACCAACGTCGGTAGTTATTCGAGATGGTATGCAAAAAGAAATCGATGCATCAGAATTGGTTGTTGGAGATATAGTTGTTCTTGAAGCTGGTAAATATGTTCCTGCAGAGTTAAGAATTATTGAATCATCTGATTTTATGATTGATGAATCAATTTTAACTGGTGAATCTGTTCCGGTTGATAAAACACATAGAACAGTAAAAGAAACATCAATTTTAGCTGAAAAAACTAATATTGCGTTTATGTCAACTTTCACAACAGCCGGTCGTGGAATTGGTATTGTTATTGCAACTGCTTTAGATACTGAAATTGGTAAGATTGCCAAAACAGTTAATGAAAATGCTCATATGGAAACTCCATTAGAGAAAAAATTAGCATCATTCAGTTACTGAATTTCAGCTGCAGCTGCAGTAATTGGGGTTTTAGTGTTTGTCGCTATGTTCTTTACAGGAGATGGTTCATCTTCATGAGCAAGTTACTTAATGGTCGCTATTACTTTAGCAATTGGGGTTATTCCTGAATCACTTTCTGCTGTTGTTTCAATCACACTGTCATTCTCAACAAAAAGAATGGCAAAAGAAAATGTGATTGTTAAAAAATTAGCTTCAGTTGAAACTTTAGGATCTGTAAATGTTATTTGTTCAGATAAAACCGGAACATTAACTCAAAATAAAATGACAGTTAAAAAAGTAATTATAAATAATAAAATTATGCCTTCTAGAGAATATGAACTTATAGAATCAGATGAACACAAAGATTTATTCTTAAAAGCTTTAGTATTACCAAATGATTCTGTTACTGAAGGAAATGAAAGAATTGGTGACCCAACAGAATTAGCATTAGTTGATTTTGCTGATTTAATGGGCATTGATGAACAACAATTCCGTACAAAATTTACTAGAGTTGATGAAGTTCCTTTTGATAGTGAACGTAAATTAATGACAACAGTAAACAATATTAACGGTGTTAATACTTCGTTTACTAAGGGTGCTATTGATCAATTACTGAAAGTATGTAATCGTATCTATCTAAATGGAACTATAGTTCAATTAACAGATGATCATAAAAAAGAGTTATTAAGAGAAGCGCTTCATTTAAGTGATGATGCTTTAAGAGTTCTTGCGTTTGCATATAATGATACTCCATCAAAAGTAAAAGCAGAATATGAATCTAATTTAATTTTTGTTGGTGCTGTTGCAATGATAGATCCAGTTAGAGATGAAGCGGTTCTTGCTATTAAAGAAGCGCATGCTGCTGGAATTAGAGTTGTTATGATCACAGGTGATCACGCAGTAACTGCTTTAGCTATTGCAAGAGAATTAAATCTTGCACATACAACATATGATGTTATGTCTTCTAACGTTTTAGAAAAAATGTCAGAAGAAGATTTATTAAGTGTAATTGATAATATTAAAGTATTCGCACGTGTAAACCCAGAACATAAAGTTCGTATTGTTGAAGCGTTACAAAAGCGTGAAAATATTGTATCTATGACAGGAGATGGAGTTAATGATGCTCCATCACTTTCAAAAGCTGATATTGGAGTTGCAATGGGAATCACAGGTACTGATGTTGCTAAACAAGCTTCTGATGTAATTTTAACTGATGATAACTTTGCAACAATCATGAAAGGTGTTAATGAAGGAAGAAACGTATTCCAAAAAATTAAACGAGCAATAGTTTTAATTATGGGATTCAATTTAGCTAACGTTTTGGCAATCTTTGTTTTATCATTAATAATTCATGTTTCTCCTTTAGAAGCTACTAACATTTTATTTATTAACTTAATTGTTGAATCATGTTTAGCAATTGCGATAGGTATGGGTCCGTTAGATAATACTTTAATGAAACTGAAACCTATTGAGGGTAAAAATGGTCTATTAAAAGGTCTTCTAATCCCAATTTCTAAGATCATGATCATGTCAGCGATTGGTTCATTAGTTTCATTCTTCATTGCTATGGAATTTTCAGATGTCTCAACAGGAGATATCTTTGGTTGAATTTCAAATCTAGATGGAAAAACTTTTGAACAAAAAACTGAAGCAATTACTTTAGGTAGAACAGCTATGTTCATTACAACAACAATGTCACCTTTAGTTTTTGCTCACTTAGTTAAATTATCAAACTGAAAATCTTCAAGACATATTAAAATGTTAATTTCAAAACCATTAATTTATGCTTCATTCATAGCTTTTGGTTTAATTGTATTAGTTACTTTCATTCCTGGTTTAAATAATAATGTATTCAAATTAATGGGATATAGTGGCGATCAGGCTTGAACTAGTGAAAATTTCTGAATTGTATTTATGGCAATGGGTGTTGCTCTAATTGCTCCAATCGGTATTTTATTAGTTGATGCAATTACATTTTATTCATATCATTTATCAAACAAATCTTGACAAACAAATCGTCAAATAGTTTCTAAGTTAGTTGCTCAAGACTTAATTAAAGAAGTTGAAGATTACAAAAAAAATAAGCAAAAATAAGACTTCAGTCTTATTTTTTTACTTAAATGTATAATTAAATTAATAAAAGGAGATTATTATGAATGTTGAAATTATAAATATTAAATGATACAGCAGTGGAAAGGAATTTTTAGATGATATGTCGTTATTTAAAATCAATGATGTAATTTTTAAAATTTTTGAAAAGGAAAATTTTAGACCTTTATGAAAGAACAATTTATTTTTCCCTTTAAAAGCTATATCTTTGAATGGAGAAACAACAAATGAAAAAATATTGGAAAAAATATTTAATAATAAAAACAAAATCTTAGAAATTCAACAAAGAATAAAACAAGAAACAGGAAGTGAAGTCTATATTAGTTTTAAAAAAATGAATATAATTATGAGTCTTGATAATTGAAATAAAAACTTTTACTTTAATTTTGATTCTATAGACTCTGAAATTTCTAGTCTTTCAAAAAAAATCGAAGATTTGAATGAAAAAAGCAAAAAAATAACATTAGAGGAAAAAGAATATTTAGAATATGTCAAAACAAATGACATATCACTTAAAACTCACAACTCTACTATAAATAATATAAATAAATTAAAAGAAGAGTATGCGCACGAAAAAGAACTAGCTATTTTAGAACTTGAAAAAAAATTTTCTGAAAAGAAATTAATATTAAATAAAATGATAAATTAGGACAATGGTAACATGAAACCATATAAATTAAAAGTTGGTGATAAGGTAGCTGTTGTTAGTCTTTCGAGAAGGATTGCTGGAGAAAGTTTCGCATATCATGTAACTGAAAAAGGTGTTCAAAGATTAAAAGAATTTGGGTTAGAGGTTGAATTTATGCCAAATGCACTTAGTGGTGTTGATTTTATTCAACAAAATCCACAAGCACGAGCAGCGGATTTAAAGAAAGCTTTTTTAGATCCTGAATATAAATTGATAATATGTGCAATTGGTGGCGAAGATACTTTTAAAACGATTCCATTTTTGTTAGAAGATAAAGATTTTGTTATTGCTGTTAAAAATAATCCTAAAATATTTATTGGTTATTCAGATACTACCAACAATCACTTTATGTTGAATAAATTAGGTTTAGATACTTTTTATGGACACGCACTTTTACCAGACTTGGGAGAGTTAGATGTAGAAATGTTAGAATATACAAAAAATTCATTTATGCAGTTATTTAATGGCAATGAATTTGAAATTACCTCATCACCAATTTGATTTGAAGAAAGAAGTGATTTTAGTACTAAAGCATTAAATGTTTCAAGGGTTAAACATAAAGAGACAAAAGGAATAGAAATATTAAATGGTTCAGGAATTATCAATGGTAAAACTTTTGGAGGATGTATTGAATCAATTTATGAAATGATTACTGGAACTAGATATAATAGTCAAAAAATTATTATCAATAAATATGATTTACTTCCTAGTGAAAATTTTTTAAGTGATAAAGTTTTATTTTTAGAAACTAGTGAAGAAAAACCGGATCCTTTTACTTTAGAAAAAATGATTAAAGCTTTAGAATCTAAAAATATGTTTTCTACAATTAAAGCTTTAATTATTGGAAAACCACAAGATGAAAAGTATTATTCAGAATATAAAGAAATTTGAATAAAATTGAGTCAAAAATATAATCTGCCAATCATGTATAATGTAAATTTTGGTCATGCTCATCCCAAGACTTTAATTCCTTATAATGCTAATATAGAACTTGATTTTGATAAAGGAAAAATATTTATTAAATCGGGATATCTAGAATAACAAAATAGAGTATTACTAAATACCTGTTTTATTTTTATTTAATTGATAAATATTGTAAAATAATAATATTGAAAGAGGTATATTATGATTAAAAAAGATTTAGCAGATAAATATAATCCAACTCAAGTTGAAGAAGGAAAATATCAAAAATGAGTTGATAATGGTTTATTTAAAGCTAATCCAAAATCAAATAAACCAAAATTTTCAATCATAATTCCCCCACCAAATGTTACTGGTAAATTACATATTGGTCATGCATGAGATGGTAGTTTACAAGATGCGATAATTCGTTTTAAAAAATTAACAGGACATGATACTTTATTTGTACCAGGAATGGACCACTCAGGTATTTCTACACAAGTTAAAGTTGAATCTAAACTTAAAGAACAAGGTATTAACAAGTGAGATTTAGGAAGAGAAAAATTTTTAGAAGAATCATGAAAATGAAAAGAAGAATATGCTAGTATAATTCGCCAACAATGAGCTAAACTTGGTTTAAGTTTAGATTATAGCGTTGAAAAATTTACACTTGATAATGATGTTAATCATTTAGTTCAAGAAATTTTTGTTAATTTTTATAACAAAGGAATTATCTACAAAGGTAAAAGAATTGTTAATTGAGATCCTCAGCAAGAAACTGCAATATCTAATGTTGAAGTTATTTATAAAGAAGTTGAAGGCAACATGTATCATTTTAAATACTTTTTAGAAGGTAGTGATCAATTTTTACAAGTGGCAACAACTAGACCAGAAACTATGTTTGGTGATCAATGTGTTGTTGTTAATCCAAATGATGAACGTTATATTAAATTTATTGGTAAAAATGTAATCAATCCAGTTAATGGCGAATTAATTCCTGTTATTGCTGATGACTATGTAGAAATTGATTTCGGAACTGGTGCTATGAAATGTACTCCAGCACATGATCCGAATGATTTTGAAATTGGAGAAAGACATAATTTAGCAAAACCGGTATGTATGAATGAAAACGGAACTATAAATGAATTGGGTGGTCAAGACTATCAAGGGCTAGATCGTTTTGAAGCTAGAAAAAAAATCATTGAATTAACTTCATTAGATAAAACATTTGTTAAATCTGAAACAATCATTCATCAAGTTGGTTTTTCAGAAAGATCAAATGCTATTGTTGAACCATATTTATCAGACCAATGATTTGTTAAAATGGATTCTTTTGCGAAAATGATTTTAGATTTGCAATCTTCGAATAAAGCGATCAAATTTTTCCCAGAAAGATTCAATGAAGTTTTAAATAAATGAATGGAAAATGCTCACGATTGAACAATATCACGTCAATTATGATGAGGTCATAGAATTCCTGCTTGATATCATAAAACAACAAATGAATTATTTGTTGGGACAACACCACCATCGGATATTGATAATTGAAATCAGGATGAGGATGTTTTAGATACTTGATTTTCGTCTGGATTATGACCATTTGCAACAATGATGCGTGGAGAAGGTTTTGAAAGTGAATATTTCAAACAATATTTCCCTGTAAATGTTTTAGTAACTGGTTATGATATTATATTTTTCTGAGTTGCTAGAATGATTTTTCAAACAATTGAATATACTGATCAAAAGCCATTTAATGATGTTTTAATTCACGGGTTAGTTCGTGACGAACAAGGAAGAAAAATGTCTAAATCTCTAGGTAATGGAATTGATCCGATGGATGTAATTGCTGAAAATGGAGTTGATGCATTAAGATTTTTCTTATTAACAAATTCAACTCCAGGATTAGATATTAAATATTCAAATGAAAAAGTAAGTGCAGCATGAAATTTTATTAATAAACTATGAAATGCTTCAAGATATGTTTTTATGAATGTTAATGATAATTTTTATTTATTAGATGACTTTGTTGAGAATATAGAAAATGCTGGAAATCCAGCCACTATTGTTGATAAATGAATCTTAAATGAATTATCAAAAACTCAAATTGAAGTAAAAAGATTAATCGATAATTATGAATTTGCATTAGCGGGTAAAATAATTTATGATTTTGTTTGATCAAAATATTGTTCATGATATATTGAGTTTGCAAAAGTTAATTTAAATTCTGAAAATGTTGTTGTACAAAATATCACAAAACAAACACTATTTTATGTTTTAAAAAATATTTTAATCATGTTACATCCTTTTGTTCCTTTTGTAACTGAAGAAATCTATCAAAAAATGAATCTTGAAGAATCTATTATGTTAGAAAAATGAAATGAAGATAATTTTGATTATCCAACAGATTATATAAACGAAGTTATTGAAATAATTACAGCTATTCGTGAATTTAGAAATAAAAACAATATCAAAAACTCAACTCACTTAGATGTTGAGATTACAAATTTAAATAATGATCATCAAATTATTTTTGATAAATATAGAGATAATATAAATCAATTTTTAAAATCATTTGTTAATGTTACGGTTGTTGATTGCATTAATTCAAAAGATATCACAGCAATTCCGGTTGCTGAGTATTTTTTAGAAATTGAAAATGATGCATTCATTAATAAAGAAGAACTGATGAAAGAATTGAATGATCATAAAAATCAATTAATTAGTGAAATCAGCCGTTCTGAAAAAATGCTTTCAAACGAAAATTTCATTGCAAGAGCAGCTGCAGATAAAGTTGCTGAAGAAAAAACTAAATATGAGGCCTACAAAGAGCAATTAAAGGCAATTGAAGAAAAACTTGCCAGTTTATAAAATGCCAATGGCATTTTTTTAATTAAATTAAAAAAGGAACAATTATGAAGATTAAAGAATATTATATTAATCCAACAATTATATTAAACGAAGAAACACATGAATACTTAAACACAGTTACTAATTCAATTATTGATTTAAAATCAGTTACAAACTTAGTGCAAAATATTTATCCGTTCGATGCTAGTAATATCCCTCCTGCAGCATTAGAATTTGGTATTGAAAAAGGGATTTGCGTCCACAATAGATTAAGTGATTATATTATAAACAATAATATTGGTTATTGTGATCACAGTGCTAATGGATATCCAATTAGAACACATTCGAGTGAATTTAATTGAATCAAAAGACATTTAGATAAAATTGATACACTAGAAGTATATAGTGAAGTTTCACTATCTAATGGAAAATATAACGGAACATTTGACTTATTATATAAAGATCTTGATGATAAATGACATTTGGTTGATTTTAAAACAACTTCTAGACTGAATGAAGATAAAGAATGCTTACAGTTAAAATTTTATGAGCAATTACTTCAAGACAATTTTGAGGATATTCAAAAAATTGATTATTTTGAAATATATAATTCAAAAAATGAAATACATTATAAATTTAAAGAATCAAGATTAAACAGTAGTGAAATACTAAAAGAAGAAATTTTAACAAAGTACTTATAAAAGAATCCTTTTGGATTCTTTTTTTCTATACCAATATATGAGAAAGAATACATGTATAAAACTAGGATGTTTATTTGGATTTATTTTAGGTATTTTTATTTCTGAGAATATCTTCAAAATTAATAACATTGTTGTCATAAAAATGTTGTATGATTATCCACTAAAATTTGATATTGATTTTAAAAGCAAAATACAAAATCGTGAAAGTGACATTAATCTAACTATTAAAAAACTTAATCAAAGTAAATTAATTGATAAAGTTTTTTATCAAGCAGATAAAAAAGAAATACTAATCGTACCTAAACAAAATCTAATATTAATGACCAAAATCAAAAATATCAATTCTAAAATATTAACAATATTTGGTATTTCAAAATTTGATGAATTCGAAGTAATTAGACTATCAAAACAAAAGAAAGGGGAAAAACTGATTGAAGCATTTTTGGAAAAACATAAGTACGTTTTCGATTATGGAATTAAAAGAGTATTTATATTCCCGCAATTTGATACCCTTACTTAAATTAATATGTTTAATATTACTAATTGATTTAATTAAATGCGGACAAGTCTGAGGTGTATTGGCAATATTTTGTTTAATTTCTTTACTTTTATTTTTGAACAAAAGCAAAGAGATTAATAAATATTATCTTTTGATGATTATGTTTGCGATTGGATTAATCATATTCCAATTCAGTTTCATTAATCTTGAAGATGATTTCAAAAATGTTCAGGCTAAAGTAATTGAAGTGAAAAAATATAGCGCAATCATTTCAATAAATAACACAAAATACTTAACTAACTTTGAAAATGGATGATTTAATTCTGGTGATATCATTCAGTTTAATGGTAAAGCTGTTGATATTAATAATAATAGTTATTATGAATTTAATTATCAAAATTTTTTAAAAGAAAAATTAGTATTTAAAAAAATCAAAATTGATAATTTGAAAGTGATTGATTCAAATTCATTAATTTCAAAAATTGATACTTTCAAAAATAATGTTGGTGATATTTATAAGGCGATTATTTTTAAAAATTTAGAAAATGATCACCCGTTATCAATTTATATTAAACAATCAAACTTACAACATATGTTTAATTTAAATGGGATGAATGTGATGGGATTTTCATTTATATTTAGAAAATTATTTAGAAAAAATAAGCATAAATTTTTATATCTAATTTTGATACTTCAATTTTGATTTTTATTTATTGATGGTAATATGTCATTTTTAAAAATCATCATAATTTTTGTAATTAGACAAAACAAAAAAGTAGCAACATTACCTAAAATGGTACAAAGTTACCTAACGTTTTATTTATTGCTTTGTTTTAATCCAATGAATATTTATCATTCAAGTTTTTGATATATTTCAATTGGATCAATATTCTTAACAAGCTTTTTATTCGACAACAAAAAGGAACACTCTATTTTAAAAGAATTTGTGATTTTAAGTTTAGTATTTTTACCTTTAAATGCTTTTTACAATTATAATTTTAATATTTTTTCTGAAGTTATTGAAATGATTTTAAGCCCATTGCTATTAGTTTTCTATTTAGCGACAACTATTTGCTTGATTTTCCTATTTCAAGCTCAAATAAGCCCTTTTTTAGAGCAAATATTGGTATTTACACTTAAAAGTATTAACCTAAAGTCATTTAATTATAATAGTGGAAGTATTTCATTGATTTCACTGATATTTTATTATTTAATTCTATATGCAACTTTAAAAACTAATAATCGATACAGTTGATCGATATTTTTAGCAGTCATATTAATAATTTTTATTATTAGAGAAGTTCAGAGCTTAGAAGTTAGTTTAACCTCTTTAGATGTTGGGAATGCCAACACTTTTATTTATATTAATAAATTCGAAAATAAAGTAGTTATTTTCGATGCTGGCTGTGGTGGTGGAATTAATAAAAATATTTTGAATAGTTATTTAGCTTATCACCGAATAAACAAAATCGATGCTTTGTTTATATCACACGAACATCAAGATCATATGAACTTATTGGAAAACTTAGAAATAAAACCAAAACAAATAATCAGAAGAAATGATCAAAAAGGTAATTATGAATTTGGCAGCTTGATTGTTACTAAATTTAATAGCACCATATTTAAAAATGAAAATGATTTATCTATGGTTCTCTTTTGTAAAATGAATGATAAAAAATTTATAATGATGGGAGATTTAGAAAGAAGTGGCGAAAAGTGATTAGTTGAAAATGTATCTTTATGAAAAAAAGAGGAAATTGATTTATTACAAGTTGGTCACCATGGATCAAAAACTTCAACATCTGAAATAATTTTAAAAAATTGAAATTTCAAAAATGCTTTCATCTCTGGAAGATACGATTATAAATTTAAATTTCCAAATGTTGAAACTATAAAAAAATTGGATAGTTTTAATATCGATTGATTGAATACAGGAATAAATGGAAATTTAAAATGAGATTTAATTAATAATAAGATTACATTTAAAAAATAAAAAAAACGCCGTGCGTTTTTATTTATTATTAAATGTTTATTTATTGAAAATAAATTATGCACTCATTAAACGAGATTTTTCTCTAGCTGCTTTATTGATTTTTAAGATTCCTTTTTTAACCCCTTTATCAATTAAACTAACTGCTGCAATAACTAATTCATTAGCGTTTGTTGCGCTTTCGTTTTTAGCGATTGTAGCTTTTTTAATTGCAGTTTTAATTTCTGATTTGAAAGCTTTATTTGCTAAACGAGATTTTTCGTTAGTTAAAACACGTTTTTTTTGAGATTTGATGTTTGCCATATTTTCAACTCCTTCTTTTAAATTGTTTAAATACAAAATAAATTATAGCAAAAAAAGATAAATATTACATAAAAAAAGATAAAATAAATATAAGAGTGGAGGGTGTATGCGTTTTATATATTCTGTAGATTCTTTTTTGTTAAAAAAGGCTGTTGGTAAGTTAATTAAACAAATTAATTTTAATGATCAATATGAAGTTATTGAGTTATCTTTGATTGATGATGATTTTAATATGATTATCGAAACAGTTAACTCAATGTCATTATTTAATGAACCAAAAATTGTGGTCATTAAAGATGCATATTTTGTTAATGAACAAAAAATAACTTTACATAAGAATTTCAGCGAAAGTAAATTGAACGAATACATTTTAAAAAATAAATCTAATAATGAAGTTATTTTTACTTTGAATAGTGATAAATTTTCTAAAAAATTAAAGTTAGCTAAATACATTCAAGAAGTTTGCGAGGTTCAAAATATTCCACCTTTAGATGAACCACAAATTATAAAATACATCGAAACTTTATTTAAAAGAGAAAATAAAATCATTGATCAAAGTATAATTAAAGTAGTTATGAATAATCTACCGTTAGATTTACAAATAATCACTAATGAAGTTATCAAACTATCAGCGATCTCGAACGAGTTAACTGAACAAGTTGTTTTGGATAACATCACTAAATATGTTGAAAATGATATTTTTGCAATCTCAGATGCATTTATTAAAAATGATATAGATCGATTTTTAAAACTTTATAAAGACTTTATCTTATTAAATGATGAACAAATTGGACTATTAAATTTAATGAATGCAAATATCTCTTTCATGAGAGATGTTAAAATTCTTTATCAACAAGGTAAAACAATGGCTGTAATTGCTGAAAAACTTTCAGCAAATCCATATAGAGTAAAATTAGCAATCAATGCTAACGATATCAAAATAAGACAATTAAATGATAAAATTAAATTGTTATATAAAATACAAACAGAAATAATGAATGGTAAGATGGATCAAAAAGTGATGCCTGAATATCAATTTATAAGAAATATGAGGGAAACATGGAACCAATTAAAGTATATGAACAAATAGTTATAGCTTTAAACAACGTTTTTAAACACGATAAATTAAGATATAAATTATCAACTGATTCTAAATGAAGAAAATTAGTATTGAAACAAGTTAATAACCTTTTAGCATTAGAATTAAACAATAACACTACTTTTAATGAATTACAATGAGCTAAATCATTCGGTAAAGCATTGTTAAAAGTGACTAAATCAACAAATTTAAGAATTGAAAAATCAGTAAAATTAGTTGATGAAATTGAAAATGATTATAATGATTTATTAACATTTGCAGTTAAAGAATATCGTGTTACTAAAACAAAATTAACTAACGTAAGTGAATTTACTTTCGAAACTTTAAAAGCTAATTCAGTATTAACTGATGAAGTGATTAAAATTCAAAAAGAAAATGAAGCTAAAGAAACAGCTGAAAAAACAAAAACTGAAAATCCAAGTGATCAAAATATGAATGCTGAAAGCCAAAAAGTTGACGCTGAAAATATTAAAGTAAATCAAAATCAACAAACAAATTTTAATCAACAAAACCCATTTATGGGTGGTCCAAATATGGGTGGTATGGGTCAAGGTATTGATCCAACTATGTTCCAAAACATGCCAATTCACCCAATGCAAGATATCAGATACTACCCATTTGATAGAAAACCTAAATGAATGCCAATCATGAAGAAAGTTTTGGCTATCTTAACTGTATTAGCATCAATCTTCTTAGTTGCTGGTTTAGTTTATGTTAATACTGCTAAAATAGATATGCATGATGGTATTATTGATGCTATAACTAGCGGAACTAATAATACTTGAATTCTTTCTGATGAAGGGGAAAAATTAAGTGATAATCAATTAAAATTGTTCAATAATATTTCAATTAGTGCTCAAATTGGATTTATGAATTGATTTTCAATGTTCTTCTATATATTACCAACTCTATATATATGTGGAGGAGCCTTCAGACAACACAAAAGTGATAGAACAAGATACAGAACAGGAATTATGTCAATTATGTTCATGATTATGTTCTTCGGTATGTCAATCTTCACAATTTCAGGATTTGTTAATCTTGATGGTTTTGAAAATAGTTGAGGTAAACTATTTAAAACTTTAGACTATTATTTCATATTAGATGGAAAACCTTCAGATTTATGAAATGCAGTAATGCAACAAGATGGCGTAAGCACAATGTTTAATACAGCATCAATCTTAATGATTGTAGCTATTGTATTTATTTCATTATCAATCGTGATTGGAGTTATGTTAATAATTGCTAACCCAAAACCAGATAGAGAAAAAAATGCACGTGCAAACTTAGAATATCAAAAAGCAACTGCATCATTCTTACAAGGTGGAAAATATGAAATGGATCCAACTCTATTCCAAGATGATGTAGAAATTAAAGAAAAATCTAAATTTAGTCTATGAATTGAGAAAACATTTAAAAACGGGAAAAAAGGGAGTGAATAATTCCTTTTTTATTTTCCTAAATACAAATATAATGTTTATGTGAATTTGTAAAAGGAAAAACTATGCAAACAGAGCAAAACAAAACAAAAAACAAAAAGAACTTGGATGATATTGAGTATTTTTTAAAACAAGACATTAGAAATTTATCACCAGAAGATAAAATCAGATTTTATAATGCCTTAAAAAAGGTTATTAATTTTGCAATTAGTAAAGCGTATTCAAAGCTATCAGCTCCAGCCTTAGAGCGTCAAGACTACGAACATATTGGTTGATTAGCATTTGAGGAAAGTTTAGAAATCTATCATACGAAAGGGAAAAGAAAAACGTATATATCTTTTTTAATTGATTCTATTTATTGAAAGTGTATGGATATGTCAATCAAATTTTTAACAAACAAACATCGTGTTGTTAATGTTGCTTATTCTGGACTATTTGACAAAGATGAATTTCATGATCAAAACATAAATATCGATGAAGAGTTTTCGTTAAGATCAACAATTGAATGATATTTTAAAAATAAAAATACTAACGAAATTGATAAACAAATTTTTGATTTATACATTTATGGTGAAAAAAAGCAAGACATCACCGCTATTCTTGGTATATCAAGAAATAAAATGATGAACTCTTTAAACAAAACATTAAGAGAATTAAAAGAAGTTGTGCTGGGGGTAGATGTTATATAATATTCTTAGAGGGTTATATATGAGTTACTACTATAAACATAATGTAAAATTTTCACATCACGGTTTACAACGTATAAGAGAAAGATTAAATATGAAAGATGTTGAAGAATTTAAAGTTAAAGAAGAAGTTTTAAAACACATCAAATATTCAACAAGAAGTTTTGAAGTTGGAAATAATGAGTATATTAGAGCATCTAATACTGATGTTTATTTTGTTGTAGATAAAAACTCAAGACTTATTATAACCGCTACTAAAATATCTGCTGAAAAAGAATTGAGTTTATTAAGTAGGGGTGGTTGATAATATGATAATCGGCATCTATGGAATTATCGGTTCAGGAAAATCTACAATAGCAAAATATTTAGCAGAACAGTCAGGATATAAATTGATACAATTGGATGAAATTTCTAAAAAAGTTTTAAGCAATGAAAAAATATTAAATGAATTAAAAAAAAATGATGCATCAATATTTAGTAACGAAGTTTTAAATCGTAGTGCTTTTAGAAATAAACTCTTTTTAAATAAAAAATATGCTAATCAAATTAATATAATTTTATGACCAAAAATTAAAGAAGAAACGTTAAAAGAAATTGATCAAGAGAATGTAATTATTGATGGAGCAATTTTACCGGTTTTAAATATACTTAATATTGATAAAATGATAAAAATAAGTACTTCTAATGATGAAATCAACATTGATCGAGTAATAAAAAGAGATAATGTTGATAAAGCACAAGTGATCAAAATTATCGAACAACAAAAAGAACTGATCAAGAATTTTAAATTTGATTTAGAGATCAATGCAGACAACTTAAATTTGAGCACCTTAGATATTTTAGAAATTGTTAAAAAAACTAAGTAATTTTATTACTTAGTTTTTTTTCTGTTGTTTCTAATTTTTTTATTAGTAATATGAGTATCGTAGTTTTTTAAATATTTTCCTTGAGCTTTATTTTCATCAACAGTCTTTTCATATTCTGTTCCAGTCATTATTTTGATTGATGATAAATCTCTTACAATATTTTTAATTTCATGATTATCTTTTTTATAAAAATCATCATGTGTAAAGTTTAATTGATCATATATTTTATTTTCTTTTTTAATATTATCAATTCCCACACCTATCAATAGAATTTTTTTATCAGATTGATAAATATCGTTAAATAAAGATATTGCATTTGCTGCAATGATTTCATAACTATTAGTGTAATCTGTTAAAGTTACTTGCTTTCGATTGTGTTTAATGTGATCTACTTTATCAAACACTTCATATTTTTTGTAATATTTCAAAATCACTGCAACAGTTCTAGCTTTCACTCTTCTTCTTAAAGCTCTTTCACTAACGTGCGCTGAAATTTGTCTAATTATGTCTTCAATTTCTTTAACATCATCGGTTGGAAAATCTAATGTAACTTCATTTGAAATAGATTTTAAATCATTATTTTCCAACTTTATAATATTGCTGCCCTCACCTAGAGCATTCATTTTAATTTTTAAAGCATTATCACCAAAATTATCTTTAAGAAATTTATCATCTGATAGTGCCAAATCTTTAATCGTTTTAATGTTTAAACTTTCAAATGCTTGAGCTGTTCTGATTCCAACACCAAACATTTCTCTAACTGGATAATTTCACATTTTTTCAAAAAATACATTTTTAGTAAGAATGGTTACTCCATTTGGCTTTTGTAATTTTCCTCCCATTTTAGCGAAAAATTTATTTTCACTAATACCAATAGAACAAGTAATATCTAGTTCTTGATAAATTGATTCTTGAATTTTTAAAGCAAGACTTTTAACAGTTCCGTAATCTTTTCAAATATCAGTAACATCAATATAGCATTCATCAATTGAAGCTACTTCTATTTTATTTGTAAATCGATTAAATAATAGTTCTCATATCTTTTGACTAGTTTTAGTAAATAAATCATACTCAGGCTCTACAACTATTAATTCTGGACATAATTCTAAAGCTTTGTATATCGGCATTGCCGTTTTAACGCCCTTTTTACGGGCTTCATAACTAGAAGTCGTAATTATACTTCTTTTACTATTAATACCAACAACAATCGGCTTATTTTTGTATTGTGGATATTTCATTTGTAAACAAGAAGCAAAAAAAGCATCCATATCTAAGTGAAAAATAACTTTTGTATTTTTACTCATACGATGCCTCCTATATTAGTCATGCTTGATTGATTACTACGTTAATATTTTCATCTGTAATTGAAACAAATGGTTTATTTTCTTTTTTAATTAAAGCTAAATATTCAATATTCTGTTTTTTGTTTCCTTTAATTGGTGAAAAAGTTAAATCTAAAACACTAAAGCCATTATTTGTTGCATATTTAAATACTTTATGAATATCTTTTAAATGAATTTCTTTTGAATTAACTTTACCATTTTTTACTTCGCTAATTTCTGATTCGAACTGAGGTTTAATTAAAATAACACCTAATCCTTGATCTTTTAAAATACTCTTTAAAGGAATTAATATTTTTTCAACCGAAATAAAACTTACATCACAACAAATAAAATCAATCACTTCGGAAAAATCTTCAACGTTAGCATTTCTAAAGTTATATTTTTCAATATTTATAACTTTAGAATTATTTTTTAATGATTCATGGAGTTGATCTTGACCAACATCAACCGAATAAACCATTTTAGCGCCGTTTTCTAAACAACATTGAGTAAAACCACCAGTTGATGCACCGATGTCCATACAAATCAAATTATTTAAATTAATTTCTCATTTTTTGATAGCTTTATCTAATTTTAATCCAGCTCGAGAAACATAATGATTTTCTTCGCCTTTAATTTCTATTTCAATATCATTTTCGAACAACATGCCTGGTTTAGTAATTTGTTTATTATTAATATAAATAATTTTTTGATCTTTAATCATCGCTTTTGCTTTACTTCGATTTTCTGCTAAGTTTTGATTAACTAAAATTTCATCTAATCTAATTTTCATATTATTCAAAATTTTCAATCATATTATCAGCTAAAACTTTTTTAATTTTACCTTTGTATTCTTCAAGTTGAGTTTTAGCTAAAGAAATTTTTTCTAAATTATTTTCAAATAACTCCATTGCTTCTTCCATTGTTATTTCTGTTGAAGATAGCTTATTAGTATCTTCTTTTATTTCTTTAATTAATTGATCGTATTTTTTATCTTTATTTTCCATGATTAATTTCCTTTACAATTATTTTTATTTTTCCGTCTTTTAGTTCTAATTCAAATTCTTCATCGATGTTTAAATCGTTTACTGATTTAATAATATTCTTGTTTTGATTTCTTAACAGAACAAAACCTTTTTCAAGAGGTTTTTTTGGATTCAATATTTGATTTTTTTCTTCTAGATTTTTTATCTGCTCAGTTTGTTTGTTAAGTATATTATCAATAGTTAAAAAATTTGTCTGTTGAAGATTTTCCATATAGTTATTTGCATGTTTAATAATATTTTTGGTGTTATTAATGAAATACTCTATTGTTCTATTAAAATTAATTTCTTCTCTATGAATAATAAATTTCAATTTATTAGTATCTTCAATTGACGTTTTATTTATTATCTCTAAGTGTAATCGATAAAGATTGCTGATCATTTTTTTATTATTTTGATAATGATAAGCTAAGTCCCTAATCAATTCTTGAATATCACTCGTTGCTATTTCACCAGCTGCAGTTGGAGTTGCTGCTCTTAAATCAGCCACTTCATCGGCTAATGTAAAATCAGGTTCATGTCCAACAGCCGAAATAATTGGTATATTTGAATTTCTAATTGCTTCTAAAACAGCCATTTCATTAAAAGATCAAAGATCTTCATAACTTCCACCACCACGTCCAACAATTAATGTATCAAGCTTAATTTCAAAATTATTTGCTTGTTTTATTTTAGCAGCAATATCAAATTGCGCTTTTTCTCCTTGAACTTGAGAAGGAAAAAGAAAAATATCAACACTTGGCATTCTTCTTTTAATAGTTGTGATTAGATCATGAACAGCAGCACCTGTATCTGCAGTTACAATACCAATTGCCTTCGGATTTTTAGTGATTGGTTTCTTTAATGAATTATCAAATCAACCATCTTTTGCAAGTTGTTCTCTTCTTTGTTGATAAATAATTTGCAATTCACCAATACCATCAAGTTTTATATCATTAACTTCAAAACTCACCCTTCCAGTTGGTATGTAATAAGTTAGTCTACCTGTGCAAGTAATTTTCATTCCTTCTTTAGGATTAATTTTTCTTAGTTTATCAGCATTTATACTTCAAATCATACAATTTATTGATGAAGAAGTATCTTTAATAGAAAAATAAATGTGCCCTGATTTATTGAAAGTAAGATTACTTATTTCACCAGTCACATTTATGTTTCTATATGTATTGTTGTTTTCAATTCCTTCTTTAATAAGTGAATTTAATTCTTTAACTGAAAATATAAATTGTTCCATATTAAATTTTATTAACCTTATCTAATAATCCATTAACAAATTTAAAATTATAATCTGGTTCAAAAGTTTTAGTTAACGAAACCATTTCATTAATTGTTACTGCTTTTGGAGTATCGGTGAACTTAATTTCATAAACTCCAACAATTAAAATTGATCTAATTAAGGCAGGAATTCTATCAAAATGTCATTTGTCAGCTAACTTAGATTCTATTTCATCAACAATTTCATTTCATTTATCATTAATATCATTCGCCACTTTAGAAGTTGATTCATCGATTTTAAATTGATTTTCATCTAAAATATCTTGTTGGATATATTCATAAGTATGTTTACCTAATTCGTAACGATAAAACATTGAAATTAATATTTTTCTTCGAGAAGTTAATGAAGAACCATTACTGTTTAATAAATTTTCAACAAACTGATCATCTAATCTCTCTTGTTCTAATTTATCATCTATATTTGTCATGTAATTCCTATCCTTTCTATTATTTTGTAAATGTTAAAGTTACTGGCTTACCGTTTGCAGTTCCGAAGTCAAAAATGAAGTCGCCAATTTCGTTTGGATTTGTTCACAATTTAAATAATTGTTTAAAATTATTATCATTTTTATAAAAATTATCTTCTAGTTGTTGATTTAAATATTTGTATTCAAAGTTTGGTGATGTAAATATTTCATCTGTAAAACCGTAATTATTTAAAACCATTTCAGAAAGAGATCTAGAAAGAGATTTTATAAAACTTGAAGAATATGAATAGTTATATTTTAAAAAGTTAATTCTTTCTTCATCAGAAGCTTCTTGTCAACCTCCAACATGCGCCATATTTTTTTGTAGTTTACCTATTTCTTCATGGGTTTCTATTAAAAACTCCTTATGGTCTGGACCATTACTTCAACTTAAATCAATTTTTCCTGGTTCTACAACAGTTGCTAGATCTGGAGTTTTAATTCATTCAAATTTAATACTTTCAGATCTAGAAGTAGCATTTTTTATATACATTCTAATTTCTACAGGCTGATCTCCCGTAACTTTAGACTCATCTAAATATGTTCATTCAGCAAATGGCTTATATTCAAAAACAATTTCTGCAGTTTGAAGATCATCTCAAGCTTTTTGAGAATTTTTACCAAATGAATTAGCGATGTTTCCTTTAATTCAATCTGTATGACCAGTCAATGAATCTAACTTAACATTTCCGTTTGTTAGATTAGGTCTAAAAGAATCTGATTTAATTGATGTAACATCGTGATATTTTTTTTCAATAGTTTTTGCATCACCACAAGACACAACAACACTAGATGCTGTTGTTGTTAAAGTAATTGCTCCAAGAATAGCTAAAATTTTTTTCATTTGTATCTCCTGATTTTATTATTAATTATCTCATTATTTTTATGAATTAGATATATTTATCCTTCAATCTGTAAATTTTTTATTTTTCAAATCTGCAATTTCACTCTTATATGGTGATTGATCACCGATGTATGGAGTTTCTAATATTTTCGGAATTTCTTTAAAAGTATCATCATATAAAATTTCACTTAAAATATCGAACCCAATAGTTCCATAGCCAATATTTTCATGACGATCTTTATTTGCGCCAATTATATTTTTAGAATCATTTAAATGAAACACTAATACTTTTTCAATACCAATTGCTTGATCGATGTTATTTTTAACAGATGCTCAATTACTCAAATCATAACCAGCATCATTCATATGACATGTATCTATACAAACACCAACTTTTGATGGTTCATTAACTTTTGAAATTACGTAACCAATTTGCTCTAAAGTGATTCCAACTTCAGTTCCTTTTCCACTCATTGTTTCGATTGCGATTTTTACATTTGTTTGTGAATCTGCAACTAAGTTTAAACCTTCAATTAATTTTTCTAGTCCTTCTTCAACAGTTCCTTTTGTGTATGCTCCGGGATGTAATACTAAAATATTAATTCCAATCGCTTCACATCTTTGTATTTCTTTTTTTAAAAAATCAACTCCAAATAATCAAGTATCTTGGTTAACGGGATTAGAAATATTAATTATATAAGGAGCATGAACTACTAAATGAGCTTTATCAATATTTGAATTTTCTAACATTTGATTCATTTCTGCAATTTTAAATTCACTAACGGGTTTTCTGTTTGCGTTTTGTGGGGCACCAGTATAAATCATAAATGTATTTGCCCCATCATTTATCGCCTCTTGAACACTACCAACCAAGTAATTGTTTTTTGCATTCATTGAAACATGTGAACCTAAAATTGGGTAACTTTTCATATTTTCTCCTTATTTGTAATTTTTAATAAATTCTAATGCATTATTTTTGTCTGCTTCTATTAGCTCTTTTAATTCATCTAAAGAGTTAACTTTTGTATTTGGTCTAATGAATTTAACTAATTCAACTTCCATTCTTCAACCGTAAATATCCTTATTAAAATCTAATATATTTGTTTCAAAAACCTCAACCCCATCAGTATTATCTCTAAATGAAGCAATTCCTCATCTAAAAAAATCTTCATTTGGTAAAGTTACTTTAACTCAATAAACACCTTGAATAATTTTTAGTTTATGTTCAGTATTAATGTTAGCTGTTGGAAAACCAATTTGTCTTCCGATTTGTTTACCTTTAACAACATGACCAGTAAAAGTAAAATTACCACCAGATAATTTTTTATATTGTTCTAAATCACCAGTTAATAAAGCTTCTTTCATTGCTTTAAGATTTAAATCATTTAAATCTTGTGCTTCAACATCAATAACGATCACATTTTCTTTTCCGAAAGCTTCAATAATAAGATTTAAATCACTTTGGTTAGATTTAACAATAATCTTACGAATATTTAAATCATTTTTTATTTTTTGATAGCTTCTTTCAAAACCTTTCATACAATTTCAATTAATTAATTTAATATCGTGGTCGCTTGCGTATTTTAAAACAATATTGTCTGATATTGTATTTTCAATATTGTAATTATCGCTTATCAAAATGATTGCTTTTTCTAATTCTTCAGTTTTTAATAAACTATCAAATAATTTTTTTTCTTGATTAGTTCAGTTACCTCAATCACCAATAGCAGCAACTGTTGGTGATTGATTTCATAACATCATTAACATTTCGTTATAATTTATTTTTTTCATATATCCTCTTTAATTAAATTATAATGTATTTTACACAAGCTTTTCAAATAAAAAAGATTAGTCTAAACTAATCTTTAGCACAAATATTTATTTACTATTTTTAAAAGAAGTTTTTTCGAGCTGATGCTTTAATTTCTGCTGAAGTTGTAAAAGGAATTCTTGTTGTAAATCCTTCTTTAGCTGCAACTATTTTTGCAGTTGGTCAAACTTGAATATCTTGATTTCAACGACTAACCAAACTATTGTAATTTGATCTAGCAGCTGAGATTTCTCTTTGTAAAACAATATTTTGTTGCATTGCATTTTTGATTGATTCATGAGCTTGTAAATCAGGATAGTTTTCAAATGCCAAATTAATTTTATTTGAAACATTATCGATTTGTTTTGAAATTTCATTTCTTTGAACATCATTATGAGTTGCTCCTGATCTTAAAGCAGCAATTTCAGTCATTGTTGATTTATCTAAATCGACTGATTTTGCAACAAGTGATGCTAAGTTTTCCATAACAATCACTCTTTGTTCTAATGTATTATCAATTTCAGATGCTCCAGATTGAATTTTTTGCTCTAAACTATAAAAATAATTTCTTTTACTGATTTTCATAATCATAAAGATTAATCCAGGAATGATTAGTAAACATCATAAAATAATTTCAAAAACTTTACTTCCTGTCCCAACTTCCATTGGTAATTGTTTTTCAATAACATTTATATCTCTTCCTTGTGTATTAACATTTCCTGTTACTTCATCTAATTTATTTGCCATATTGACTCCTTATTTATCTATATATTATCACTATAAAGTTAAACGCCATTCAAATCCGCCAACTTTATGTCTTTACTTGCAACAATCGGAATGTACTCGTATCATATAACCGGAACTGTATGTCATTCACCATCTTGTCCATATTGTTGAGAAAGATGAACTCGTTCATAAGCGTTATAACTCATTCCTGTCACAATCGTATTTTCATCATTATCTGATTTACTTATTTTTCAAATAACTTCAGCATCAACATCTTTGCCAAAAAACTGATGAGGATCAATTGAATGAGCTAAATATTCGGCTTCTTGATAACTTATTTTATCTTTTTCATTAAAAGTGTATAAATCACTTAATGATGTTTCTTGTAAAATTGGTATTGCCATAATTGGTGATAAAGAAAAATAAATGTTTTTTATATAGTTTTCATTAAATTTTTTAAACTTATCAATTACTTTTTGAGCACTATAATGACTATAATATTTATTTTTATAGTCAAAATTTGTGTTTAAACAATCAGAAGTTATATAAAAAATATTTTCTTCTTTCCAAAAATTAAAATGGTCTCCTTGAACATCTTCATCGTTAGTATTAATTAACTTGACTATATTTTCTTGAGCTAGCGCACTAAAAAGTGTTCTAAATCCAATTTCGTCATTTCGTTTAGCATTAAATTTTGATTCAAATTCAATATTGGACATTGCATTGAAATCGATATTCATATCTTTTGATTTCTTTTCAATTTTTCTTTCCGTAGTATATTTACCAACTGTTCTATCAAAATCAACACTCGGAACCGATTCATTTATATAAGTTAAAATATCAACAAATTGATAAGAAGGTTTTGGTGCTGTGTAGGATGCGGTTAATGTTTGGGTTCTTGTTCTAGTTTCAGGTTCTCCCTGAGTATTTGTGTATGTTTCTGATCAGGAAATAACAATTGATCCAACATAAGTTTCGCTGCTCATTTTATGTTTATTAATTTTATAAATCATAAAAGGATTTTCACCAAAAATTCCACTTTGTATAAATCTGGTTGTTATATCATTGTCAAAACTGTGATCAGGAAATCCTCTTTCAAACATTTCTGACATTCTTTTAGCTGTATTAAATTTATCTAATTTGATTTGTGGCACAGCTCTGTTTAGTATTTCTAAAGTATCTTCTGGTTGAAATTGTTCACAAAAAGCAGCTATGCTTTTTGTAGCTTGATCAATTAATTTTTTATTTAATTCAGTTTCATCTGCTAATGATAAATTGATACCTTTAATTTTTTTATTTAAATAAAAGATGGTGAAAAATAAAGAAAATAGTGCAATTGTACTTCCTAAAATAGTCGCAAGCAATTGAAATAAAGTTGGTTTTTCATAAACTGTAGAAGTAAGTGAATAAAACCCCGAAATTGCCAATATCAAAGCACCAATACCCAATATTATTAAAATTATTCTAAAAGTTTTTAAAAGTGATTTATTTTTTGAAAGACTAAGTATTAAATTAGTTGTTTCATCAATTTCGGCTACTTGTTTCTTATTTTGTTCTAAATCGATATTTGATTTTTCAATTTTTGTTTGAACCATTTTTTGAATTTCTGTTTCAAGTGTTGGTTTAACTTCATTTTTATAATTTTCAATTGGTTCAATAATTCTTTTCATAAATTCCTCTTGCTATTATCTTACTATGTTGTAGTGAAAAATGATTAATAAATTCCTTTCCAAAATAAAAACAGCTTTAATGGCTGTTTTTATTTATTATCATTTAATTCTTGTATCTGAATTTGATTTCTTTTTACCATTCGATCTTTTTTGATCACTTGATTTAAAATTGTTTCCTTGTTTAGGTTTTGACCCATCACTTGATTTGCCTCTACCATATCCATTAGATCCATTTTTAGATCCACTTTTTGAACTTTTGCTAGAATTTCTGTCATTACGACCATTTCTACTTCCACCACGACCAGAATCATTTTTAGATCTAGAACTTCTAAAGTTTCCGTTATTTCCCATCTTATTAGATGATTGACCACTTGCTTCTTTTTTCTTTTTCTCCACACCATATTCAGCAGCATCAATTTCAGTTACTACAATTTTATATTTAGTTTGAATTGATTTCATTTGATTAATTGTTGGAATATTGGGAATGAATGAAATTGATGATCCTGTTGTTCCGTTTCTTCCTGTACGTCCAATGCGGTGAACAAAGTGTTCATCTTCAATTGAAATATCGTAATTGATTACGTAATCAATACCAGTGATATCAATTCCACGAGCAACAACGTCAGTTGCTACTAATACTTGATATTCATTATTTTTAAATTGTTGAATTGCTCTTGAACGTTGAGATTGCTTTTTATCACCGTTGATAACAACCGCTTTAATTCCAGCGTCTCTTAAAACTTTTGCAATTTTATCAGTCATTGATTTTGTATTTGAAAAAATAATTGAACGTTTTGGTTCGTGTTTTTCAAATACTGCTAATAATAATTCGTTTTTGTCAAATCCTTTTGTGAAAACAAAAGTATTTTCGATGTTGTTGTTTACCTCGATTACGTTATCGATTTCAACAACAACAGGATCTTTTAAATATCTATCAGCAATTTGCATCACTTTTGCATTATTTGTAGCTGAGAATAGTCCAACTTGTCCAGTTGGATCTACACCTTCAAATACAGCATCGATTTCATTTCTGAATCCCATTTTCAACATTTCATCAGCTTCGTCTAAAATAACTGTACGAACATCTTCTAATCAAATTGTTTTACGATTGATGTGGTCGTTAATTCTTCCAGGTGTTCCAACAATAATTTGAGCATCTCTTAATCTGTTGATTTGATTTTGCATTGGTGCTCCACCGATAATCGGCACTACATTAATGTGTTTCATTTTTGATGAAAACATTTTAACTTGATCCATAATTTGTAATGCAAGTTCTCTAGTTGGTGCCATAATAATAGCTTGTGGTTTTCTTAAGTTTAATTTTAATTGACTTAATATTGGTAAAACAAAGGCTGCGGTTTTTCCTGTACCAGTTGATGATTTACCAAATAAATCCTTTCCTTCTAAAAATACAGGAATTGCTTTGATTTGAATTTCTGTAGGTTCATTAAATTTGTTTTTTTCTAAGGCTTTTAAAATATCCTCATGTAAGTTTAGTTCATTAAATTTCATTTTATCTCTTTCTTTTTATAATTGAAATAAAAAAACATTCCTCAAAATTTAAATCGCAATTATGTTTTAAATTATAACACACTCTTTCAATTTAAAAAAAATAAAACAAATGCCATGCATTTGTTTTATGTATTTTTAATAATTTAATTAATCAATTTTTAAAAAGTTATTTGCTCAATTTTCAGCAAAAGAACCATTTTTAGTAACTATTTTAATAATATTAATAATTATTGTAACTAATAATAAAAGTAAAAAGAATTGTAAAATTAAGCAACCAAATAACTTTCCTTGTCTTGTTTTATCTGAATAAGAAATACCAACTGTTTTTTTACCAAATGTTGGTTTCCCTCTAAAAAACTTAATTATATTGACAATAAGCATTATACCAATTGTTACAATTATTAATAAAAGATCGATCAAATTAGCTATTCATCTTCTTCAAAATCCCGCTTTTTTCATTTATACCTCTTTCGTTTATGATTAAAGCATAAAATTTTATTCAAAATATTTTTTTGTTTATATTAATTTTGTTTTGTTAAAATAATGCTTTGCATAAATTAATATTTTTATTTTTAACACAACCTTTACTTTTTACTCATTTATTCAATTTTGCCTAAATACAATTCCAAGATTTGATAAAACAAAAAAGAGGTTTCCCTCTTATTCATTTCTAGATATTTGATCTTCATCAGAGTAATTTGGTTTTTGAACAAAATCATGTTTTTTATTTTTGTGTCATTTGAACTCACCTTCGAATGGAAAAAGCTCTCTTGATTTCATATATAGTTCTTGATCAAATTCATTTGGTAAAGCTTTTCAATCATATTTGTATTTAATTTTTTTAGCATTAGGTTTAGAAACATTGATTCTAAAATGAGAAACATCTCTTCCTAAAGCTTCCATAGCAATTACTACCTTTTTACCTGAATATTTACCGTAATTCATTTCTCTAAGTCTGTTTTTTGCTCCAACTAATAATCCTAATGTTAGTAATGGAACAATATAAACGAAGAACATTCCAAAGTTTTTAAGTATTTCTAATTGTGTATCTAAAGTAACTCCACTTGGTATTGTGGTTCCATACACAATTGCTGTAAATCCTTTTATAACATATGTAAACGGAACAAAGTATCCAGCAATATGGAAGAATTCTAATTGTGAGAATGCTGGGAAAGTACCACCACCAGCAGCAAGTGATAATACCATGATTACAACGACTAAGAATTTACCAACCGTTTCATCTTTGACTAAGAATCAAAAGGCTTGAATCAAGATAACAAACATTACTCCAGCGGCCATAAATCATAGCCATATTAGACACATTGTAGAAAATCCTAATATATGTCAACCAACTGCGTAAACAACTCATATTTCAAGAGTTGCTTGAATAATCACGGTCGTAATCATCATTGCAGTTTTAGATAAATATCATTGTTTTGCATTTGCTTTGGCTAAACGTTTTCCTCTATCAAATACAAATGTTTGCATTAATACACCAACTCATAGTCCAATTACTAAAAAGAAGATTCCTAACCCAATTCCATATAGTCCAAATTCTTTTCCTTGAATTTCAATTCCGATGATACTATCAGGTGATAAACCTCCAGTAATATCATCTGAAATTTTATCAATAATTAAGGTAGGAATTTCTTTAAAAGTAGTTGCACCAAAAAACAAATCAGTATTAGCTAGAACACCACTATCAACGACAGTTTCAAATTCTTGCTTTGTGTAATTTTTTCTTATATCGATTTTTTGGAATTTTAATAAAGCTTCTTTCAATTCATCACCATTAATTTTGAAAATCTTTTGACCGATAAAATCAATTATTTTGTTTTCTTCATCTGTAAATTCTGTTGATCCAATATTAAACATTTTGTATCCAATTGAATTTAAAGAAGTTATGTGATTTTGGTTTTTAATAATAATATCAACAATTCCATTTAAAATATTATGAATAGTAACTGATGCGTTTGGTAATAATTTTTCTAAAAGATCTTTAATTACATCAGCTCCTAAATCAACAATTCCTTTTAATGAATTAGCAAAAATACCATAATCTTCTTCTTGTAGAGTTTCACCATTTTTATAGTTTCCAAAAATTGAATATTTAGCCATTTTTTTATTTATTTGATTGTCATTAAAAATAGCTGAAGTTGTTAAAATATAATCTTTATCATCTTTATATTTTATTTCTGAATGAATTTCATTTTCGTGTTTAATTGATTCGTTCAAAATTCATCCACTAGTTGAAAGTGAATTTAATAAAGATCCACTTAAGAAATTTGTTGCTAGAGTTGGTATTGATCTTAAAACAATTCCATCAGCAAATGACATAAATGTGTCCATTAAATATCCGAACATGAAGTTTCTTTCAAATGTAGTGAATAACTGCATTTTATTTTTTTCTAAAATTTCTATTCATTCTTCAACTGGTGTTTGTCCTGGTTCAACAACAATTTTACTATTATCATCACCAGATATTAAAGTACCAAAATATCCCACTAAATTAGCTAAATAATTTTTTTCAATTTTTAATTGACCATAATATTTAGTTGATTGTCATTCTTTCTCAATTTCTTGTGAGTTAGTAATGTAATGTATTTCAGTTAAAGCAGTTTTATCTCCTAAAACTGGTGTTGAAAAAATATAATCTTCATCTTTTATATTTTCATCTGTTTTAGGTAAAAGTTTTTCTTTAATAACTGATCAAACATCAATTATTTGAAATTTTGTTTTTTCTCCGACATTAATTGGAGTAGAACTACTATTTAAATTAACAGTTTCTAATATATTTTCACCTGTATAATCAAAACCATTTTGTAAATTATATAAATATTGATTCATTGTTTTTTGATCAGCATTCACTCCAAGTATTTCACCATTTTCATCTTCTAATGCACCCATTTTTAAATTTTTTCCATCATGAGATGTTACTAAAATAATACTATTGTCATTATTCATAATTGCGATTGGTGCATTTCCTATTCCACTTAATGGATTTCAAAAAGCAAGAACACAAACAACACCATAAATGATTGGGACTAATGAAATACCTACGAATTTAATAATTCTTTTTCAAGACATAAAAATTCTTGATTCAAACTCAACAACTGTTGCTTCTCGGAAAGTAGAAATTCAATTTTTGAATCTAGTAGAAATACTTTTATCATTTTTGTTATTTCTTTTCATAAATTATCTTTCTAAAAGTTAAAATATTCCTCTTCAAATGTTAACTTTTGGTCTTTAATATTTTCTAAAAGAATATTAACAGTCTTTTCAACTTGATCCAAAATATTTTTATTAATTCCTGTAAATATCTTTTCTTTATATTCGTTTAAATGAATTGTGAATTCTTTTGCTAAAGCTTCTCCTTTTTTAGTTACGTTTAAAATTGTACTTCTACGGTTATTAGCATCCATAATTTTTGTTACTAAACCAAGTTCCTTTAATCTAATGATAATACGACTTAAAGTTGTTTTATCAACTTCTAAGGCAAGTGATATTTTATTTTGATTAATTCCTGGCTTTAAAAAAATCAACATGAAAATTAAAAAATGAATTTTAGGTAAATTTTCTTTTTGATTCATTTTTGCATTTACATATTTAACAGCATTTCCTAATATAAATGATACTTTAAATAAAATTGGTACATCAATATTTCTTTTTTCCATATATTCCTCCATAAAAAAATAATATCTCATTTGAGAATATTATTCAACGATTATTTAATTTTTTCGATTCTTGCGTTATTTAACATTATTTTAAATTCATTTGTCGCAATTTCTGTTTTTACTTTTACTAAAGCATCATTAAATTCTGGTTGTAGCCTTCTTTTAGAAGTGATTGCTACAAATACAACTCATCCAACAATAGGAATTAATCATAATAATCAAAATTTAGAAATGATTTTTTTATTAATATCTTTAACTATTTTTTCAAATTCAACATTTTGTGATTTAAGAATTTCATTTTCCTCTAATAATTCTTCAACTGTTTTATTTTGGTCTACTTGCATTTTTTAGCCTCCGTTACAATCATAATTTTTTCTAACACTTTTTGAATCAAGATAATTAATGTTGATAAATTTGTTCTTAGTTGTCTTGATTCAGAAACGAAGAAATTATGATCATCATTATTTTCATCAAGGTTCAATTTATCAAATAAAGCTTGCATATCACTTAAATAAACCATGATATCTTCTGCATACTGAATTTTGTCAACTACTTCAACAGCAACAATTCCGTTATTAACCATTTTATTTAATTTAGATGATACTTCTAAATTTCAATCACTTATGTCTAATTTGTTAATAACGTTTTCCAAATAATTACTTAATTCCTGATCAATCAGATTAATAAAGAATGGTGCAAAAACATCTATAAACGTATAACCAGCTTCTTCTAAAATTTGTTCTTCAGTAAAGTCATTTGTATATTTAAGATAATTTTTATTTACCATATTTAAATATCAATAGCGTGATCAATATTGGTCAATATATAAATAAGAAGAAATATCTTTATTATCTGCTAACTTACCAGCTAATGTTGCCAATTGGTCAACCACTTCATTTATTTTATCACTATTCTTATAAATTAATTTTAATTCATTCTTAGCGTAATTAGAAACTTGTTCATCAGGAACAACATCCATTAACTCCACATCTTGAGTGAATAAGCTTTGAGCGATCATTTCAATACTTATCAATTCACTAAATCTTTTACTCATAATATCGCTCCTTTTATTTGTATTTAATCTTATTTATTTTATAATAATAAATAGAGAAAACAAAGGAGTATATATGTTTTATTTAGGTACAATACTGGCGTGTATTGTTGGATATTTCATTGGTGGTATATCTTGATCAATCGTTATTGTTAATATTAGACGAGGAATTGATGTTAGAACAACTGGTTCTGGAAACGCAGGTGCTACTAATACAACAAGATTAATTGGTAAGGGTTGAGGGTTTTTAACCGTTGTATTGGATGGCTTTAAAGTTGTAATAACTAGTTTAGTAGCGGTTGGTTTATCAGCTATCCCAAATGAATTATTTTCACAAACCAGTTATTTTATACCAGCGATTTTTGTTTTAATAGGACATTGTTTCCCCATATACTATAAATTCAAAGGTGGTAAAGCAGTTAGTTGTTTCCTAGGGTTATTATTTGTAATTAACTATCTATACTTAATAATATTTTTAATAGTTTGATTTTCATTAGCAGCTCTTACTCGTAAAGTAAGTATCGCTTCAATTGCTGGTGCATTGGTTGTTGGTGCTTTGATTTGAATACCTTACATTCATGGTATAACTGATGTAAGTGCTATGTACAGACCAGAAAATTTATGAAATGCTTACGATGTTTGAAACCAAGGTCCGTGAGAACAAGGTTACATTTTCGCTTGATTTAATGCTTTCCATAAAGCGATTAACCAATCACAATACATGATTGATGCTGGAATTGTACCTTATGCAACAGGAATGTTAGAAATGCAAGTTGTTGTTATTATTGGAATGTCAATTCTTGCTTGAAGACATTTTCCTAATATGAAACGTATCAAAGCAAAAACTGAGCCAATTACTTTTGAAAAAATGACACCAGAAGAAAAACGCGCTTATAAAAATAAAATAAAATTAGATAATAAAATTGCTAAGCAAAATAAAAAAAAGCATAACAAAATAATCATATAAATTGGAGATTGAAAATGAAAAAGACAACGATACTATTTGACCATCCTTATGATGGTAGTTTGAATAAAGAAATATTAAATAGAGTAATCAAAAAACTAAAAGAAGAAGGTAAAGAATACAATTTAGTCGATTTTCATAAAGATAATTTTAATCCTGTTTATTCTTTAGAAGAATTGGCATTATATAGTAAAGGTGAAACTAGCAGAGATGATATTAAAAAATATCAAAAGTATTTATTAGAATCAGATGAATTAATTATGATATTTCCAATTTGATGAAGCTTGATGCCCGCAAGCACAAAGGGATTTATGGATTTAGTTTTTAAATCTGGGTTTGCTTGAGAATATAAAAACGGCAATCTAGTTAAAAAACTAGATTGCATTAAAAGTGCTATCATTTATACTACAAGTCAAAGAACAACTAAAGCTTTATGTGAAGAATTTGGTGATCCAGTAAATTCGATATTAATTAAATCTATTTTAAATCAAATCGGAATCGAAGATTGCATTTGAAAAAATTTCGAACAAGTTAGCACAAACACCAAAGAAGATTTCACAAATCAACTTAATATAGAATTTAAAAATTAGTTTACTTATAAACTAATTTTTTATTTATTTTTTTTAAATATTTAATTTTATACTTCTTCTTTTCTTTGAATTAATTGTATTTACTTAATTTATTTTTTGATTCTCGCACTAATTCAACTATATCTCCACTTATAAATTCGTTTATTTTTGCTAAAAAAAATAAACCGAAGTTTATTTTTTATTTTTCTCCTTAATTAAAGGTTTAACATTTAAATTTAAATTTTTACTTTCCAATTTAACTAATTTCATTAAATCTGGATTTTTAGTTTTCATCATTGACATCAAAGTTAAAGTTGAATACAACATATTAACTTTGATAATATCTTTTTTACTAATTTTATCACTTGTAGCTAATTTAGCTAATTGAACAAGTAATGATTTAATCAATGCTTGATTTGTCATATGTATATTCTCCTTTCTGTTTATATTATTATACATTAAAAAAAATAAGCTGTTGCTTATTTTCCTTTTTTCATTGCATTCATAGTTCTTCTGATGTCACCTTCAGAAGGTTTTCTTCCCATTGACATATACATAGCTCTAATTTGTGCTTCATTGATTGGTGGGTTTTCTTTTAATTGTTTTTTTACCATTGCTTTTGTAATGAAGAAACCAGCGATTCCTCCAATTAATAATGCACCGATAATTATCCCAATAATCATACCAGCTAATCCTCCAGCTGAAAATGTTGTTGCTAATATCATGTGTATTCTCCTATCTAATTTTTTTCATAATTTCTTTTGAAATTTCTTCTGGTGTGAATCCTAATTTTTGAATTACTAAATCACCAGGAGCTGATTCACCAAATCGATCAATACCGAATGCTAAACCATCTTCTCCAATATACTTATCTCAACCCATTGTTGCTCCCATTTCGATTGAAACTCTTAATGTTGATCGATCAATAATTGAATCTTTATATTTTTTAGTTTGTTTTTCAAATAAGTTAGTTGATGGCATTGATACAACTTTTGCAATTATGCCATCTTTTGCTAATTCTTCTTTTACTTTTATAGCTAATGAAACTTCTGATCCAGAAGCTAACAATGTAATTGTAGCATTTTTATCATTAACTATTAAGTAAGCACCTTTATTTACTTCACTTATTACATTTTTGTGAGGTAATTGTTCTAAGTCTTGACGTGTTAGAACAATACTTGTTGGTCCCTTTTTATTATTTAAAGCAATTTCGTAAGCTGCAACTGTTTCTGCATAATCAGCAGGTCTAATAACAACGTGGTTAGGAATTGATCTTAACATTGCTAATTGTTCAATTGGTTGATGAGTAGGACCATCTTCTCCAACTGCTACTGAATCGTGAGTGAAGATATTTAATGTTTGTAAATCCATTATTGCAGACAATCTGATTGCTGGTTTCATATAGTCAGCAAAGACAAAGAATCCTGATGCAAAAGGTGTAACTCCACCATGAGCGGCCACTCCATTATTTATAGCGGCCATTGCAAATTCTCTAACACCGTATTTAATGTTTTTACCTTTACGATTTTCAGGAGAATAATTACCATTCATTCCTGCGATTTTTGTTGATGAAGTTAAATCAGCACTTCCACCAACCAATGTTGTATTTTTTGCTTGAATAGCATTAAAAATATTTCCAGAACTTACTCTTGTTGCCTCTTTTTTAGCAGGAATTGCTTTTAATAAGTTTTCTGAATCAATAGTGATTTCACCAGCTAAAGCATTTTCTAATTCTGTTGCTAATTTTTTGTTAACTTTTTTATATTCTTTAAATGAGTTATCTCATTGTGTATTAATTTCAGCATTTTTGAAAGCTACTTCTTTATAAAATTCATAAACAGAAGCAGGGATTGTAAATTCTTCTTCAGTTCATTTCATTGCTTTTTTAACATCAATAATTCCAGCTCCTAATGGAGAACCATGCACTTCGCTAGTTCCTGAGTTTTTAGCACCAATTCCGATTTCGGTTTTTACTTCGATGTAAGTTGGTTTTTTTGATTTATGAGCTTTTAAAATTGCTTTTTCAATCGCTTGAACATCTTCACCATTTTTAACTTTTAAAACATTTCAATTAGCAGCTTTAAATCTCATCGCCATGTTTTCACTCATAGCGTCGCTTACTTTACTGTCTAATTGAATATCATTTGAATCATGAATTAAAATTAATTTATTTAATTCATTTTTTCCAGCAAATGAAATTGCTTCATATGAAACACCTTCTTGTAAATCCCCATCACCACATAAAACATAAGTGTGGTGGTCAATGATTTGGTGATTTTCAGTATTGAATTTAGCTTCAAGAACTGATTCAGCTAAAGCCATACCAACTCCCATAGCAATTCCTTGACCTAAAGGACCAGTTGTAACCTCTACCCCATCAGTCATTCCTAATTCTGGATGACCAGGAGTTTTAGATTTTCATTGCCTAAAACTTTTCATATCTTCAATCGTTACATCATATCCAGATAAATGTAATGCTGAATATAATAGTGCACTACCGTGTCCTGCAGATAATATAAAACGATCTCTGTTAAATCATTTACTATTACTTGGATTATGTTTCATAATTTTTGTAAATAATGTGTAAACAATTGGTGCTGCTCCTAAAACAATTCCGGGGTGACCAGAATTGGCTTTATTAACTGCTTCAACTCCTAATATTCTCATTGCATTTAGATTAATATCTTTATTTATTTTCATCTTAGTGTTGTTCCTCTTTTAGTTTTCTTAGTTTTTCAGGTGTAACGTCATTGCCTTTTTCATCAACTACTTTGATTGATTTTAATTGATCAATGAAACCAGCACGATATATTTCTAAATATCTTTGTCTTAAAATATCTCTATGCTTAATTTCTGATTCGGTTAATTCACGCTCTTTTTTAATTTTAGCATACTCATTAATTTTAGGAATAATTTTATCTAAAGTATCATATTCTTTTTCACTCATTTTAATAAACTCCTTTATAAATATTTTAACCTAATTGATGGTGGTTTGCTAATTTGAAAATACATTAAAATAAACAATTTTAATTAGTATTAGTTAAATTAAAAATACTTAATTATCTAAATTTGGTTTTGAGATTTGATAATGTATAATTTTTAAAAGAAAAGGAAATTAAGATATGGAAAAATTTAAAGAGTATGAAAAGTTTAATTTTGATAAAACTGAATTTGTTGGTTATGAAACTTTAAAAACAAAGTCAACTGTTTTAGAATTATTTGATAGTAACTATCAGTCAGTTAAAGCTTTAACTGGTGAGGGATATGTGTTCTTTGATAAAACTCCTTTTTATGCAATGTCTGGTGGACAAGCTTCTGATCAAGGAATAATTAAATTTAAAAATCAGCAATTTGATGTAATCGATGTTAGAAAAGATCTGGTTTATGGTTACTTCATTCATCAAATTAATTTAGGAGATCAAATATTAAAAATCGGTGATGTAGTTGAAACCAAAGTTGATAGCGAATGAAGACGACTAACTTCAATTAATCACTCCTCAATACATATTATGTGACAATCAACTATAAAAAATGTTGGTCATTACATTTATGAAATTGGAAGTAAATTAGACAAATATAAATATCAACTTCAATTTGAAAACGATGAATTACTAACTGAAGATTTGGTTATGAAGGTAACTAATATTTTTAATAATGAAATCATTCCAGCAAATATTAAGTCAAATATTTTCAACGTAACTCAAGCTGAAGCGATTGAAAAAGAATATTTATATGAATTTACTAAGATCAGTGGTGATGAATTAGTAAGGATGGTTGAATTTCCTGGAATTGTAATTGAACCATGTAGTGGAACTCATGTAGATTCAACTGGTGAAATTAAGCAAACTTGATTTTTAGATTTTGATAAAAATTCAAAACGCACTTTAATTGAAATGACATCAAATCCTGATTATGCTAATGAATACTTTACAGCTAAGTTAAATACTCGTTTAGAAGAAATTAAAGCAACCATTAATAGAGGTGTGAACAATAATATAAACTACGATTTTAAAGAGTTATTAAATGAAGCTGAATCATTACTTAACCAATGAAATTACTTATCAATTAAAAGAATTAATGAAATCCATAATGAAATCATCTTGATCGTTAATAAATATTTAAAAGAATTAGAGCGTGATTTAGTACAAAAAATCAATCAATCTACTTTTGAATTCAATTCAGTTGGTAATTATTTAATTTTAGAAACTGCAGAAGATTTATATACTAATAAAATGTTTTTATCTAAAATTTCACAAGAAGTATCTCATAACCCAGAAAAAGTGATCGTTTTTATTAATAAGTCATCAGCAGGTGTAAATACAATTTTAATGAGAAATAAAAACTTAGATATTAATTTAAAATTACTTTTAGCAAATATTTTAGAAAACACTAAATTTAATGGCGGTGGAACAGAATCTATGATTCAATTAACATCAAATGATTCTCACGACCTTGAAAAACTTAAAGAAATATTGAGATAAAAAAGGAGCAATCCTTTTTTTGTTTTTAAATAAAAAAAACAGCAAATAAATTGCTGTTACACATTTGTGTCATTGCATTTAAAGTCCGCGTAGGCGTGCCACCCAGAAGACAATTTAATTATATAATATATTTTTACTAAATTAATGGATCTCTACTATAAACTAAAACTTGATTATCTTCTTTTGGAATATTAACCACAATAGTCATTGGATGTTCGACAATAAAATGAATTCATCCCAAACCAGAAATTACAATATCGTATTCTTTGCCAATTACTGCATCAGTAAATTCAAAATAGTGTTTTTTAAATTTATCATCAATAATTGTTGGTGATAAAATGTCTCTATTTTTATTTCAGTAATCGATGCTATTAGTTGTTTTTGTACGATGTAAATCAATCTCTTTATTAGTATAAATATGGAAATTTGTTTTACCCTCTCCTAAAAAATCAAATCATGCTAATCCCGCAAAAAAAATCGTTTGTTCTGAATTTAATTGGAAAGTAAATTGTTTAATTTCTTTTTTAAAATAACAATATTCTCAATCTTTAGTTTCCATAATGTTAGCAATTGAGTTAACTCTTGCAACACCAGGAGTATCAAACATTGAGACTTTTGAATTTAATTTAATTTCAATAATATCTAAAGTTGTATTGAAATATTTTGATTCTAAAATTTTCGGAATTAAATTGTTCGCTTTCAAAATTGCATTAATAATTGAAGATTTACCAACGTTAGAAACTCCAACAAAATATTGTTCGTTGCCATCTTTTAAAACTATATTTAATAGTGGAGTTACAAAGTTTTGTTTCATTGTTGTTGTTAATACAATTTTGGCATCTTTTAATATAGAGTTTTTAAACTCATTTGCAACATAACGTCTAATTTTTGATAATTTAACAGCTTTTGGCATTAAATCAATTTTATTAACCACAATAATTACATTGTGTTTAGAAATAACTTGTTCAAGTTCTAGCATTCTAGTACCTTCTAAATCAAAAATATCAACAATGTAATAAAAAGTTTTTTTAGATTTTGATTTTGAAATTTCTTTAATGTTTTCAATGAACTGATCCTGATTAATGTCTTGATCAACTAAATCATTATAATTTTTAATTCTAAAGCATCTTAAACAATAGTCATTTTCTAATTTAACTGCATAACCAGTCTTTTTTTGACTCTCTGTTTGTAAAACATTACCACAACCGATACATTTCTTCATAGACGCTCCTTATATATAAAATTATAACTTAATTTGAAGTATGTGAAAAATAAAAATCACCTGAGCAGGTGATTTGTAAGCTTTTAACTATTTTGACGATTATCAAATTCCATTTTTAAATCTTGTAATCGATATTTTTTAATTAATAATACTTCAAATTCTTTATTGAAAATGGCAATAAATCAAGTCATGATTGTTGCACCAAGTCAATTACCAAAAAATGCTGGAATGATATTAATCACTATGAATAATCAACCTGCATTAACATCCAGAGTAAAGCCTGTTCCACTAATTGGTCCCAATAGGGCGAATCAAGCACCGAATCAGTTAGCTACTGTATGTTGATATCCTGCCAATGAAAAATAAAATATGACTAATAAGTTCATAATCATAGAAGCAACTACATTTCCTTTTGTTGATTTAGCGCCTTGAGCAGCTAAACAAACTAAAAAATTACATAAAATTGCAGAAGCAAATACAAAGCCGAGTGCTTTAAACACAATTGATATTGTAATGTTACTTAGTCCTCCAGATTTCAATTGATCACCCAATCCATACATTTTTCCATAGATAAGTGAATCTTGAATCATTTGAATTTGTGCTTGTCCAAATGTTTTTGATAATAATAGTAATGCTGAAAATATTCCAATACCTAAAATGTTACCTAAATATACTAATCCACAAGCTTTTAAGTATATTTTTCATCGTTCACCTTTAGTAAATAACAGTTTATTCATTCAAAAATAAGCTGTTAAAAATCCACCACCTAAAAATGCGATTAACAAGATTACTCCAGAAAACAATGTCCCAGTTAAAAGTTTTTTGACTGATACATTGTCGATTGATGCTGTTGCAAAAACCACAGCAACATAAGCAACACCAATAAATATTCCTGCTAATATTCCAGCAACTAATTGTTTACGTCATTGTCATCTTAGTGAGTCTCTTATCACACCAAAAGTATGAACATATCCATGATGGAAGAATGGTAAATCAGGACTGCTTAATTTAGAATAATCAATTTCTTCAAGTTCTTTAATTTTTTCAATAAGCTTTGAATCATTTAAATCATTTAGCGGTTTAGTTTTAAACTGCTTCAAATTTAATTTCATAACTTACTCCTTGCGATTAGCATCACTACTAATCGATTTGATTATAGTATCTAAAAAGTTAAAAATTGTTAGCAAAATTTACTTTTTTAATTTTAATTAATCTTATTTATTTTTTAATTATTTTTTTATTTAAATAAAAAAGATTTTAGTTATTTAGTACTAAAATCTTTTAAATTTTTCTTAGTTTTAACAGTTGATGTTAAAGTGTTTTTTGCTAATATATATAAATCAAATAAGTTTAATTAGAATTTGAATTTATTATTTCATTCATTTCTATTTTAGTCATAAAATCAAATTCGATTTGTTTTGTGTGGCTTCCTGACTTCATTATCTTTTTATTAATTTTTTTAATTTTAGAAACAAGAATAAATTTAGGAGTTGTTATTAATGATGAACCGTCAATTATAGATCTTTCTTTTGTTCTTATTTTTGATAGTTTATATTCTTTGATTTCTTTAAATTCGTTTGTATCTTTTCAATCAGGTAGACTATTTATATCATATTTACCTGTTACAATTTCATTATTAATTCAGTCTAATTGCTCTTGAACGAATACTTTCTTATTTTTAAATTTTTTAATAGTTTTTTCATTAGAACAATTTAACAGTTTTTTATCAAATTGTCTTATTTTGTATTCAAAATATTTTTTTCTCTGGTTTAAAGTAGCTCCAAAGAAATATCATAATAAAGAAAGCAAAGTAACAACAGAAAAAGTTAATATTTGTCATTTATTTGTATCTCATTCTATGAAATATGCAACAAATTGATATCCTAAAAATGCTAATACTCCACCTCACAATATATAAATTAAAATATTTGAACTTGTTTTGTGTTTTATACTTAAATAAAGTGCTGCGCAAATAACATATCCATAAATAATAAATGTAACTATAGAATTAAATCCTATAAGAGATGTATAATCAACACCGTCATCATTTAATATATATGGTAATACTAATCAAAAAACAGCAAAGAAAACAGTTAATATCATATTTAAAAATAATGCTTTGATTGCTACATTTTTCTTTTTATTAACTTCTGCAATTTTTGTAGTAATCATTCTTTGTTCAGCTAAAGGTTGTAACATACCACCACTATAGTATGCTCCTTGCATAAATCCATTAATATTTGCAGCTATATTAGAAATACCAACCATCACCAATGCACCACCACCCATAGCAGTTGAAATTATTTGATTATTTGGATTTTCTGAAACATTACCACCAAGAGCACCCATAACAAATACTAATCCAATGATATAAAATGCTGTAGCAATAAATAATACTAACATAATTGCTTTCGGCATTGTTTTCTTTGGATTTTTAACATTATCACTTATAGTTGAAAAAGTTTCAAATCCAGTATAAGCGTAAAAAAACGCAGAAAAGGATGTATTAAAATTTTGTGAAGTTAATTCTCCGGTTTCGATAGCTTCATTGTAATTTTCACCATTTGTTCTAATCATTATTATTACAGATGATATATAAACCATTATTAAAATTATTCATTTAACTCCTGAAGTTAAATTAGTTGCTCATTTAAATACTACTGTACCTAAAAGAACTAATAATGATAGAACAATATAAACTCCAATAGCAATAATGTTTAATATCAATCTAGTTTTTTCTTCACTCCCGAACATTAATGGGTCATACATTCCCTGAAAAGCGATTGTTATCATAACAAGGATTGATGCCGGTGTAGTAACTGGTATTAGAACATATTGATAAAAACCAACCATCCACCCGTTGAATCTACCAAAAGTTCTTCTTGTATATTCAAAAGCACCCCCATTTTTATCTGAAAAAACATTTGAACATTTAGCGAATGCTCAAGCTGCTCCACCAGCAACAATTGCTCCAAGCATGATGATTCAAAACAAATGAACACCAACACCTGTTTCTCCACCAAAAGTTTTAGATAAAGTTAATGTGAATCCCATTGATACTGTATAGTTGAAACCAAGTCATACTAATTGTTTCAAACTTATTTGTTGATCTTGCTTATAGCTTTTTCTTTGTGCAAATCGTTTAATTAATTCACTTTTAGCCATTTTTATTTTCCTCCAAAATTCTTTTAAGTTCTTTTATTCCGAATTCCTTTGTTGATGGAAATGAGTAAAGACCTTTAACACCTATTCCAATACTTTTAATATTTCCGTTTTCCACAGTCTCCATACCAATTTCAGAATCATCAACAACAATTACTTCATTTTTTTGCAATTCCAATCCAGCAATTGCTTTTTCAAAAATTTCGGGATTAGGTTTTGAATTAGTAACTTTATTTATATCGACGATATAATCAAAATATTCATAAATTCCAAGTTTCTTAATAATCATTACAGCATTCTTTGATACTGAGGCTAATGCTATTTTTATATTTTTGTTTTTTAGATATTTTAAAATTTCTAAGACGTTAGGCAAAATATAATTTTCATTTAAATTTTCTAGTAATTTTATATATTCCGAATTTTTATAATCTTCTAATTCAAGTTTAAATTCTAAAGAATAATCTTCAGTAGAATATTTTTTAATTATTAAATTTAAACTCTCAGATCTTGATACACCACGCAGCAATTTTTCGTCTTCAGTAGAAAGTTTAATATTGATTTTAGAAGCCATCTTTTTCCAAGATTCAAAATGCATTCATGCAGTTTCGGTTATAACACCATCTAAATCGAAAATAAATCCTTTTATTGACATATTAATAACTTATCTCCTTTTCCTTTTCGTTCTTATCTATTATCTTTTCTTCTTTGTTAACTAAAAATTTGATTTTGTCATTTCCACTCAATCTATGTAAAACAATTTCATTATTAGTAATTTTTATTCTGAATTTATTATTTAAATAGTGAAAATTATATTCTAATTCTTCAATCTCCAATGGAAGCTTAGGATTAATCTCTAAAATATTATTAATTCTAATTCCACCAAATCCCTCAGTTAAACATTTTATTATTCCACCAATTGCTGCTGTATGAATTCCATTATTTGAAGAGTTCATGTTCATACCATAATCTACACCAATTGCTTTTTGAAAAAACTTATATGATAATTTTTTTTCGCCAATTAATGCTGCTGTAACAGAATGCATACTTAATGATAAAGATGAAGAATGCAAAGTTCTTTCTTCGTAATACTTTCAGTTGTTAATTACATCATTAAAATCAAATTTTTCTAAATGTGTATAAAATAATGCAACAATATCAGCTTGTTTTAAGACTTGATATTCATTAATGTCATTCGCTGTATATTCTTTTCAAATTGAACCTTTATTTTCTTTGTAATAATTCATTTTCTCCAAATTTTTTAAATTAAGAAAAGTGTCATTTTCAGGATAGATACCATTATCATTTTTTTCTGGTAAGTACATATTTTCGTTACATTTAATAATTAAATCTAAATGTTTTATTAAACCAATTTTTTCTGAAATTTTATTCAATAACTTTGGATTGTTTTCTTTTAATTTTAAATAGTGTTGTAATGTATTTTCCAAAGCATACTTGACCATGTAATTTGTGAAAATATTATTATCTATATTCTCTTTGTATTCATTTGGACCAGTTACATTTAAAATTTCAAATTTTCCTTGTTGATTTTCTTTTGCGATGTTTGCTCAAAAAATAGCTGTATCAAATAACATTTCATAACCATATTTATCCATAAAATCTTGATCATTAGTTTGTCTAAAATACATATCGATAGCTCACATAATATCTGCACTTATGTGTAATTCATTAAATGCTGCTCATACTTTCATTCTTTTTCCTGTTTTAAAATCCACTTCTCCTCATGTTGGACATGTTTCACCATCTTCTACTCAAGAAGTTTCTCAAGGTCACATTGCTCCAAATTGTCCATTTAATTTTGCTTTAATATGAGCTGAAGGTTTTACAAAATATCTATGTTCCAATAGAGCTCGTGCTTTTTGCGGATCAGTATAGATATAAAAGGGTAAAATATAAATTTCAGTATCCCAAAATGTATGACCTTTATATTCTTCTCCAACTCAACCCTTGGCATCCAAATTTAATCTTTTATCAAATTGAGGTGTGACTTTGTAAAGTTGATAGTTTGCCATTCTTGTGAACAAGATATCTAAATCATTTTTAGATTTAATATTAACAGAATTTTTTCATAAATTTCCTTTAAATTTTGTAGTATGTTTTAAAAGCGCATCTTCAAAACCATTATTTAATACTTTTTCTAGATGTTTAGATTGAATTTCCAAAATTTCATCATAATCTGCTTTGTAATTTCAATCAAAATCTCTTGTTGTTTCAACCGTTGAAAACGATTCAATTGTAAGAGTTTCTCCCTCTTCTATATCTAAATCAAACTCTTGAAAAACTTTTCTACGGTCATAACCATAAACAGATAATAAATAATTAGTAATTTTTTCAATTTTTTTCTTATTTTTAAAGAAATTGAAAGATCTATTATAATAAAAAGATATCTTAGACTCATCTGTTTTAAATACATATTGTTGTATTTTAGAATTTTTAAATTGAGTATCATAATCTTCAAAATGTTGTGTTCCTGAATTTGTTGTTTGACCATCAATGCCTCCAATAAAAGTAATTTCAGAACTACCTTTTAAAGATTTGATTGTTACTCTTTGACAAATTAAATGTATGTTGTCAAAAGAAGTGAAACTTTCAAATTTAAAATCGAAGTTTAATTTAGTATCTTCAGATGTTCAATTAAATTCTCGAATTAATTGACCATTTTTTAAGTTTAAATATCTAGAATAATTATTTATGTTACCATCCAATATGCTAAATTTTTTATTATCAATAATAAATTCCATATTTAAAATATCTGCTCCATTAGGAAGCTCGGGCACTTCATTACCTTTTGGTAAATTAAATGTACCTCCGATAAAAAGCCCATAATGTCTATTTTCATATTTTTCTTCAGTAACTGCCCTTAAACCTAAGTACCCATTTCCTAAAGAAAAAATTGTTTCAAATTTTCCTTGATTATTAATATCAAAAGAAGTTTCTTCGATAGCTCAATTTTTTTCACCATCAATAAGTTTGTTGTAATTAATTTTTTCCATATTTTCCTTTCACATACATATTTAATAAAATAAAGTACCAAAATATTATGTTTTCAATTAATTAAGTTGTATATACAAATTAAAAAGCACTGTAATACAGTGCTTTTTCTTAAAAATAGTTGTATATACAACTAAAAGAATTTAACTCAGTTTTGAATAAAATCATCAGGGTTATATCTTCTTTCATATATTTCGATGTATTGTCCATCAGATGAAATTATGGTTCCATAAACAACCGGAATCAATGTTTTGTTTTTTACACCCAATAATTCTTGATCGCTTTTATTTGATTCTGAAACACTTGCAACGTTTATTTGTCTATCTAAGTTAATATTATTTTCATTAATAAAACCCATTAAAGAATTTGTTATTTTGATAATATCTATATTTTTAAATGCACTTTTTAAAATATATGAATTGTTGCAAATTCTAGGAACACCATCTTCGTTTTCAAAAATTTTAGTATATGAAAAATAATTTTCGTTAGACAAATTATGGATGTCAATACTTAATTTGTCTGCAATTTTAAACAAAAGATTTTTATCATCTAATAAAATAACTTTACGTTTTTTGTATGTTTCATTTCCGATAGGATACAATTTTGAAAATTCTACAGATGATGAAATAAAATAACCTGATCCTTGAACAGAATAAATAATCCCCTGACTTTGTAATAAAGAAAGCTCTTTTCTAGCTGTTGTTCTTGAAGTTTTAAATTTAGTTGCAATAAAATTTTCACTAGGTAATTGAAATATTTTAAGTTCTTTATTCTTTTCAATTAAACCTAATATGTATTCGCGTATTTGTTTATTTTTCTTTTCCATGGTTGTAGTTTCCCTTCGAAATCATTTTATAGCAATATTGTCTAAAAAAAATATTTATACATATTAACATTCAATTTAAATAACATTAAATAAAAAAGATTTTAGTTATTTAGTACTAAAATCTTTTACATTTTTCTTAGTTTTAACAGTTGATGTTAAAGTGTTTTTAGTCTCAACATTTTTAGGTTTTTTAGCTCTTGGTTTTGGTGCAGCTTTTTTCTCATTTTTGATATATTTGTTTTTATCATCACTAAAAAACATAAAAGCATATAAAAAATCAATTAAATAAAGTAACTTCAAAACATCATTATAACAATGCACTTTTGCCATTTTAACATCTTTATTTCAAGCGTTATGTTGTTCAAGAGTTGCAACATCATAAGAATAAAATTTTAAAGCACTAATACATAATTTATAAATATCTTCATCTTCTTTAAAATTTTCATTTTTACTCAAAGTTCTCATATAGTCAAAAAACTTTTTTAAAGATGGTAAAGATAAAGTATTTTCACCCATTCTTCCTGGTTTTAAATTTTTAGGATCATAAAACTGTTTTCCATTTTTATCAAAATTAGAAAATGACATATTTCGATTTAAAACATCATAAATATCATATGTATTTACATCATATTCATGTGTCTCTTCATTTAAAATAAATAATTCAGATTTTTTATTATTTAAAAGTTGTTTATTACGATTAATTCAAGTTTTTAGAATCTTAGCATCATTTGCATCACCAGCAAAAACCAAGGTTTTAATTCCTTTGTTAATACACATGTTAATAAAACTTTTAATTGTCATGTCGTATTGTTTCATGAAATTATAATGATTATCATTATAATTTCTTCTCATTGTCATCGATTTAATGGATTTTCGATTGTTACGTGTATAAATTTCTCTAAAATTTTGAGCAAACGAATATTGAAGTACATAAACAATATCATGGTCTTCTTCACTATATAATTGTTTGTTCATTTCGTTATGATCGTGACTTCTATTAAAAAATTCAGTATCCATAATGATTGCTGGAAAAGCAATCTTACTCATTTTTGATTTAATTTCTTTTTTATCGATTAAGAAATACTGATGCTTATTTACATAGTATTTATCTTCAATTTTTGTAATACTATTTTGCTTCATATATTCCTTTTACTATTTATATAATAGCAATTCCTTTATGGTTGTTCAATTGATATAATTATAAATGTAAAAGGAATTAAAATTATGAATAATAATCAAACATTAAAACAATTACTTGTTGAAGTACTAATTAAAACTTCGATTGATAAAATTTATGAAAAATCATTGGAAATTAAAACACAATTTAATGATTCAGGAATGGCTGATAATCCAATGGTGGCTCAATTTTTACCTAAAACAGATGAGATAAATGAATACACTACTGAATTGGTGAATCAAATCAATCAAATAAACACTTTTGAAAACTTAGTTAATTTATTAAAAAATAATGCAGTTAATATTGCTGGAATGATGAATGGATCAATGGATCAAGCTCAATTAATGTCAATGATGATGAGTGGTGGAGGATTTGGTAAGACAATGCTAAAAATGCAATTTGGCTCAATTTTCTCAACAATTCAAAAAGCAGTTGTTAAAACTGAATCAATTATGAATAAATTGGGTGCAGATGAATTATTAAGCGAAATTGACGCTGACGATTTAGATTATTTATTAAATAGTGCTTTGAAAAGTGAAATCAATGCTATTAGAGAATTCTTAATTAGAAATCCACATGATGCAGCAAATATTGTTACTGAATTTGCAACTTTAGAAGATGCAAAATCTTGAGATAAAAAGTATGATTCAATTAAAGCGATTGAAAAGTATTTTGCTGTATACAAACAACAAGATATGATTAGTGAAGTTCAAACGATGTCTGATATTAGTGAATTACAAAATTCTGAAGCAGGAGCTAAATTACAAAATTATGCAGATGCGATTGTTAATGTGCATTCAATTTCGATATTAATTACTTTAGCAAAATCAGTTTTTAAAAAAATGAATAAATAAAAAAACACCAATAGGTGTTTTTTTAAAATTATTTATTAGCCAGTCTTTCTAAAGCTTCCATTAAATCTTTATCATTTTTGATTTCATTAGCATAAGTATCAAAATCAATAACTAATGAATCAGTAGTTTCTAAATCATTAAATTTCATATTAATACCTCCTTCTTTTAAAATATTATATATTAAATTTTTATTAATAGTTCTTCTTTCAATTTTTCCTTAATTTGATTTATATGTATATTTTCAGGAATTTCTACATGCTCTTCTACAATTCTAACCATAAAATCATCTCATTGCTCTACAAGTTTTAATTGCTCTGTTTTCAGTGAAAAACCAGACATTTTCAAAATTAATATAGCTGATAATAGTGCCGTTCTTTTATTTCCATCTCTAAATTTATGTCTACAGGCAATTGCATAAAGTAATTCTGCAGCCAAGTCTAAAAAAGTAAAGTTATCATAATTTTCATTATACGACCAACTATTCATTAACGAAAATACTGTAGCAGAAACTGCTCCTTCTTCTTTTTCTCCATAATTTGATGATTGATCTTTTATTAGTTTAGCAATTTCATGAGCTTCTTGAACTGCCCCAATTAAAAGGTCTTGTAGTTTTTCATTAAAAATAGCTTTCATCGGTTGCGCACTATAAATTTTATTACTATCATTTACATCGCAAAAAATAGGGAATCTTTTTAAAGTTCATGGTTCTTTAATTTCTTTTTCTCTAGTTATAGCCCCTGATAAGGTTCCGTTTTTTTCATAAATTTCCTTATATAAATCTAAATTATTTTCCGAAAATAATAATCATATATTTTTTTGATACATCAAGTTATTCCTCCTTAAGTATATTTTATTCTTAATTACTTTAAAATGTAAATTATTTAATTAATCTAATGACTTGAAAACCTTTTTGAGTTAATGCTCGACCACGACTTTTTTTGGTAATCAAATTATTTTTAATTAAGTAAGGTTCGATAGTTTTGATGATGGTTGAAATTGGTAAGTTTAAATGATGCGCAATTGATTCAACTCCAAGTACATTTCAATCATTTAAAATATTTAAGTAATTAATCTCACTTTTAGTTAAACCACATTCATATATATCCATTCTTTTTAAAACATAGTTGATAAAAGTTTCATCAATTTTATCAATCTCTTCAAAAATATAAAAATCATGAATTCTTTTCATTAAGTTATTTAAAATACGTGGCGTTTTTCGTCCATATTCTCCTAATTTAGTGCAAATATCAATGCTGATAGGTAAATTAAGTTTATGAGCTGTATTTAGACTAATTTGTGCCATTTGTTCATCTGTATAATCTTGTAATTCAAAACTAATTGGAAAGCGATTAATAAACGGAACAGGTAATCGATCAATTTCAGTAGTAGCAACAATCAGAGTGAATTTCGGAAGTTTAATATTGATTACTTTCGAATTGTAATCTTTACCGATCAAAATATTGATTTTGTTATCTTCGATTACTGGATATAATAGTTCAAAAATTTCTTTTGATATACAATGTACTTCATCAATAAACAATACATCAAATTCTTTTAAAGCAGTTAATACAGATATAACATCGCTTTGTTTTTGAATGGTTGGTCCGTTTAAAATATGAATTTTCCGTTTTAAGACATTAGCTATTAAATAAGCTAATGATGTTTTACCCATCCCACTAGCTCCCGATAAAATAATGTGATCTAAATTAGTTTCTCGTTTAATTGCACTTGCGATATAAATTTGTAAATTATTAATAATTTTTGGTTGACCAAAATATTCATCATAGTCTTTTGGTCTAAAGTTATTGCTCATAACTAATTCTTTCTAATGTTAATCTAACCATTTCTTCTTGGCCAATTTTATTATCAAGTTCAGAAACGATTTTATAGATTTTTCTAGTTTGATAACCAAGTTTATTTAAAGAAGTGATCACCACATCTTTTTTAGTAGAAATTTTTTTATCAAAGTAAATTTTAGACAGTGTTTTGATGATCGAAGTTGTTAAGTTAATGCTAATTCCTTTAATTGAAGCTAAAGATTCTAAATCATTATTTTCAACAATTTCAATAACTTCATTAAATGAAAAAGTTGACATAATTAAAGAACTAGTTTTAACACCAATTGATTTAATATTCATTAAGTTTTTAAATAAATCGCGTTCATTTTCGTTTTTAAAACCATAATATACTTCTTCAAATTCATTAATAACTTTATGAATATAGACTATTTGATAACCTAACTTAAATGTATTTAATTTAGTATTGATAATTATGAATTTATATCCATAGTGTTCTTTTTCCATTTCAATATAATCATTTTCAATTTTAGTAATATTAGTTTTAATGTAATTTATCATAAGCACCTCATTATGTATTAGAAATAAAAAAAATAAATCAGCAATAAAACTGATTTATTTTTTTCTAGGAATTCGTTTATCCTTTTCATCTCTTCTTCAATAATTATGTAAATTATCAGGTTTTTGCTTCTTATTATTTTTCTTAATTACTAACATAAATCTCCTTTACATAATCGTCGTTTTGAATAAAAAAGAACCATTAATTGGTTCTTAAATGAATATAAGTAATCTTATTTAAATTTACGGTTTTGTTTTTGTTTGTAAATTACTTTTTCAGCTTTACTCATGTGGTATTCACGTTTTCTTGCTTCTGCTTTGTTTCCAGCAGCTACCTTTTGAAAGCGTTTTAATGCTTTTTCAATTGGTTCTCCTTCGTGTACGATAACACTTGCCATATATATTCAACTCCAATTCTTTATTAGTTTAACATTTTTTAAAAATATATGAAATAAATTTACTTATTTTTCTTCTTTTGTTGTTTCATCTAAAACATCAAGGTATTTATCTTCCATTTTATCTAAAAATGCAAAGGCATCAACTGTTCTAACTTCTTCTTCAGTATCAATTTCATTTAAGTAAGTTACATCTGGGTCTAATTCACTAGTTAAATCATCTAATTCCACACCATACTTATCAGTTAAAATGGTTCCATCTAATGAACTGATTTCTAAATCTTCGGTATTAATATCGAAAGTTAATTGTGTTGGATCAACTTGATTAATTATTGATGGATTAGATGTCAATGTATCTTCGATTGTATTTTCAATACTTGTTAATACTTCTTCGGTATTGGTTAATGTTTCATCGACTTCATCAAATGATACATCAGCAATAGAAAAATTGTCTAACCCCATATCACGAGTCATTTCTTCAACTTCTTCGAAATCATGATCAAAGTTTTCTTCAATCACTTGAGTATTATTGTCTTCCGTTTCTAAATTTTCAGTAAATAACTCAGTCATTGTTGGATCAACTGAATATTCTTCTGTTTCAAATTCTTCTTCAATTTCCATTGTTTGGTAAATATTATCTTCGTATTCTCTAACTGCTGCGTCTTGAATTGATTTACGTGCATCAAAACCAACTGTGAAATAGTTTTCAACTTCTTCATCAAATTTAACAAAATCATCATAATAAGTATGTGGTAAATCTGTTTCAACTGATCCAGCTTCAACTGATCCTGCATCAGTTAATACTTTTTCTAATTCATTATATAAAGCAGTTGTCTCAGGACTTTCTTCGACGGTTTTTTGTGTTAAAAAATCTTCTTCTTCATGCAACCCTGAAGAATATGAAAATTTATCAATAATACGTTGTTCTTCTCTTCTTTTTTTAATTAAGGCTTGCGATTCTTCAAAAGATAATTCATGTTCGAATTTCTTAGGTTTAATTTTTGATGGCTTATCGTTCATTAATACTTTGACACGTTTAACAAATTTTTCAAAAGCATCAGTACGATTTTTGTTTTTATCTTTTAATCAAATTACATATTGGATGTATTGTTTTACTTGTTGATAATCTTTTTCATCAAGTGAAATAAATTCGTCTGACATTAAATCTAAAATTGTTGTTATATTTAAATTCATATCAACATAATTATCGATTTTATCAATAGATTTATGATTCATAATTAATTCAAGATTTAATGTCATAAAATTCCTCCATATATTTTGATTATACTAATAAAAATACTAAAAATAAATCAACATAGTGTTTTATTAAATAAATAAAATCACGAATGCTATAATTATTGTATGGAGGTAGTTATGCCTAAATATGTTTTAATTCATGGTTTTATGAGTAATGAAACTAATGCTTGATATCCTTGATTTAAAAAAACCATTGAAGCACGTGGTGATGATGTAACAGTTTTTAGTATGCCAAATGCTTCAAGACCTAAAGTTAATGAATGAATTGATTTTATGAAAAAAAATATTAATTGAATTGATATTGAAGATACAATATTTGTTGGTCACAGTTTAGGAACGATTACCATTTTAAATTATTTAAGTGATGTTGGAATCAAACCATACGGTGTTGCACTTGTGTCTGGGTTTTATGAACCGGTAACTAAATATCAATTTGTTAAACCATTTACTGAATGACCTTTAAATTGAGAATTATTAAAATCGATTGATAATAAATTGGTCTTGACAACTAAGACTGACAGTATTGTTAATTGACAAGCATCTAAATCACTAGCCGATCAATGAGAAGCTGAATTTATTTGTTTAGAAGATGGTGGCCATTTCATGGAAAAAGAAGGTTGTTTTGAATTACCTATTTTACTTGAATCTCTTGATAAATTTAAATAGAAAAACACAGATTTTATTAATCTGTGTTTTTCTTATTGAAAATTAAGCTCTAGCTAATTGTTTTGCAGTTTTATTTTCATTTTTTAATTGATTAATATTTTCCGATAAATTCATTTCTGGTAATTCTTCATTAATTCCATAAGATATTCTCATAACATCTAAGGCATTTCTGAAGTTGTTTAATAATTTTTCTGATTTAAGAATTTCTGAAGATGATATTTTTTCAACATCAGCAATTCATTTGTTAATCATTTTCATTTTAGATGCGATTAATTTATTCATTTTTTCAGTATCTAATGAAGCCTTTTTATCTTTGATCAATCTATCAAATTCTGCTCTTTTAGCATCATTGTTGATTGCATTTAATTTGTTCATGATATTTTCAGCTTTAATAATATTAGATTCTTTTTCTGATTTTATTAATTCAGCACCTTTTGACATTAATTTTTCTTTTATTGAAAACTCTTTAGTATTCAATGCTTCTTTTGCAGATTGTAATTTATTTAACTCTTGAATTATTTTTTCTTGAGCTTTAATAAATTCAATTTCTTCTTTTGTTAAAGGAGCATCTAATTCTTTAGCTTTTTCAATTAAACTTTGTTTTAATTCAGGATTATTTAGTGAAAGTAGTTTAATAATTTTTGATGTTATTATACTAATTCCTTGTTTTTCTGTTTTACGTTCTTTATACATTAACATACATAATAATAACGCTCCACCAACTGATATTAAACAAGCTACAATATATCAAATTCCATTCATTGTGGTTGATAATTGACCTGTTAATATTCCCAATTCACCAGTTGGATCTAAAGGAGATAGTTGGAAATAACCAATAACTTCAAAGATACCTAATCCAGTTGAAACCCTTGTTGTTACACCCATTATTCCAGCAAAAGCAGCAGCAACTGCAGCAGCAATTGAACCAGCAATTAATGGACGTTTTTTAGGTAAGTTAATTCCATATAGGATCGGTTCTGTAACTCCTAACACACCGACGGGAATTAATCCAATTGCTTGACGTTTCAGTTTAGCATTTTTTGTCATTAAGATAACACCAATTAATGCTCCAACTTGCGCTCAAACAGCAATTGAGATTGCAAACATAAAGTCTCCGTATCCATAAGCTGTAAGTGATTGAATTTGAGCAATCATTGCAATGGCAATATGAATACCAAATACAACTGATAATTGGTATATTGAAGCAAATAAACCAACACCAATACCAAATGGTAATTGACTAATGTAGTACATTGCTGTACCAAACATTCCTTCAAAAATATTTCATAATGGGATAAATAAGAACATTCCAATACCACATGAAACAAGTACTACAATTAAAGGTCTGATTGTTAATTCAAGTAGAGGATGCACTCATGATCTTACTCATCTATCAACAACTGCAGCAAGATAAATTATTGCAATAACTGCAAAAATCTTAATACCTGCAGATGTAACCGTCCATTTACTAATTTTATTAGCAACAGCCGCTAAAGCAATATTATCTTCAGTAGGTGTAACTATATCACCAAAATCAAAAAGAACTCATTCTTCTCCGATTGATGAAGGTCCACCATTAGAAAACATCATCGGTGCACAAATAATTATCCCTATCCCTGCTCCAAATACCATATCTAATTTAAAGTATTTAGAAGCCGAAACAGCAATTGCAACCCCCATTGAAGCCATCATAGCTTTACCGATTACAAATAGTATTCCTCAACCAATTCCTAATTCTAAAATTGCAGGAGCACCATTTTCTGATGGAAAGAAATCTGCAAATGATATCATAGGCATTGGACCAAGTTGTAGTAGTCCGATAATTGCTTGAATAATTCCTGTACCTATGAATAGGGGAATCATTTTAGTCATAATACCAGCAAACATAGCCATAAACGCTTTTCCTGGCGACAATTTTTGTTTAGCTTGAAGTTCAAAGTCTCCTAAAGCTATTTGATTATTTTTTTCCACAGCTTCTTTAAGTTTGTAAACATCTTGTCCAATAATGATTTGTAATTCATTACCATTTCAAACTATTCCACGAACTTCAGCTATTGCTTTAATTTCATCAATTTTAACAATATTCTTATTCTGAATTTTAAATCTTAGTCGAGTCATACAATTGTAGACATCACTATAGTTACCTTTAGTTCCAACTAATTTATTAATTGACTTAGCTAATTTATCATATTTCCCATCTTTTAGGAAAAAAGATTTAGCATCAGTTTTTGTATCAACTTCTTTTGAAACTTTAGAGTTCTCAACAGTTTCAAACCAACCAACTAACTCCCCTTGCTTAACATTCTTTAATTTAGCGACCATTTTAAATTCAAATGTGCCAAGCGAAGAATCATCAACATTAAGTGTTATTGGACAAACATGATCTAAACCAGATTGGTTAATATAATCTATATCTACATCAACAATATTTGTTGATGTAGATATAGAATCTAATACATTTACCTTTTGAGTAAAAGGTTTTCCTTCTAATTTAACAGTGTCAAGCCCAATATGCATCAAGACACTGATTTGAGGATTAATTTCAAAGAAAAAAGCGTGTTTCGTTTCTGTAATTAGAGAAACTTTTCCAGATTCTACTGGAGCAAAGAAATGTTTTTGAGTTTTCTTTGCTCTAATATAAAATCCATCACCAAGCATTTTTTCTGAGAATACTCCGTCTTTTAGGTCTTCAATCTTACCGATTTCACCATCGACGGGAGCATAAACATTAATCTTCATTTTTATCACCTCCACTTTAATTTTTAAACACTATTGTCAATTAAAGACATTAAAAAGTGCACTTAAATTGCACTTTACTTTTTGGAAAGTATTTTACTCAATTCCAATACTGATATTTAAAAATAGCATTTCAAGAAATAATAATCTAAAAATATAACTAGCTTCAAAATCACCAGATGGTAATAGTAAAACCTTATCTGCTTTTTTAAATTTATTAATTTGTTGTTGAGTTGATATTAATGTTATCGAGTTTTTTCCATGAACTGCATCATAAAGTCTGATCAATGTTTCATTATCACGATTTGCACATATGAAAAAAATATTCTCACTTTTTAAAAGAATGCTTTGATTCGAACTAAAACTAGGATTTAGATCAATAATCTTCACATTAACACCATGAATTTGAAACATATTGATTATAAAAGGTTCTAGAGGTTTTAAAGAATATGATAATACAAGAGTTAATTCTTTATGTTTTTTAATAACTTTAATTTGTTCTTTAATAAAATCTGAATTGTTAGATATTAATTTATTGATACTACCGATATATCTATCAATATAATTATAATTATCTGTTTGATTTGGTATTGAAGTTAATATTGCACTTTCTTTTTCATAATGTGATTTAATTTCATATTTTAATGTGTAAATTAATTCTCGATAACCATCTAAACCGATTTTTTTACAAAATTTTGTAATTGATGAATTTGATAAAAAACATTTATCTGATAATTCTTGTTGAGATAATCATTTATTTTCAATTATAAAATCAATAATAGATCTCGCTATTAAAGCATTGTTTGTATTTTTATCCCCTTTTGATATATTTTCAATAATTTCAAAATAACTTTTCATTTAACTTTACCATCCTTTAAGTTTATTGAACCATATTATATAAACAAAAATAAAGTAATTTACTTATTTGAATATGTTTATTTTTTTATAGTAAATTACTTTCCAACTTGTAAAGTAATTTTTAAACGTTTTTTAAACGATTTTATTGACCGATGATTTATATATACTAATTGTGAAACCAACAAGGTTGGGTTTTCAGAAAGGAATAAAAATGAAATTTACAAAAAAAGATTTTTTATGAGGGGGAGCAACAGCCGCTAACCAAATAGAAGGTGCATGAAATGTAGATGGCAAAACGCCAGTTTCTACAGACATTCAACCTTTTACAGAAATGAAAGACAGAACTAAGGTTTCAGCGTTTAATGCAGTTACCAGAGAAGATGTTAAAAAAGCATTAAGTGATACTGAGCATTATTATCCAAAAAGATATGGTAATGATCACTACAATAGATATAAAGAAGATATTAAATTATTAGCTGAAGCTGGGATGAATATTTATAGAATGTCAATTTCTTGAGCTAGAATATTCCCCAACGGAGATGATGCTAAACCAAATCAAAAAGGAATTGATTTTTACAGAAATATTTTTAATGAATGTCACAAACATAATATGAAAATTATGGTAACGATGGTTCACTTTGATTTCCCAATCGCAATTGGAGATAAATTTGGAGATTGAACAAATCGAAAATTCATCGATTTATATATGAGATATGTTGAAACTTTATTTACAGAATTTGGTCAAGATGTAGATTATTGATTACCATTCAATGAAATGAATGTTGGATTGTTAGTTGGACACATGCAATCAGGAATCTATGAAAATGAATACAAAAATCCATTTTCAGCTAAATTTCAAGCTCTACACCATCAATTTGTAAGTGTTGCTAAGTGTGTTGAATTAAGTAAGAAAATGAAAATTAAAGGAACTGTTGGATGTATGATCGCAATGATCACTTTATATCCATATGATTGTCATCCAGATAACATTCTTGCATGATACAAAGAAAAACAAATGTTGCAAGATTTCTTCTTCGATGTTTTAACAACAGGTGAATACAAAACTTATACAAAAGATATGTTTAAAAAATTTGGTGCATCTGCTCCAATTGTTGAAAAAGGTGATGCTGAATTTATCAAAAATAATTCAATTGAATTTATTACTTTCTCATACTACATGTCAAATGTTGTTAAAGTAACTGATGGAGCAGCAGATAAAACTGGAGGAAACTTATTTGGAGGAACTAAAAATCCATTCTTAGAAGCTAATGAATGAGGATGACAAATTGATCCAGTAGGTTTACGCTACACATTAAACAATATGTGAGATAAATATCAATTACCTATGCTTATTTCAGAAAATGGATTAGGATTTGTTGAAAAAATGAAAGATGAAAATGATGTAATTCAAGATGATTACAGAATTAGTTATTTAAACGATCACTTTAAAGCAATTCAAGGGGCAATTGATGATGGAGTTGATGTATTTGGATATACAATGTGAGGACCTATTGATTTAGTTTCTGCAGGAACTTCTGAATTCTCTAAACGTTATGGATTAGTTTATGTTGATTATGATGATTATGGAAAAGGAACTGGAAACAGATACCCTAAAAAATCATACAAATGATTCCAAGACTTCATGAAAACAAAAGAATTAAAATAATTAAAAAATACCTTAATTTAATAAGGTATTTTTTAATTTAAATTATTATTTGTCTAATTCTTCATCCATGAATGGATTGTATTTGCCGTTTTCTTTTTCAATTTTTTTAGCATCATCTTTTTGAAGTAATTTTTTAGCATCACCTTTAAAAGTTTCTGTTTCTACAATTTGGTCGATAGTTTCTTCGCTAACTTTGTTATTGTTTTTTACAATTTCAGCAATTTTAGCTTGTTTAATTGCTTGTTGTTTTTCATAATCTTTTTTATATAAATCAATTTGTTCTCCAACACGACTTAATGATTCAAAAATTGCTCCACTTACAACAAGTACTACAATCATCGGAAAGAATACATAAAATGTAATCTTAAGTACATCTTGGTTCATAACATAATTTGCATTAATTGTTCACAATAGTGCAGTGAATGTAGCTACAGTATAAAGAGTTAATGAAACAATGAAATAAATTTGTTCTTTTTTGCTGTTTTTAAATCCGTTTTTAACTTTCAAACGTAAACGTAGGAAAATATAAGCTCCCATTATTAATGCAGCAACTGCTGCCATTATTGTTGATGTAATTTGTGAAGTTTCTAATGTCATTGTTTCTTCTTTAATATATGGTAAAAATGCAACTAACGGAGCTATAAAAATAAATATTGAAGCAACTGTTGCAATGTATTTTGTAAATGTATAAGTTTTTGTATTCATAAATAACCTCTTTATAAAATTATATATGTTTTTTAAAAAACAAATAAAAAAGATTAGATTTCTCTAACCTGTATTAACTTTTTACACTTTTTAAAATATATTATTTCTATCAAGACGATCCTCTATTTTATCTAAACGCTCTTCAATGACAGTAACACGTTGTTTTAAATCAGCAACATCGTTTTCAATTTTTTCTAAACGAATATTTATACCTTTTAATTCATTGATAACTATTGTTTGAAATTCTTTTTGTGTCATAGAGTTATCCCTTTCAACGTTAAATAGATCAATTACTACTTTATGATGTTTTAAAAGTTGCTTCTTATAAATATTCTTCTGAAAATTACTTAAAAAATCGATAACTTTAATTAACTCTTGAATATCTAAAATTATTTTATCTGATTCTAGTGAATAACTTATGATATTTTTCATTATTTAATCATTCTCCCTTTTAAAGGGGTAGTAAATTTAAATAAATTTTTACACTTTTTTAATAAGCTTTTTTAATTCTTGAATATTCCCACTATTTAAATGAGGAATAATTTCTTCAATTTTATCTATATCTAAATCCCATCATTTTAACTCTAATAATAATTCTCTAACTTCTTCTGAAAATCTTTCTTTTTTCAAAACAGCAGGATTACCTGCAAAGACAGTATATGGTGGTACATTTTTTGTAACAACACTTTTAGCAGCGATGATTGCTCCGTCTCCAATTGTAATTCCCGGCATAATTGTAGCGTCTTTTCCAATTCATACATCATTTCCAATAATAGTATCTCCACGTGATGTTGTTACTGGAATTGGTGTATTAATTCCAGTAATGAAAAATGGATATTGAGAAAAACTTTTCAAATCATGATTAGCACCATTCATAAAGAATTGTACACCATCAGCAATGGAACAAAACTTCCCGATGATCAATTTATCGTTATAAAATTCAGGAAAATGATATAGCACATTATTATTTTCAAATTCTGATAAACCAATATCACCTTTTGTAGAGTGATAATAAGTATAATCTCCAATTTCGATATTTTCTTTAGTTATATATTCGTTAATATATCCCATGCCTTCTGGTAGTTTATTTGACTTCATTTTTTCTCCTTCAATGCTTATTATAAATTAATCTTCAAGTTCTGCTAATAAAATATTATATGCTTCTAAAATTATTGGATATTTTAAAGTATCTTTTTCTTGAGAGATGTTTTCTTTCAAAGCATTGTTTAATTCTTCTTTTGTATAATTTACAGATAGCTTTAAAAGTTTTAATGCTTTTAGTGAAGACAAACTTTGCTTTTTATTTTGATGATTTGGTTTGATCTTAACAACTAACTCTCTTTCTTTTTTTAAAGCTTGAATTTCTTTAGTTGTATATATTTGATCATTTTTATAAAAGCCTTTTTTTCGTTTGTTTCATTCTTTTGTTTGATAAATAATTATAAAAATAGCATTAGTAATTCATATAACACCAGTTGTCACCATTAAAATAAAGTAAGAATTTTTCGTTTCTAAAAAATTACCTTGTTCTGATGTAGTAGTAATTCATAACAACATAAAAATTAAAGAAATAATTAATGTAGAAACACCACTAATAATTAACGCTATAGATTTTTTACCATAATTAGCTTTTCTTTTTGCATTTGAACAACCAAGGTGTTGAATTCCTTCTAACCCACTACGGTATGAACCGACTGCTCTAAAAATTGATTTATGTTCTTTTGTTATTTCTAAATTGCAAATTATGCAATGATTTCCAAAATTTTGAATATCTGCTCTCATATAAAGTCTCCTAATTTCAATTAACTTTTGCTAAATTCTTTTAATACTTGTACTAAAGTTGTGTTTCTTACTGGTGGATCAACTTTAATTGCTTTTTTAAATTGATCTTCACTTCCGATAATATACAATTGTTTTTTAGAACGAGTAACTGCTGTATAAACTAAATTACGATTTAAAAATCCATGACGTAAATACCCCATATCTTCAATTGTTAAAAATACATAGTCATATTCACTTCCTTGAGTTTTATGTACAGTTGATGAATATGCTAGAATTAGATTTTCTAATTCATCTCGTCCTAAAGTGATTTCTTTTGAAATTTTATTTCCATCAATTTTAATATAAAAATCGATATGAATTTCTTTAATACTTCCATTTATATTAACATCAATATTTTTAATAACTCCAATATCACCATTGTAAATGTCTTTATCAGAGTTGTTAACAATATACATTACTTTATCACCAATTTTGTAATGAGTTGATTCTCCACCAAAACTTGTTCTTCCTGTTTCAAAAATTCCTGTTTGAAGATTAAATTCTTTTTGAATTAAAGCATTGATTTGGTTTGTACCAATTTTTCCTTTTTTAATTGGAGAAATAAATTGATAATCTAATAAATCAATATTTTCTTGTGCAATATTTTTTGTTAATGATTCTTTAATTTTTGAAACTAATACTTCAGAATTAATTTCAAAAATTGTCTTAATATTATGGTAATCATTTCATTGAATATCGTCAATTTCTTGATTAATAATCTTTGTTGATAAATCAATAATATCTTCATTATCTTTAGCTCTGAATTGTTCATTTAGTTTAGCAATTGGTAAAGTATTTGATTTGATCAAATCTGAAAAGATGTTTCCATATCCGATACTTGGTAATTGATTTTCATCTCCAACTAAAACTAACTTATCGCAATTTCGTAATCCTCTTAACATGTTATAGAATAATTTTTGATCAATCATTGAACATTCGTCAATAATAATTAACCTTTGTTCTAATGGAGTATCTCAATCAATACCAAATCCTTCCTCACCTTTGTACTTTAACAAACGGTGAATTGTTGATGTATCAATTTGTTTTAAGTTTTCTTTAATACGTGAAGCTGCTCTACCAGTTGGAGCAGCAACTGCTACTTCAGTTTTTGCAAAAGTTACATAATCATTAATTGAATACAATTTATAGAAAGTTTCAATAATTCAACTAATAGTTTTTGTTTTACCAGTTCCTGGTCCTCCAGTTAGAATTAAAACATTGTTGTTAACAAACATTTCTAATGCTTTTCTTTGATCAATTCCTAAACTTTGATTTTGTTTTTCTAGTTTGTGGTTTAACTCATCGATAAATTGAAGAGATATATCTTTATTAATTGCTTTAACTGATTTATCTTGTAATCTTAATAGTTGTTCAGCAATAAATTGTTCTTCTTTTCAAGCGTTATATGTATATAAACGATCATCAACGATTTTAATTAACTTAATTTCTTGAGCAATATTGATAATTGAGTCTCAAGCGATTTCGGTATTAGCAAAACTACGCTTAATATCGTCATAAAACCCTTCAAATTTAACAAAAGTATGTTGTTTCTGTTCTGTATAGAGATTAATCTTTCTTCATAGTAAGAATGCGATTCTGATTGGATCGGTGATTTCAACCCCGTATGCTAAGGCAATTTTATCAACTTCATCAAATGGTTTTAATCCATAACGACGATATAAAGTGTAAATCCCAATTCCTAAGTGATCCAACACTTGTTTTTCATCTAATAAGTATTTTCTAATTTTGTTTAGGATATTAATACTCAATCCCTTTTTAATAAAATTAGAAGTAACTTCTTTTTGTTCAATTTGTTCAGTTAAAACTTTTTTAATTACTTCAATTTGTTTAGGTTTCAGTTTTTCAATATCATCTAATTGATTTAAATCTTGATAAATAGTTTCTAAAATATTATCAACTTCTTTAAAATGTTCATAAATATGAGATGCAGCAATTGGTCCAACTCCAACAAATTTTTCTGAACTAAAGTATGTAGTGATTGCTTCTTTCATATCGATGTTTGGAATAGTGAATAAATTAGCTTCATGATAGTCTTCAACAATGAATTTTGAACCACGATCATTTTTAATGTAGTATCCTGATAATTCATAATACATTCCCTCAATCATATCTGTAATATTTCCTTGAATAACTACACTTTTTCGTTCATTTTCAGGATCAAAAAAATTAGCCATTGCTCATTTGTCAATAACTTTAAATTTATAACCCATTTTACCAATTACTTTTTTCTCACTCATAGTTATCCTTTACTATATTTTAACTTATATATTTTTAGATAAAACAAGTATAAAAAAATAACAACAATTAGTTGTTATTTTAAAAATCTATTCATAAATATTTGTGCTTTTTCATCTCTGACTCAACGAGGTCCCATGACAACTGGTTTGGTTCCGGGTTTGTAAATTTCTTCAAAAGATTTAGCATGAATTTGTTCGTTAATCATGTTTTCACTAATTATTATTGTTGTTGAATATGATTCGTTATCTCATAACTTTTTACCAACTTCGGGTAAATCATTTAATACTTCTAATATTTCACCAACATAATAAAGAATTCCCTTAGAAACGAATGCTACACAATCTCCTGGATTAGCTTCATTTATTCTATCTATACTTCTACCATGATAACTTCATGCATTAACAAATTTGTCTACTTCAAATAAATTAATATCTTTTAAATTAACTTTATTTTTAATTCCTATTTCAAAATATTCTTCAATATAGGGTGATAATAGAAACTTCATATTTACCTCTTTTCTATATTATAAATTAGTATTTTCTAAAGCTCAATGATCAGCGCCAATCATTCCGGCTTCATTTCCTAATAAGGTAATTTTAAAGATTATAACCTTGTTCTTAATATTAGATATAAATTTCTAGATTCCTCTTTGATAATTTCAAAAATATTATCACCGTTAAGAAATAATCCTCTTTCAATTATAATGGATTCTAGGTCTAATGAATGAGTGTGTTAGGATTGCTATATGTTTAAAAAATACTCAAACACAAAACTTATTTTCTTTTGTTTTAAATAAAAAAACTCTCAAAAGTTGAGAATTTTTAAATTAAATCTAAAATCATTTTTATTATTGAAATTCAAATCAAAACAATTAATATTCATTTAATAATAATTTCTTTTTTAATATACTTTTTAATCTTTATTGCCACAAATGTACCAAGGACAGATCCTACAATCATCGGTATTGCAATTTGCAACATTAAATCACCATCAGCAAAGAACTGATATGAATATACAACATTTATTAGCGATGCTATAGCAATTATTGAATGCGATAAAGAGGACGCTTCCTTCATTTCCAACATTAATATTAATAATAACATTGGCATTATTACAGGTCCGCCACCCATTCCAGTTAGCGATGTCATTAAACACCCCATAAAAGTAATCAACGCAATTCACATTCAATTTATGTAATTACCACTTGCGCTCTTAATTAAATATCATTTTTTTTCTTCATGTATTTTTATTTTAATTTTATTTTTAAAATAATATTCAAATAGTATTAACAATATGGTTACAATAGTTAAAACCACAACAATTATAATTTTAATTATTCTTGTATCGAATAATGTTGCAAGATAATTACCAAATAATATAGATGGCAATGCAATGCACGCAATTACTCCCAATGTTAATAAATTAATTCTTTTTTTATAAAAATTAATTCCAACATTGATTGCTGCGGTTATAAATACAAGTAAGTTTGAAACAAATTTTATATTTTCGAATGGTTCTAAACTTAACAATATCATTAAGGCTGGGACAAATATTACTCCACCACCAACACCTGATATCGATCCAAGAGATGATACAAAAAATCCTAGTAGAAATAATATAAAAATTAGCAATACTATAGACATATGTAACTCCTTTTGCTTTTGTATTTTAAATAAATAAAAGGTTTATTAGACCTTTTATTTATTTATAAATTCTTTACTTTTTTTATCGATATGCTTTTTGAATTCCTTTTTATCAAATAAATTTGTCTTTTTATCTGAGATTCCATATTCTATTTCTACATTATGAACAGCATTTGAAAAGTTATTTTTGTATTGATCAAACTGTTTATATATAGTAGATGGATAGTATGCATTCAACACATTTAAAATTGCATTTTCATTTGCTTTTAATGCATCGTTGTAAGTATCTACAATATTAATATTATTTTTTTTATAATTTGTCATTTCAATAATAACATTCTGTATTTCATTTTGTAATGAAAAGTTATTGTAATTATCTGTAGCAGCTTTAATTAGAGATTCATCAAATTTTTCAGGTTTTCTTTTCATATTTTGTAATTTAGTATATAAATCTTTTTTCTTTTTGTTTTCTTTTTCACCTAGTACAGATATTTTTGATTCAAATTTTTGTATAGATGAAAGATATTTATCATAATCAGCATAAGCTTTTTTATTTTCTTTTACTGTAGCCAAAAGTTTTACAGATTCAGTATCAAATGTTTCAGTATTACCTTCAAAGAATTTTGAATATTTTTTCATTTGTTTAATTGATTTTTTTGTTTCATAAACTTGATTTTCATAATCACGGTAGAAAATTAAACATAATCCTAACGCTGCACTGAATACAATAGCTCAGATCATTAATGCTCATAAGATTTCAAGATTATCATGAAGAGCCATTAATTGTAAAATTCCACCTTGTAAGAATATATCTGCATCTATACCAAAGATTCCTACTAGCAATCCATTCAATCCATTAGCACACATTGCCAAAAAGAATGGTCTAACTTTTGGAACTGAGATACCATATAAAATTGGTTCTGATACCCCAAATATAGCTGCAGGGAAAGCCGCCAGTCCAATTCGTCTTGTATTAGAGTTTCTTGTTGCAATTATTACTCCAATACAACATCCTAAATTTGCTCAGTTAGCTGAACAAGCCATTAACATAACACTACTTCCACCTTCGGTAATTTGCATTGTAATCATTGCAAGAACCGATACGTGCATTCCTGTTAAAACTAGTAATGGTCATAAGAATCCAAATATTCCTACACCTATTCCCCCTGGGATCTGCTCAATTACACTCATAAATTGAACAATACCAAATTCTATAAATGATAAGATTGGACCTAAAATAAAGAATGAAGATAAAATTATTACTAAATAAATTATCATTGGTCTAAATATAATATCAACAATTGATGGCATTCATTTTTGAATTCATTTATCTAAATAAACACATCCAATACCTGCCACAATAAATGTTAAAACTGAGTTTTCATACGATTTAACAACTATAGGGAAATCGCCTATTTCAAATAGCAATCATCCCTTTATGTTGTATTCTTTATTGATAATATATTTACCAAATTCATATTCATTTGGCTCAACCGGTTCAACCGGCATCAAGAATCTTGATGCAAGAGTTAATCCAATTAATAGTCCTAAAATTGGATTACCACCCAGATATTTTGTTGTTGAGTAACAAAATGATACCCCTAGTAAACTCAATCCAACTTTTGACATAATAAAGAATATCACAGCAAATACGTTTGAAGTTGCTAGATTACCATCATTTACTGCTGGTATTACATTTGTATTGACTAGTAGTGCATTTAATGCTTGTAACATCCCCACCGTAATTAATAGTATTACGTTCGGAGCAAGAACACCACTAAGGAATCCAAATATTTTATCCTTTACACTTTTTTTGACTTTTCCATGAATCTCAAAGTTTTGAGCCATAGTAATGCTAGACACTTTTGCTCTAACTTTTGATACTTCACCACCAATTATAATTTGTAATTGATTTCCAGCTCAGTTTACGCCTTTTGTTAATTCCATTTTTTTAATTGCATCAACATCAACAAGATCCTTATTATGAATATTGAATCTTAATCTTGTCATACAATTAAATACATCAGAATAGTTATTTGCTCCAACTGCTTCTAGATATTTTTTTGCACTTATCTCATACTTATCTCCCATTTGAGAAGTTTCAATTGATGAAGTTTTAATTTCTTCAACATTTAGTTCAATTTCAAATTCAGCAATTAAATCGCCTTGTTTTACTAATCCAAATTTTGAATTTACTAATTTCATTGATTTTATATTTGTTTGATCTATAACTATCGGTGTTTCAACCTTTAAGTTATTAGCTTTAATTTCTTCTAAATCAACATCGACAATAGGAGTTGAAAGTTTAACACTGTCATTAACTGACACTTTTAAATTAAAAGGTTTTCCTTCTAAATTCACAGTGTCTAATCCAATGTGCATTAAAACTTTAATGTTATTATTATCAAAATATATAGCGTGTTTTGTATCAAAAATCATTTCAACTTTTCCACCATCTAATGGTGAGTTAAATGAATTATTTGTTGGTACAAAAACAATACCATCACCAAGATTTTTCTCGGCAAAGACAGGATCGCTACATTGATCAACTGATTTTGCTTCACCATTTGCGGGAGCATATATCTTAAATATCATATAGTTTTTTCCTTTATTTATTTCACACATCTAAAACTTAAGTTGCTAGATGTGGATTTTGCTGAATTTCCATTTCTTGAGAAAACTCTATATCTTGCACAGAAATCATCAGTACATAAGAAAGAGCCTCCACGTAATGCATATTCATCATTACTAATTTTATTATTCTTATCCCATTCTTTTTCTATTTCAAAATTTTTAAATTTATCCAAAGGAATTCATCTTCTATTTAATTGTCATTCTCATACATTTCCTACCATTTGATATAAACCAAAATTATTTGGTGGGAACGCTTTTACTGGAGCGGTTCCTAGATAACCATCTTCAACATCGTTAGTTATAGGAAACTTTCCTTGTCAAATGTTTAATAGTCATTCACCTTTTTCATTTTTAACTTCATTACCTCAAGGAAAGTTTTTGTCGATCAAACCTGCACGTGCTGCATATTCAAATTCAAATTCAGTCGGTAATCTTTTCCCCGCTCATTTGCAATATTCTAATGCATCATTTCTTGACACATGAACAACGGGATGATCCATTCTAGAATCTATGTTTGTATTTGGACCTTCTGGAGTTTTTCATGTTGCACCTTTAATGTCATATCATCAGTTAATTACATTTAATTTATCAAGTTCATTACGTTTATTTTCATCAATCAATAATTTAAATACATATGATGTGCCAATCTTTTCAGCATCAGTCACATAATTTGTTTCTTTGATAAACTTACTAAATTCTTCATTTGTTACTGGTGTTGTATCCATGTAAAAATCTTTTACAGATAAATTTTGCTCTGGTCATTCAAGATCTGTAGCTTTACCTACATCACTTTTTTTGCCCATTCTGAAATTTCCACCTTTTATTAAAATCATTTCCATTATAAACCTAGCCTCTTAAATTCATCGTTCGGAACTTCAAGTTCAATTAATTTTTGTTTTAATTTTTTATTCATTAATTCAATTAGCTTTTTATCTTTAATATTGTTTTTTTGTTCCGGATCATTTTCTAAATCGAATAAAAAATCACCAAATTTAAATGTATCTTTGTGGTTTTTTGATAAATTAATTTCTACCATTGGTATTTGATTTGAAAAGTTTGAACCAGGAATTAGCTTCATGGTTTTAATATCATCTTCAGAAATAAATCCCCTCATATTTGTAAATGAAAGCGTTTGTAATGTTACAGGTAAGTTGTCACTTTTTACAGATGATTTTATAAAAATATACTTACCATCATACATAGAAACAAATCCACCTTTTTCACCAAAAACAATTATGTCGTGGTTTTTTAACTCTTCATCCTTAATGAGATTTAGTAATGATTTTCCATTACTTACATAACCTTCTTTTCTCTCTAATTTGAAGTATTCCAAAATCGTTGGTGCAATATCAATTGTTTGAGATACGGCATCAATTCTTGTACCATCCAAACCTGCATATTCTGGGACGTGTAAGAAAAATGGCGTGTGTATTATTTCATCAAAAAATGGCATTATATTTTTACCAATAAAATCATGTTCTCCTAGTAAAAAACCATGATCAGTATTTACAATTAACATTGTATCTTTTCATAAATCATTTTCATCGAAGTAATCCAATATTTTACCTAAATATTTATCAACCATTGTAATTAATGCTGCATACTCTTTCCTCATTTGTTCAACTTGTTTTGCATCATATCCTTCTGGTAAATGTTGATATAATGGGAAAAATGGTAAGTCATCACTAATAACTTTTTCATACAATACTCTATATTCATCTGGAACAAGGAATGGCTCATGCGGATCGAAAGTTTCTATTTGTACAAATCAGTCATCTAAATCCTTGTGTCTCTTGATAAAGTCTAATCCAGACTCCATAGTGAGTACACTAGGATAATCTTTTTCTTCTTGCATTCTTTCTCTATTTGCAAAGTGTTGTTCTCATGAGATACCTTTTTTATTTAAAGAGTTATTGCTTATATCGGATTTGCCGCTATCTCTTGGGACCCATCTATCGCCTTCTTGTCCTCTGTAACCTTCTCAAGTACTATAACGATTATGATAAGTTGCTCCACCATCTTCAAAATAATGAGAGTGATCTGTTATTAAATGAGTGTATATTCCTTTTTCAGTCATTAAATCAAAAATTGATTTATCAAATGGCTCGAGTGGTCCTCACCCTCTATGTAAAAAGTTATATTTACCTGTGTGTATTTCTCTTCTAGCCGGCATACAAGGCATACTACCAGCATAAAAATTTTCGAAGGTTATTGTTTTTTTACCTAACCTTTCAAAATTTGGAGCTTTAACTCAATCATTTCCATAGTTTGGTAAAAATTTTCGTGTTAAAGTGTCAAACATTATCATTACTGCTTTCATTTTATTTTCCTCCCATATATATTATTGATTACATATGTAGAAAAAAAATTCTCTAAATCAAAAGTAATTTAGAGAATTTTTTCAAAAATTAGAATGGATATTAGTTCCATAATTACTTTTCTGTACATTCAACTATTAAGTTTTGTTTCAGGATTTACAATAAAAGAGTTGTCTTCATTAATATCAAGTTTGCTAACTTGGAAACTTGATGAGAATAAAAAGTTGAATTTGTTTTCTTTTGATGCATTGTATAAATTATGAAGTCTGAAATTATCTGGACCAAAAGCAAAATAAATGGCTGGTGTATCGACTATTTTTGTCACTTCGTTAAGATTTAGTGATCAATCAATAACATTTACTTTTATTCCCTTTTGTCTCAAAAGTTTTTCTAAAAATAAACAGGACTCAATTGTTTGAAATGTGCTGACGATTACAACTTCTTTTCTTGCATTTAATACGTTGATAATATTATTCAGTAGTGGTCTTATTTCAAAAAATAAAGTTGAAATACTTTCAAGAGTTCTTGATGTATTTCCCTCAATTTCGAGAATGTTACTTCTAAAGTTATCCATCATTTCTGTTTCAAGCTGCAACTTGTATACAAGTTCTTTGTATCCTGGAACTTTAATTCTTTTACAAAATGCTGTAATTACACTGGGTGAAACATTACATATATCTGAAAAAATTGTTTGTTTTAAAAACTTTCTATTATTAATACATTTCATCATCTCTTGAGCAATTAGCTTATCTGTTGAGTCGATGTATGCTAATGATAGATTTCTAATTATATTTGTGTAACTAACGAAATTCAAATTATTCACCTCCATAAATAACTTTACATTAAAAAATAAGCAAGACAGAAATCTAAACTAGGAAAAATAAAATCTATACTTCCAAAAGGAAGGTGTAGTTTTTTTATATCTAAAATTTATCAAAAGATGAATGAATAAAAATCGTACAGATTCTTAAAGAAATTAGAATACAAATAGCTAAAAAATAATAAATACATTTGTGAATTAATTATAAAACTCTATATATTTTTTATTGATTCACAAAGCAATAAAATTAAAAAAATATATAATCATATTAATAGGAGATAATGTTTTGGAAACATCAACAATGATATTGATTGTAATTGCTGCAATTTGTTTTTTAGCACCTTTTTTTATTTGAATAGGGCATAATTTTTTATTAAAAAGTAACAAGATTTCTATTTCAAATAAAAAGAAGCTTTTGCTTTTTAGTTTTGTTACAGGGTTTACTTTAGGCATAATAATGGTAATTATTGCAGTCTTAACAAATTAAAAAGAGCTAAAGCTCTTTTTAATTTAAAAATTATTTTTTATATATTTATCAAGGGTTTTTCAAAGACTTTTAAAAGACTGTCTATTTTTTGCTTTAATTTTGTCTCCATTTATACCAGAAACTATATATGGATATACTGCTATTTCAGAAATTGATAGTATAGTTTTTGATGAAGAAGTTTTTCTAATAATATATTGAATGAAATAAGTTATATCATTTCATTCTGTTTTTAATATTATATTGTTGTTATTATTTTCAATTACATTATAAACAATATGTTTAGCCTTTTTTAAATAAACGTCATTTCCTACTATTAACTTTTTTTCATTTGTTTTAACAGTTCTCAACTCTTTAGTTATAAAAAGTTCTATAAGATTTCATAGTTCTTCTAAAGATTTATCATTACTTAAATTATTTTTTATTTTAAGTTTCTTATTATAATTTAACAATCTTTTCTTATCATCAAATAAACTTAAATATCTTTGATCATTTATAAAATCTTTATCATTGATAACTATATTTTTTAATTTCATAATTCTCCTATTTGTTCATTAAGGTTTTAAGAGCTAAAGCCAAAATACTTTTACCGTCGTTATCACCGTACAAATCACTCGGGATATCAATTACTGGGATATCGAATTTATCAGCTTCTTTCTTGAAACGCTTCAATTCATATCTAACTTGTGGTCCTAATAAAATTATACTAAATTCTGAAACTCTTTTAATTGCTTCAGTAGTAGGTATAGCTTGAATATCTGCATCGATATTGTTTTCATCAGCAACCTCTCTCATTTTTTTTACTATATTTGATGTGCTTGCACCAAATGCACAAGCTAAAGTTATATTATATGTTGCCATTATTTAGCCTCCATTTTTTCATAAACATTAATAAATTTTTCAGCCATTTCCAATAACATTTGTGCACTCATCATTTGATCTTCAGCATGCATTAATAATATCGAAAATTCTAATTTATTACCTTGAGCTTCAAATGAAATTGTTTCCATATGAACTTGTTCTGCTTTTATGATATCTTCTCGTCCAAGTTCAATTAATTTATTTGCTTGGTCATAATTTCCATCTTCAGCTTCTGAAATAGCTTCAAATGCATATGATTTAGCTGAACCAGCACTTGAAATTATTCCAAATGCAATTTTTTCGTAATTTAACATTATTTACCTTTCTTTGCTGCTGCTGCAAAAATATCTTCAGCTTCCTTAGAAATACTTTCTTTAGGTTCTTGCTTACTTAATGCTGCTGCCGCTAATTTATTTTCATATTTTTCATTAATTAAAATGAATGGAATATAGTATATGAATGCTCCAACAAATATTCCTATAGCTAGAACCGCTGCTTTTCAATCCATTCCAGATGAGAATAATGCTCCAATACCAACAGGCATTGTTCATGGAGCATAAATATAAGATTTAGATACTAGTCCTAGAGGACCTACAAATAATCATGCCACTATTGTGAAAATAGGCATTACTGGAATAGCGGCCAGTCCCAGAATAGGATTTAACATCAATGGATATCCAAAAGTAACTGGTTCATTAATATTAAATATAGCTGCTGGACCACAAATTTTATTTAATTCTTTATATTTCTGTTGTTTTGAAAAAATTATTGTTCCAAGAACCATAGCTCCCGTTATTCCTCAACCTGTTGTCATGACATATGTTTCTCAAAATGCCATATTAAATACCGCCAATGATGGATCTGTTGCAGACATTCCATCCGCAATAGCTTGTGCATTTGTTGAAATAAGTCCGAATCAAACTGGGTAAAAAACCCCATTCAGAACATTTCCACCGTGAATTCCGAAGAATCAGAATAACCCATACATTGAAATATAGAACATTCCAATTCCTAAACCACCACTTGATGATGAAGCAAAAGCTAAGAATGGAGCAGATATAAATCTAAAAAATAAACCTGCAAAACCATATTCTCCTGCAGCGAATACTACTTCACCTTTAGATTCAATATCTAAATTAGCATATAAACCAATTGATCAAGCAATAGTATTTAGTGATGCAACAATTAATAATACAAACACAATTGGGAATAGTGCGGCAAAACCCTTTGAAACAGTTGGTGGAACTGATGAAGGTAATTTAATTTGAATCTTTTTACTTCTTTCAAAAATAATAAATAATTGAGAAGTAATAAAAGAAATTAATAATGTTGCTAATAATCCTGTTGCATCAAAGAAGAAAGGATTTACTTCTGTGATTATAAGGAATGAAGCCAAACCTGTTAGTCCAGCTAAAATTGGATTTTGAGAATCCTTAAGAGCAGCCCATCTTCAAGCAATGAAGAATGATGCATATAAACTTAATGCTCCCATTGTCGCAGTATTGATGATTGAAAATAATTTGTTACCAATATCAGCAACATCAGCGAACGCACCTTGTAATGCTCATAAAGTAGTTCCACCATCTCCTGTAGAAGTTTCTACAAATCCAGATCATTTAGCAATTCAACCAATAACTGAGGTTGAAAGTGATGACCCTGTAGCTCCACCACCAAATAAAAACGCACTACCAAGAATACCTAATGATCCTGCTATGATAACTGGAATCATTAAAGCAAACGCATCTCTAATTGTAACCAATATCGGAAATGAACCAACTTTTGCAAAAATCGGTAGCATTGTATCTTCGATTTTTTGACTCAGTTTTTTTTCCGAATTTTTTCCTCTTTTTCCGACAAATTTCTTAACCTTTTTCTTATTGTCGTTAGGAGTTGTATTTTTTAAATCAGACATTTTTCCTCCTATTTTTTAAAAACTTTTTTAATTCGTTCTAATATTTCTTTTATAGTTTTTTCGTCAGTTGATAATATGATTCTAAATCAGAAATTATCGTAGTCATAGAATTCATTGCTAAACCTAACTAGTAAACCATTTTTAATAAATTCCTTTTTATATTTTTCTAATTCAGATAAGTGTTTTTCAACTACAACCGAAACACAGAAGCCAGCATGTAAATCCAATACTTTCAAGGGCAAATCATTTTCTTCAACGAATTTTTTAGTCAATTCAAACATATTATTATGATGTACCGACATCTCTTTAGATCATTCGATTCCTTTTTGAGTATATGCAGCTTTCATAACTTCCACACCAAATACATTTGAATTTCCTAATCATATTTTTTCTTGATAGCTTCAAAGTTCTTTAAGCAAATCAATATTTTTAGATATCATATAAGAACTAGACATTCCACCAATGTTAAAGGCTTTTGTAGCTGATGAAAAAACTATTACATTATTTTTATATTCTTCATTAGTTTTCAAAACTGTATTAAATCCTTCTTTATAAGATACTAAATCTCCATGCACTTCATCAGAAACTAAAATAACATTATGTTTTTTACATATTGAAGCAATTGCATTTAATTCTTCTAGTGTTCAAAGTCTTCCCGTTGGATTTAATGGGTTACAAAATAAAAATAACTTAATATTGTTTTCGATGATATCTTTTTCAATTTGATACAAATCCAATTCATATTTATTATTTTTTAAAATTAATTTATTCATAATTGGTTTTCTATCATTTAATAAACAAACTCTAACAAAAGGACTATAACATGGAGTGTTTATCAAAATTGAATCACCTATGTTTGTTTTCGTATTTAAAATAGCTGCCATAGAAAAGAAAACACCGTATGAATAATTTATTCATCCTTTTTCAATTTCTATATTTTTCATTTCTTTATATCAAAATTTAAATGCATCATAAAATTCTTCATCTACTGAAAAATAACTTAAAGATTTAAAATTACATCTTTCTTTTATCTGGTCGAAAATAAATTCTGGTGTTGGATAATCGAAATCAGCAACATGATTAGGTATGACATTATCTTCTACATGATATTTCTCTCGCAAATGTTCCATATTTCATTTTCTATCATAACTATTTTTTCTATCTAATTTTTCCATAATTACCTCCTTTCATTTTTATTATATGAAAAAGCTTTTTTTTATAACTCATTTGCGCCTTTGTTGTTTTTTTAACAATTTAATTGCATAATGAACTTGGAGAACAAAACATGAAAATATTACTTAATGAAAAATTTAAAAAAGATACTACTGAATATAGAATTATAGAACTAGTAAATGAAAATCCCGAAATTTTCAAAGATAAAACGATTAATCAAATTGCTGATTTGCTTTTTGTAAATGCATCTTCCGTATCCCGTGCAGTAATTAGAATGGGATATAAAAGTTATAAAGATTTTAGAGATAACATCCTTTATAAAGTTGAAGAAATTAAAGATATAAAACATTTAGATCATTATGATAAAATTGAAGAATTGATAAATAACTTTAAATTTCAAAATAAATTTGCAATAGATGAGACTTTGAATAATATAAATCCAGCAGAAATTGATTTGATAATAGATGAAATAACTTCTGGAAAAACCATATATCTATATGGAATTGGTTTTTCTGAATATATGTGTAATCAACTAAACAAATATTTCAGAGATATGAAAATTAATTCATATAATTTAGAAAATTTTTATGATGCATTAAAAGTATTCAGTCAATATAAAAAAGAAGATGTACAAGATAGCATATGAATAATAATTAGTAAAACGTTAACAACAAAAGAAATATGTTTTATTCAAGATGAATTAAAAGCAAGAAATATAGACATTATACTAATTACTTCATCTTCTAAGAGCGAATATTATAAAAATGCAAAACATAAAATATTGTTAAAAACAATGCACAAGGATGACGATTTTTACTCACTTAACTCAAAAATATCTCTATTAGTTATTACAAATTTATTAATTGATTCTATTTCTAATAGATTAGGTTTAAATAAAAAAGAAGCCGTTATCTCTTTTGCTGAAACATCAAAATCTTGAAAACAATATAATTATAAATTTAACAAATAAAAAAACCAGAAATGGTTTTTTTTATTTATATGCAATTACTTCTATTTCAATTTTTCCTTTTAATGGTAATGCTCCAACTTGAAATGCACTTCTAGCTGGTTTGTGATTTCCGAAGAAATCAGAATAAATAACATTAACTTTTGCAAAATCATTTATATCATCTAATAATACTAATGTTTTAATAATATTTTCTTTTTTATATCCAGCCTCATTCAAAATTTGTTCAATATTTTTTAAACTATTTACAGTTTGTTCTTCAATAGTCTCTGGCATTTTCATAGTTTTATAATCTAAACCTAACTGACCAGATAAATATAATGTTCCATTTTCTATTTGAATACCTTGTACATAGGGACCTACAGCTCCAGGCGCTTTATTTGTATTGATTATTTTCATATTTTCTCCTATATAAATATTTTAATAATTTATAAATTTATATTTAATTGTTGCGCTATAAAAAATAATAAAACAATTTTTTTGCATAATAGAAAATGATTTATTTTTTAAAGGCTATGAATTCAATTTCTATTTTAGCATTCATAGGTAATGCAGCTACCTGAAATGCGCTTCTTGCTGGTTTATTTTTATCAAAATATTCTGCATAAATTTCATTACATTTAGAAAAATTATTTAGATCGTCTAAAAGAACTAATGTTTTTATAACATCATTTTTAGTATATCCAGCTTCAGCTAAAATAGCATCTATATTACTGAAAATATTTCTTGTTTGTTCTTCGATTGTTTCAGGTAATTTCATAGTTTCTGGGTTCAATCCTAATTGACCAGAAGTATATAAAGTACCATTTTCAATTTTTATAGCTTGTACGTATGGACCAATTGCTTGAGGTGCATTTTTTGTATTAATTACTTTCATATTTTTCTTTCTATTTTTCAAAAATATTTTTTAATATTTTTATTGTTAACTCAATTTCTTCTCTTGGACAACCAGTATTCAATCTAAACCATTTTCTTTCAGCGCCATAAAAATTATCATAGAAATTAAAAATTAAATTTTCTTTAAAACAAGCTTGTTTAAATTCTTCATCTGTAATTTCGTAATTAAATTTTATTCATGGTAAATATGAAGATTCGCTCTCAAAAATTTCAAATTTCATTTCAGATGTTTCTGATTTAAAAAACTCAAAATTACTTTTCATAATATCTTTAAGATCATCTAATCATTTCTTAACATTAGGATTTGTGTATGCTTCAATAATGGCTGGTTGTAAAAAAACATTTGGAGAAGTTAATGAATTCTTTTCATAATTTTGATCAATTATTTTTTTTAAATTAGGATTTTTTATTACTAAGTAAGATCCTTTTAATCCCCCAAGATTGAACGGTTTGTTAGGCGAATTGGCAATTATTAATAATTTATGTATTTCTTTATATTTTAATAAGGTTGTAAAATTATTCGAATAATCTAAATCACTATGAACTTCATCAGAAAATAATATTACATTATTTCTTAAACAAATATCGATAATTTCTTTTAAATCTTCATTGTTTCAATTTTTACCACCAGGATTATGAGGATTACAGAATAAAAATAATTTAATATTGTTTTCTTTGATTGATGCTTCTAGTTTTTTGAAATCAATTTTGTATGTGTTATTTTCAAAAATTAATTTATTTTCAACGATTTTTCTATCATTATGTAAAATACATCTAGCAAAAGGTTCGTAGATCGGAGTTTGAATAAGTATTGAATCTCCAACATTAGTAAAACTTTGCACTATTTGATACATTGCATTAACAGTTCCATGAACCAATTTTATTTCAGTTAAATTTATATCTGATTTGTGTTCATTTTTGTATCAACTTTGAATTGCTGAAAGACTATCGTCACTAATATATGTATAACTAAAACTTCTAATATTAGCTCTTTTTTTGATAGCTTCACAAATTTCGTAAGGTGTTTCAAAATTAAGATCAGCAATTGAACTATTAATAATTTTTTTATCTAAACTAACTGGATAGTTATTTGAAAGATACTTTTTATCAGACTTTCTTTCTAAACTATTTTCTCTATTAACTGCTGTTTCGAATTTTTTATCCATAAAACACCTCCTATTTTTATTTAATTTTATTTTGTTTTTTAGGTAAATTAACTTTACCAAATGTTAAAACTTTAACAGTTTTGATTTTAATTTTTTCTTCTAGTTCAGGATTTGCTCCTAGTGCTTTCAATCCGATAATAATTGCTGTTGAAATTAATGAACCCAATATAGCAATACCTATGAATGCTAATATTGCAGCTCACACAGCCATTGATCCAGTAATTGAAGTAACACCAGCAACAGTTATAAATCCTCCACCTGTAATTGTTGAACCTAAACCTAGTGCATATGTTAATCCACCTGAAACTGCTCCTCCAACTAAGAATCCTGGAATTACTTTAAATGGATCAGAAAGCATTAATGGAATACTTCCTTCAGTTATTCCTAAAGATGACATAACTCAAGAAATTTTACCGGCATCTTTTTCTTCTTTTGTACATCATTTTCTACCTAAAGTAGTAACTAATGTAGTTGTTCATCCAGTACCGATTCCTGCAGCTCAAAAGGCTGTATATGGTACTAATAAAGCCATATTTCCAGTTGCTTGAGCTTGTGTAAAGGAAGCAAATCCAAATGCTCAAGCCACTTTATTCATTGGACCACCTAAATCAAATACACAAAGCATTCCAACTATGATTCCAGCAATTGCTGCAAATCCAGATTCTTGCAATTTAGTTAAGCCGTCAAAAATTGCTTCAACCACAATTGCAATCGGAGTTCCAATACCAAATAATACTAATGAAATAATAATTAATGAAGACAATACAGGATACACGAATCAAGTTAAAACTGATTGGAATTTTTTACTTACCATTCATTTTTTAAATGCAATCATCATATAACCAACAAGTATACCAACTATTAGACCTCCTAAGAAACCTAATCCGTTAACCACATCAACTATAGTTTCTTCACCATCAATAATAATCGATTTTTGTCTGACAATATTATTACATGCAAGTCCACCTAAGAATCCCGGGAATAAACCAGGTTTATCAGCCATCGCATAAGCAATATAAGCTGCTAATATTGGTGCTAATAAAACACTCAATGACTGACCAGCAACACTAGATAATTCATTTAATCAATTTGCATTTTGAGCAATATTATCTGCTCCAGCAATTTGAGTAATAATGGTAATCAATGCTACAATGGTTGTTCCTGCAACAATTACTGGAACAACAAAACTAATACCTGTAAGAATAGCATCTTTTAAGGATTTTGCTTCTTTTCTAAATTTTGCTTTAAAATTTAAAGACTCTTCTTTTGAAGCATTTTGATTTGTAGGAATTTTTTGATCATCTACATTTTGTTTAATATTAATTATTTTATTTCAAATATTATCCATATCATGTAGAGGTTCTGCGACCGATGTTCTAATTGTAGGAATATTTTCAAATCTCTCTATATCCCTAGGATTAATATCAGCAGAAATTAATAATGCGTTCGCATTTTTAACATCATCAGAAGTTAATCTATCTTCGATCCCGTTAGCACCTTGTTTTTCAACTTTTACTTGTCATCCTTTTTCTGTAGCATAATCTGCAATTTTTTTAGCAGACATATAAGTATGAGCAACTCCGGCTGGACAACCTGTGATAGCAATTAGATATCCTTGTTTTTCAGTTTGTTTTTCATCTCTCTTTATAGGTTCTTCATTGAAAAGTAGATCAATTATTTTTTCTACATTTACTTCTTTTTTTAAGTTATCTTTTATTTCTTGTTCGATAAGTTTTTGAGCAACTTTTGACATTAATGTAATATGTTCTTTTGAATTATCATCATCAGGAACCATTAATGCAATTGCTACTTTGACTTTGCTATTATCAAGTGTTTCTCATTCGATTTCTTCTTTAAAACGAATAAAAGCAATTCTCGCTTCTTTAATTTGAGAAATTCTTGCATGAGGAATAGCAAAACCGTCTTCTAAACCAGTAGAACCTTCAAGTTCTCTAGCTTTAAATCCATTTTCTAAATCAGAAATTTTTAAAACTACACCGTTTTCTTTACCTAAAACAGAAAGCTCATGAAGTGCTTCTTCTTTTGTTTTAGATTCAGAATCGATTATTATCAAATTTTCATTAAAAATTTTAGATCCATATTTGAAATTAGACATATAACCTCCTATGTTCGAAATAAATAATTTATTTCTAATTTTATTTAATATGTTTTATAAATTATGAACAATAAAGATTGTACATTTAAAAATCCATTCCCAAAACTGGAATGGATTTTATGATTCAAGAAATACATAATCTCAAAATTGTTGAAGAGTTTGTGATCTTATAGAAAATAGGTCTCAAAATTCTTCTTCAGTATTTTCTAAAATAAAATATTCATCTACAACATTTTTAAATTCGGTATCTTTTCCCAATATTGCAAATGTTTCACATTTATTTTCTAGGCTTTTTGAAAAACCTTCAAGAAGATGATTTTCTCCAGAAAGTGACACAAAAATTACTAAATCCTCTTCTTTAACAACATCAATATAAGATTGAATTGATGAAATATCATCTTCTAAAAAAATACTATATTGCTTTTTTCTCATCCTTTGAACAAATCCTTTTGTAGCAAAAAAAGCTATATTAAAACAAAAAATATGAATATTTCTTTTTTTAGCAAACATTCTAATTATGTTTTCTCTAATATCTAAAAAATTTTCATTTAGTAGTGCTGCTGAATTATTTTTTGCAATTAAATATTTTTCAAAATATTCATCATATTCCATACTTAATTTTATGCTATCTCTTGATTTTTTAATTATAAATTTAAGTTCGTTAATTCCTTCCAAACCAATAATTTTGCAAAATCTAATAATTGATGAGGGTGCCACATTACATTTATCTGCAATTTCAGATGTTTTATGTGCAGAAACATAATTTAAATTATCTAAAATAAATTTTGCAATTGATACATTAGTATCTCCGTTTGTACCATCAGCAATGATTTTATTTATTCTTTTAAGAATTATATCCATGATTTTTCCTCTTATTTTTTATTATATCTAATGAAAAATAAAATATAGAAATAATCTCAATTATGCATTTTTGTAATTTGAAAATATATATTATTTTTCTTATTTTATAAGTGTTCACAATTATTTTTATATATGTTATATTCTTTTTTATTTTTCAATCTTCTTGCAATAAATTTTCCCTTAGATTCAGCTTTAACAAGCTCTTCTCAAATTTTTTTATCTCTTAAACAATATTCGTATTCCTTATTTTCTGAAGATTTATAAATAACTAATAAATGATTAGAATCTTCATTAAATTTAATTTGAGAAATGATCGAAGAATTGAAATCCTGACCGTTTTTTAGAATTTTCATATTAGCTCCTTTATAATAATATTTTTATTATAATTTTTAAATTGAGTATTCTATTTAAAAATTTGTTGTAAATCAGAAATTTTATTTTTTAATTCTTGTTCGCCTTTAAATTTAGGCATTAAAATAGATTCTATTATAGAATAAAAAGTTTCTTCTTTAAAGAAAAATGCACTTTTTGTATAGGGTTTACCTTTATTATCGGTTTTTTTAGTGAACAAATTAAATGCTTCTAAAAAAATTTCACTAATCAATTCTTTTGAAGCTAATGAAGGGTTTTCTAAATTAACATAAACTAGATTTTCAAAATTCATTACATTTTTTTCCGATATGAATTTAGATCCGTTTTCACAAACATGTTTCATGTTTTTGATATTTGCAGAAATTATATAAAATATAGAAATAGAATATACAATCAATTTTGTTTTAGATTCCGAAACAAAATTTTCATATTCTTTATTATTTTTAAAATTTATAGTATTCATTATTTTTTTTACAAACTGTTCATGATGATTATAAAATTTATAAATTTCCAAAAAATCATTTGTTTTAATCTTATTATTTTTGAATATAAGTTTATAGTTAGATTCTACATCGAAAATTTTCTTTTTTATTTGAAAAGATTTATAAGGTTGCATTATCATTGTAGAACATACATTTTGTCCAAGAACACCGTTATCAATATTTTTAGGAATAATATAATCTTTTCCTCTAATTGATTCTATTTCTTTTTTAATTCTTTCATTATCCTGACCTCTCTTAATTTCTAAAATAAGACCATTATTTTTAAATTCTTCCCTTAGTTCGAGCATTTCTTGTGAATTAGAATAAAAATCTCGTTGTTCAATTGGTTTTTGACTATTTGCAGCCCTTGTTATTTGATCTATTTTTTTGTTAAAATCTTCGCAAAATTCATCAATTGGGGAAATTATTTTGGCTAAAATAAATATTTCAGAAACTAAATTGGAATTAAAGATATTATTTTTTTTACTACAATATTTGTACAGTTGTGTTAAGGTTTGAGCTCCATTAACTATATTGAATTTTTCTAAAGATATTTTATGATTTTCTTCATCAACCTTAACGTCTCCGAGAGCAGTGATTGTTATACCATTATTCAACATGAAAAAATCATTTGGATTTTCTTCAATAGTCTTCTTTATTCCTTCATCAACATTTTTGATAGATGATGAATTTGATTCAACAGAAAATCGAACATTTCTCTCCAACATTAAATTACCATACTTTTTAAAACTAGATACTAAAGATGCAGCTGAAATAGGAATAACATATATTTTTTCTGTTTTTGTATTAAATTTTATAATATTTTCTGTACTCGAAATAGGTGTTTTAAAATCAAAATTATATTTCATATCAGATATTGAAAGAACTTCATTTTCATTAAATTCAATATTGCTTTTTTCTTCGATTTTAAAATTAATAGATTCTGTTGTTTCTATGATAAAGTCTACATTTTCATTATTTTTTCTAAGTTTATTTAAATTTTCATTTATTTTTTGAAATTCGTTAGAATTTAAAGGTGTTTCTAAATTTAGAAAAATATTTATTTTATAACTTTTTTCTTCTTCGTTTTCTATTATGTCTGAAAAAAATTCATAGTCTTTTTTGTAAGTTTCATCATGCATTATACTCCCGTCTCTAATTGCATTAACAAAATTTACAGATTCTCCAATAAAATCAAATTCCGATAATTCTGTGATGAAAATAGCATTTACTTCATTCTTATTATCATTATAAAAATAAGTTGCAGGATAGCCTTTTTTGTTTATATAAAAATTATTGTTTTCAAATTCATAACTTAATTCTTTGTATTCAGAATCACTCAAAATTAAATTAATTAATATGGCTAATGTTTTTCTTATGTCTGTCCTAATTTTTTTTTCATTATTTATCATTATTTGAAATTTTTGCATATTCTGCCTCCACAGTTTCATTTATTTTTTTTAAAAAATTTTCATAATCATTTACAAAAACTTCTTTTTGCTCATTCATTTTACTTATCAAATTTTCAGGTATATAAAATTGGTCGCTTTTATATTTCAATATTTTTTCTAATGAGTTTGTATAATTTGATCCCTCTGAAAATTTTCAAGGAGTTTCGTATACAAAAATTAAAAAGCCATCAGGCAACGAATCAAAATTTAATTTTTCTGATTTTATTTTTACATTTTTATATAAATCTAATGATTTTTGAAATAAATTATCATTTTTAGTTATTTCATAATTTTTTGTAACTTTTCCTTCTTTTGTAAGTATCGGAGAAACTTTGGGATAACATTCTATATAGAAAAAAGGGGTTTTATTTAATTTTATATTTAGACTATCGCCAATCATGTTATTTAAATTATTACCAAAATTTTTAGCAATACTACTTAAATGATTTTTGAATTCTATTATTCCAAAAACATGATTTTCAAATTTATTTCTTCCCAATATAGCTATGTCGCATTTTTTAGGTTTATAGAATCCATCAAAATTATATTCTTTTGAATTTACATCATTTTTTTTAGTAACAACTCTAAATTTTTCTGTGTCTATTCATTGGGAAATATTATTAGCTATTGAGGCATGAATATTATCAACTTTTGTACCGTTTCTTAATGGATCTTTCGATTGGTTTGATATAAAAGCGTTTGCTATGTCTTTATAATTATCCGATATAGTTTTTAAAAAAGATTTATTGTAATCCATTTTCTCTCCTTTTAAAATAAAAATTCTTTCAAGTCATTAGAACTAAAAGAAACATATTCTCCTCTTTGAGGTTTTCCAATTTTTTTTAAATAATCAACAATTTTATCTGATTTAAGAATTTCAAGAATTTCATTTATATTTTTAGTATTATCTTTTACTGTTAAAAAAATACCTGAATAAACAATTTCATCATCATTTAAAATTGAAAAATCTAATTTATCTTTTATCATATTATTTATAACTATTTTTTTATTATTCATATTTTTTATACCTTGAGATCTTCCGAAAAGATATCAATCAGAATTTGAATCTATATCTCTAATCAGCAATTCTTTTTTATTAGATAAAAGATATTTATATGCTTTAGGATAATGTTTTTTAAATTTACTTTCTGGTATTTTGACATACACTTTATTTATTATTTCGTAGGGAAATATAACTATTTTATTTTCGGAATTTTTAGTTCCTTTAACTATTTTTTTAATAATTGAACTTTCTATTTCAAAATTATTAAATTTAGTATACTCGCCATCAGATTTTAATCCATTGGCTATAAAAATTTTATCTCTTAGAGTGGCTATACCATATTTAATATCTACAATTTCATCCATTCTAGTTTTACCTTTATTATTAAGTCCAAAAATTCATTTTTCATCTCAATTTAAATTTTTAGAATTTAAATTGAACTCAGCCTTTCTATAAGGTGACATATTTTTATATATAAATTTTTGATCTTTTCCTTTATTTTTAGATATCATAGTTATTGCTGTGTAAGATGTTACTCCTTCAAAAATTTGCGTATGATCAAAATCTATTATTTTAGTCAAAAGATTATTTTCCAATAGATATCTTTTAAATTCAAAAGCTGATCTATTTCTTAAATAAGAATTAGGTGTAATGTATCCAAGAATTCCTTTTTCATTTAGTATTTTTATTCCTATTTCAAAAAATACTAAATAAGAATCTATATTTCCTTTTTTAACAAAACAAAATTTATTTTTTATAATTTTTCTATCTTTTTCAGATATGTTTTGAATTCTTATATAAGGAGGATTTCCAAAAACATAATCAAAAGAGTTATCGCTAATATCTATTTCGTACGTAGAAGAATTTTTTAAATTTTTTCATTCAATAGGAGATAATAAATTTTTTTCTAATATTACATTTAAATTTTCCTTAGTTTTATTGTAAAAATATTCATCTATTTCATATCCGAAAATATTATTATTCATCGCGTTTTCAATTTCTTCTGAATTCATTTTATTTTTTTTAGATGACTCGATGACTCTTTCGACTATTTTTATCAAAAATGCTCCATCTCCAAAACTTGGTTCCATGACTTTTTTTAAAAAAAGTTTTTCAGATGAAATAAATTTTCCCTCATCTAGTATTTGATTCACAATATTTTCAGGAGTAAAAGTTTGACCTAATTCTTTTTTAAATTCTTTCATAGTATCTCCAACTTTAAATATAACTTCTATATATATTTTATCAAATAAAAAAGAGGTTAAAGCCTCTTAATCAAATAAATCATCAAAATCTAATTGTAATTTTGAAGCTTCTTCTTTTTTCTTCTCTTTTTCTTTCTTATCCGGTTTAGCAATTACTCCACCTAGAACCGAAGATAAATCTCCTAAAAGATCAGATAAATCGGTTGTCATATCTGCAACTTTATTAGCAGCTTCATCTTTTAAAGATTTAGTTACTGTTACTTTTGCTGATACTTTACCTTTATTAGCTTCACGAGTAGCATCACGTTCTACTTTTGAGATATATTCTTCTCCATCGTTAGAGTTAGACTCTGGAGGTAAATCCCCATTAACAATTCTAATTGGAGTTTCAATATTTGCATTAACAATATTTTCAATTCCAGTATCAGCTGTTGTTGAATCAAGTGATAATACTTTTGATTTAGCGACTGTAATTTCACCATACTCATCATTTTCATCAATCGTTTTAATAATATCGTTATTATTAACACTAAATCCGAATTTAATGAATTCTTGTCCACGTTTACGTTCTGGGAATAAACGCACTCCACGTTTAGGACGAACATATAGTGGAATATCAAGTGGATTGACTTTCTTCATTGAATCTTTATCAGTAATAAACATTACTTGATCAAATTCTGAAAGTGTTCTTCCTGAAATAATTACATCATCTTTTAGGTTTGAAGCTTTTACCCCTTTTGAGTTAGTTCCTTGAACAGGAATATCTTCAATATGGTATCTTACTCCAAATCCTTTTTCAGTAATCATAATCACTGTTTTAGTTTTAGATGATACTAAACTTGCAGATACTATTACATCATCATCAACAAGTTTCATAATTCTAAATCCTTTAGAATTAATTTTTGTTGCCAAATCAACAATCGGAGTACGTTTAGTCATTCCTAATTTTGTTGTTAACATAATGTGTTGAGTGGCTTGTTCAATATCTTTTAAAATAAATGCACCAACAATTTCTTCACTTCCATCCATTGTGGCATACGTATTAATGTGTACTCCCATATCTTTTCATTTACTCATTGTTAATTTATATAAAGGAATTGAATAGTATGTTCCTTTATTTGAAACTAATAATAAGTGTTCTAAGTTAGAAACAATTGCTTGTGAAATTCACATATCATTTGGTTTACGACCAAATGTACTCATCTCATTTTTAGCTAAAACAGCATTTTCAATTCCTTTTAAATATCCATCTTTAGAAATTCATAAACTAAATTCTTTTTCAACAAGTGTATCTTTGAATTCAACATCAAGTGATTCAATTAAATCACTTACTTCACTTCTTCTTGGAATTGCAAATTGTTTTTTAACTTCTTTTAATCGAGAAATTATTTCATTATCTAAAACAGTTTCATCTTTTAAAATAGCATCTAAATGTTTAATTAATGATTCTAAAGTATCTTTTTCTTCTTGTAATTTTACAATATCAGTTGAAGTTAATCGATACAAACGCATATCAGCAATTGCTGTGGCTTGTGGTTGACTAAATTGTAGCTTTTCGACTAAGTTAGCAATTGCATCACCTCTGTTTGTTGAACTACGAATTGTTTTAATAACTTCGTCAAGAATAGACATTGCTTTGATTAATCCTAAAACGATTTCTAAACGTGTATTTGCCTTATTTAGATCAAATTGTGTTCTACGAGTGAATACTTCTTTGTAATGAACAATATAGGCTTTTAAAATTTCAATTATCCCTAATTGTTGAGGTTGTTTATCAACAATTACAACATTGTTGTAGTTGTATGAAACTGATAGTGGTGTATTTTTAAATAAAAACTTTCTTACAGTTTCAACATTTGCTTTATCTGATAGATCAATTGCGATTCTTAATCCTGTTCGGTCTGTTTCATCTCTGATTTCTCTGATTCCTAATCCAGGGTTAGCATCAATGGTATCCCCAATTTTACGAACAAGATCTTGTTTAACAACTTCATAAGGAATTTCATCAATAATGATATTTCCCTTTTCTTCATGTCATTTAGAATTAATAATTACTTTACCTTTACCAGTTGTAAAAGCTTCTTTAATTCCTTCACGTCCTTGAACTAAACCTCCGGTTGGAAAATCTGGTCCTTTAACAATTTCTAAGATTGAATCAATTCTTGTATTAGGTGTTTTGATTAATCTAATTGTTGCATCAATCAATTCACCTAAGTTGTGTGGTGGCATGTTTGTTGCGTAACCCGCAGCAATTCCTGTACTTCCGTTTGTTAAAATATTTGGAAAATAAGCTGGTAGAACTGTTGGTTCTTTTTCTGAATCATCAAAGTTTGGTGCAAACATAACTGTGTTTTTATCTAAGTCATCTAATAAAATATCTGAAATTTTTGCTAAACGAGTTTCAGTATAACGCATTGCCGCAGCCCCATCACCGTCAATTGAACCGTTATTACCTTGCATATCAATTAGAGGCATTCCTAGTTTTCAAGTTTGACTCATACGAACCATAGCTTCATATATTGAAGTATCACCATGTGGGTGATACTTACCAATAACTTCTCCAACAATTCTGGCTGATTTTTTATATGGTTTATCATTAAACAATTTTAGTTCGTTCATCGCATATAAAATACGTCTTTGAACTGGTTTTAATCCATCACGAACATCAGGAAGAGCACGTTCTTGGATAATATATTTCGCATAACGTCCGAATCGATCACCCATTAAATCTTCTAATGGATAAACAACAATTCCTTGTTCTTGATCAACGTTACTGTTATCGATGATTTTTTTAGCCATAATGTGCCCTTTCTAGTTTTTTGGATATAAATATTCAATAACTTTATTTTTTATAATTTCTTCTCTTTTATTTATTAATAAATCGTAATCTTTTTCAGTGTCTTCAATATTTTTATTTTCATAAGCAAATAAATAAAATTCACTTTTATCCAAGAAAGTCACTTGTTCTAATTTTGAAATTTTATCTCAATCTTCTTTGTAGTCTAAGAATTCTAAATACAAGTCTGAATCAGATTTTGATTTATTTGTTTTTTCATCCAACAGTGTATAATTACCTATCGAATTTATATTTAATAATCTTCCTGTTTTTTCATAAAATTTTTCATTATAAGAATATGGAATTATGTGATCTATATTCATACTAGATATATTTATACCTGTAGATTTTAAGTTTTCAAATGAAATACTTGTAATTATTTTAAGTGATTTATTAAGAGTTGTTCTTTTGTTCTTTTTCTTTTTATTTTCAATTACATTGTAATCTCTGATAACTTTTTCAAGAGCTGATTTCATTTCTTCTTTCAAAATTACATCTTTATACTTTTGAATTTTAAAATTAACTAAATCATCTGTGGTTTTATTTACAGAACTTGAAAATAATTCTGTTAATGTATCATAAACAAAATGATTACCTATATTTGAGTAATCTCTTAAGAACATATCTGTACTTAATAAAATACCCTTTTTGAAATTATTTTCAGTATCAATAAAGTAGTTATAAAATACATCAGCAATAATTGATATTGTTTGATTTTTAGTCGGCTTGACTAATCCATTATCATTATTATTTGTTGTTCAGTTAATTTTATTGTTATTAATAGAACCCATAACTATCTTTATTTCTTCAAAATAATTATCGACCAATTTAGCTACAAGTAAAATCTTTTCAAAAAATTCAGAAACTTCAGATATATTAAAACTTTCTTTCAATGAAAGTCTTTTCAAAAATACTTGATTCATATTAGAAAAAGCGTTGCTAGGATTCATTAAACAAGCGTTAACTATATTAAAACCTTCTTCGAATAAATCTATTTCTACATATACATGATCTTCAAATATATTTTTTGTTTCTTTTTCTAAAATTTTAGAAAAACCAAATATCAATTCAAAAAGATCTATTTCTTTTTCTTTCAATATTTTTTCCTTTGTTCTTGACATAACTATTCCACTTTTGTGTTTATTTTCTTGATATCAATCATATTTAGAAAATACGTTATTAATAATTTTATTAGATACTTCATTATTTTGATATCCTTCAATATCAATTTTCATATCCTGTCAATGAGAAGCGGCGATTTCAAATTTACTTAATTTTTGTCCGGTAGTATTAATTCTTGTAAATATTTCAGCAATTACATCGTGATTTTTTCATGTCAGACATTCTATTATTGGTATTTCAATCTTTAATATTTCTTTACCAAAAGAAATTCATGAGTTTAATTTTTCATAAAATTCTTGATTAAGTACATGACTAGCCTTGTAAAAATCAGGAAGCTCATTTTTAGTTTTATTATCATTAGTATTATTTTTATATTTTTCTAATGAATCAGAATAAATAGAACTTAAAAAAGTTTGGATTTGAGAATCAAACTTTTCCTTTAACATGTTTTTTTGAAGATTTTCTTCCAGTTTTTCTTTGAATATTTTAAAGTGAGTTTTGTTATCAAAAAGATATTCTATATTAGAATCATTTACATCTAATTCTTTTCAAGAAACATTCGCAAATGGTTTATTTGCAAATTCATCTATCGTAGAAACTCTTTGATATCCATCAATAAGCAACTTTACATCTTCACCTTCTCTTTTATGTAAAAGTATTGATCCGAATGGATAACCTTCTTTAAGTGTTTCTTTAAATTTATCTTTAGCAGTTTTTGTTCAAACTTTATTTCTTTGAAAACTAGGTAGCTTAATAGTTTGATCAGCTAATTCATTCAAAATATTATCTATCGTTGTTGTTCTAGCTGTTGTTTTTACATTTTTCATATTTTTGGCCTTTCTAGTTTTCTTCTTTTACCAATAAGTCTACTTCAGAATCTTCTAAAGTAAATTTAACATTTTCTTGAATTCATTCTTTACGTTTTTCAGCATCATCACCCATTAAAGTTCTGAATGATTTTTCTGCAAGTAATGCATCTTCAATTGTTACTAAAATTAACTTACGTTTGCTTGGATCCATTGTTGTTTCTCATAATTGATCAGCATTCATTTCTCCAAGTCCTTTATAACGTTGAATTTCAAAACGTTTAGTACTATTTTTTGAATATTGCGCTAGTTCATCTTCATCTCATAAGTAAATAAATGAACGATCAGAAAAAATTAATTTATATAATGGTGGAAGAGCAATAAAAATATGTTTATTAGTAATTAAATCCTTCATGTATCTAAAGAAGAATGTTAATAATAATGTTTGAATGTGTGCTCCATCAGTATCAGCATCGGTCATAATAATTACTTTTCCATAATTAATTTCTGAAATATCAAATTCAGAACCAATTCCTGCTCCAATCGCTGTGATCATTGTTAAAATTTCTTCATTTTTCATCAAATCAGCTAGTTTAGCTTTTTCTGAGTTGATCACTTTACCCCTTAAAGGAAGAATGGCTTGGAATGTACGATCACGACCAGATTTAGCACTCCCTCCCGCTGAATCACCTTCAACTAGGTATAGTTCGTTAATTTCTTTTTTACGTCCTTGAGCTGGTGTTAATTTACCTAACATTGTACGATTTTGTTTTTTACCTTTTGAATCACGAATTACTTGACGAGCTTTTCTCGCTTCTTCACGTGCTCTTCGAGCTAACAATGCTTTTTCAATAATTTTTGTCGCTGGTGCTTTATTTTCTGTTAATCAGAAATTCATAAAGTTATAAGTAATTTGTTCAACTGCAGATTTAGCATCCGGTGTTCCTAATTTGCCTTTAGTTTGTCCTTCATACTCAATTAAATCTTCAGGAATTTTAACTGTTACAATAGCTACAAGTCCTTCTCTTAAATCATTTGAATCTAATCTTGGATCTTTATCTTTTAAAATTTTGTTAGCTTTAGCGTAATCATTAATTGCTTTAACTAATCCTGTTTTAAAACCAGTGATATGTGTACCACCATCACCAGTTTTAACATTGTTAGCAAATCCTAAAACAGTTTCATTATAATCTTCAGTATACTGTAAGGCGATTTCACCTTCAATTCTTTTATTTTCACCTTTGATAGTAATGATGTCTGTAATTTTAGTCATGTCTTCACATAATTCTTTAACAAATTCTTCTAATCCGTTTTCAAATTGATATTCAACATGTTTATCAGTTGTTTCATCTTTTAAAGTGATTTTTAAACCACTGTTTAATAAAGCTGATTCTTTTAAACGTTCACTAATTGTTGAGAAGTTAAATTTAGTTGTTGTAAAAATACCATCATCAGGTAAAAAATTAACTATTGTTCCTGTACGATTAGTGTTTCCAGTTTGAGTTAATGGTTGATCTAAGTTACCACCATTTTTGAAAGAAATTTGATGTGTTTGTTTATCACGATTAATTGTTACTTGGAATTTTTTTGATAAAGCATTAACAACACTTGATCCAACCCCGTGTAGTCCACCTGAAGTTTTATAACCACTACCACCGAATTTACCACCAGCATGAAGTACACTAAAAATTACCTCAGGAGTCGGTCTTCCTGTTGCATGCATTCCTGTTGGTACACCACGTCCGTTATCAGCAACTGTTACTGATCCGTTTTTTTCTAATGTCACATTAATTTCAGTTGCATATCCAGCTAAGGCTTCATCGATTGAGTTATCGACAATTTCTCAAACTAAATGATGTAAACCACGAACATCAGTTGAACCGATGTACATCCCAGGACGTTTACGAACCGCTTCTAAACCTTCCAAGACTTGAATCGCTGATTCATCATAAGTATTTTTATTTGCCATTAAATTTCCTCCATAGTAAAAAAGATAAAGATAATTCCTTACTTATTAAATTATAGATTAAAGATTAAAAAAGTGGAAAGTTTTCCACATTTCCACATTTATTTAGTCATTATCATACTCATATTTATTATCATTAATATATATATTAATCAATTCTTCCAACGAAATATTATTTGTGATTAAATAATTCTTTTTAAGCTCATACATTTCTTCTATTTTAATAACCCTTTCCTCTTTATTAGCATGGTGAACTTTCCTATGACATTCTGCACATAGTGCTAATAGGTTTTCAATTACATCGACTTTAAAATTAAAAATACCTTCAAATTTCATTCATATAACATGATGAGATTCTAAATATTTCGTTCCATCATTTTTAATGAATGAATCGTGTCTGCTATCAAGTTGACATAAATAGTTAGATTTTTCATATGACTCAATAGCTAATCTAGGATCTCTTGAAGGTTTAATTTTCTTTTCGATATCATAAACTTGACCACCATTAATAAAACAAGAATTCGGGTTTATAACTGAGTATTTCTTTAAATTTTCTTTTGCTTTACTAGTTAAATAATATTTTTTTTGATCGCTCTTTAAAATATTTGAGCTAATTAAAGACTTTATAACTCATGAATCAAATTTTTTCATTATTACTTCATCTTCTGATGTTTTAGTAAATTTATCATAAGATTTTAGTACATTTTCAAGATCACTTTGATCAGAAATCAAAACCAACTTTTTTTTAACAAATTTTTTTGGTATATATCCATATTTATTTAATAATAAATATAAAATTCTAAAAGGAAATAAATTCAAATTTGTAGCTCTAGGGGTAGCTAAATTAGGAAAGGAAACATCTAATGTTGATGCCAAAAAAATTTCTTCAGCTTTTTCAAAATTGTTATCTTCAATTTGCTGTATGAGACCTTTACCCATCGCAGAAAGACAATATATATCATTATCTTCTTGAAATAAAATATCTAAAAAACCATAAAATATAAGCGGCTTATAGAAGTGTGCAATAGTCGTATTATTTTTTTTAAAACCAGGATAGTTCTTACACAAAAAATCCTTCAATTTTGAATTTAGTTCAGTTATTTTTTTAACACTTACATTTTTATTAACTTCAAAAAATTTCAAAACAAAATATGTTCTAGTGGTGATGTTATTTTCTTTTGGATTTATTTTATCAAAATTTAAGTCGAAAATATTCGAATTACCAGGTGCTCTTCAAACTGTATTAACCATTTTTTTTTGGAATCCTTTCTAACATTGCATAAGCAAAAAGAGGCGGAAACGATTCTCCGATAACTTGTCTTATCAAATTATCAGAAGCTCAAATAGGAACATTTCAATCATCTGGTAATCCTGTCAATCTAAATAATTCCAATATAGTCAAAACCCTTGCATCTGAATATTCTCCGTTTTTTAATTGTCTACCCGGATGAACATTATTTTGACTAGAAATTGAACCTGATGCCATAGTTATTGTTGGGGCAGGTTTATCTCACTCCATTCTCTTATATGTTGTTGTATATCCCTTAATTCTTTGTCCATTATCCTTAACTGGATAAAATTCGATATTATTAATTGCAGATTTTCCTGTTTTGGTATTTTTCATTCATAAAACATGTCTTTCATTATGCTTTTTAGCATAATGAAATTTAAGATCACTTACATCACCAGATTCAAGAGTAGGTAATTCGCCAATGGTATCTCTTACTGTTTTTTTGATTTGTTTATCAGGAAATTCTCATTTAGCAAATTTTGAAATTAAAAATATTACTCGTTTTCGATTTTGAGGGGTTCCATAATCAGAGGCATCAGCAACTTTAAAATTAACAAAATAACCCATGTTTGAAAATTCTTCAACAATATAGTCTTTAATATTTATTACTTTATTGTTATGCATGATATTGAATTTCAATAAACCAGGTACATTCTCTATTAATATATTATTTGGTAAAGTTTCTTTAACAAATTTAACTACATATTTAATCAATTCATTTCTAGGATCAAAACTATTCATTCTACCTGCAATAGACATACCTTGACATGGTGGAGTTGCTATAAGAAACTCACATTTATTTTTTTTATGTGCCTTTACAACTTTTTTAAATACTTCTTCATTAGTGATATCTCCATTTATCATTTCAGAATCAGGATAAAGATGTTTATAAAAATCAGCTCTATTTTTCAAAAGTTCATTCGATACTTTCATTTTTATACCTGCTTTTTTAAAAAAATGCTCATCAATTCCGACATTTGCAAATAGACTGGTTCCTTTTATCATAATATCCACCTCATTTTTAAAATTATATATTAATTTAATTTTAACATCATATTATAAAAATGAAAAAAATTATCTTTTTAAAAACTTCAATGTTTTACATATGATTGGCACAGTTAATAAGAATAAAGCGTAATCAAATGTGGTGTTAAATAAATTAAGCACTAATGAATAGATTCAAATGTCATATCCGCCTCAAGCAAACTCACCATAAAACAACACTCCAGCAAACACTCTTGAAAAGTAAATTATGATTGTTGGTAATGTTACAAATACTAATCAATTGATTACAGTAATAACTTTGTTTTCACTTATATTTGGTTTGATAAATACACAAACCGAAATTGCAACAACTGGAATTAAGTAATCAAATGTATAAGCTGCTAAATTACCAGCATCAAAGTTATTTGGCATAAAGTAAGACAAAATTCCAGCTAATATAGTTACAGTAAATACTTTCATAAAATCACTAATATAAGCAAAAAAGAAAATTGGAATAAACTTTAGTGATAAAGTAACATAACCTGGTAATTGAATAAAACTAGTTGAAAAGTCTAGTAATAAATAAAGTCCTAAAATCATTCCCATGATCACAATATCATATACTTCTCATCGTTTTAAATTAAATCTAAAGGCTAACTTTGGACCATTGATTCAAAAGTAAATGATACTTGGAATGTTTAATGTCACAATTGATAAAATTATCAATTGTTTTTTTGATTCTCCACTATAACTTGGAATTGATAAGTTAATATATACGTTTAATAATATGTAAATTAATAAAAAAATAACTAGTGAAATGATTAAAACGATTAAGTTAGCGTAATCAGTTTCATTTTTTAATCTTTCGATAATTACTGAAGTAAACCCTCATGTTAATAATCCACTTAAAATAACACCAACTATAGCATTTATTATTAACCATATATATTTAGATTGTATTTTTTTCATGAAATCCTCCACGAAAAAACAGATATAAATCAGATCTCCCTACGTTAGTATTAACTAAATCAGGTTCTAAGAGTATTTCTCAAGCTTACGCTACCTCTGTCTTTTCATAATTAGTATAACACTTATAAATTGGTTAAATTTAAAAAAACAAAAAAGGAAGTTGGTAAACTTCCTTTTTGTATATTTCTTATACACATAATTATTATGATGCTTATTTAAAATAAAAATTAATAATTTTAAAACATTACATTTTGGAATGAATTAAGAAAATTATTCTATTAATTTCCTGTAAATCATCTCCACCAATTTTTTATGAACAATTTCTTTGTTATTTATAACTGACATCGCTGGTAAAAAAATTATATTGTCATGATTATTGATAATTTCTATAGAAGAAATTATTAGATGAGCTTTTTTAATATCTTCTTCTCTTAATAGAACATTTGCTTTTGCAACTATGTTTGCATTTTTATATATTTTTTTAAGATGCTGAGAAACCATCGCACTTTGTCCCATACCACCGACACAAACGGCAAAAATGTTTGTGTTATATATATAAGCTATTCCATCTAACCAAATTATTAGATGTATAAATATTTCATAAGTTAACATCATTGTTAATTTTTCATTTAAATTCAATTTTTCAATTTCTTTTTTGCAAATATTAAAAAGTTCGTTGAATTTAACTATATATTTCGAAAGACCATATAATTCAAAATCATATGAAATTCCTGTTTGTTTAGCATTTTTTATTTCAATGGTTCTAATTACGTGCTTTCTTATGTTATCTATTGTTTCATCGTTAAGTTTAATTTCGCCTTTAAATAAAAATTCAATAGATTTGCTTAATTGATCTAAAAATATTTCAACAGATTCTTTTAATTCTGATTTATCAAAATAACGTTTTAAAGAATTTTTTGTTACTAAGGGGATTTCATAATTTTCATAAAAGTCTTTAACAATGTTATTATTGTCTAATACTGTGTTTTTATTTTTTTCTAAATTTTTTCATAAACATATTTTTATAGCCATAAAAATAGCATCAGCATCAGACAAATTTACTTTATTGTTTTTTATATTTTCAACAATAGTTTTATAAAATTCAGCAAAATTTTCTAATTTTAATTTTTTATTTAAAAATTTGTATGTATAAGGATTAAAAATAAAACTTAGATCATTAACTTTAATTAAGGTATTCTTTTGTCTACTATAAATTTGATTATTAATAAGTATTTCCATAACACTTATAAAACTTTCAAAATCATATTTAGAAAATTTTAAACCTGATTTTTGAGTTAAATTAATTGAAAAATCAAATCTAAAACAAATTTCATTTAATTCATCAATAAGACTTTTGGTTTCTATATTTGTTTTTTCCAAATCTTCTGATAAATCTTTTAAAGTAGACTTTAAATTATCAAATACATAATTAAGGATATACATTTGTGCTTCTCATTTTGACAAAAAGTCTTTCGACTTTGAATAAACTTTTTTTGAAAAAGAAGCTTTGTCACCTTTAAAAGTTACTTTTCTGTCTTTTATTTCTAATTCATCATTAAAAACCTTTTTTCAATCATCTAATGTTCTTAACAAAGTTTTTTCACTAATATTAAAAAAATTTGTAAGTTCTCCAAAAGAAGAGGTTTTATTAAAAATGTAATAAACAATTTGATAATCTCTTTCGTTTTTATTCATTTTGTTTTTCCTTTTAATTTAATTTTAAAGTTTAATTTAATATTTGGCTTAATATCTTATTTTGTTTTTTAGAAAGATTTTTAATAACCTTTTCTATTTTTGATATTCCTTGATTATTTGTTGATATTTCTTTTAATTCTAAAGCTTCTTTATCTTCTTCAAAGAAATAATTCATTCCATTTACAAACGCTTGTTTTAGATAATTTACTTCTAAATCATTTTCGTAAGCAAATAATAGCGGATCAACAATTCTTTCATTTTTTTGTAGTTTTGTTATTGGGTTTCTGGCAACTCTATATAACTCATCACGAATTAATTTATTTTCAAAACGTTTAATGATGCTTTCCCCATAATTTTTCAAAATTTGTTCGTCATATTTAAATTTCAAAGAAATAATTTTAACGTAGTTTTCCATAAGACCTTTCAAATAATCAAAAGTATCTTGATCATCAAGAGTATCTTGTAGAATTGGAACTGCAAATTTATCTTGTTTATATCTAAATCAACCTAAAGAGGCATGTACACCATTTAGCATAGTCATTTTTTTATATATATCTATTTCCATATTTTCTGAATAAGTTAGATTATCAATTTTATTAATTTCTGCTGGTCATTGTGTTGAATCAACAATTCATGAATAATATTTTTCAACATCAATATCTAAAGAATTATTTAACTGAATTGGTACAATTCTATCGACCATACAGTCAACAAAGTATACATTATGAGGAATTGAATGTTTTTCTTCATATTCATTTTTAAAATAACTAGAAACTCTATTTCCGTTTTCACAGCAAATAATTATAATCTTTTGATTTTTATCAATTGAATCAATAATGAATTTTAGATCATCAATAATAAACTTTAAATTGTTTTGACCAGTTGAAGTTGTAATTAAAAATGTATCTTTTAAAAAGTTCTTAAAATTGCTATCTTCTCTGATTCCTTTTATTGTTGAACTACTATATCTATCAACTATAATTTGATTTGTTTCAATATCTAATTCATTCACAATATATGATTTGTTTTCATTAAGGTTTTTAATAATCTCTTCATTAACATCTAAAAATTTTATTTCATCAATATTTTTATTTTTTAATAATATTGGGGCTATAAAACCTCTACCTATATTACCGGCTCCAAAGTGAATAACTTTACTCATTTGAAAATACCTCTTTAATGTATTCTTTATCAATATTTTTATGATTTAAAATTTGTTCAACATATTCTATATCAGAAAATTCAACTGCAATATTAGATAGTATTTCTAAATGTTGTTCATCTTTTGAAGCAATTCCAATAACAAACCTAATTTCTTTTTCTTGATCTGGTACTTTAAATCCTTGCTCATAATAATGAACAACAATTCCTGTTTCTTTAACTAATTTTTTAGAATCATCCAAACCATGAGGTATAGCTAAATAATTACCAATACATATACTAGTTTTTTCATGTCTTTTATGCATTTGCTCAATGTATTTTTTATCAATAAAACCCAACTCTAAAAGATGTTTTCCAGAGTTATCTATGGCTTCACTGATATTTTTAGCATTTTTAAATATTTTAATATTTTTCAAATCAAAATTATTATTCATGATTAATTTCCTTTTTAAATTCTTCAACAATTTCATCATAAAATTTACCATCTAAAAAGTTAGAAATACTTTTATGAATTGAGTGTGGTGCTTTTGATTTTGCTAATTCCGTTAAAGATTCCTGAGTTATAACAAATTCAGCATTTTCAGGCAATTCCTTAATCGGAAAGTTCTTAACCTCAATGTCTAGTTCTGCTTGTTTGAATTTTTTTCTCAATATTCCAGCACCCATTGCACTTGAGCCCATTCCAGCTTCACAAGCAAAGATTACTAATTTAATGTTTTTTAGATTTTCAGGTTTATGAGTTCCTTCAATTTTTTCTAATTTTTCTGTTTTATCTATTTTTCTAATATATTTTGATTCTTTACCTTTTAAATCAATTGTTTTTTGTTGTGCTTCTTCTAAAGAAACAGATTGTCCTTTGTGTCTTTTATTCATAATAATAAATAATAATGTTCCAACTCCAAGCGAAACTGCAAACGATACTAAGACCCCTAATGAAATTCCTAAATAATTCATCCATTCACTATCAGCCATTGCAAAGATTGCTAAAATTGATCCAGGACTAGCGGGTGCTTTTAAACCTGCATCAAAGATTTGGAACATCGCATCTCCAGCTAGACCTCCTGATAACAAGGCGATAATCAATATTGGTCTCATCAATACAAATGGGAAGTAAACTTCATGAATTCCTCCAAAGAATTGAATTACTGTAGCCCCGGTTGCTTGTCCTCTACTTTTTTTATCAAATAAAGCGGTTGCTACTAATATACCCAAACCTGAACCGGGATTTGATTCTAATAAGAATAGAATAGATCTACCTGTATCAGCTGCCATTTGAATACCTAGTGGAGTGAATACTCCATGGTTAATAGCATTATTTAAGAATAATATTTTTGCAGGTTCTACAACTAATGCAGATAAAAATATCAAGTTAGCCGAAACCAAACCATATACTATTTTCATAAGTACTCATGATATAGCATTAATTACTCATGGAAATCCGAAGAAAGCCGCTAAACATAAAGATAAACCAATAATAGCTAATGAAAAGTTGTTTACTAACATTTCAAATCCGCTTCTAATTCTGTTTTCTAGTAATTTATCAAATAACTTCAAAATGTATGCAGCTAGCGGACCAACCATCATAGCTCCTAAAAATTGAGGTGTAGCAGATGCTCCTTCTCATCAACCAGGATTAAATTGATTTCCTACAATTACACCAAATACAACAAAGGATGCAATTACTCCACCTCTGTCTCCGTGAACTAACTTACCTGCATAAAAACCAATCATAATCGGTAATAAATAATTAATAATATTACCAATTAAATAGTCATTAATCACAGCTACTGGCGTTCATCCTGTATCTAAGAAAAATGCTGTTAATATACCTCAACCAATGATAATTCCGATAATAGGCATTATCATTGCACTAAGTCATCCACCAAATTTTTGAACATTCTTCATTAAAACTTTTTTATCAATTTTCATATTAAAAGTCTTTTTTGAAGTGTCTTGTTTTTTAATTTTTATCATAATATCCTCCTATTATGATTTTTATGTAAAATGAAAAAATATGGTCTTTTATAAAATTTGGTTTTGGTGAATGTTTTGGACAAAAATTGATTATTAAACTTTTATTATGATTTATATGTTGAAGTTAAAATAAAATATTAAAGTTATATTTTAGAAATTATGAATAAAAAAAATTCCACACAACTTAACAATTGATGTGGAATTTTTTTATTTATTTATCTTGATGATCTAACTTCTTTTCTTGCGTTAGCTCTTCTTGCTGCTGCAGCTTTTCTTGCTTCAGCTTCTCTTTTTTTGATCAAACTTGCTTCAGCTTTTCTAGCTGGGGCTGTTTGTCTTCTTTCTTCAGTTGTAATTGCTTTAATTCTTTTTGCTTCAGCTTTTCTAGCAGCTTTTTCTGCTGCAGCTTGAGCATCAACTTCAGCATAAGCTTGGTTTGCTTTTTCTTTTGCAATTCTATACTCTTCTTTAATTAAGTCTAGTTTATCCATTGCTGCTCTTAAAGTTTTTGCATCTTCAGCTATCGCAATTTCTTTTTTAATTGCTTTAATGGCTTGGTTTGCTTCACTTGACAATTTAGCTCTTTCTTTAAATCTTATGCTTTCAGCTTTAGCTTTAGCTTCTTTTGCATCTTCATTTGAATTAATTTTCAATAATAATGCTTTTTGTTCATCCAATTGTTTTTCGGTTAATAAAGTACTTCCCTCTTCAATCAGACCTTCGGACTTACCTACAATCGTTGCTACTGCCGCTCCAGCTATAACGTTAGTTCCAGTTCTACCCATATCAAATAGACCATCTAAAGCTCCAACAATTGCATAAACTGGTGCAAATCATGCTCCAAGTCCTAATCCTCCAAGTACACCAGCTGTAACAACAGCAGCTGTTCCAGGAACACCAGCAATTCCTAATGATGCGATGATTGTAACAATCAACGCTGTAATAAAGTATGTAAATAATGCCATATCATGAACATCAGTTCCAGCACCAGTTCCAGTTCATAAGAAACTTGTAATAAGTCCTGCTTGAACTCCAGCACATCCCATAAGACCCATTGATGTTGATAATGGTGCAATTGTTCCTACAACATTATCATTAACTTTCATTTCATCTTTAAGGGTAGACATTGTGACAGGTAAAGTTGCATTTGATGATTGTGTTGCAAAACCTTGGATTAAAGGTTTTAATCCTAATTTTCATCATTGTCCAACTTTTACTCTACTTACAAATAATAATAATGTTAAGAATCCTAATGAAATTAGAAGTCCTAAGTAACCAACACCTAATGCTTTACCCATTGTAGCAATTGATCCAATTGGTTTAGAAATAAGTGTATTAAGCATCATTGATGCTACTGCTAATGGCATGATTTTCATAAATGTCATCATCACAGAAGTTACAACACTGTATCCTGTATCCATAGCATTTCTAATTGCTTTCATTTGATCTGGTTTACGTTTTGATAATAATTTAACTGATGATCCAAATAAAACTCCAAGGATCATCAAAGGAATAACTCCTCCAGCTACTCATGCACCAGCAAAATTAGATGGGAAATAATTTCAAATAATTTCGGCAAATGGTTTATTATCCATAAATTCTTTATCACCAGATTCTAATACTAATCCTGCTCCATCTCCAACTTTTAATAACATTCCTAATCCGAATGTAATAACAAAGGCAAATGTAACATTGATTAATAATAATGCAATTCCTTTAACAGTAATTCTTCCAACTCCTCTAGCTCCAGGTCTAGAAGTTACTCTGAAGATTGCTAAGAACACAACTGGTGCTGTTAGCATTAAAATACCATTAATGAAAATATTTTTAAATAATTGTGATCAAATATTTAACTCGTAAGCTCAATAGTCTCCCACAACAACTTGATGTCCTTCTCAAGTTCCTCCCTCTACAGCTTCATTTATGAAATCAGCTCCATCTTTAATTTGGAATAAACCAAATTCAGGGAATCCGGCAATTATTTGTAAAATTAAACCAAATAATAATCCGATACTCATACCCATTAATACTCTATAAATGAATTTGATTTTTTTCTTTTTCATGAATAATCAAAATCCGACTAATATTCCTAAGAATGCTATAACTGTAACAGCTGATTGTCATGTACTGATGGCTAAGAATGAGGCAAATATTCCTTTATCTTCACCAAGAACTACATTATCTCCAAGTGGTTGAAGTTCTTTAAAGAAATCAAGCATCCTAGTATTTCGTAATGTACTTATCATATTTCAATTCCTTTCTTTTTTATATTATTTAACAAACTTCGATAACGCTATGTTAACAATGTCTGTTGTTCTTGCAAATGGTGGAGCATACGGCATATCAATTTGCTCTAATGCTTCATTAACTTTTATTTTTGATCAAATCATAGCAATTATAGAATGAATTCTTAATACTGCTTTATCTGATCCAATGATTTGTCCACCGATTATTGTTTTTGTTTTATTATCCATTATCAATTTAATTGATAATGGTGCTTGATTTGGAACATAGTTAGTATGGTCTTTATCGTGTACTATAGAAACTGAATAATCTATTCCTTTAGCTTTAGCATATTCTTCTGTAAAACCAACTCGTGCTCCTTCTTTGTTAAAAACACGAATTATTGCAGTTCCAAGTGTTCCAGAAAATTTAGATTCAACTCCAGCGATATTATTAGCCACAACTTTTGCGAATTTATTAGCAACAGTTGCCAGTGGTGTATATGTATCTGAACCATCAAGATAGTTTTTAGAAGACGCACAATCTCCAACACTTCAAACATGATCTATATTTGTTTTTCCTTGGTCGTTTACGATAATTGCCCCATTTCCTAACATTTTTATTCCACTTTCTTTTAAGAAAGCTGTGTTAGGTCTAAAACCGACACTCAAAACAACCGCATCACAATCAAGAACTTTTCCTGATTTTAATTTAATTGAAACCACTTTGCCTTTTTCTTCTATAACTTCTATTAGTGCATCACCTTTAATAAACTCAACTTTATTTGAATAAAGTTCTTCTTCAAATATATTTGTTAAATCTTCATCAAAGGTTTTTGCCAATACTCTTTGTTCCATTTCAATTAATGTAACATTTTTATTTAAATGTTTCAGAGTTTCTACAACTTCCAAACCAATGAAACCTGCACCAATTACTGCGATATTATTAATTTTATTATTATTAATAACCGCTTCTTTTAGTCTTATTCCATCTTCTAAACTTGTAAGTGTGAATACATTTTTGCTTTGTATTCCAGGTACAGGAATAACGATTGGTGATGCTCCAGTAGCGATCATAATTTCATCATATGAATCTTCACCTGAGTTTCCTTTTTTATCTTTAAAATAAAGCTTTTTACTTTCAAAATCAATATTATCTACTGTAGTACCAGTATTAATAATAATTCCAGTTTTTTCAAATTCAGTCACTTGTCTTGCTATTAATTGATTGGGATCTTGAAAGTTGTCAGCTACAAAATATGGTAAACCACAAGCACCTAATGAAACATAATCGTTTTTTTGATAGACAACTATTTCAGTATCTGGTTTTAATCTTTTAAGTTTAGCAGCCATACCCATTCCAGCAGCTGCTCCTCCAACTATAACTACTTTCATAATTACGCTGCAATTACTTCTATTTCAACGATTGCTTCTTTTGGTAAAGCAGCCACTTGGAATGCAGATCTGGCTGGTTTAACATCACCTAAAAATTCTGCATAAACTTCATTCATATCTGCAAAATCTTTTATATCAGCAAGAAACACAGTTGTCTTTACAATATTTTGAAGGGTCATGTCATTAGCTCTTAAAATTGCTTCAACATTTTTAAGAGATTGTAAAGTTTGAGCTTTTGCATTTTTTTCTACCATTTCTCCTGTTTTAGGGTCAATTGGTAATTGACCAGAAATATATAGAATACCTTGAACAGTAACCACTCCTGCTGAATAGGGTCCTACTGCTTTTGGAGCATCTTTTGCTATTATTACTTTATTTTTCATTATTTTTTCCTTTCAAGTGTTTATTAATAACTGAAGAAATTCTATGAATTGCTTCTTCAATTATTTCAGGACTAGTTGCTAAATTAATTCTGAAATATACTCCACCAGGATTGACAAATTCATTTGAACATTGAATCAAAACTTTAGCTTCATGTGTCATTAGTTTAAAAAAGTCTTCTTCTGAAATTCCAGTTTTACTATAGTCTATGTAGATTAAAAATGTTGCTTCAGAATCAAGGGGTTCTAACTCAGGTGTATTTTCTTTCAAGTATTTTTGGATATATAAAAAGTTCTTTTCATAAATTTTTTTCGAATCTTGATAGAATTTTTGACCATGATTAATCACAGCAATTGAAGATACTTGAGCAAAGATATTTGGTTCTGAAGGTAAGTGATTTAATTCAATAATCTCCATCAGTTTTTTCTTCATTTTTATATCTTTAACAATTCCTCAACCATTTTCAATACCTGCTAAATTAAAGGTTTTGTTCAAAGAAGTTCCAACAACTATATTGTCGTATTTGTCCATATATTGAGCAAATGAAATTGTTTCATTGTCAAATAATGTTATGTCTCCATGAATTTCATCAGAGAATAAAAAGACATTATTTTCTTTAAGTATTTTAAGAAGTCTTTCAATGTCTGCTTTTGGAATAATTCTTCCTCCCGGATTCATTGGGTTTATAATGATATACATTTTGGGTTTTTCTTCTTTAATTTTTTGTTCAATTAAATCTAAATCTAAATCAAATTTGTTATTTTCTTTTTTAAGAGGAACCATTAGTGGAACTCTTTTTCAATTAACGACATTATCGTATATTGGTCCATACATCGGGTAACTCATCATAATTTTGTCGCCAACTTTAGTCATTGCTTGAATGACTGTAGAAGCTGTAAATACTGTTCCGGGTGTAAAAAATAAATTATCAATAGTGATATCTATTTTTTTAGTTTTTTTAGTATGATTAACTATTGCTTCGATAAATTCTGGTCTCATACTTTGATAACCATAATAAGGGAAAGCAGCTCTTTCAACAATTTTATCAACTACTTCTTTTGGTAATGGCAAATCTGAATCAGCAATTCACAATGGAATATAGCTATCATCAATTTTGATTCCATATTTATTTTCATTTTCTGCTATATCTCATCTTTTTTGTTCAAATCCTTGCCTAATTTTTCACATATATAATTTCACATCCTTTCTAAAGTCGAAAATACACTTTATTTTAGATATCTATTTTTATATATTTATTAATTTAATTAGAATTGCCAAATTAAATTTTGCTTACAATGATCATTCTATAAACTAAATTAAAATATATTTTCTTCTTTTCAAATATATTATTAATCTCAAAAATAGATTTTTTTATAAAAAAAATAATGTGTAAATTATTTTTAAAATTGGAAATTTGTTTACTGATTAAGAAATTAAATAAATTAGTTGCATAACAATATACACAAATGACATAGTCGAATTTGTTTGTTTGTCCATAACTTCTTCATTATTTAAAACGATAATATCAATAGTGTCATCGTTTATTATTGGCGACAACAAATTAGACGTTACTAATACAACGTCGCAATTATTCTTAACTAGCTTTTTGTTAACATTAATCATTTCTTCAGTCATTCCACTATATGAAAATATAAAAGATAAGTCATTTTTTCCAGCTTGTTCAAGATAGCTATACTGAACATCTAAATCTCTTGAATAAAATACTCAATATCCCAATTTTAATAAATAATTATTAAAAATTGATAATACATTTAGATTTGCCCCTTTTCCGAACAAAAAGATTTTTCTTGCTTTAACAATTTTTTCTTTAGTTTGAAATAAAGAATTTTCACTATTCTTCTTAATATAATCAAGATTATCAATAATTAAATTATGATAAGCATTTAAAAAATCTCTATCACACATTTCATATTTAAATTCTTTTTTATGTGCTAAGTGAGAGTTGATAATTGAATTTTCAAACATTAAAACTTGAATTAAATGTTTATATCCTTCCAAACCCATTTGTTTACAAAATTTTACGATTGCTGAAGTAGAAGAATTCGAAAGTATTGCTAAGTTGTTTATCGTTAATTTAGATATATCATATAAATTATCTAATAAAACTTTTGATACATTGCAATTTATTGATGAATCATTTGTTTCTATATTATTTTGAAGTTTTGATATTAAATTATATTTATTCATAATGTACCTACTTAATATAATTATATTCTCTGATTAAAAGTTTTTATTGAAAGTAGAAATAATTAATTAATTTAGATCAATTAAATAACAGTATTTAAATATCTTTTTTAAAATTATATTGATATTTTAAAACAAAAAAGAGAAGTTTTTAATACTTCTCTTTTTTATATAGCAATATAGTATATTCAAACGAATATTATATTTTAAATAAATTAATCTTTCTTTTCTTCCATTGTTAAAGCTTTGTATTGTTTTTCAATTGATTCAAAATGGCCTTTTTTGAACTTACCATCAACTGTTGCTAATTCAAATAAAGTTAACATAATTTTAATAATAATTTCATCACTTTTATCAATAACAACATCTTTCTCGTTTAGAGCAAGCCTGTTGCATTTATTAATTAATTCTTCCATTGAAGTTTCTACTAAACTATAACCTTTGAATTTTTTAAGTTTTTTCTTAACACTTAATCAAGAAAAAGTTAATTCATTAACCATAAAAAACATTTCATCACGATCTAATGTTTCAATTTTTTTAGGATCTTTTTTTAAAGATAAAATCTTTTTTGCAATTTTATAAAATTTATTATTAATTTGATTAATTTTAAATTTATAACTTTCACGTCTTCTAGCAATTATCTCAAATCACAGAGCCATAAGAGTAGCTATTGACCCAGCAGCTCCTAATATTTCTAAACTAAATAAGAAATTATCCATCTTTATGTTCCTTTTTCTTTTTATTTTTTTTCTTTTCCTCTTTAAGAATTATTCTTGGATTACCAGTTTCTTTTGCGATTCGATAATTCATTATATTTGCATATAAATAAGTAAATCCAATCGCAATTCCGACAATAATTCCTCCACAAATCACAAAAGCTACAATTCCAGGAATTCCAGTGTTCATAACATTTGGTGAAAAAATATCTAAGAATGGGTAAGGGTAGTTAATATTTGGATCTGTTTTACCAATTATTTGTCTAATTCCCCCACGAGCAACTGTATACATTAAGTAAGTTGCTAGTACTATGATAAATCCAATATATCCATGTTTTACTCTATCAAGGGTAATCCCTTTTTCTTTTAAAGGCATAAATACAGATACATAAACTAAAAATAATACAGGACCAACTAAGTGTAATAAGAATCCAGAAACTCATCCTCAAGCATCTAGTCTGACAAAATTACCTACTCCAATAATCATTCCTGGTAATAGAATGAAGTTTCAAACTATTGCAGTGATTGTGATAAATACCGCACTTGTTCCAGCTCAACGAATATTTGCAAATCCACGATTGAATGTTCCTTCATTTTTAGGTCAAAATGCAGCCGTTACTAATCAAACTCCAACTAAAATGTTAGATAAAGTTGTAAAATATGACGAATAAAATGTCATTGCTTCTAAAGCATTAACCGTTGTTCCAAATGTGACAGTTACATCTCCGTTTGCATTATATGAGTATTTTTGAAAAATGTTAATAAATGTTCCATATTGGTCATATCATTTTGGATCAGTGATTCAACTAACGATAAATTCGTTTCCAAGTTTACCAGTACTTAATATTCTTTGTAAATCACCAGCAATGGTTTGCAGATCAGATCCAGAAGCACCAGTTTCATTTCCTAATTCAGCATTATGTTCAATTAGATAATCAGTTATTCCACGATTTAGAGCATAAATTTGAGCAATAATCACTGCATAACAAGCAATTTTACTAATGTAAGTATTCCAATACCTAAAATTGCCTTATATCAAAATCTAAAATCATGGAAATTGATTTTTTGTCGATGCTTAGTTTTAAAACCTAAAAGAGGTTCGCTTGTTTTGATTGTTATTTCCATAATTATTCCTTTCTATTTTTCTTCAGTTTCTTCTAAGATTAATTCTCCTAGAATTTTTGCTAATCCCTGTTTAACTTTA
>NZ_JNJI01000002.1 GCF_000702725.1 Mesoplasma photuris ATCC 49581 | reverse complement strand
TGCGGGACTTAACCCAACACCTCACGGCACGAACTGACGACAACCATGCACCACCTGTCTCAATGTTAGCCTCCAGCATATCTCTATGCCTTTGCACTGGATGTCAAGCCCTGGTAAGGTTCTTCGTGTTGCTTCGAATTAAACCACATGCTCCACCACTTGTGCGGGTCCCCGTCAATTCCTTTGAGTTTCACTCTTGCGAGCATACTACTCAGGCGGAGTACTTAATGCGTTAGCTGCAGCACCGAGGTATAACCCCCGACACTTAGTACTCAACGTTTACGGCGTGGACTACTAGGGTATCTAATCCTATTTGCTCCCCACGCTTTCGTGCCTCAGCGTCAATAACAAGCCAGTAAGCCGCTTTCGCCACAGGTGTTCCTCCATATATCTACGCATTTCACCGCTACACATGGAATTCCGCTTACCTCTCTTGTATTCTAGTCTCACAGTTTTCAAGGCGAACTGGGGTTGAGCCCCAGGCTTTAACCTCAAACTTGCAAAACCGCCTACGCACCCTATACGCCCAATAAATCCGGATAACGCTTGCCACCTATGTATTACCGCGGCTGCTGGCACATAGTTAGCCGTGGCTTTCTGGTAAGGTACCGTCAGCACAAGAGCATTTCCTCTCAAGTGTGTTCTTCCCTTACAACAGAGCTTTACGATCCGAAAACCTTCATCACTCACGCGGCATTGCTTCATCAGACTTTCGTCCATTGTGAAAAATTCCCTACTGCTGCCTCCCGTAGGAGTCTGGGCCGTATCTCAGTCCCAATGTGGCCGATCAACCTCTCAGTTCGGCTACGTATCATCGCCTAGGTGGGCCTTTACCCCACCTACTAGCTAATACGCCGCATCCTCATCTTATAGTGCACCAAACGGTGCTTTCAATTTCTTCTCATGCGATAATGAAATTCTCATGCGGTATTACCCTTCGTTTCCAAAGGCTATCCCCCGCTATAAGGTAGATTAGATACGTGTTACTCACCCGTTCGCCACTGGAGTGCAAGCACTCCCGTTCGACTTGCATGTATTAGGCATGCCGCCAGCGTTTATCCTGAGCCAGGATCAAACTCTCATTTTAAAATAATGTGAATTGATTCTGACTATTCTTTATATTTGTATAATGTATTTTTGTTTTTACTCAATTAAATTGATATTGAACAAGATTGTACAATTTGTTGTTCTATTTAGTTTTCAAAGATCATTTAGATTACCGCTTTTCTCAAGTGGCAACATATTAACTATATCTTTTTACAAAGAGCTTTGCAACCCTTTTTTAAAAGTTTTTTTAATTTTTTTTACAAAATTTTTAAACTTAATTTTTGGGTAGAAAATATTGTTATGTTTAACAAAATAAAAACATTCCGAAGAATGCGTTTTGTATCTAGTGGTGCGGGATGGGGGACTTGAACCCCCACGTCATAGACGCTAGATCCTAAGTCTAGTGCGTCTGCCAATTCCGCCAATCCCGCAAGTGGTGACTCGTCGGGGATTCGAACCCCGGACCCACTGGTTAAAAGCCAGTTGCTCTACCGGCTGAGCTAACGAGTCATCTATTTGTTTTTAGACTTTAAAATAATATCACTATTCTTTTTGGGTTTCAATATAAAACAAAAAAAGATGCGAACATCTTTTAATTAATAAATTTGATCGAAAACCAAAGTTACTGGAATATCCATAACTGGTTTTTGTTTAGTGTTTTCTTCAGTTTCAGATTCTGGATCAATTAAACCAATTCGAATATGAAATGTTATTTGTTCATTATTATTTAATGCTGATTTAAATTTTTCAACAATAGTTTCATAATCGTCATCTGGTGAAATCAGAGAATATCCCTTTGCAAACTTTTCAGCATCACCTGATAATGGTGAAGATGAGCTATTATTTAATGAGATCATTAATCCATATTTTTTTTCTGTTTTAAAAACATCTTCTTCAAAAAAAGTATTAATTTTATTGATTAGTGAATTTTCATTTGTTGAAGCGTGAACAATCATTTTTTTAAAAATGGTTTGAAATGCATCTTGTTCTAAAGCATAAACTTTATTTGCATCACTTTCTTCTTCGGTTTGTTCTTCATCTTCATCAATTGGTTTTTCGGCTGGAATTAATCCTTCATTAGTTGCAACTGATGCTAGTAAATCCATAATCGTGAACATATTACCAACTTTAATATCTTCACCATAATATTTATTAATATAGTTTGGATCATCCTGATTTGTAATATAACTTACAAGTTCATCTTCAACTAATCTAGCTGTATAGTTGTGAACTGCACCATTAATATCTCAATTACCCGTTTGATCATTTAACTGAGTTCCACAAGATATTACAGTTGATGTAGTTGTTGCTGCAATTGTTAAACCAGATAATATTGCAATTAGTTTTCTCATAGAACTCCTTTAATTTATTATTAAAATTATACATTAAAAATTTAAATAAAAAAAAGACACCTAAGTGTCGTTAATTTTTTAATGGTGCTGACTAAAGGAGTTGAACCCTCGACCTACTGATTACAAGTCAGTTGCTCTACCAACTGAGCTAAGTCAGCATATTAAATTAAATGGTGGAGTATGACGGGCTCGAACCGCCGACCGCCTGCTTGTAAGGCAGGAGCTCTCCCAACTGAGCTAATACTCCAAAATGGTAGCCTGTACGGGGTTCGAACCCGTGTGTCCACGGATGAAAACCGTGTGTGTTAACCGCTTCACCAACAGGCCAAATAATAATGGCGGCTTTTACAGGACTTGAACCTGTGACAAACCGGTTAACAGCCGGTTGCTCTACCAACTGAGCTAAAAAGCCATTTAATATTTGATGGTTAATATTTAGTTTCCTAATTGCTAGGACAATTAAAATATTAACATAAGAAAAAATAAAAATCTATATTTTTTTTAAAAAAATTTTTTTGCTTAAATAGTTACTTTTAAAAATAAAAAAGCGACCATATTGTTCGCCCACTTTTTTAATCGATATCAACGATACCGGCTCATCGCTTTATTATTATATACTAAATTTATTTTGTTTTAGTATTTGTTTTTTCAACAATTGTCATTTCAGCAAATTCAAGATCTTCTTTTGATTGTTTTGTGTTTTTGATTTTTTCTTCAACATCATAATCTTCATCATTAAGTAAAGTTTCTACAGTTAAATCTTTTTTAGCTTTTAAGAAAATAACTTTAAAGTCATCTGAAAAACGACTCATTAATTGTTCTTCATCTAATTCACCCGCTTCAATACCTTTTAGCATTTCAACAGCTTTATTATATTTTGCTTTGTAAATTCCACTTGTTTTTTCTGGATCACTATTTTCAATTTCAACAACTTCTTTAGTTTCTTTAATAGCGTTAACAATTTTACTATCTGATTCAGGAATGAAAATCATAATGATTCCTCCAACCATACATGTAATTGAAGCAATTGCCACAATCATTAAAATTGTTTTTTCTTTAGTGTTTTTGTTTGCTAACATTGTCACTGATAATGCTAATGATAATAAAGAAAGTGAAAATGAATAACCACCAATTGTTGTCATTACGATTCCTCAGTTAGTGTTGAAGTTACCAACTGTCGCTTCTTGAGCACCAACCACAATTCATGCAATTCCCATAATGAAACAAACTGCAGCTGCGATCATACCAATAGCACCACAAATCATAATAATTGAGTTTGCTGTTTTAAAAGTATGATTAAATTGTCATTTCTTTTGATTATGTTTACGAATTTCTTTATCTTCTTTTTTATTTAATCTAATGTTCATATTTACCCCTTATTTAATATCTAGGTGTTTTTTATATAGTTTCATTGTATTTTCCATCAATGTAATTACTGTCATTGGACCAACACCACCAGGAACTGGTGTGATGTAATCAACAATGTCTTTAACATCTTCAAAATCTACATCACCAACTAATTTATTAGTAATTGGATCTCTAACTATTCCTATATCTATTATTATAGACCCTGATTTAATCATTTCCTTATTAATTATGAACTGTTTACCAGTTGCAGATATTAGAATATCTGCGTTTTTAGTATGACGAGATATATCTTTTGTGTTTTTATTACACATAGTAACTGTTGCACCAAGGTTTAATAACATTACTGATAACGGTTTACCCACTATGTTAGAAGTACCGATGATTGTTACTTCTTTTCCATGGACATCAATATTGTATTCATTTAATAAGTTGATCACACCAAGAGGTGTACAAGGAAATATCGAATCATATCCTTGTAACATTTTTCCTTGGTGGATATAGTGAAATCCATCGACATCTTTATTGGGGTGAATTGCTTGTAAATAATCTTCTTCAATAAATCTTTTCGGAATTGGTAATTGCAATAATATACCATCTATTTCATTATTAGAATTTAATTGATCAATTGTTGAATACAATTCTTCATGAGTTACATCATTTGATAGTTTAATTACAGTTGAATCAATCCCCACTTTTTCAGCAATTGATGTTTTGTGCTTTACATAAACAACACTTGCTTCATCTTCACCGATTAAAATTACAGCTAAAGTAGGTTTACGATAACCAAGTTTAATACATTCTTCGATTTGACGTGAAAGTATATTTCTCTTTTTTAAAGCTAATGCTTTTCCATCTAAAATTTTCATAATTTCACCTATCCAATCGTTACGTCTTCTTCAAGATATTGATATGGTTGTTTTCTTGAAGGTTTAATAAATGCTAATAATGTATTTGAAATTCCTAATTGTCCTAAGAACATACATAAGATTACAGTTAATTTAGTTAATACTCCAAACTCAATCATTTGATGTTGAGTGAATGGATTCATACCAACCGTTCCAAAGGCACTAGTAATTAAGGTTAAAATCTCAACAATTGAATTATTACCATTAATGTTATTATTATTTCCATTTTCAACATATCCTGGTGCTAAAACAGCAGCTGAATCAGCATAAATAATAATTACACTTAATGCAACTAAAATAGTTGAAATAAAGAACACAGCAAAACTTCTTTTTACAGTATTTGATGGAATTGTTTTTTTGAAGATACTTGTATGGTTTCTATTTCTTACAATCGCTCAGTTAGCTAATAAAATAATTGCAAATGTGGTTGTCCTAATTCCTCCAGCCGTTGAAGATGGAGCAGATCCAATAAACATTAAGATTGACATAACTGTTTTTGATCCAGCATTAAAATCATTAATATTAACAGTTGAGAAACCAGCATTACGAGCAGCAGTTGAGTTAAAGAAGATATCAAAGAAAGCAGTTCCGAAATCTTTTCTTCCGATTAACTCAGTTACAATTTGTTGATTAGTATTTGGATCAATAACATATTTATAATTATTAAAAATTAATGAACTATCGATATTTGCTAATTCTGTTCCTAAAATTGATAAAGGTCCCACAATAAATAAAATTGAATAAATAGTAAAGTTTAATTTTGTAAATAAACTAAATTTTACAGTTTGTCCCATTCTTCTTGCTTTAATTTTTCTTTTAATATCATGGAATGTTGGATAACCTAAACCACCAACAACTCACTCAAATAAGAATATTAGTTGAATAAAATAAGATCTATGACCATCAACGTTGTATGGTTGAAGTGAACTACCAGATATTAAATCAAATCCGGCATTATTAATTGCTGAAGTTGAGTGGAAAATTGAGTATCAAAGTGATTTTAAAAAATTATGATATGGACTTACCGTATCAAGTGATCCAAATTCACCAGTATCTAACATGTTATTAGTAGTAGTTCCGGGTTCTTCAAAAAAGAAAGCGAAAAATAGCAATGCTGCTGAAAAAATTTGAATTATGGTTAATCAAATGAAACCATCACGAATTAACTCAATTGTTTGGGATGTTGTATTCCCACCACGTTCAGATTGAGCAACCACAGTATCTGTTAAAGAAATTTTTTTATTAATTGCTAAAAATAAAACAATTTTAAAAGTTAAAACTCCAATTCCTCCAACTTCAATCATAATAATGATGATAATCTGACCTCAAATCGTATAATCATGTGAAACATTAGCAATACTAATACCTGTGTCGGAAAAAGCTGAAGAAGCTGTAAATATTCCAGTTAGATAATCTCAATGAAACTGATTCATATCTTTTACCATATCTAAAATTTTGTTTTGATTATCAATGCTTTGTGATTCAAAACTACCACTTAATCCTAAACTCGACATTGCATCAACAATATCATAATTAGTTAAAATTCCAGGAATGATAAGTAAAAAACCACCAATTAAAACAATTGTTGTATAAATTAAGAAAATCTTTCCACTAATTTTTGAAAGTGGTCATCAATTTTTAACTTTTCTAAAAAGGTTTTCATTTTTATTATTTTGTTCTTCGTTAACGTTTTCATTTTTATTTTTAAGTTTTAATTTTTTAGATATAAACTCTTTTGGCGAGTTTATTTTATTAATTATGTTTTTAGAAGCATTATTCATAAACTCACCCCTTATCTTAAAATCTACATTATATTATATATATAATAGATACAAAATAGTATACTTTAGAAGTAAAGAGGTTTTTATGGCAAAGAAAAAAAGTTTCGCAATTATTGGTGCTTCTAATTTCAGTTTATCTGTTTTAGCAACTTTAGTTGAAAAAAGACAAACAATTACAATGTTTGATATTGATCAAGATAAATTAGATTTATATCTTTCAGAATTTGATTCAGTTGATGCAATCGTATTAGATTCAACAAATAAAATAGCATTACAAAAAAATGGAATTAACTCTTTTGATGGTGTGATTGTTGGTATTGCTTCAAATATTGAAGCATCACTTATGACCGTTTTAAATTTAACAGACTTAGGTTGTGAAAATATTATTGTTAAAGCTAAAGATAGAAAACATAAACGTATATTACAAGCTTTAGGACTTAGTGAAAACCAAATCATTATTCCAGATTCAATCGCTGGTAAAATTGTTGGTACACGTTCTGTATTTGATATCGATCTCGACATTGATGTTCAGTCAATTGATGATGATTTCATTTCTACAACACTTACAATTAAAAGTGAAGAAATTATTGGAAGAACATTACAAGAAGCTGGTTTATCAACATCTAAAGATTTTAATATTATTCAAATTAGACGTAAAGGTAAAACTTTATTACCAGATGACTATACAGTTCTTAAAGCTGATGATGAAATTGTTGTTTTTGCAAAAACAACAATTATTAACAATTTAGCTGATAAAGTTCAAACTGAAAATGAAGACGAAATTATTGATAATATGGTTGACTTCGATGATTTAATTGAAGAAACAATCGCTACAAGTAGTGATATAGTGTTTGATGATGAAATTTTAAATGAACAAGATTTAGAAAATGAATCAGAAGAAAAAACTAAGAAAAGTAAAAAAATCTTAAGAAAAAAAGAAAAAGCAGAACCTGTTAAGGAAATAATTCTAGACAGTTTTGATGACATCGATGATGTTGATCAAGAATTCACAATTAAAAACGAAGATATATTCAAATAAAAAAAATAACGGGAAACCGTTATTTTTTAAACCTTTTGTTCTACTAATTTAATAATAATTGACATAGAAACATCCGGATTAACATTACCTCCCGTAACTTTCATCAGTTGACCCATTATAGTTTTTGTAACTCGTTCTGGTCTTTCGTGATATTGTGGTAATAATTCTTTATTTGCTTCTAAAATTGGTTCTAATAAATTTGTAATAGTTTTTTCATCTGAAATCAATTTTAGATTCATTCTTTCAACAATCTCTAAAGGAGTTTCATGATTACTTTCAATTATTATTGGTAAAATTGTTTTTGCGTGTTTTGATGAAATGATTGATTTTTCAATCAACTCAATCATTTGTGCAAAATTGAAAGGTGTTAATTTTATATCTTTTAATTCTTTGTTGTTTTTATTTAATTCAGATTGAATATCAGTAATTAAATAATTAGCAACTTTCGAGTAAGAAGGGATTAAATTAATTGTTTCTTCAAAAAATTTTGTTATTTCTAGATTTGTAAGAATTATATTTGCATCAGAAATTGATAAACCAAACTCTTCAACATATTTAACTCTTTTTTGATCAGCTAATTCTGGTGATTCAGCAATAACTTTTTTAACTCAATTATCATCTAATTGAATAGGCATAATATTTGGTTCTCTGAAATATTTATAATCTAAAGCATCTGCTTTTGATCGCATTGAAATAGTTTGACCAGTTGTATCATCAAATCTTCTAGTTTCTTGCTCAACAATTGAATTTGACATTATTATTTCTGTTTGTCTTTTAACTTCAAATTCAATTGCTTTTCTCATATTCGAAATTGAATTCATATTTTTGACTTCAACTTTATTTGAAAATTCTTTTGATCCAATTGGTCTAATAGAAATGTTTAAATCAGTTCTAAGAGAACCTTCATTCATTTTTACATCAGAAACTCCTAAGAATAATAAAACTTCTCTAAGTTTTTCAACATACGCACAAGCCTCATCAGCACTTCTCATAACTGGTTTAGTTACGATTTCAATTAATCCAACACCACTTCTGTTGTAATCAATATATGTTAAATTATTTTTATGAGTTTGTTTTGCTGTGTCTTCTTCAATATGCAATCTTTCAATTAAGATGTTTTTCTTCTCTCCGTTTGGTAAAGTAATTTCTAAATTACCTTCTGAACCAATCGGATTAAACTGCTGAGTAATTTGAAATCCTTTAACTAAATCTGGGTAAAAATAATTTTTACGATCAAAAGTTAATAAAGTTTCAATTTTCATGTTTAAAGCATTAACTGCAAGAATAGCTAACTCTATACCTTTTTTATTAACGCTTGGCAAAGTTCCTGGATAACCTAAATCAACTTCGCTAATCATAGTATTTGGAGTTTCTCCATATGAAACTGGACCAAGCCCAAACATTTTAGATTTTGTTTTTAATTCAACGTGATTTTCAATACCAATAATTATTTCGAAATTATTCATATTTACCTCCGTTAGTTAAACTTTCTAATAATTTTGCAGCTTGCAATACTTTTAAATCTGCTTTAGGTTTTGAATTTAAATTGATCCCAACAGGCATCCCTTCCATCTCAATAAAAGGAATTGTTATTGAAGGTAATCCTGCAAAATTAGCAATAATTAAAATATCAGATAAGAATTCAGCTTCCTTTAATTTATCTTCAAACTCTTGTGCTTTTTCAATCAAAGGTGCTGGCCCTGTTGCTGGAGGTAAAATTAAAATATCAAATTTATTCAAGACTTTCATCACTTCTTCAATTATTAGTCTTCTAACTTTTTTCGCTTGTAGTAAATATTTAATTTGATTTTCTTTTCTCAAGTTGAATGAACCAATTAAAAATCTACGTTTAACGATATTACCAAATTTTTCACTTCTAGTTTTTGTCATAATTTCAACAAAATCTTCTCCATCAACTCTTGATCCGAAATGAATACCAGCTAAATTAGCGTTTGTTGAAACTCCTTCACTAAAAGAAATCATCATATATACAGAATCTATTGCTTCAAGAAGATCTTTTCTAAAGTCAACTTTAGAAACTTTATATCCTAATGATTCAATTTTTTTATAAAATGATTCATATTTTTCTTTTAATTCAATTGGTAAAGCATCGTGAACTTTATCAAGATATGCAAAAGTTGTTTTTTTATCTAATTTATCAATATTTTCGAAGAAATTTTTGTTTTCAATATCGATAGATGTGAAATCTTTTTTATCATTTCTAATTGTTGCATCAGAAACGATTGCCATGTCATCAACAGTTTTAGTAAAAAAACCAGCCGTATCTAAACTTGGTGCATAAGCTAACAAACCATATCTTGATAAAGCACCATAACTTGGTTTGAAACCAACCACTCCATTGTATGAAGCGGGTTTTCTAATAGAGTCACCTGTATCACTCCCTGTAGCAAATGGTACTATTCCTTTTGATACAGCATAAACTGAACCAGAAGAAGAACCACCAACTAATCTCTTAGGGTCTTTTGGATTAGTAATAATACCAAAAGCAGAGTGCAGACCTGTTCCACCCATACCTAGTTCATCTAATGCAGTTTTCCCTAACATTATTGAGCCTTTTTGCTCAAGATCATCAACAATAGTTGAATTATAAGGTGGGATGTAATTTTCTAATATTTTTGAAGAAGATGTTGTTACTATACCTTTTGTAGAAAAATTATCTTTTGCTAAATAAGGTATTCCATATAAAAAATTATCTAGGTTATCTTTTAGATTATTTTCTAATTTGATAGAATCAGAAATTGCTGATTCATTCATTGCTAAAAATGCATTAGAGCTTTTTTCACTTTCAATTTCTTTTAATGCATCTTTTGTGATTTCTGATATTTTAATTTTTCCAGACACTATTGCTTCATGAAGTTCTAATATAGTCAAATCTTTATAGTTCATTATTTTACCACCTTAACTATAGTTACAAAATCACCATCTTTTGTAGGCGCATTTTGTAAAACCTCATTCTGAGTAATTGTTTTAATATTTTCATCATCTTTTAAAAATGTATGAACATCATCATAAGCATAAAAACTTGGTTTAACACCTTCAGTGTCTATCGAAATTACTTTTGCGAATTTTTCCATTATACTTTTTTCAGTTTCGATGATTGATTCTTTTTCTTCTTGAGAAACTTCTAACATAATATCAGAAGCTAATTCATCTATTATTTTTACAAATAATTCGTTTTTATACATATTTTTCTCCCAACATTTCTTTTAATTCATTAGTACTAATTATTTTAACACCTAACTTGTTTGCTTTATCTAATTTTGAGCCAGGGTTTTCTCCGACCAATAAATAATTTGTTTTTTTAGAAAGTGAACTAATCACATTTCCACCATTATTTTCAATTATTTTTGCATAATCATCACGCGATAAATTTAAAGTTCCTGTGATCACAAAATTTAGACCAAATAAAGAACCATCTGTTGAAGTTTTATTTCCTGTATATTTTAAATTAATACCTAAATCATCTAACTCATTAATTAAATTTTTATTTTCTTCAATTTCAAATCAGTCAACTAACGATTGAGATAGTTTTTCACCAACTCCATCAATTAAAATCAATTCATCATAAGAAGCGCTGAATAAATTATAAATATCATCAAATTTTTTAGCCAAGATATTTGCCGCTTTTGATCCTATATGTCTTATACCTAATCCAAATAAAACTTTTTCTAATGATCTAGTTTTTGAATTTTCTATAGACTCGATCAAGTTATCAAAAGTTTTTTGACCAAATTTATCAAAAGTTAATATTTGATCTTTTTTATCTTTAAGTTTATATATATCTGTAATTGTATTTATTATATTTTCTTCAAATAATTTTTCAATAGTACGACCACCCATACCAACTATATCCATAGCGGGTTTAGAAGCAAAATGTTCAATTGATCTTAATATTTGTGCTGGACATGAAAAATTTACACAAAACTGATCAACTTCACCATCATTTTTCTCTAAAAGTGATTCACAATTAGGACAATTTTCGTTTTTTGATCAAACAGGCAATTTATCATATTCTTCATTTTTAATAACCGAAATAACTTCAGGAATTATGTCTCCTGCTTTTTTTACTTTAACTGTTGCACCGATTTTTAATTCTTTTGCTTTAATCATTTCAGCATTATTTAAAGTTGCTGCACTAACCACCGTTCCAGCAATTTTAATTGGTTCAAGTTTAGCGTTATAAGTTATTTTTCCTGTTCTTCCCACAGTTGGAAAAATATCTAATAATTTAGTTTCTTTAACTTCAGCTGGAAATTTATAAGCAATTGCTCATTTAGGAGTTTTTGCTGTATAACCAATTTTTTCATGTAAATCAAAATCATTTATTTTGAAAACTATACCATCAATTTCATAATCTAAAAATTCGCGTTTTATAGTATATTCATCAATATATTTTTTTACGTCTTCTAGAGTTTTGCAAAGTCTACTTTCATTATTAATTTTCAAACCAAGTCTTGAGATTTCTTTTAAAGAATCTTCTTGAGATTTAATCACTTTCTCATCTTCAATTAAGTAGTATAAATAACTATCTAAATTTCTTTTAGCAACAATACTTGAATCCAATTGTCTCAATGTTCCTGCGGCTGCATTTCTAGGATTGGCAAAAAGTTGTTCACCATCAAGCATTTTTTGATCATTAATTTTCTTAAATTCTTTTTTGGGTAAAAAAATTTCGCCTCTAACTTCTACTTTACCTTTGAAATCAATTGTATTCGGGATTGATTTTATCGTCTTAACGTTTGTTGTAACATTTTCACCAATAACTCCATCACCACGTGTTGCTGCAGTAACTAATTTTCCATTATTATAATTTAAAGAAATGGAAAGACCATCTATTTTTAATTCTGCAAAGTATTCATTATCTTCTGTTCCTGTTACTTTTGAAACTTGTTTATTAAAATATAAAAATTCTTCTCAAGAAAAAATGTCTCCAAGAGAAAGCATCGGTTTTTCATGTTTGTATTTTGAAAACTTTTCAGAAATAGTACCACCAACTTTTTGAGTTGGTGAATCTTCTGTGATTAATTCAGGATATTGTCTTTCAAGTTCTTTTAGTTCATTCATAACAAAGTCATATTCAGTATCATCAACCGATGGAGAATCTAAAACATAATATTCTTTAGCTCATTTATTAAGTTTTTCTTTCATTGCTTTAATTTGTGAGATAACTTCTTTCATGAAAACTCCTTTTTATAATTATATCTTTTTATTAAGTATAAAAAAAATGGAAAATGAGAAATTACTCGTTTTTTCCACCTTTGATAATGTAAGATTTAGGTTTTTCTTTGAACTTGTACTTATCATTAAATTTGTTTTCATCAATGTGTTTAGATTTAGAATCTGCACCTTTTAAAGCACGGAAAATAATATCTTTTTGATTTTGAATAGATTCTATATTAAACTCTTCTTCAGTATATCTTTCAATCTTAGCTTTAGAAGTTTTTTTCTTAATAATTGACTTAATTCCTGGCATATTCAATATTATAGATAAAGCAACTTTCGGTCTAAATATAGCAGGAACTATTAGAATCGAAATAAATCCTAATATTCCGGTTGTTAGCATGATCAGAAGTAAAGAGGAAATTGAAACTGGTGATAACGAAATTACCTCATCTCCACCATTACCAACAAAGTTTGGCAATTCTGGAATCGTGACTTCAATTGGATAAATACTAAATAACGAAAATTCTGTAACTATAATAGATAATGCTATAGGAACTACTAATGATAAAAAGTTAGAAAATAAATTTTTAAGTTTAGAGTTATAGACAACTTTTCTTCAAGTATGAGTTCATAAATAAAAGTATGATATTAAAATAAATGCTATTTTAATCATATAAAAAGCTATCAAGACGTTTTGAATTTTGTTAACATTATCATCTTTACTTAATAAATTTATACACAAGGCTGTGGTCATAACAACGACCAGGTAGGATATTGCAATTGTATTAATGGATTTAGAAATTTTATAATTCATTCCTTTTGTTTGAATCAAAACTAATTGTGATTGAAATAAAATTGTTACAACCATTGTACCAGCAAACATCATAGAGAACCATTTTCCACCAAAAACAAACTTGAATGCATTTATTTGATCAGCTAAACCTCTAAATTCTGGTCCGAGTTGTCCGACGTTTTTTTGTATAACTGATAATTGATCAATATCTAAAATATTAGCGTTGTATAAATCTTTGAAATTCATAATTGTATGACTAACTTCGGCATTTAAACCATCAGTTACTACTTTACCAAATAAACCAACTACCAGATAAGGCCCAAGTGTTGTCATAAAAATAAATCCAAAAGCAGCAACAATATAAGTGTAAAGTTCATATTTAGAAAAGGCATCCCAGGTCATTCTTCCATCTCTAATCATAATTGCTAAGAAATATTCTCTAAACGACGTAATTAAAGAAATCATTAAAATTCTAATATTAACACCAATAATCATATAAATTGAAAGCATTGAAGTTATTTCAAGTCCAGAAGTACCTAAAATTATCATTAAAATAATTAAATCTGCATTTAACATTATAGTTTCACCAATTCCTGTAAAACCCAATCTTTTTGTAGATTCTCTTAATTTAAAGCTATCTAAGTCACCATAAAATTTAATTCAAGGATAGTATTTTTTAACATAAATTCTAATAAATAATCCTCTCACAAAAGGATAAGCTAGAATTACTAAGAATGGGATAATCGGATTAAGTGCTTTGTTGAAATTTAATAGTATAAATAATGACACATAAATAATAACATCAGTTAATAAAATAACCGATTTTCTAACACCATTTTTTTGATCAGCTTGAAGCACGTTTTCATAAACTCCAAAAAAACCTGCAGTGAATATATCTTTAGAAGATATTATTAAAACTAATGCAACAAGTTCCCAATAAGTAATTAATTTTACTACAGGATTTTCTAGATTTGTATTATCAGTATAATTAATACCTCATTCTGATATATTCGGTATACCAGAAAGATTTTTGTCAATAACATAAGGGAATATTTGTAAAAATAATGGATATAAAAATGCCACCAAACTCATCAAAAAGATTCCTCTGAACATATTTTTGTGATATTTTTTCTTTGAAGCAGAATAAACTGCGTTTGCTTCAATCCAGTCATGAGCAGCAATCGGTTTCATCATCAATAGAACAGTTGATACACCCAATGCTCCTTCAATAGATCCACCAATTACAGCAATTGCAATAGTAATTTTTACAAAACCGTTAAATTCGGTTCCGAAGTTAGCTAATATCCAATAAATTAGTAAAAACTGAATTAATGTACTCGTGATTGAAATAAGAACACTGAAAATAGCTGTAAAAACACCCTTTTTGATATTTGTTCCCATAAAATCACCTCTTTACTAATTATTTTTTAATCTTCTAAAAATAAATCTAATTCAACAATTTCACCGTTTAAATAATCTAATGGTGCTGCTAAATTTTTAAAAATCAATTTAGAAGCTGAAAGGAAAATCATTCTTTCATTATTAATTTTTTGACCACCATATCTAAAATCATTAACAATTGGATATCCATGATATGCAAGAGTTGCTCTAATTTGATGTTTTCGTCCAGTTAATAACTGTGCTTCAACAATATTGAATTCTTCTCCATGAATTAAAACTTCAAATTTTGTTTCACAATATTTATAACCAGGTTTCTCAAGTTCTTGATATAGAGATATTTGTTTTTCTTGATCATAAGTAATTCAACCTTTTGAAATAAATCCTTTTTTGAAATTATTACTTACTTTTGCAATATAGTATTTTTCAATATCGTTTTTATTTTGAATTGCTTTTAACAAAACATCTAAAGCTAATTTATTTTTAGCGTATATCACCAAACCAGATGTTAATTTATCTAATCTATGAGCATGAGAAACCACAAATGAATTTTCTTGTTCGGGATTATATTCATCATGATCATATAAATAAGATTTAACCATATCATCTAACGATACATTGATTGGTGAATGCATTTCAATATTTGGTTCTTTATTTATTATGATTATATTTTCATCTTCATAAGCAACCATCATACCTGATCAATCAACATATTCAAACTCATCTCTTACAACCGGTTTATTTGTATCATAAACTTCTATAATATCAGTTTCCTTGATCAAGTATTTTTGATCCTTGATTCTTTTTCCATTTACTTTTATATCACCTTTTCTAAATCATTTATAGATTACTGAAAGGGGCGTTGTTGAATAACTCTTTTTAACAAACTTAAAAAGAGTTTGATCATTATCATTTTTATTTACTGTAAATTTTGTCATACTAAAAATTTCCTACTAGCAATATTATCATTGCAATTAAATTATTTAACATGTGAACTACTCACACATAAGTTGTGTTTCCCTTTACTAATACAAATAGGAAACTTAGAACGACACCACCCAATATATATCCTAAAATGTTTTCAACATCACCAGAAGCCATATGGATTAGACCAAAGTATAACAGAGAAACTATTAAACCAACTGTTCTATTACCACTACCTGTAAAAACAGCGTTTCTCGTTGCTAACTCTTCAGCTAATGGAGCAACTAATACTGTTAAAATGAATAGTGTTATTGCATAACCAATTCTAGCAGCTAAAGGATTATCTTTTGATAGCCCAGATTCTAAACTACTTTGGTTATTTGAAATGTTTTCATTGCCAGTGATAGCTGAAGCTGCTTCATTGTAACCAAACGAAATCAAGAACATTATTGCTGCTCCAATCACACCAATAATGATCAATAATTTTCAATTATTTTTAAATGTGTTTATGAATCTTTCTTTCAAATCAATCGTATATTTAAAAGCTAATAACACAACTATTATTTCACCAACTATTTGAAATCAAGTTGTAAATATTTGACCAATACCCGAAATTTTAATTATTCCTAAATCGTCTTCAAATGTGGCTCCAGGAATTATAGAAACAATCATAGATCCAAACATCGATAACACAAACGGAATTATTAAAAACAGATAAAAAATAAATAGTCCGGATTTAACAAATAATCTAGTATTTCTTTTGTATAAAACAAAACCACCAATTGAAGCAGAAATAATTGTAAATAATTGGTTTACCAAGGGCAACCAATCAGCACCACCATCACTCATTTTGAAAGCGAATCTAAAAATAAAAAGTGATATCATTGGTATTACTAATATTGTTGTTCAAAATATAATTCCATCTTTTTTAGCATCGTATACATTAAATAAAAAGTTATGCTCTTTGTCGATGTCGACTTTTTTAATAGAAATCTTATCTCAAAATTTTTCCAAATTTTGATTCATTATTTAATTCTCTTTCAATTTATTTTTTTAAATTTAGCATAACTCTTTGAAGTGATGATTAATAATTTATTTTGCTCATTTATTTCATCAATATTTTCTTTTGAAGGTTTACTATTAACAATAAATCCTTTGATTTTTTCATTTTTAATAACAGATTTATTGTATTCATTGAAGCCATCAATAAATAAAACGCATTCTTCAAATTCAGGAACCCTTGCTTTATAACCAAAGGCAAAAAGTTCTTCCATAATCAAATTTCCTGTGTGATTAAAAAGTTCAGCTTTATCTTTCAAATTTTTATTTTCCATTTTGACAAAGCCTTTTGACATTTTTTTGTAATTTAAGTAAACAGAATACATAGCATTAAATTTTTTTGCTTTAATAAATTTTTGTACATCTGCTGAAATTGTTGTGTTTTCCAATGTGCTTAAAACTCCTAAAGTATGAGCGTCTTTTTTTTCAAAAGCATCTGAATCTAAAATTTTCTGTTTAGCATTTAATACAGCTTGTAAATAATTACTGATTTCTAATTCAAAATCTTCAACTTTGTTTGTTGGAACTTCAAATTTAAAAACACCAAAATCAACTAAAGGAAATTTTTTAAATTCATCAGAAATAATCAACATATCATTAGATGGATTGGTATCACCAATAATTTCAACGTTGTTTTTTTCTGCGTTTTTTAATTGATTAATTAAATACTCACGAGTAGAAAGCATTTTTTTTAAATTTTTATCTTTTTTAATCTCACCATACTTAATCAATTTTCTTTCAGTTGTAATTTTTTGTTCTAAACTTTCTAACATTTCGCTTAATCTTTGAACATAAGTATTTTCTCACATAACGTACCTACCTTTATTTATTAATTTTATCTTATTTAGGCATAAAAAAACAATCTTTTAGATTGTTAATTATTATATTGAATTATCCTTCAATTAAAGCTGAATCAATCATCGCTTGTTTTAATCCAGTTAATGCTGCATCAGCATCTGAACCATTTGCTTCAATAGTAACTTCGGCACCACTTTTGATTGCCATTGCCATTACGTTCATGATTGATTTTAAGTTCCCTGTTTTATCACCAGAAATAATTTTAATATCTGATTCATATTTTGAAGCTTCTTTAGCTAATACTGAAGCAGGTCTAGCGTGTAAACCTACTTTATCAATAATTGTAGCTGTAAATTTTGCCATAATATTTTCCTCCTATAATTGATAACAATTTAATTATACTATGCGATCTTATTTATTTACAATAAAGTTATTTTTTAAGTTTTAAAGCAGTATTATTAAATGCTATAAACATAACACTATATCTAGCATCATTAAATGCAACTTGATATTGTTTTCCTATTACATTAATAATTATTCCGTCTCCAAAAATTGAATGTGTTACTATATCACCCTTTGGAAAAATTTCTGAAGTTTGTTTTTCTGCTTCTTTTGGAACAAAAGATGATTTAACACCTCCACCAACTGTTCCGTCAGCAAATGCAAATAATCCTCTTTCGATTTCGTATAAATCTTTATTTAGTTCTTTAATAAAATTTGATGGAGCAGCTGGTCCTTGAGATTGATATAAGAACTCTCCAGATACATAAGATATATATAATCTTTCCTTTGCTCTAGTTAAAGCAACATAAAGTGCTCTTCTCTCTTCTTCAATTTCTAAATTTGAATATGTTGATAATCTATTTGGAAATACATCACGATTTAATCCAACTAAGAAAACAACTTTATTTTCTAAACCTTTTGCAGAATGAATAGTTAAAAGGGTCACTTTGTCAGCAACTTCTACAACTTCTTCATTAGAAAGTGATTCTTCTTGAATAAATGCAATTGTTTTATTTTCTTGATTATAAAATTCAGGATCAAAATTTAAATCGAATAAGTTCATTTGATCATACAAAGCATAAATGTTATTTAAATTTTCTTCGTCGTTTTTAGCTTTTAAAGTTTCTTCATAACCTGAATTAACTAAAATGAATTTCATAATTTCTTGAACATTAATATTATTTTCAAACATTTCAACAGCTCTAATTATAGTGTCTCTAAATTTATCTAAATGTTTTGTTATTTTTCTAATTTGAGAATCATCTTCTTGTGTAATGAAATTATATAAATCAATATTTTGAGATTCTGCCTCAAGAATTATTTTTTGAATTGTGGTTTGACCAACACCTTTACACGTTTTTAAAACTCTTTCAAAAGACATACTATCTTTAACGGCAACAACTTTTAAAAATGCTAATGAATCTTTGATCACAGCTCTTTCTCTAAATTTAATTGATCCAATCATTTGATAAGGAATTTTCATATTATCAAAAACTAGTTCAAAATTTCGTGATCATGAGTTTGTTCTATATAAAACAAAAATATCTTTAGGCGAATATCCTTTTGAAAATAAATCTTTAATTTCATTACCAACAAATTTAGCTTCAGTAAAAACCGTTTGACACTCTTTAACTTTTACAATTTCTCCACCAGGATTATTTGTAAAAATATTTTTATGTTCTCTATTTTTGTTATGCGCAATAAAATCATTAGCAATGTCTAATATTTTTTGAGTTGAACGATAGTTTTCATTAAGAATAACAGTTTTTGAATCGGGAAAATCATTTTCAAAATTTAAAATAATATTAACCTTAGCACCTCTTCAAGAATAAATTGTTTGATCAGGATCACCAACAACAGTTAGATTTTGTTTTCCCTTTGTTAAAAATTTAATTAGATCGAATTGAACTTCGTTAGTATCTTGGAACTCATCAACCATTACATAATCGTATTTGTTTCTTCACTTTTCTTTAATTTCGGGATTTTCATTAAAAATTCTATGTACTTTAAGTTGTAAGTCATTGAAATCAACTAAATTGTTTTCATTTAAATAATTTTCATAATTTTCATATATTTTTGCCAAAAGTCTATGTTTAGAATCATAAGCTTCACTCATTGCTTCAACAGGATCTATAAAATTTTCTTTTCAATTAGCAATACGATTAATCGAATCTTTTTCAATAGCTTTCATATTTGAATCAATTGCAAGATTAAATTCTTTGATAATTTTCTTTAAAATTGTTTTTTGATCACCTTGATCGATAATTATAAAATTTTTACTCAAACCAATATATTCAGCTTCTTCTCTTAAAATTCGTGCACATCATGAGTGAAATGTTGAAATCAAGGGTTTTGAAGATTCCTCTCCAATGATATGAGTTACTCTTTCTTGCATTTCTTTTGCAGCTTTGTTTGTGAAAGTAACTGCTAAAATTCTTCAAGGGGCAATATTCTCATTTTTAATTAAATACGCTATTTTAGTTGTGATAACTTTCGTTTTTCCAGAGCCTGCTCCCGCAATTATTCTAAGTGGTTGATTTGTAGTAACGACAGCTTCAAGTTGTTTTGAATTTAGGCCATGCAATAAATTATTATTCATCTTCATCTCTCGTTTCTATTTTTTTATGTTTATCTTGATCAATTTTTAAATGATCAATAATTTTTTTCTCTTCAACATTTATTTTTTTATTAAATATTTGTTCTTCATCTTCATATATTTGTGAGATTTTTTCTTTAGAAAAAACACCTGGCATTTCTTTTTTGGTAATTTCTTTTTTATCATAAGAAAAAACTTGCTTTGGTTTTCTTATAACAAACAATCCTAACTTCATATCAATAACTGATTGGTGTTGACTTTGTACTGCAATACTTATCCCAATCATTAGTAGAAATAGTGCATATCCTAAATAACCAATTTGATTGATTATTAAAGCAATAAACGAACCTGCTTTCAATTCTTCACCATCGCTGCCTTCATATTTTTTGAATACAACAATAGATATTATTTGTGAGATTACCATAATCAATCATGGTAATAAAATGAAAATCGATTCTCTTGTTAATAAATGTTTAAATTGAATTTTAGTATCATCATTTTTAATAAGTCTTATACCAAATATTTTTTTACCGATAGTATCTCCATTCATAAAATATGGTAAAACGATGAAATAGGAAAATAAAAATACGAATGCTATTGATAAACTTAAAAACATCATCCCTCAATCATCCACATCTGGAACGATTAAGATACTTGAAACAAATCCTGGTATTGAAGATATTATAATATCAAAAAGTCTAGCAAAAAACACCCTATAGATGTTTGCCAGACTATATTCTTTTACAATAGGGGTTTTGGTTTCTTCAATAATACTTAATTCATTATTTATAGAATCCATATTTATCTCCTGTGTTTATTTTCCTATTAATCTTAATTCCGCATTGATGAATGCATTCAAAGTGTTTATTCTTTTATTGAATTTAGGTTGTTTATTTTCTGTAAAAACAGAATTTTTACTTGTGAATGCTTCAATTTTATTTTCCATTTTTGCTTCAACATATTTTAAAGATTTTTTATATAGTTGATTATTATCAAATGACTTAACAATGTTTAAAAAATCATAAGTTAATTGGTAGTAATAAGCATAATTTAATTCATCTTTTAATTCTTTAAAAGCACCAATTCTTCTGTAATAATTTAAAATATGTGGTCATTGATTTACCAAATCAAATGCTGAATATTTTAAAACAGAAATTTTGTGAGTAATTAAAACATCTGAAGTAACGTATAAAGTTCTCGCATGACCTAATGCTTTATATAAAAATAAAGTATCAAATCTAACAGATCTTCTAAAGTTTATTCTGAAGTCTTTAATATAACTTCTTCGGAACACTTTACCATAAACAGTTTGAGAAATATAAGCAAAAACCTGAGTATCTGTTGGTAAATTATAAACAACATTCGGCTCTAAAATTGATGAAGAAATATCATCAACTAAACCAACTCTTTTAATTTGGTATTCAATAATATCTAGTTTAGGTTTGTTTGAGTTAGTAATCTTAGAAATTTTTTCAATGTAATTTGGTTCTAAAATATCCCCTTCTTTAATAAAAGCAAAATATTCACCATTAGCTAATTGAATGGCAGAATTTCAATTAGATCCTGATCCTTGTCCTTTACTGTTTAAGGCAATAATTATTTTTTCATTTTCTCTGAATTGGTCTTTCAAAAATTCAATTGCTTCTTTTTCAACATAAGGATCATCATTAACAATGATAATTTCATAATCGGAAACAGTTTGTTTTTTAAGTGAGTTAATTGTCTTAAAAAGTAAATTTTCTTTCCCTTGTGTGGCAATGATAAATGATAATTTCATTAGAACCTCCTTATATTAATTCTTAATATATTTTACACTTTTTTTAGCAAAAAGAAAAAGGCAAAAGCCTTTTAAAATAATAAGTTCTTTGGAGTTCTTGGATATAACATTACATCTCTAATATTTGATGCTCCTGTAATATACATTAATAAACGTTCAAAACCTAAACCAAAACCTGTTGATTTATAATATCCATAATCTCTTAATTTGATGTATCAATCTAAATCTTTATAATCGATTCCCATCTCTTCACAACGCTTAATAATTTTTTGAGAATCATCTTCACGTTGAGAACCACCACATAATTCACCAATTCCTGGAACTAATAAATCTACAGCAGCAACTGTTTTACCATCATCATTTTGTTTCATATAAAATGCTTTAATTTCTTTTGGATAGTTAGTTACAAAAGTTGGACATTTATTAACAACTTCACAAATATATCTTTCATGTTCAGTCCCTAAATCTAAACCAAAATAAATGTTGTTTTCTTCAAATACATGACCATTTTTGATAGCCTCTTTTAAAATTTCAAGAACTTCTTCATATGTATTTACTTTGAAATTTGAATTTACAATTCCTGTAATTTTTTCGATTAAACCTTCTTCAAGATTTGATTCTAAAAATTTAAGTTCTTCCATATTTTTTTCCATAACATATTGAACAACGGATTTAAGCATATCTTCCATTACTTTAATTCCGTCTTTTAGTTCAGCAAATGCTATTTCTGGTTCCATCATTCAAAATTCTGAAGCGTGTCTATTTGTATGAGAGTTTTCTGCTCTAAATGTTGGACCAAATGTATAAACTTTTTTGAAAGCTTGTGCAAATGGTTCAGCATTTAGTTGACCAGAAACAGTTAATGCTGCTTTTTTTCCAAAAAAATCATTTTCATAATCTTTATCTTCATTAACAGTTACAACAAATTGCTCTCCAGCACCTTCAGCATCATTTGATGTGATGATTGGAGTATTTGCATATACATATCCCTCTTCTTGGAAAAATTTATGAATAGCAAACGAAGCAGTTGATCTAATTCTGAAAATAGAATTAAATGTTTTTGTTCTTGCTCTTAAATGTGCAATTTCTCTTAAAAATTCAGGAGAATGTTCTTTTTTTTGTAAAGGATATTCTTCAACTGCTTGATCTAATAAAACAATTTCAGTGGCTTGCAGTTCAAAAGGTTGTTGTTTACCAGGTGTTAAAATCAATGTTCCAGTAACTTCAACGATAGAAGCAACTCTGGAAACTAAAGCATCATCATAACCTTTTGTATCAGTTTTATAAACAACTTGTAAATCATGTAAATAAGTTCCGTCGTTTAAGATCATAAAAGAAACAGCTTTACCTTGTCTATTTGATCTAACTCTTCCAATCAATGTGATTTCTTTTTGATCAAGATTTAATTGATCAAAATATATTTGTTTTAATTCCATATTAAACTTCCTCATCTAAAACATATTTTTTAATGAATTGCGATACACCACCATTTAAATTTGTATCTGTTGTGTATTTCGCGATTTTTTTGATTTCTGGAACTGCATTTGCAACAGCAACAGAATTTGGTATTTTTTCAAACATTGTAATATCGTTCATATTGTCACCAAAAACTAATACTTCTTCAATTTTTATATTTAATAACTGTGCTAATTTGATGATTGCATTTCCTTTGTTAGCTTCGATGTTTGTGAATTCATAAATTGGCATTGATTCAATATTACTTCTCATAGAAGAAATGTTATCTTGTAAATTGTGTTTTTTAAATCAATCATTAAATTCTGATTCCTGATCTTCAGGGATAAAAATCATTAGTTGTAAAACATTTTCAAAATTATAATTAGATTCTTTAGAAAGATCGGTTAAATTAAATCTTTCCATTCAACTTCTCTCATTCATTGATTCTGTTCTATTAGGAACACCATTTCAATAAGCGTGACCATTAATATCTGTAAAAGCAAGTCAGCAAACATCCATTTCAGTACATTTTTCAAACATTTTTTTAGTTGCTTCAACATTAACATTTCATGTGAAAAGTGGTTTATATTCTGCTACTTCTGAAATTAAAGCACCATTTGAAAGAATTATACGATTTAAATTATTTCCAATATGAAATAAATCTGCTCTTGGTTTTGCAGATATATATGGTTGACCTGTAGCAATGGTTACATTTATTCCTCTATCACTTAAATTTGTTAAGAGAATTTGATCATTTTGATTAGCAATTTTTCCATGTTCTAAAACTGTTCCATCCAAATCAGTTATTATCAATTTAATATTTTTTAGTTTATCCATTTTTAATTTCCCTTTTATTTTTTAAACTGAATGTTATTACTTCATGTTTTTCTTCAAAATTATTATCTATTATTTCTTCTGTAATTCCTAATTTGATTAATGCTTTTTGAGTAGTTTCATCATTTTTAATAATTTTATTTTCAAACATAAGTCAATTATAAATATTTTGATAATAATGTTCTTTCAATGAATTACAGTGTGATGAAAAATTATAAATAATAATATCATCATCATTAATATTCATATTTTTTCTTAAAATATATGTTTCTAAAGAATCCCCAAAAGAAGTAACATTGTCGTTTTCACCATGAACAAAGAGAGTTGGCACCATATTTTTAAATTCGTAGTTAATTTTAGATTCTCTTCAATCAATACCGTTTTCTTTTAATTGATTATCAACCGCTTTTTTTATTTTATTGTTGATTCTTTGAACTGAACTTCATTTTTTAGTAAATACATTAGAATGCAATAATAAAGATTCGACAGATTTATAAGCTGAGTCACTTATTACAAATTTAATCTTATTTTTTTTGATTATTTCAGGACTGTTGTTCATTAAATTATTTGTTACAAAAGCACCCATACTGATTCCCATTAATCCAAGGACATCATATTTATGATTTTTACTTAATCATTCAATAGCAGCTTTAAGATCTTTTTGTTCATTAATTCCAAGTGTGACCACTTCATCTTTTTCTGAATCTCCATGATTTCTAAAATCAAAAACCAATATATTATAACCAAGTTCTATAAAAGGTTTTGCTCAATATAAAGATCAATATTTATGACTTCCGAATCAATGACTTACAATTATTCATTTTTTAGAATTCAAATTTGTTATATATTGTAAACCATTAATAACTTTTCCATCTTCTGTAACAAAGTTGATCGGCAGTAAATTGTCTGTAACAAATAATTGTAGTTGAGGTTTTTTATATAAATTTCTCATCAACTTATTCATTTTGTTTATTTCAGGATATAGATAAACATTTTTTTTCTTAAATGCTGCTGAAAAAATAACTGATTCAACTTCTTCGTAAAGATTGTTAATTGATTTATGAACACTTTTAAATATTTTATTACCTAATTTATTTCCCATAAAGTCTCCACCTAATTAGTATTATTATAAAAGAAAATAATCCTAGTTAATAGGATTATTTTTTCTTATTATAGTTTTCATAGTAGTAGATTAATAAATCGTTAAAATAATGGAATGGTAATGTTTTTGAAATGTTTATATTTTGCAGTCCGTTTTCAATGCCATCAACAATTAATGTGTGAATTGAAGATGCTGAATTTTCAATTGAATTAGAAGGAACTCTACCTGAAATAAAAATAACTTCACCTTTTTTCTCTTTAATCATTAAAACTAATTTCTCTAAGTGTTTTGATGTTCCGTATTTAGTGAAAAATATAAATAAATCACCTTTAACAATTGCATCAACTCTTCTATTAATTGTGTCCCAATCAGAGTCTAATAAAATTACATTCATACGTTTTTCAAAAAAGAAATTTGAAAGGTCGTTTGCTGGACCTTTTAAAGTTGATTCTCAATAAGAAACAAATATTCTTGGTGATGATTTAATAATATCTACAGTTTTGATTATTTTTTTCTTTTCAATTACAGCATAGTTTTGTTTAATTAAATTGATATAACCATTAGCTACATTTTCATCACTATTCAAATCGTGTATTGATGCATTATCAACATCGTTTGATAATGAAATTGTGAAGTCTTTATAACCTTTAATATTTATTTTTTTTAATAATCCATAAATGGCACTATAACCAGTTCCAACAGCTTGAGCTAATTGTTCGATTTTCATTTCTTTAGCTACAATTTCGTTCATATTATTTTTGATGTAATTAACTAGTTGTATTTCTCTTGAAGTTAAATCGCTTTCTTCTACTGTTGATAATTTTCCTAAAAATGATCTCATAATAAGCCTCCTTGTGAATAAATTATATCACTATAATATTTCAAGAAAAATAAAAATGGAAAAAATTTCCATTTTTAACTATCCATTTTCCATCTCTTTTTCATAAGCTAATTTAGCAATCATTGCTGCATTATCTGTGCAATATTCCATTTTCGGAACAAAAGTATTTTTAATATTATATTTTGCACCAATTTCAAAAATCATTTTTCTAATCGAAGTATTTGCACTAACACCACCAGCGATTGTTAAGGTATTTGGTTTAAATTCTTCAACTGCTTTTTCCAATTTTTTACGAATTGTTTCAGTTGCTGTTTTTTGAAATGATGCACAAAAATCGTTTATATTTAATTCTTCGTTTTTTTGATTTAAATTATGGATTAAATTAATAGCGGCCGTTTTTAAACCAGAATATGAAAAATCATAAGAGCTATCATTCTTTGGAAGCGGTAATTTATATTTATTTTCATCACCTAGAGTCGCTAATTTATCAATTTTTGGTCCTCCAGGATAGCCAAGACCAATTACACGAGCTACTTTATCATAACATTCTCCAATGGCATCATCTGTTGTAGACCCTATGATCATGAAATCATTTGGTGAATTCACCAATTCTATTTGTGTGTGACCACCGCTAACAACCATCGCCATAACTGGATAAATAAATTCGTTTTCTATTGAGGCACCAAAAATATGTCCTTCAATGTGATGTAATGGTATTAGAGGTTTATTTAAATACAAAGCAATTGTTTCGGCAACGGTTTTTCCAATTATTAATGATCCGATTAAACCCGGTAAAGCAGTATAAGCGATTTTATCAATTGATTCTAGTGAAATATTAGATTCTAATAAAGCATTTTCAATAACTCAATTAATGTTTTGAACATGTAATCTTGCAGCGAGTTCTGGTATAACACCACCAAATTCAGTGTGATCAGATATTTGTGATGAAATTGTATTTGTTAATATCTTTCCATCTTCAATGATTGAAATTGAAAATTCATCACAACTTGATTCAATAGCTAAAATTTTCATACATACCTCCTTTACTTTATTTTAAACAAAAAAACCTAAAACTAGGTTTTTTGTTACTTATTTATTTTTAGTAAAAATTATTTTCCATCTATTAAACTATTAACTTTGTCTGCAAAAGTAGATCAATTTTCATTACTCTTAACTGTATTGGTAAATTCTTTAATTACTGTTCCTTGCATGTATTTATCTGGAGTTTCACCTGTTTTGGCAAATTCTTCAATCAAAACATTTCTTAATCACATTTCATCTTCATCGTAATTAATTGCAGTTTGTTGAATAATATTATCTCCACCGGTTGCATTAATAGATCAATTCGCTTTTGTTGAAACAACATGACCATCAGCATAATCAAGAAGTTCTTCAGTATCTTGAACAGATACTTGACCAATTCTATCTTCATTTACTTGTCCATCATAACCATCAATTGTTTTTAATGATTTTGCTTCTCGTAATTCATCTGAAATTGAAAACTCTAAGTTTTTAATAGCTGACGATAAAAATCTATCTTTGTAAGTGTTATATGAATAAACTTGGTTAGTATCAACACCAATCATGTATGGTTGAGATATATTTGAAGATAGTACATCTAAAATTTGAATTCCAGCTACCGGGAAAACAATGTCTGCTTTTCCCTTATTTAAAAGTTCATCAACTAAACCAGTTTTTGTAGCATCACCTAGTCCAAATGAGTTTGAGTATCATAAAGAATCGCTAGCTGATTTAACTGAAATATTTTCAAAGTCTGTTTTTTCATTAGCACTTTCAAATTTTATTGTACTATCTGGTTTTAAAAAACTATTCATTACATTAAATCCAGCAAGCAATCCTCACATATAGTTATCTGTTGAATATTTAGCAGAAATACCACCAAAAGTTCCAACTCTAATAATTCCATCACCATTAATATCAGCTTTAGTAGGATTTTGTAGTGCTCAAATTCCAGCATCAATAGCTGCAGCAAATCCCGCTAATTCTGAGTTGAAATTAATTGAGATTATGTTTTTATTTTTACCTCCAGAATAATCAACCATTGAATCGGCCAATATTATAGAAGTGTCTGGAATAGAATTTGCAAAAGCTTCAATTTCACCTAAATGAACAAATCCTGCAATAACTACAGCATCAGGTTTTAAGAATTGAGCCATTTTATATGCTGACTTCAATGATGCTGCTGATGAATCTTTTGCTTCAACATAATTTGTTGAACTATCATATGATCCCTTAGCATCATTATCAAAACGATTATCCAACATTTCATTTCATTCAGCAGTTGCTTGAATATCTGAAGCATCAACTGCTTTTTTTCAATCTTCAAAAGTTTCAAAACGTTCTGGTGGTTCAATATTTTCAAATTCTTCTTTTGTATCAAAAAGTTCTTGGTTATAAAAGTCTATTTCTCTAGAATATTTTTGAATAGCTTTAAGAGCACTTTCGTTAAAAGACTTATCAGCAATATTCCCTCCGTCAGTAATAAATACAACTCTTTGTCCTTCGGGTCCTCTTGCATATGCAGGAGCAATACATGAAACAACACTAGATCCAATAGTGGTCATAGCTGCAAAAGATGTTAATACTGTTAATAGTTTTTTCATTTTTACCTTTCCTACTTGTATGAAAACTTGTAAAACTCTATAACCAACTATTCTATATTTATAAAAAAATGAGTCTTTGTTGAACAAAAACCCATTTTTTAAAATGTACCTATAGTCCCAGGTTAGTTAGGGGTAGAAGCAGTAGCCCATTTCGCTACCATATATAAGTTTTCAATATTAAGTTACTTTTATTTTATATTAAATAAAAGTGGAAAAGTGGAAAATTTTAAAATATTCGATAAATATTTACTCAAAAGATACAAAATAAAAAAATCACTTTTAAAGTGACTTTTTGCGTTCTAACGTTTGGATTTATCAAATGGAACACCAACGGCAGCTGGCGCTTTTGATTTTTTAGCAAATATGACCATAACAACAATCGTTAAGGCAAATGGTATTGCATTAAAGATAATTGATGAAGTTCTTAATCATTCAACATCTACAAGTTTTCAAATTTGTGCACCAAATGTAAACATTAATGCAAACAAGATAACTCCCAGACCAACATATTGAATTTTTCATTGTCCAAAGATCATAATTCCCATTGCTAGGAATCCATATCCTAAAGTACTTCCACCGAAATTTCCTCCAAGAACAATTGTTGTTAACATAACTCCACCCGCGATTCCAGCAAGAACTCCTGAAATAAATACTGCGATATATCTATATTTAACAACACTTATACCTGCTGCATCAACAGCATTTGGATTTTCTCCAACCATTGCATATCTTGTTCCAGATTTAGTAAATTTGAAGAATAAGAATACAACTAAAGCAACAACTAAAGCTATTATCAATCAAAACGGAACTGAAGTTACAACGTTTATTTGTGTAAATGCTGAAGATATTGATGTTGCCTGATCACCAAAGATTTTAGATGTAGCAAAGAATGTTCCTAAACCTAAAGCTAAGATGTTAATTGCAGTTCCAGAAACAACTTGATTTGATTTTAAAATTATTGATGGAAATGCATGAAGCATTGCAAATGCACCAGTTGCTAATCCAGCTAATAATACAACTCAAATTTGATTGTAATTACTTTTAGCAGAATCAGATGATCCATCATTTAATGTCGCTCCAATTATTGCAACAAATAATGCTCCAAATGTCATCATACCTTCGATACCAATGTTAACAACTCCGGCTTTTTCAGACATTAAACCAGCTAAAGAGGCAAATAATAATATCGCACATAAGGCTAAACCATATTCAAAGAAAAATGCCATTATTGTACCTCCATTAAGTGTTTTTTATTCAATTTATTTATTAATTTATCAGCATTAATTTTGAATTCTTTTTCGAAATCATCTTCGTTATTTGTATTTTTTTTACAACTTACTTCAACGTTTTTTATTTCTGCTTTAAATTCATTCTTAATTAATTCTGTTTTAGATGATGTGTTTTTAATTTGATTAATATCAAGAGATATAATTCCATCAATTTTTCAAAGCATTTGTAAATTTAAAATTTCAATGTATGCAGCAACTTTTTTATTTACAAATTTATTTGAATCATACTTAGTGAATATATTTTCGCCTAAAATTTCTACAATGTTATTGATTGCTTCTAAGAATATGTGATCAATTTCTTTGTAATATTTTTGTAATAAGTTTTTGTTTTCACTAAAGTTTGAATTCAAAGTTGGCTTCTGTAAATTTTTAACTTTTTGTTTAGCTATTTTAATAATTTCTTGAACCATAACTATTTCATTGTTTGAAGTTTTTGGATCAAAGTTTGATAAATGTTTCGCAACAGCTTGTTGAACTGCGATTTTATCAATTTCAAACTCTGAATTAGCATTTTCAATTGCTTTTAAGTGATCAGCTTTTAGTTTAATTAAAGTTTCAGGATTTTTATTATTTTCAGCAACAGCATTTAAGTGTTTAGATTTTAAATTGTTAATCTCAACTTTTGAAGAACTTTTTACTTTAGAGATTTCAGCTTTTAGTTTTTTAATTTTAAGATTTGTATTTTTATCATTTTCGATTAAAAGATTTTTAATTTCTTGTTCAGATTTACCAGAAGATTTAATAATTCTTTGTTGTAATCTTGAGTTTGATTTAGCAGAAATAATTTTCTCTTTTAAAATATGAATTTCTTTTTCCATATTTGCGATTGCATAATTTTTACCATTTATATAATCATATTTAAGTAATAAATCACCAACAGCACCTTCATAAATTGAATCTGCGGCAGCTATCTTGTTATTTTTCTTAGTTTTAATTTTTTCAATATATCTATTTTCATAATTATTATATTCAAATGAAGCATTCAATAAATTATCTTTAGTTTCTAAATTTTTCATTTTAATATCAGATATTTCAGATAAGTTTTTTTCAGAGATAGACTTAATTAATTCTTTTTTATTTAAATTGATTAATGATAAACCAGAGTGTAATTGTTCATCATTCATAATTGATATAAAGTTTTTTAATTCTAATTTAATTTTACCGATTTCAGCTTTACAATAATTTTTAAATTCTTTTTTCTCAAATTTAAATTCTTTTTTAAGTTCTTTTATTTTTTCATTATCATTAGCATTTTTTGCTAAGATAATATTTTCTTGATATTTTAAAAATAAATTATTAAAATTTTTATCTTTCTTTGGATTTAATAATAACGATTTATAATTGTTAATTTCTTTTCTAAATTCATCATATTGTACTTTTCGATTTTTCTTTGATAATATTCTATATTTATTTTTAGCTCATCAAATTGGTGCAAAGTTCATAAATATTGCAGATATTGCAGCAAAGTAAACTATAACACCAAATACTAAAGCAGCTGTTTCAATAGGCATTCTGAAAAGTGAAGATGTTGCAGGACCAGCTGATTGCAATGTTCCTCACAATAATGAAATGATTGCAATTCCAATCGGATTATTAAAAGCAACCAACGATACAGCAATTGCGTCATAACCAAGTGCTGGTAACACGTCTATATCGAACGATGTATTCGGTGAAACTGTATACATACTGATAAATGCAGCAATACCAGCAAATGCTCCTGAAAGCATCATTGCTTGAATTATTTTACTTTTAACATTGATTCCAGCATATTTAGAAGCTGTTTGAGAAGAACCAACAGCTTTTAATTTGAAACCAAAAGTTGTTTTTGCAAATAATATACCAATTAATAATAAACAACCAAATGCTATTAATAATGGAATTAGTATTGATGAACCACCAATTGAAAATACATCATTTGGCATCGAGAACGAAGTTCCTTGATTTACTCCACCAAATTCAGTAAATGTATTAAAGAAAAACTTAAACACATATCATACAATTCAATTTAGCATAATTGTTGTAACAACTTCATGAATATTAAATTTAGATTTTAATAGTCCAGCAAATCCCGCAAGCAGTGATGAGGAAACTATACATATAATAAATGTTACAAACACCATTAAAGGAATCAGTTCTGGATTATCTTTAATAGTTCCAGCCATTACTATCGATGACAATGATGTTGCTAATAGCATTTGACCAGCCATACCAATATTAAACACACCCGATTTAAACCCGATCGCAATTCCTAAACCCGCAACTATATAAACTGCAAATCAGTTAAGAGTTTGGTTAATAAATAATGGATCAAAGGCAACTTTTACTAAGTTACCAAAATATGAGAAAGGATTAACATTTTGAGCTGCAATAATAATTCCAGCAACAATAAAACCACAAACTATCGCTAATAATGAAGCTTTTGAAAACTTCTTTTTAGTTTTATACTCTGTTGATGTATAAAATTCATTTGTGCGCTTTTTAAAACTTCAAAGATACTGTTTAAATCTCATTTTATACCTCCACCTTTTGACCAGCCATCATCAGACCAATCTGTTCTTTTTTAGCATTTTTTCCAGGTAATTCACCAATTACTTTTCCGTCATTGATAACAACTATTCTGTCAGCTAATGCCATAACTTCGTTCAATTCATAAGATACCAAAAGTACCCCGACATCTTTTATTTTTTCATCTAAAATTTGTTGGTGAATGTATTCAATAGCACCAATATCTAATCCTCTAGTCGGTTGAACAACAACTAATAAATTGTGTTCTTTTCTTAACTCTCTACCGACTACAGCTTTTTGTTGGTTACCACCAGATAAACCACGTGCAGTAGCTGCACCATTTCTTGTTCCTCTTACATCAAATTCATTAATAATTTTTTGAGAATATTTTTGAATTTCTGACGAACTAATAAATCCATTTTTTGAAAATGGTTTTTGATCAATTTGTTGTAAAACAATATTTTCACTAACTGAAAAATCAAGAATCATTCCATATTTATGTCTATCTTCAGGAATGTGACTCATTCCTTCTGCATATCTTTTCTTGATTGAAAAATTATTAATGTTTAGTTTATTGAAAACAATTCCACCAGTTGATGGTTTTCTTAAACCAGTAATAGCTTCAATCAATTCTTTTTGACCATTACCTTCTACTCCCGCAATAGCTACAATTTCACCAGGTTTAACTTCTAAATTAAAATTTTCTAAAGCATTAATTTTATTATTAGTTTCTTTTTTAACACTCAAGTTTATTATTTTCAAAATTGGCTCGTTTGATTTTGGTTTTGTATATTTATTTTTAACTTCAACCAATTTTCTACCAACCATCGCTTCAGCAACTTGTTGAGGTGTAGTTTCTTTCATATCTAAAGTAACTATTTTTTCACCATGTCTAATCACGGTTGCACGATCTGCAATTTTTTTAATTTCATCCATTTTATGAGAAATGAAAATAATTGTTTTTCCAGCTTTTTTAAGGTTAACAATAACTTCAAGTAATCCATCGATTTGTTGAGGTGTCAAAACCGCAGTTGGTTCATCAAAAACTAAAATATTTGCATTTCTGTACAAAATTTTTAAAATTTCAACTCTTTGTTGCATACCGATAGAAATGTTTTGAATTTTTGCATCTAAATCAACATACAATTTATATTCATTCATAATTTCTGTTATTTTAGTTTTGATTTTATTTTTGTCTAAAAATCCAAATAACAAAGTATCTTCATCACCCAGAGCGATATTCTCTCAAACAGTATTGACATCAACCAATTTAAAGTGTTGGTGTACCATTCCAATTCCTAATTTATTTGCTTTAATTGGATTTGAAATTAAAGTTTTTTTACCATTTACTAAAATTTCTCCTGAAGTTGGTTGATACAAACCAAATAAGATACTCATTAAAGTGGATTTACCAGCCCCGTTTTCTCCAACCAAAGCATGAATTTCTCCAGCTTCAACCTCGAAAGTAAGATTTTTATTTGCAATAACTGTTTCGTTAAAAATTTTTGTAATATTTAACATTTGTATAGCATGTTTATTGTTCATTAAGCATCTCCTTTTATTAAATTATCAATTTTTGTTTTAAAAGCTTCTCATTCTTCATTGTTTGCTAAAACTTCCTCTGCAAAGTCTTTAATTACTGATCCTTGCATATACTTATCTGGTGTTTCTCCAGCTTGTGCAAATTCATTAATCACAAGGTCTTTTAATCATGCTTCTTTACCATCGTAGTCTATAGCAGATTGTTGGATTAAATTATCTCCACCCGTTGCATTTATTGATCAAGTTCCTTTTGAAGCGACAATATTACCATCGGCATAATCAAGACCTTCTGTGATATTTCCATCAGCATCTTGAACTGAAACATTTCCTATTGTGCCTTTGTTAACTTCACCATCATATCCTTCAATAGTTTTAAGTGATTTAGCTTCTTTTAATTCATCTGAAATAGCGAATTCTAAGTTTTTAATAGCTGATGATAAGAATCTGTCTTTATAAGAGTTATAAGAATAAACTTGGTTAGTATCTACACCAATTAAATAAGGTTGTGAAATTTGTGATGAAAGTACATCAAGAATTTGTGGTCCAGCTACTGGGAAAACAATATCTGCTTTTCCTGTATTTAAAAGTGAATCAACCAATCCTGATTTTGTTGCATCTCCTAATCCAAATGAATTTGAAAATCATTTTTGATCATTCGCCGCTAATACATTAATATCTTCGAAATCAGCACTTTTACCCTTACCTGCATTTGCACTTTCGAATCTGTAGTTAGTTATAGGTTCTTTACTATCATCCAAGTATTTATTCATTAAGTTAAATCCAGCTATCAATCCTCACATATAATTATCAACTGAATATTTAGATGAAATTCCAGCAAATGTTCCTACTCTAATAACTTCATCATCATTGATATCTACTTTATCTAGGTTTTGTATTGACCAAATTGCTGCGTCAATCGCTGCAGCAAATCCAGCTAATTCTGAATTAAATTTTATTGATATTATATTTTTGTTTTTACCATTTGAATAGTCAACAGTACCATCAGCTAATATTATAGATGTATCTGGAATAGATTTTGCAAATGATTCAATTTCACTTAAATGTACAAATCCTGCTAAAACAATCGCATCAGGTTTTAGGAATTCACCCATTTTATAAGAAGCTTTTAATCCAGCTGAAGAAGCGTCTTTTGATTCTACATAGTTAGTTGAACTATCATATGAACCAATGGCAGTATTATTTAAACGTTGATCCAACATTTCATTTCATTGAGCTGTTGCAGTAACATCCATAGCATCAACAGCATCTTTTCATTCTTGAATACTTTTAAATGGTTCAGGCACTTTAATTTCATTAAACTCTGTTGTTAAACCTAAAAGTTCTTGATTTTGGAAATCTATTTCACGAGTATATTTTTTAATAGCATTATAAGCGCCTTCATTAAAAGACTTATCTTCGATGTTTCCACCATCAGTAATAAACAAAACTTTCTGACCCTCAGGTCCTCTTGCAAGAGCAGGAGCCATACATGATACAACACTAGACCCAACAGTAGCCATTGCGGCAAACGATGTTAATATTGTTAATAGTTTCTTCATTTTTTAACCTTTCTCACTTTCATGAAAACTTAAAAAGTTCCTATTTTTCTTTTAAAAAAGGTGAGTTTCGCATGAAAAAAAACTCACCTTTTTTAAAAGATATACCTATAGTCCCATGTTTGGCAGGGGTGGAATCAGTAGCCCATTTTGCTACCCTATATAAGTTTTCAATATTAAGTTATCTTCATTGTATAGTAAATAAAAGTGGAAAAGTGGAAAAGTTTTAATTTTTTTTTATATTTATTTTTTCTTTAAAAAATTTCAAAAAAAACAACATTATTTGTTGTTTTTAATAATTATTTTGTTAATATTCTTTCCTAAATTATGAAACTTAATTTCATATTCGGTAGGAATGTTGTCTTCAAGCATTTTTTCATTTTTATACAAATCATCAGTATTATCTAAAATAGTTCATTTATCAGTTTCGGCTAATTGTTCTAGTGTGAACGCATAAAGTCCATCGTTGTCTGTTTTGATATGAATTTCGCCATCAATTTTTAAAATTTTAGAATAAATATCTAAAAATTTTATATATGTTAATCTTTTTTTAAAATGTTTAGCTTTTGGTCATGGATCTGAAAAATTTAAGAATATTTTATCAATTGAAGACTCAGCAAACATATCACTTAAATCTTCTGCAAAATTATTTAAATATTTAAGGTTTGACATTTCCTTATTTTGATCAGAAAACATTGCTAAAGATTTTTTTAGCGCCACTCCAACAACTGTTTTTTCTTTTTCCATACCGATGTAATTATAATTTTCATTTAGCAGGGCGTGATTAGTTATAAAATTACCTTTTCCACAACCAATTTCTAAATGAATTTTATTATCATTATTAAATGAATTTAAAGAGGTAATTTTGTCACCTTCTTTTCATTCAATTAAAAATCGTTTATTTTCAACTAAAAAATTATCTGTTCATTGTTTATTTCTTAATCTCATTCCAAGCTCCTAAATAAATAATAAACCAATACCTAAAAATGTCGCTACAGCTATAATATCAACAACTGTTGTAACTAATGGTGATGAGGCCACCGTTGGGTCTAATTTAGCTAATTTTGCCCCTAATGGTAGTAATGTACCTAATATGTTTGCAATTAATATACTTAAGAATAATCCAATTGAACTTGTTCCGATAGAAATTCATAGTTCACTTCCTGAGATATCTCCATCATACTGAACTAAATATACAAATACTAATCTAAGTACATTTATTAAAATTAATGGAATTGTGATCAAAATTGATACCAAGAATTCTTTTAAAAGAATTTCTCCAACCTCTTTTTTATGTACTTGTCTTAAAGTTAGTGATCTAACCATCATCATTGCTGACTGGTTACCACTTGTACCAGCAACTCCAGCAACAATTAAAACCATTGGTAATAGTAACATTAGCAATTCTGGTCCATCAGTTGAATTTGTGTTTGTTGGCATATTATATGCATCGAAAAATACTATTAATAAAATTTGAGTAATTGTTCCTAAAATTAACATAGCCATTAATCAAAAACTTCTAGCTTTAAACATTTTTCAAACACTAGTTTCGAAATAATCAGCATCAGCATCATTAATACCAGCAAATTTTTGAATATCTTCAGTTGTTTCTTCAACTAATACATCGATCACATCATCTACTGTAATAATTCCAACTAGCTTATTTTGTTTATCAACAACAGGCATTGTATTTAAATCATATCTTTTGAATGTTTCACCAACAATTTCTTGATCAGTATCAAAAGTTACTGAAACCAATTTTGTGGTCATAATTTCTTCCATTGTTTTTGAATCTTCATTTAATAATAAATCTTTAATTTCAATTGATCCTAATAATTTACCATCAGCATCCACGATAAACATATCATCAACTTCATCAAATTCTTCATGACGTCTTTTGATTACTTTTTTAGCAATTTCAACTGTGTCTGTAGATTTAAATTCAATTAAATTTACTGACATGATTCCACCAGCCGTGTCTTCTTCATATTTAAGAATAGAATTTATTTCTCGTCTTTGTTCTTTTGTAGTTGCTTTTAAAACTTTTTTAACAATTTGAGCTGGCATGTTGTCAATCAAATCAACAATATCATCTGAATATAGTTCTTCAACAATTTCTTTGATTTCATTGCTTGAGAAAGAATCCATAATAAATTCTTGGTGTCTATCACTTAAATAGACAAAAATTTCTGTTGCTCTTTCTTCATCAAGCATTCTAAAAATTTTTAATACTAACTTTTCTTCGATCTGTTCAATTGATTCTGCAAAATCAACATATTGAACTTGTTTTGATATTTCCCTTAATGCTCTAATATCATTGTTATTAGCAGCTTCAACTATTAAATTTTCTAAATTTTTGGTTTCAGTCATTTGACTCCTTTATGAATAATAATATTTTATCAAAAATAAAAAAAATAGGTAAATACCTATTTAAATCTTTTTCCATTGTCATAAATATTAGTAATATTCATTGTATCATTAGCTTTGATATATTTTTCATCATTAGTTTCTAAAAATAATTCTCTATTTTTAATCATTTCAATAGCATCATTATGTGATTTAGCAGCGTAAATTCTTTTTTCTTTAACTAATTGTGTATCAAATAAAGCTCCATACACAAAATGATTTATTGCAAATTCAGGCATATGTCTAACATCATGTAATTGGTGGTATCTGAAATCAGATATAACTGCTACTAAAAATTTATTTGGTTGTGAAGTTTTTGCTTGTTCAACAGAGATTGCAAATTCCATTGTTGTTCCATCATCAAAACTATCTAATTCAAAAATTACAAATTCAGATTTCGATACCTTTTCATAATCCATATCTCAAATTTGTAAAGGTGAAGGATTATTTCCAACATTTGTATCAAAATCAATTGGATTATTAATTGTAATGTTTGGTAGTTCTCTTCTCAAGTTAATACCTTCTAGTTTTCTTTGAGCAATTTGTGCTTCATTAAACATACTTCCTGCATTATATAAGTTTTTCATATATACCTCTTTTCTCTTTAATAGTTTATCAATAAAATATTAAAACATAATCCAAATTTAGGGTTTATAATAAAAATATGGGGATGTTGTGGATTCGACAGGATATCGTCATATTATAACCGCAGTAGTCTGGTAGACTTTAATACTTCTAGGTTTGATAAAATGCAAACAAAACTAAAAACGAAGAAAACTTCGAAACAATTGAAATGCCAGCATTCATGATCAACAATGCATCAGCTGGAGCAAACTTCGCGTTTGCTTAATTAACTTTTAAAGTTAATAGCATTCAACGGATCAATGTATTTTAGGTTTTACACTTGATCTGTATTACCCAAGCTTAATAGTAAGTATGATTATGATAAATACTTATGAACTTAAATCATAAACGATATAGAAACCTTTTGTTAATCTTAGTTTTTATATTGAGTTAGAAGACATAACTAAACTGTAGACGTTATTTTATGAGATATTTTGGACGCGGGTTCAATTCCCGCCATCTCCACCATTAAGAAAACAACAACTTGGATTATTCCAAGTTTTTTTATTTTATTTTTACAAAAAAATAACCCGAAGGTTATTTTAATTTAAATCAAATTATTTAACAATTTTTTTAAGGTCATTAATATGATCTAAAACTTCTTTTTTAGTCATAGTTCTTAATGATTCTTTTTTAAAATCTATTTTTGATTTTTTAGCAGCAATTCTTAATTCTGTTGCTTCTTTTTGCAATTCTTGACGAGATTCTGTCATATGTAAAGAACCGTCAACCATTGCTCTTTTATCAGTTTCAGTTAAAACTTTTTTAACTGGTGCTTTTTTAGCAACCGGTTTTTTAGTAGTTGCTGGTTTTTTAGCTACAGGTTTTTTTGCTTCAACTTTAGTTTCGGTAGTAGTTGATTTTTTAGCAACTGGTGCTGTAGTTTTTTTAGCAACTGGTGCTTTTTCAGTTGCGGGTTTTTTTGCTTCAACTTTTGTTTCAGCTACAATTGTTTTTTCAACAACCGGTTTAGTTTGTGGTTTTTCAGTCACAACTGGTTTTGCTTCAACTTTTGTTTCAACAGCAGTTTTTTGTTCTGCTTTAAAACCTGCACTTCTTTGCATTTCTAAAATATTTTTCATTCTTGGTTTAATAGCTTCTTGTTCTCCACCATAAACAACTTGAATGTTATTTCCTTTAACTAACGCTCCTGTAGAACCACCTAATGATTTGATTCCATCAACATTAGCTAATGAACTATCAATTACTGTTAATCTTAAACGTGAAGCACATGAATCAACGTCAGTAATGTTTGCTTCTCCACCTAAAAATTCAATAATTTTAGCAGCTTTTTCATAACGTGCAATTTCTTTAGCATCATTTGAAGTTGTATATTGGTTTACTCCCATAGAAAGAGCTGAACCATCTACATTTTTACCTTGTGATGCTTTGAAATCGGCTTTTGTAAATAATTGAACATCGCCTTCACTTTCAGCACGTCCAGGAACCATAACTTTTCCATATTTTACTGCAAAGTAGAATGCAACAAAGTATAGTCCACCCATTCCTGCTGATACTCCCAATACTCCAAATACTGATAATGGGTCCATAGCATTTTGTCCAAAGAAAGGAATAATTCCGAATACGATGTAATCGATGAATCCTCCTGAGATTGTCATTGAAACGTGTGTTTGCATAAATCCTGATAGCATAAATGAAACAGCAGCTAATGGCATATGTACACCATAGAATAATCATGGTGCTAAGAATAAGAAAGTATATTCAATTGGTTCAGTAATTCCTGTTAAGAAACATGTGAACGCAGCTGATAAGTAAATTCCCATTACATTTTTACGGTTTGCTTTTGGTACGTTTAATAACATAGCAACAGCAGCCATTGGTAATCCTAATAACATAAATCCGAATTTACCAGATTGGAAACGACCTAAGTTTAATCCTAGTGCTTCAAAAGTTTCAAAGTTAATTCCTTTTGAGTTATCAATAACCGCAATTAAACGGTTCATCATATTTTGATCACCTTGTGAACTCAAGAATCCATTAAAAGCATCAAGTTCAAGACCTGAATATCAACTTGCTCCTGTTTTCATTTGAGTCAAGTATTCAATAGCACTAATTGGTCCTAGATCTCATGATGATCCAGCAAAAGCCATAACTTTTTCCATAAATTGATCACTTGTTAATCCATTTACTGTTCCACCATCTGTAAATGTTTTGATTGCATCATTAATTTGATCAGATATTGCTCCACCGGCTGAAGTTCATCATAGCGGTGCATAGAATACGTGGTGTAATCCGAATGGTACTAATGATCTTTCGATCATTTCAAATACTAATGAGTCAATTCCTTTTACTGGAATTTTACCTGAAGTAGTTCCAAATCATTCTAGACCTTGTCCAATTCATGGTCAGAAGAACATGAATAAGAATGATAAAGGAATAACTGCAAAGAAAGTAATAATTGGTACTAATTTAGTTCCTGAGAAGAAACTAAATGCAGCAGGCAATTGTGTTGCGTGGAATTTATTATAAATCTTAGCAGAAATTGCTCCTACGAAAATACCTGCAAATACCCCTGTATTTAATGAATCTATTCCCAAGTTTTTAGTAATTAATCCATTTGGAAATGATCCATGTCATAAAAGTGATCATGTTTGATCTGTATTTTGTTTTAATAACGCAGCTTGCATAGCATTCATTACTAAGAATCCAACTAAAGCAGTTAATGCTGCGATTCCGTTGTCTTTTGTATATGCCATAGCAACTGATAAAGTGAATAAGATAGGTAAGTTCCCGAAACAAACATCCCCCATTTTATTCATAACAGTACCGATGTATCATCCGATAGAACTGATTTCTGTGTTTGCAGCAATAGCAGCCCCTACCCCTAAGAATACTCCGGCAATTGGTAATAAAGCGATCGGTAATAAGAAAGCTTTACTTAGTTTTGATAATGTTGGCATGATGTTTCCAGCAACTTTTTTAACGTTACCAAAAAAGCCATGTTTTTCAACATTATCAACTCTTGCGGTTTTGTGAGCCATAAGAGTCCCCCTTCAATTGTTTTATATTATTTTATTTTTCGTTAGTTGATCATCATAGTTATTCCAACAATTACAAAGACAAGTGAAAAACAGGCTGTAAAAAATAAGAAGTTCTTCTTTGTAAATTCTCATACACCTTGTGATTCTTTATTTTGTCTAGTAAAGTTTTGCATACCTCTAATTTTATTTTTTCTTCATATATGAAGACCAAATAAAGTTACAGATAAAATGATACCTATGATCATGATAATAAGTCCAACTGTAAAGTCTGTACTTTCTGTTGTTGTAAAAATCAAATTAATCGCCCCTAACATATTTATTATATTACTTAATAAATTTTTTTTAAGTTAATAGTGATTTAAAAAATAAAAAAGGTTAATTAAAACCTCTTTTTTGACTATTATATTCAGAAATATATTGATCTAAATTTTCTTTATTATTTTTTTCTACAATTATAAATTTAATTTGATCAATAGTTAATTCTTGATCAATAATATAATCTTTAATTTTTTTAACAATTTCATCATCACTTTGTTCGATTAATTTGTTTGAAAAATCTTTAAAAGTTTTGATTACATCATTTGAGTACCCAAAATAAATTGGTAAAAAGTACTCTTTTATATTTAAACTATTACCAATAAAAATTGCATAAATACCTTCGATTTGCTCTGAGTGTTTTTCTAAATCTTTTATAGAAATAGATTCTTTTTTTATTAAAGTATTTAATTTAATATTTTTGGTTTCTTTATTTTTTTGATAGTCATTTTTTCTAGAAGTTCCCGCTCCTAATAAACCTCAAAAACCAAGACCAAGTGCAATTAAAGATAAAACCGCTATTAATAATCAAACTCATCAAGGCAAATCTTGTTTAGTACCTTCTTGAGTTGAAGATGATACAAATTCATTTAAAAATGCAATCATAATCTTTAACCTCTTTTAAACGTAGCATTAGTTTTACGTTCAATATCTCTTTCTTTAATTGATTCACGTTTGTCATAACTTTTTTTACCACGACCGATTCCGATTTCTAATTTTGCATAGTTATCTTTTAAATAAAGTTTTATTGGAACAATAGTTAATCGTTCCAATTTAACTCTTTTGGTAATATTTTTAATTTCGCGTTTGTTTAATAAAAGCTTTCTGGTTCTTGTTGGATCAACTCCTGCAATATTTGTAGAAAATTCATATTTTTTAACATTCATATTAATGATAAAAGCTTCTTGTTTTCTTATTAAAACAAACGCTTCATTGATTGATACTTCTTTAGCTCTTATTGATTTAATTTCAGGACCAGTTAGAACAAGACCCGCTTCAAAAGTTTCAAGAATTTCATAATCAAAATGTGCTCGTTTATTTTTAGCTATTAGATGTTCGCTCATACTGACCTCCTTTTATTATTTTACTAAGATAAAATCAATTTTACGTTTTTTAATATCAGCATCTATTAATTTAATTTTAACCTTTTGACCCATACGGTAGAAAGTATTATCTTTCTTAATTAAAATTTGTTTTTCTTCATCATAAACAATTCCATCTTCAAGATTTGAAATATGCACTAAACCTTCAACCATATTATCAAGTTGTACAAAGATTCCAAATTTTAATGCAATTGCAATAGTTCCTTCATATATATTACCAACTTTATTCGACATAAATTCAACCATACATGCTTTAACAACTTCTCTTTCACAATCAACTGATGTTACTTCTGTATCATTAATGATATTTGATGCTGTTTCAATAAATTCAGCATTTTTTTCTAGTGCTGATTCTCTTGTATCATTATTCAAAATATATTGTTTTAAGTATCTATGCACCATCAAATCTGAATAACGTCTAATTGGTGAGGTAAAGTGAGTATAACAAGGACTTGATAGACCAAAGTGACCAATGTTTTCTAAACCATATTTAGCTTTATCCATATAACGTAATAGAGAAAGATTTAATAGTTCAACTTCAATTGGGTCCTTAATTTGGTCGCTAATTTGTTTTAATGTGTGGTTAATGTTTTTAGGATCAAGCATTTCTTTATTTGTAAGTTTTGGATCAATACCAAATGACTTAAGAGATGTATATCATGTGATTAAATCTTGCTCATCAGGATTTCCATGATTTCGATAAATAAATGGTAAATCTTTTTCATAAACAATTTCAGCTACAGCTTCGTTTGCACTAACCATAAATTGTTCAATTAGTTTTTCTGATTCACCAGTTTCTCTAGCTTTAATATCTATTACATTAGATTCGGCATCCATGATTACTTTTGGTTCTCTAACTCCGAAATTGATTGTTCCACGCTTTGTTTTAACATCATCAATTAGTTTATATAACTCAAAAGCTTCATCCATCATTGCAGCAACCTCTGGTTGTTTTGTTCAAGTATGATTTGCGAAATATTCATTAACTTCACTATAAGTTAATCTAGCTTTTGAGATAATTATTGTTTCATAAACTTCTTTAGAAAGCATACGTCCTTGATTATCAAATTCCATTTCACAAGCCATAGCAAGTTTTTCAGTATTTGGGTTTAATGAACATAAATCATTTGATAGTACTTGAGGTAACATTGGAATTACTTTATTTGCTAAATAAGTTGAGTTTCCTCTAATTAAAGCTTCATTATCTAAAGCTGATTTAGGTTGTACATAATATGAAACATCAGCAATCGCTACAATTAACTTAAAATGACCATTATTTAATTTTTCAACATAAATTGCATCATCTAAATCTTTTGAATCAGAACCATCAATAGTTACTATTAATTTGTCTACTAATGATTTAGCTGCACGTTTTTTGATCACTTCTGGTTGTTGAGATAAAGGTATATTAACTTCATTAGCATTTGCGATTGTTCTTTTCATAAATTCAGTTCTAATATCAAATTCTTCAGCAATAGACATAATTCTGTCAGCTGCTTTATTAGCATCACCAATAATTTTTTTAACTCTAACAAATAGTTTTCTGTCTTTTAATTCAAGAATTTTAGCTTTTACTAATTGAGCATCTTTTAAATCTAAATCGTTTTTATTGACCATAATAACTCTGAAATTTGCAAAAGCTTTATCCATAGGAATTAGATCTAAATATTTGCCATCTTTTGATCTAGTAATCTCGCCAATCAATGAAGTTTTTTCACGTTTAATTAAATCGATAATTTCTGCTCTTGTTCTTCCATCTTTTTCTTTAGCAACTATGTATACAACTTCATCAGAAGTAAATGCTCCATTAAGCGAAACTGGAGGTACGAAATAATCTTCAGAACCAATATTTTTTAAATCACTTACAAAACCAAATCCTTTTTGATTAAGTTTTAAAATACCATGGTGGTATTTTTCATCACTTAATAAATAAACATTACTACTTGTAGACATGACAACGATTTTATCTGATTCCATGTTTTTAAACATATTCATGATTTCATCAAATGTGTTTTCTTTAATTTTGTTTGCAATTTGATCAGTTGATAACATTCCACCTGCTTGTTGCAACAAATTTATAATTTTATTTTCCATACTATCTCCTTTTAAAAATAAAAACCTTACTTAATTTTTTAATTAAGCAAGGACAGTGTTTGTGACTATACATACTACTAAAGTTATTACAAAGAACGCTATTCCCAATGATAACATTCAAATTGATAATACTTTATCCATTCCACGCTCTTTTGAGTTTGAGAATAATTCTTCATTACCCCCGTTTAAGGCACTAAGACCTGTTTGTGATTTTTTGTTTTGGAATAAACCAATTACAATCATCATTATTGATACGACCATCATTAGGATTTCAAATGTGAAAACCACAATACTACCAGTTGATGCATTAGCTAATAACATTTTAAAATCCTCCATGTATATATTTTAGCAAAATAAAAATAGACTAAGCCTATTTTTATTTTTATTTATTAAATAGTTCTGAAACTTCAATTTCTAAACCTGCCGCTATTTTAGCAATTGCTTGCAAAGAGACATTTCTTCGACCACATTCAACATCACTAATGTAGTTACGATGTAAGTCCGCTGCAAAACTCAAATCTTCTTGAGACATTTTCTTCTCTAAACGAATTCTTTTCATATTCATCGCAAATAGCAATATTATTTCATTATTTTCCATTATTTACCACTCGCTTTTTTAATAGTTTTAAATAAATTACTAACACCAGATTTTGTAATTTGATAACCTAGATCTTCCATCATTTCTTGTAATTCAACATAACTTGAATCTGGATTTTCTAATCTTAAATTGGATAACGCTTTTGCTTTATTTGATAATGTAAAAAATAATTTGTTTTCTTTTAAAAAGTTAATTTGTTCTACTTGTTCTAATCCTGTTTTCAAAGTTTTATTTTGATTAGAAATATCAATGTTATTGATTCTGTTAATTGAATTATAGACATCACGTGAAATTCTTTCATTTTCGAATGCCATAACTGATTGAGAAGCATCAATAAACGCTAAAAAATCTGAAATAAAAGATGTTTTTTTAACATAGCAAATAAATTTATTATTTTTTCTTTCAAGAATTTTGAAATTGAATCGATAGATTTCCATAATATAAATAAAATATTCAGCAGATTCTTTATCTTTAAACTGTAGTTCTAAATGATAATTAGTTGTTGTTGGTGCATTTACAGAACCGACTGCCATAAACATTCCTGCAATATAAGATCTAATCAAATCTTGTTCTTTAATTACATTATCATCAACTCTAATTATCTTATTAAAATTCTCATCATAAATTTTTAAATCAGTTAGAAATTTTTTAATGTCACCAACTAAAGTTATTTGAAATGTTTTTGTCTTTTTTAATAGTTCAGAAGTAATAATTGAAACTTCCATTTCACCATCAAATAATTCTTTACAAAAACCAAATAAATTTCTAGCAATTTTATTGCTGATTGTTGATATTTTCAATTTTTCACTTTTTGATGAATAAATCAATTCTCCGTTGTGTTTGATAAAACCACTTAATAGAGATTTTTTTTGTTCTAAATTAAAAGAGTGTGAAATTACTTCTTCTTTTACACTTAATGCAAATGACATAATTTCACCTCTCTTCTATTTTTCGTATTTTTCAAGTTTTGCTTTTGCTTTTTGTTCTTTTTGAATTGCTTTATCAATCTTTGTTTTAGAAAGAGTGACTTTTTTTGAGATTGGTTTATCTGTTACTATATCTGAAATTGATAAATAATCTTTTTCATACATGATTCCATCTTTTCTAACAAAATAAGGAAATACAGAGTTACATAATAACATACCAATTAAACCAACTAAAGCAGTAACTCCAATTAAGACTAGCGATAAGGGTTTATCATACATGATAAATAGATGGTCATCTGGTCTTTCTAGTTCTAAAATAAAACGAACAAAGTTTCAAACAAAGAAATAAGCAAATGCTTGAGTACCAGATTTAGTTTCTCAATATTTATTTGGATTATTAGCTGTTTTTTGAGCACTTCCTATTTTAAATCTTCTAATGAAGAAATTATCATTTGAAGAATTTATTTTTTCAATTTTTTTAGCATATTTATTTCTTGCACTTTCATCAACATTTTTAACATAAGCAGCATCGAAGGCTTCTCTTCATGACATTTTTGTTTCATCTTTTATTCAAGGCATAAAGAATTGCTTTGTTGTGTATTTTCAATCAATAGAATATTTTTCTGGTTCAACTTTTCAAGGTTTTTTACCAAATCATCTTCCAATATTAGGAATTACAAAAGTAATTATTAATCATCCTAAAAATAATCCTAAAGCTTCATAAAAGAAAATTGGAGACATTTGTACTAAATCACCATCAGTTATTTTGATTCCGCCGATTACAACATCAGAACCACTGTAAATAGCCTTAGTATTATGTAATATTCAATCTGGTAATCAATTAATTCCTGATCCACCAGCTTGGTTAGTTAGATCTTGCATTTCCCGATTTCAAATTGCATTCCCATTTTCTGATTGATAGCTTTCAAGGTTCCCCATAACTTTAACTGGAGCTCCCATAACTTCATGATTAAAGAAGTTACCAAATCTACCAATTGCTTGTCCTAATAAAACGTTTGGAATAATTGCATCAGCATACATCCCTAAAGAAACTTTTGGTTTTTTACCTAAGAAATAAAATACTATTAATCCTGCGATTGTTCCACCATAAACTCCACCATGAATTGCCATACCAGCTTTTCAAAAGAAGAATAGTTCAAAGAAATTAGCACCTCCTGCATTTTGACCAGGACCATTAGCATTTAGTTTTCCAAAAAATGAGGCAAAGAATAAGCCAACAGGAATAATAACAATAACTCCTCAAGCTAATTCTTGAAGCGGAATTCCTTTTCTTCAAAATTTTCAAATACTAAACGCTACTGCAACAAACATCCCCATTGTCATTGTGAATGCATACAAGTGAAATGAACCATAATCGGATTTTACATTCCCATATTGGACCATATTTCAATTATTGCTTTGCTCTCAATCAACATTTAATGAATCAAGCCCAACCAAAACAAATAAAGGTAATACAGAAACTATAGACATTACGATAATCAATGTAATTATTTTTCAATTAAAATCTTTTCTTAATTTCATTTTTACCTCCTAGTTTCTATCTTAAATTTTGTAAATATTCAACAACCATTTGACCAGCTAGTGCTCCATCACCAGCAGCAATTGCAATTTGACGTAAAGGAACTTCTCTTAAATCACCTGCAACATATAATCCTGGAACTTTTGTTTCCATTTTTGAATTGGGTTCGATAAATCCTTTTTCATTAGTTAAACTTAAATGTTCAACATATTTATTTAAAGGAGTTGCTCCAATGTATGGGAAAATTGCTGAAACTTCAATTTTTTTAACTGTTCCAGTTTTTGAATCTTTAACATTTATTGACTCAACCTTTTCCTCACCGTTGATTTCTTCTACAACAGATTCCATTAAAAATTTAACTCCTGGTTTAGATTTTAAATTATTGACAGATCACTCATCTGCTCTAAATTTATCTTTTCTAACAATTACATAAACTTCAGATGCAAATTGAGTTAAGAATGTCGCTTCTTGAACAGCTGAATATCCACCACCAACAACAGCTACTGGTTTATTTCTATGTAATGCTCCATCGCAAACAGCACAATAACTTACACCTTTACCATAAAGTTTGTCTTCACCAGGAATACCTAATTTATTTTCTAATGTTCCAGTTGCGATAATTACAGATTTTGCATAAAGTTTTGTTTCATTAGCTAAACAGATTTCGAAAATATTTTGATCATTTTTTAAAATGTGAGTTACTTCATTGTAATCAAATTCAGTACCTAAATTAGTTGCTTGCATAAACATTTTCATTGATAAATCTGGTCCTGTTATTTTTTCAAATCCGGGATAGTTTTCAATAACATCTGTTTTTGTCATTTTTCCACCCGGTGCACTTTTTTCTAATACCAATGTTTTTAAACCTGCTCTTGATGTATAAACAGCAGATGTCAATCCTGCAGGACCAGCACCAACAATCAATACATCTAAAATATTATTAGTATGATTTTTCATATAATCATCCTGCCTCTCTTCATTTCTTAGGAGCTACAAATTGTGAAATCACAATTATTGCAATTCCTGATAATAATATAATCGCTAAGACTAAAAAGTTTGCAACCGTTGCGTTAGGAATGAAGTATTCGGTTGGTTTTCTAAAAGTTTCTAAAACAATTCTTATTATTAAATAACCAAACACATAACTTCCTGTGGCAACACCACTTCTGATAACTAAATAATTATTAGGATTATGTAATTTTTCTAATATCCCCGAACTTGCGTTAACATTCATTATTTTATCGAATGTATTTTTAAATGGAGTATATTTCAACATTAGTTCTTTTTGTTTATTTTTGTAATCTTTTTTTGTGAAAGCAAGATCAACTTTAAAGTTTGTTTTTACAATTTGTTTCTTAGGATTTTTGTTTGATAATAATTTCATTTTATGTTTATATTCACGTTTTAATAAAGCAATTTTTCTAGTATTTTGATCTTTAAGAGTTTTACTTCTTAAATTGTATTCTTTCATGTTGGCAATATTATTATTAATTATTTCAAACGCTTCTTTGTTTTCTTGTTGATCGGGTTCATATCAATAGTAAGCCTTATTTCAGGCTCTATATAAACTCAATTTAACTTCGATATCATTACCACTTTCGTTTTTAACAACCACTTTTTTATATTTAACGGGTAATTGAATATTAAATTCTTTAACTTTTGATTGTGGTAAATGTTTAGCATGTTTATTGTATCAACCAGGGAAAGCTGTTGGCTCTAAATCTCATGGTTTAGGTTTACTAAATAATCTTCCGATGTTCAAGACACCGAAGTTTATAATGATTCACAATGCTATATTTGCCATTGATTCATATAAGAATAAAGGTTGTCTGTAAACGATCGGAGTTGTTTTTAGATATTCTCCTAAAGTTACTCCATCACTGTTTCAAAAGTCATTTTGTACTCACGCTCAATTTTCGGGGTCAGCTCAGTTTATTTGTTGTTGAACTATTGAAACACCCTCAGAATTTACAAATCCGATTAAATCTGGGAAATAAAATAATTTTTCTCTTATGTAATCAGGTAATCAAGCCAGTTGTTCTCAACTGACTTCAGTTCCTAAAATTTCGTGATTATAAAAATTTCCTCAACGACCAATTGCTTGACCTAAAAGAATATTCGGAACAATACAATCAGCATAAACTCAAACAGAAATCATTGTTGTTTTACTTCGCTTATAGAAGAATCCGAAACCACCAATTGTTCCTAAAAATAATGCTCCAAATAACGACATCCCTGGGTCTCAAAAGAAGAAAATTTTATATCACATATCTGGTTGTGAATATAAAGGTAAAAATATTTTACCAAATATAGTACCACCCAAAATTCCAATTGGAACCACGATTAAAATTGCAAGTTCAAATTCTCTTAAGGGAATTCCTCGCATTTTCATTTTGACAATTGACGCAACAATAACGGCTAGTATTCCTAAAAACATAAAAATTGGATAAGCAGGTATTACTCCTCCAATTAATCTGTCTGATCCAAATGAGCCGTTTTCTTGCATTCAATCGAATAATGTATTATCGCTACTAAATAAAGACACTACTCTGCTCCTTCTTCAATTCTCTTATTAATTAATTCAATAACATCAATTGAATAACCAGCCGCTGCAATTTTTTGTTGAGCAACCGCTGTTTCAATAATGTTTGAAATATTACGTCCTGATGAAACAGGAATTTGTAAATAAGGTACTTTAATTCCTAAAATATTTTTAAGAGTTGATTTGTTCCCGATTCTTTCTGATTTATCTTCTTTTGCATTTTCAAATTTAAATAATTCAATCACCATATCAACTGGTGTTTCATCTAAAATAACTTGGTAACCATTTGTTTTAGAAACATCGATAATACCAATTCCTCTAACTTCAACTAAATTTTTCAAAATAGGGTGTGATTTTCCCATCAATAAACCATTTTCGTTTGTGATGATAATTCTATCATCACCAACAAATAAGTGGTTTAACTTAATTAATTCAAGTGTGATTTCAGACTTACCAATTCCTGATTGACCCATGATTAAAACTCCAGTACCCAAAATATTAACCAATGATCCATGCACTTCTTCAGTTGGTGCAAAATATTCATTAAAAACATTTAAAATATCATGGTTTAAATTAGAAGTTGATGCTGCTTCTTTATAAAGTAAAGGGAAGTTTAATTCCTTGGCAACATCAACTAAAGTTTGATCAGTATAATTTTGTGTAATCATAATTACAGGAGAACCTGCATTCATTAAAGCTATATATTTTTCACGTTTTTTTTCAACTGAAAATTGTGACATGTAAGCGTTTTCCTTTGTAGATAATAAAATAGCACGTCGGTTGTGATTTGTTTCTGTTGCTTCATTGTAAAATCCTGTTAATTCTAATCCGGCTCTGTTAATTCCATAAACAACTATTGGATTATCAATTTTACTTTCACCTGCAAGAACTTCAAAGTCAAATGCATTAACTAAAGTTTTTATTGTCATTTTTTTCATAAAATACCTCGCTTACAAAATAATTTTACTATATTTTGTCATAAATAAGAGTTTTAGAACTTAATTATCTATATACTTATAAATAGGAGGAATTTAAAATGGAAAACACAATCGTAAAAGCAGTTATTACTGATATTGTTGATTTTGGAGCATTTTGTACAGTTGAACTTAACGGTGAAACTTACAAAGGACTAATCCACATTAGCGAAATCGCTGATGAGTTCGTAAGAGATGCTAAAGATTTCGTTACTTCTGGTCAAGAAGTTAATGCTTTAGTAATGGAAGTTAATGAAGCTAAAAAACAAGTTAAATTATCAATAAAAAGAGCTAAATAATTAAACAACAATTATATTCATTTTAAATTCTCATTATTTGTAAAAGTATTATTAAGATAGAATAAATATTAATTGTTAAAAAGAGCACCTAGGTGCTCTTTTTGTTTACAATTTCTTCACAAATCTATTTCACTGTTTAACATTTCTTTTTTGATTAACGTTTTTTAATTCATCAGTCATTGAAGATAACGGTTTATAAAGACTTTGGTGGTCTCCTTTTCTTGCAAATCACGGAACATTTTGATCATTAAGATTGTTTTTCATTAAATGTCAAATCACTCTAAAAGATGTATAAGCAATAAATGGGTAAAGTGAACACTCAATTGCTCATAATGGAGGCTTAGTTATTAATAAAGTAAACTTTATTCCTAAACTCGTTCAATAATTACTATCTGGTCCATAAACAGCGTTTAACAATGGTGATAATAAAAAGATATGAACTGTAATTCCTAAAATATAAATTATGATCATTTTAATCATTCAAAAATTATTTTTTCTGAACATAAAAACGCATGCCCCTAAGAAACCGAACATACATTTAATAAACATGAACCCAGCATTATAACCACCACCAAGGTTGATTAAACCTAATAAATCACTTACAACTCCTGTCAACACTCCTGGAACTGGTCCAAAAACCATTCCAGAAATAAAGATAAATACATTACCAATCATAATTTTCTGACCACCAATAAAAGTGTAACCAATAACATTTGTTAAGATTACACTTAGTGCAGATAACATCGCCATTATTGTGATGGTTTTTGTACTAATTTTATTTTTACGAAAACCTTCTGATAGTCACGAAAGACCAAATAACCCAGCAACCGCTAATCAAGATATAATATTAATTATTAACAATGCCATGTTGCCTCCTTATTTTTTTAAATATTTATAAACTTCAGGAATAAAATATAAACTTCCGCAAACCAATATTTTATTATCCTTATTTTGATCTAAAAACTCTTTTCAATTATATATTTTATTTTCATGTTTTATATTATCAATATTTCAACTTTTATAATTTTCAAAATTTGTAATATATACTTCAGAAAAATTTTCATCCAATAGTTTTAATATTTCATTATAATCTTTGCTCACGATAGAAGCATATAAAATTTTCACTTTTTGTTCTTCTTTTTTAACCTTTGTAATCAGTTTTTTTATAGCATCAACATTATGTGCTCCATCGATAATCACATTTTTAATTTTAGAGTATCGACCAAGTGGTGGATCAAGGTTGAATAACGATTCATCAATATCAATTTTAAGGAATTCTAATGCACTTTTAACTAATTGTTTATTATTGATTTGGTAATCGTCATTTTGTTCATTTTCTAAAAACAACATGTTAACCCTGTTGATTATTTTTTCTTTAAAAATACTTTTGTATTTAAAATTGTCAGCACTAATAATCACTTGTGTATTTGGTTTTGCAATATTTACTTTTTGGTAAATAATATCTTCAATATTAGGCCCTAATAACTCAACATGGTCTAGTGAAACAGAAGTCACAAGTGTTAACAATTGATTATTAAATAAATTAGTCATATCTTTAATTCCACCAATACCTGCTTCAATAACTGCGATATCAATTTTATTTTCATTAAAATAAATTACAGCAATTAAAACTCACATTTCGAAAAAAGTAAGATTAAATTGTGCAAAATTATCTTCGATATGTTTAACAATTCTTAATAAATCTTGATCACCGATAGGAACGTTATTAATTTGAATACGTTCGTTATGATATTGAAATGCTGGAGAAATAAAGAGTCCAACTTTATTATATTTAGACTTAAGACCTAAACTTAAATAGTGCGAAGTTGATCCTTTACCGTTAGTACCAACCACATTTATAACAGGAATTTTGTTTTGTAAATTTCCGATTTTAGATAAAACATCTTTAAGATTATATTTTTCTTTAAAAGATTGACTCATATCAAATAAATATTCATTAACTGATATCATTATTTTAAATATTCCTTTAAGTAATATGCTGTATATGATCCTGGTATAGATAAAATTTGCTCTGGAGTTCCTGTTGCAACAATATTTCCACCACCAGTACCACCTTCTGGACCAAGATCAATAATATAATCAGATACTTTAATGAAATCTAAATTATGTTCAATCGCAATTACTGTATTACCTAGATCAATTAGTCTATCTAAAACTTTTATTAATCTATTTACGTCATCAACATGTAGACCAGTCGTTGGCTCATCTAGTAAAAATATTGTTTTTCCTGTAGCTTTTTTAAGTAAATAAGTTGAAAGTTTAATACGTTGAGATTCTCCACCAGAAAGTGTTGTTGCACTTTGTCCTAATCGAATATATCCTAAACCAACTTCTAAAATAGTATCAAGTTTTTGTTTGATTGCTGGAATATTTTCAAAGAACATTGATGCTTCTTCAACAGTCATATTTAAAACGTCAGAAATATTTTTGTTTTTAAATTTAACTTGCAATGTTTCATCATTGTAACGTTTACCTTCACATATCTCACAAACAACTTCAACACTTGGCATGAATTGCATTGATATTGTGATAATTCCATCACCTGTACAGTTTTCACATCTACCACCAGGAACATTAAATGAAAATCTTCCTTTTTTATACCCTCTAATTTTTGCTTCGGGTAAGTTTGTAAATAAATCACGAATATCATCAAATACAGAAGTATATGTTGCAGGATTTGATCTTGGAGTTTTACCAATTGGTTCTTGTGAAATATAAATTACTTTATCAACATTTTGAATTCCTTTAATTTCTTTCACTTTTCCGGTTTCGACTCTTTCTTTTGAAAGTTTATTTTGAATTCCCTTATAAATAATATCTTCAAGCAATGTTGATTTACCTGATCCTGAAACTCCTGTAATGGTTACGAATTTGTTTAAAGGCACAGTTACATTTATGTTTTTTAAGTTATTTTCTGAAGCTCCAATAATTTCCAATTTTTTACCATTACCGCCACGACGGTTTTTGGGAACTTCAACTTTCATTTTTCCAGATAAATATTTCCCAGTAATTGTTTCAGATTTTAGAATATCTTCATATGTTCCATTAAAAATTACTTCTCCACCATGTTCACCAGCACCAGGACCAATATCAACTATTCAATCAGATTCTTTCATTGTGTCTTCATCATGTTCAACCACAATTAAAGTATTTCCTAAATCTCTTAAGTGTTTCAAAGTTCCTATTAATTTATCATTATCTCTTTGGTGTAATCCAATTGATGGTTCATCAAGAACATAAAGTATTCCTGTAAGTTGAGAACCAATTTGTTTTGCTAATCTAATACGTTGTGCTTCTCCACCAGAAAGTGTTGTAGCTGTTCTTGATAAATTTAAATATCCTAAACCAACTTCATTTAAGAAACTAATTCGAGAAATTATCTCTTTTAAAACTAATTCAGCAATTTTAGTTTGTGTCTCAGTTAATTCAACACTTAATATAAAGTTTAATTCTTCTTCAATTGACATTTCTGTAAACTGGTAAATTGAAAGATCATTAATTTTAATTGATAATGCTGTTTCATTTAATCTAGCTCCTTTACATGAATTACATGTTTTTGAACTCATAAATTTTGCATATCATTTTCTAATTTCTTCTGATTTTGTTTCAAAATATTTTCTTTGAATTTCTGATGCAACACCACCGATATATTCAAATGATTCATGCTTTCTACCATTTGAACTAATTAATTTAACTTCAATTTCTTCATCTGATCCAAATAATATGATGTCCTTTTGTTTATTTGTTAAAAATTTGATTGGTAAATTTAAATCAACATAATAGTAATCACATAAAGTTCTGAATTTTTGTCATTCTAAATTATCACTACCCACTAAATTTTTAAAATAGGCAATTCCACCTTGGTTGATTGTTAAACTTTCATCAGGGATGATTAAGTCAATGTCTGCTTCTAAACTAACACCAAGACCACCACATCCCTCACATGCTCCTAACGGGGCATTAAATGAAAATAATCTTGGTTCCATTTCCGGAATATTAAATCCACATTGTTTACATGAATATGTTGTTGAAAATAATTTTTCTTCTTTTTTAGATTCTGGATAAAAAACTTTAATCATACCTTCAGAGTATTTTAAAGCAATTTCGATAGCTGAAAAAATACGAGAATTTAATTCTTCTTCATCTCTGTATACTAAACGATCGACAATAATATCAATGTTGTGTCTTTGGTTTTTTTCTAAATCAATAACTTCATCTAACATTTTGATTTCACCATCTACTTTAGCACGAATGAAGCCTTCGTTTTTTAATTTGTCAAATGTATCTCTATGTGAACCTTTTTTATCTCTAACAATTGGAGATAAAATATAAACTTGTTCACCTTCTTCTGTGCTAACTTTAATATTATTTAGTATTTCTTTAATGCTTGCCGCTTGAATAACTCCGTGTCCATTAATACAATATGGTGTACCAACTCTTGAATATAACAATCTAAGATAATCGTATATTTCTGTAACTGTTCCGACTGTCGATCTGGGGTTGTGTGAAGTTGTCTTTTGATCAATTGAAATAGCTGGACTTAAACCTTCAATTGAATCTACATCAGGTTTTTCATTACCTCCTAAAAATTGTCTTGCATAAGCAGAAAGTGATTCGATATATCTTCTTCTTCCTTCAGCATAAATAGTTGAAAATGCTAGCGATGATTTACCAGAACCAGATAAACCTGTAAAAACAACAAGTTTATTTTTTGGAATCTCTAAATCAATATTTTTTAAATTGTTTTCTCTTGCACCTTTAATAATTATTTTGTCTTTTGTCATATTTCTATCCGTTCTTTTGTTGTTCTAGTTCGATAATAGTATCTCTAATGGTTGCAGCTGTTTCAAAATCTAAATCTTTTGCAGCTTGAGTCATTTCAGCACGTAACTTATCAAGAACAATTTGTATTGCTTCTTTTTTAACTTTTTTAGATTTTATTTTTGCTAATTCATCAATATTTTTACGAGCTTTATCTGTAAGCACACTTTGATTGATGTCTTTTAAAATTGTTTTAGGAGTTATTCCATGCTCCTTATTAAAGGCTTCTTGGATTTCACGTCTTCTTGAAGTTTCTTCCATTGCTTCTTTCATCGCACTGCTAATTGTATCTGCAAAGAAAATTACTAAACCATTTGCATTTCTAGCTGCACGACCAGTAGTTTGAATTAATGATCTTGTGTTTCTTAAGAATCCTTGTTTGTCTGCATCTAAAATACATACTAAACTTACTTCTGGTAAATCTAATCCTTCTCTTAAAAGGTTAACTCCAACAATACAGTCATAAACTCCACGTCGTAAATCATTCAATATTTCACTACGTTCTAATGTTTTTAACTCAGAATGTAGATAAGCAACTTTGACTCCTCGTTCTTGTAAATATGAAGTTAAGTCTTCACTCATTCTGATTGTTAGCGTTGTTACAAAAACGCGTTCGCTTTTTTCTCTTCTAATTTTAATTTCTTTAATAATTTCATCAATTTGACCTTCAGTTGGTCTAATCTCAATAATTGGATCAAGCAGTCCTGTTGGTCTAATAATTTGTTGAGTAAACTTGTGATCAGTTAATTCCATTTCATATTCACCCGGAGTTGCTGAAGTATATATAACTTGATCTAAACTTGATTCAAATTCTTCAAAATTTAATGGTCTATTATCTAATGCTGATGGTAGTCTAAATCCATATTCAACTAATGTAGTTTTTCTCGATCTGTCGGTATTATACATTCCACGAGTTTGAGGAATCATCATATGTGATTCATCAATAATTGTTAAAAAATCTTTTTCAAAATAATCTAATAAAGTATAGGGTCTTTGACCCTTTTCTCTAAAGTCTAATTGAGCAGAATAATTTTCAATACCACTACAGAAACCAAATTCTTCTAAAGATTCTAAATCATACTTTGTTCTTTGTTCTAAACGTTGAGCTTCGAGTAATAAACCTTGTTTTTGAAAGTAATCAATTCTTTCAGTTAATTCTTTTCTAATATTCAAACAAGCTTCTTGTAATTTTTCCTCTGGAGTTACATACGCTTGTGCTGGATAAATAGTAATTGTTCTAGTGTGTTCAACTAAACCACCAGTTATAGAATCTAAAATATCAATCATTTCAATTTCATCACCGAATAATGAAATTCTATATAAATATTTAGAACTTCAACCAGGAACAACTTTAATTACATCACCTTTAACACTAAATGTCCCTGGCTTGTTTTCTATGTCATTTCTCTCATAACCTGTTTTTACAAAGAATAAAAGTAATTCTTTTTTAGATAGTTTTTGTCCTCTGTTTAATTCAAAAAATGAATCTGAATAATCAGCAGGATTTTGAGAAGCATAAATAGCAGCAACCGAAGCTACAACAATTGTGTCTTTTCTGGTCATTAATGCATTCATTGCGCTCAATCTCATCATATCCAATTCCATATTTTGACGAGCATCTTTATCAATATAAAGGTCTTTTGATGGTACATAAGCTTCTGGTTGAAAGAAGTCGAAATTGGAAACAAAATACTCCACCCTGTTTTCGGGAAAGAACTCTTTTAATTCATAGTATATTTGCATAGCTAAAGTTTTATTATGTGCAAGTACTAAAGTTTGGCGATTTTGTTTAGCAATAACATTAGCTATTGTAAATGTTTTACCTGTTCCAGTTGCACCAAGCAATACTTGATGTTTAACTCCTAAATTTAAGTTTTCATTAAGTTCAATAATCGCTTTTGGTTGATCACCAGCAGGTTCATATTTTGAAACTAATTTGAATTGATTATCATTTATATACTTTTTCATATTTCCCCCATGTTATGCTCAAAAAACTAGACAAATGGTCTAGTTTTTCTCTATACTATTTAATTATGCCATTTATGATTTTATTCATCATTCTTTGGCTTATTTTTTGCATTTTTAATTTGTTCTGATAATTGTTTTAATACTTGTTTAGCAATCTCTAATTGTGCTTGTGCAGCTTTATCATCACCAATTTTATTAGAAGCTGAGTTAAATCCAGATTCGATTGATTCTGGGTTTACATTTTCGATTCCATCAATATTAAAAGCGTTTAAAATACTTTTCATATCTTCTTTAGTAATTTCAACTTGCTTAACCTCTTTATTGATTTGTCCAAATCGCTTTTCTAATTCAATAACTAATCCAAGCATAATATCTCTTTTTACTTTTAATTTTTTAAGATAATCTTCATTTTCTGAATTCTCTTTTTCAAGTTGATCAAATCTATCATTAATATCTTTATTATTAATGTTTGATTTTGTTAAACCGGTTTCTTCTAATATTTTATCAATATCAGCATCTGTAATTTCTACTTGTCTAACTTGTGGTTCAGCTTCCACATTTTTTAAAACAACATTTGCTAATTCATTTACAACATCTTCTGAAATGCTAATTTTCATTTTGTTAAATAATTTTGTTGCTTGTTCAACATATTCAGCCAATGGATTATTTTGCGCATACTGCTGTAAATAAATTCCTGATTTAAGTTTTGAAGAAAGATCTATATGTTTTGTTCAGTGTTTATCAAACGCTTTTAAAATTCTTTCTTTTTCCATATTTAAAACAACATCTTCAGGAATATCAGAAACTCTAATCATATAGAATTCCATCATTGCTTCTGCTATTTCTTCAGCTAGTTGCATTTTATCTTTATTGAAAAAGTCTTTTTCTTTAAATTTATTGTGTGCAACTAATTTACCGTCAATTGCTTTTAATAAACCTTTAGCATCGATTGTTTTTTCACCATGAATTAAAATAGAATTCAAAGATATTAATTCAAATGCAACTGTAACTTGGAATTTTTTGATTACCACTTTTAAACTTTCTGCATATAAAATATCATCTCTTTGTGAATAGATAGCTTCACGTTGTTGAGCTAAAATATTGTCGTAATCTAAAACATTTTTACGTTGATCAAAGTTCATACCTTCAAGTTTTTTCTGAGCATTAGTAACTGCTCTTGTAAACATTTTAGATTTAATGTGATCATCACCTAATTTAGCAAAGTTTTGTCTTGTACGAGGATTTGCAAATCTCATCATCATATCATCTTCCATAGAAATATAGTATCTTGACATTCCTGGATCACCTTGTCTACCAGAACGACCACGTAATTGATTATCAATTCTTCTCGCTTCGTTTCTTTCGACTCCAAAAACAACTAAACCACCTAGTTCTTTAACCTCATCAGATAACTTAATATCTGTTCCACGACCAGCCATGTTTGTTGCTAAAGTAATTGCTCCTCTTAAACCAGCAACAGAAACAATTTCAGCTTCCCTATCGTGATTTTTAGCATTGATCATTTCAAATTTCAAATCAGCTTTTTGTAAGTATCTTGATATTTGTTCAGAAGATTCAACTGATGTTGTACCAATCAATATTGGATTACCAAGTTCGTGAATTTCTTTAATATCTTTAATTAAACGTTTTAATGCAGCGTTTTTTGAACCAAAAGTATAATCTTCTTCATCACGTCTAATAATTGGACGGTTTGTTGGTGTACAGACAACTCTTGTATTATAAATTTTAATAAATTCTTCTTCTTCAGTTTTAGCTGTTCCTGTCATTCCTGAAATTTTTGCATAAAGTCTGTAAAAGTTTTGATAAGTAATTGTTGCTAAGGTTGCAGTTTCTTCTTCGATTTGTACTTTTTCTTTCGCTTGTAAAGCTTGTTGTAAACCATCAGAATATGATCTACCTTCCATGATACGACCAGTGAACTGATCAATCAAAAGAATTTCATTATTTCTAACTGTATACTCAATTCCTTCTTTAAAAGTAAAGTGTGCTTTTAAAGCATTCATAATCAAGTGGAAAATTTCTGTATTTTCAATCGCAAATAGATTTTTAACTGAAAAAAATTCTTTTGCTTTTTCCATTCCTGATTCATTTAAATAAACTTGCTTTGATTCTAAATCAATATCTAAATCTACTTTTTCATCTACTTTTGAAGCAAAATCATCAGCAGCTTTATATAAATTAATTCTTGAAGCTGAACCACCTGAAATAATTAAAGGAGTCCTTGCTTCATCAATTAAAATAGAGTCCGCTTCATCGATAATAGCATAGTTAAGTCCTCTTTGAACTTTTGCTGAAGCTTTCATAACCATGTTATCTTTTAGATAATCAAAACCCAACTCAGAGTTAGTTGTATATGTAATATCTCTTGCATAAGCTTCACGTTTTGAAATTTTTCCAATTTGAGAAGAGTTTAAACCAACACTAACACCCAATAATTCGTAAACTTTACCATTAATTTCACTATCACGTCTTGATAGGTATTCGTTTACCGTAACAATATGAACACCAAGACCAGTTAAAGAGTTTAAGTACGCAGGAAAAAGACCAGTAAGTGTTTTACCCTCACCAGTTTTCATTTCAGAAATATCACCAGAATGTAAAATCATTCCACCGATTAACTGAACACGGTATGCATTCATTCCTAAAGTTCTTTTAGCAGCTTCTCTAACGACTGCAAAAACTTCAACTAATAAATCATCTAATGTTTCACCGTTTTGTAATCTATCTTTAAACTCTTGTGTTTTAATTTTAAAATCTTCGTCTTTTAAGTTGATCATTTCTGGTTCTAAAGCCAAAATTTTATCAGCAACTTTACCAAAATGCTTAATTATTTTTTTATCTGATGCCATTGTTAAACTCCTTATCTACATTATTTTTATTATACTATTGAATGAGTTATTATTAAAACATAGGAGGAAATTTAATGAAAACAATTGGGAATAAAATTTATAAAAATTCTTTTGTAATTAACAAATCTGAATTCATCGCAATTGCTAAGACAATTTCCTCTAAAAAAGAACTTGAAGAATTTCTTTTAGAGTACTCTGAAAACGATGCTAATCACAATTGCTTTGCATACAAAATAGGTGTCGATAATGTTATTGGTGGTTTTAATGATGATGGAGAACCTAATGGAACTGCTGGAAAACCAATTTTTAACGTAATAGAAAAAATGGGATTAACTAACATTGTTGTTTTAGTAATTAGATATTTTGGTGGTATTAAACTTGGTGCTGGTCCATTAACTAGAGCATACACATCAAGTGCTAGTGAACTTTTAAATGGATTAGAGCTATTTGAAATGCATAAAGTAATCAATGTAACTATTTCATTTGCAATTGAAAACTCTAAGAGTATTGATACTTATATCAGAATAAATAACTTATTTATTATTGATAAAAACTATACAGACGGACCAGAATATACTTTACAAATTGATGATCTTTCAATTCTTAAACAAGCAAATGTAAAATTTGAAATTACATCGATAGTCGAAACATACACAACAATATAGAATATTATTTTTGCAACTGTGATAATATATATATTGTAAGGAATGAAAAAACATGACTACTAAAAATGAAAAACAGACAATACTAATTATTGACGGTTATCATTTATTACACAAAGGATACTACGGTTCTTTAAAAAGAAAAACTGTAGCTGAAAATAGAGATGGCGTTATGATTAATGCCATCTATACATTTGTCGCAAAAATTAATGAATTTATTGATATGAATATTTATCATACAATTATAGTTACTTTCGATGTTGACAAAGGTTGTTGAAGACGTGAATTATATCCAGAATACAAGGCAAAACGTAAAGAAACTCCTGAGGAGTTAATTCCACAAATGCAAATCATTAGAGAATTTCTAACCGCTGCCAATATTCCTTGATATGAACATGCCAGATACGAAGGAGACGATGTAATGGGTACAATTGCAAGAATTGCAAATAAACTTGATTACAATGTACATATTCTTTCAAATGATAAAGATACTTTCCAATTAGTTAGTGAAAACACAAAGATTATTGTAAATGTAAGTAAAAAAGAAAAACCAGTTTTCATTAAAGACGAAGAAGTTTTTGAAAAATTTGGTTGTGGACCAAGTCAAGTGGCTGATATTAAGGCTTTGATGGGAGATTCTTCAGATAATATTAAAGGTATAAAATGTTTACATTATAAACAAGCAATCGAATTATTAAACAAATATGAACATGTTGAAAATATTTTTGATCATATTGATGAATTACAACCAGCTTTAGCAAAAAAAATCATTTGTGCTAGAGAACAAATTTTACTTAATAAAAAAATAACAACAATTCAAAGTGACTTAAAATTAGGTCGAGTGGATTTTAGAAAATTAAGAGTTAATTGATATGGTTATCTAAAATTTTTAAAGAAACAAAAAATGTGAGCATTCACAGGTAATGTTGTTAAAAAAATAGAAGCAATTCAAGCTGGTGAAAGCAGATTTAAAGATTGTAAATCCGCAGATAAAGCACTTGATAAAATGTGCACAAAAAAAATGACTAGTGAAGACTAGTCGTTTTTTTATTAAAGGTAAATAATAATTTATTTATGTATTTTTCAAACAAATGAACTATTGGACCAAAAGCAAAAACAAACATAATTGTTCCAATATTTAAATAATTTAAAAAGAAATCTCCCTTTATTTGTCATACCCCTGGTTGAATTATCACAAATAAAATTCCTGGTAATAATATTAAACAATCTAACATAATTCTTGATGGTGTGTAATTTCAGTTAGTTGCTTTTTGAAAATTTGAACAAATTGAATTATACGGTCCTAAACAAATTTTTGAAGATATTCAAATTGCATCGCCTAAAGCATTTAACAGAAATCCACCAAGTAGAATTAATATTCTAAATTGTTCAGGCATTTCTTTAATAGCACTAGCTACTTCATGTGTCACAATTGTGTGTTCATGCAATAATAGAAATGCAGGTTCCATTAATACAATTGCAAAATCAGAAATAAATGATCAAAAAATTATTTTTTTAACCTCTTTTTTTCTTAAAACTTCTTTTCCTTGTTTAGCATACGATCAAATCAAAAATCCAGTTGATATTATTGCTAATATAAAAAATAAGATACCTAATATTAGTCAATGGTATATACCATTTGAAATTTCAGGTGTAAGTGTTCCATCAATTTCAACGCCTTTAAATCACATCAATAAGCTATAAATAGTGAAGTCTAAATGCATTACGCCAAATGCGGTCGGTAAATATAAACTTAATCCTAAAGTGAATAAATATGTTCCTAATAAAAAGAGCAAAATTTTAAATAGTATATTTTTATTAAATTTCATATTACCTCCAATTCAATTCATTATATCAACTAGATTTTTATAGGGCAAATTATTTATAAAATTTTAAATAAAAAATGGAACTAGTCCATTTTTTCGTTTAATGATTCTAAAAACATTGAAATGCCTTGATTTCTCATTCCTCACAATTGTTCAATAACTCTTTGAGGGGCTCCATCTTTTTTGATTTTTTCACTTTCGATTGAGATTGTTTCTTTAGCTCTTGAGGTAATTTCTTTAACTAAATCACCTTCAAAATTAGATGATTTTAAATCTTCGATAATTTTAAAAATAGCTTCGTAAGTGAACATTGGACCTGATTTAACAGTATAAGCAAGATTGCTATCCATTGTTGTATAAAAAACTTCATTCATCATATCGTATTTGTCTTTGGCTATTTTATATAATTCATTTAGAGTCATTTTATTCCTTAGCCAATTTTGAAGTGGCTTTTTCTTTTTGTTTTTGTTTTCTAAGCATCATTTTTTCTTCTCTTTTATCACTTCGAGAGTTTATTTTTTGATTTCTAAGTACAGATCTTTGAAACTGTTTTTTAGTAAGTAACGGTGTGTCTTCTTCAAAGAGACCTTCTCAGTTAGCTACCATAGTAGCTGCATAAACACCACCTGTAACATTAGTTCCAGTTCTACCCATATCAAACAGACCATCTAAAGCTCCAATAATTGCATAAACTGGTGCGAAGTATCCACCAAAACCAATTCCGTTTAAAACGGCTGAAGTAACAACAGTAGCTGTTCCAGGAACACCAGCAATACCTAATGAAGCAACAACCGTTGTTACTAATCCAATGATAAAGAACGCTCATAATGGAGTTTCAGCAGCAGCTGCACTACCTGTATAAAGAAGTGATGTTATTAAACCAGCTTGAACACCAGCACAAGCGACAAGACCCATTGTTGTAGATAATGGACCAACAGTATTAACCACTTCATCTTTAATGCGCATATCGCGTTTTAAAGTATCCATAGTAACTGGTAAAGTTGCATTTGATGATTGAGTTGAAAACCCTTGTAAAAGTGGTCTAATCGCAAATTTTCATCATGTTTTAACATTAATACCTGTAACAAGCATTTGAATAGTCATGATAACTAACATGATTATCAATGCCAAGTAACCAACACCTAAAGTTAATCCGATTGAAGCTAAAGCACCAATTGGTCTAGATGTGATAGAAGTTGTGATCATTGACATAACTGCAAATGGCATTATTTTCATAAATGTCATTAACATAGACATAATAATATCTCAACCATGATCCATACCAGTTCTTAATTTTAACATTGCTTCTGGTTTTTTTCTCGAAACCATTTTAACTGAATGACCAAACAATGCACCCAATACCATCACAGGAATAATTGCTGTTCCTGTTAAAGTTCCAATAAAGTTTGAAGGCACGTATCCTCATATAATATTTGGCAATGTTTTTGTATCTTCTTGACCTCAAGTACCTGTTACTTGGTTGTCAAATTCCATTCCTTTTCCAATATTTAAAAAATAACCAATTCAAAATGTGATTGCAAACGCAATTGTTACATTGATTAATAATAAAGCAACCGCTTTACCACTTATTCTTCCTAAACCTTTTTGTCCTGGTTTAGAAGTTACTCTAAATATTGCAACAAACACCACTGGTATTGTTAATAATAAAATACCATTTATAAACACTTGTTTTAAAAGTGTTGCTCAGTTATTAAATTCACTTACTCAAAGAATTGCCTCTTTAGCTTCAAAGTTAACAATTGCATTTTCTTGAGTAAACGCTTGATTTCCATTAGCATCAAGAACTTGACTTAAACTATTTAAGTTCGGAATGTCTGCGGCTGTAATTAAACGTAGTACTGAACCATTACCCTCTGTTCCAAGCATATAGTATCCACTTAAGTCAAATCATTTGCCATTAATTTCAACCCAAGGAGAGTTCTCTCCCTTAGTAAATCAAGAACCTTCTGGAAATTGAATGATAGCTTGGATAACAACTCCAAAAACTAGTCCAATCGCCAATCCAATAAGTACTCGATACATAAACTTAATTTTGATTTGTCTTAGACCATATCAAAAACCACCCATAATAACGAAAAATAATAAAATCGCTACAAGTGACTGTCATGTACTGATTCCTACGAATCCTTTTAATAAGGTATCTTGAATACTACTAAAAATTGTTGTATTCATATTTTCTCCTATTTAACCAATTTACTTAATGCTATATGAATAATATCAACACTTCTTGAAAATGGTGGAGCATAAGGGTAGTCTATTTGTTCTAAAATAGCATCCACTTTTTGTCTAGACCACATCAATGAAATTAATCCATATATTCTCATTATTGATTTATTTTGTCCCATTATTTGAACATTAATAATTTCATCAGTTTTATTATCAACTAAAATTTTTAATCATAAGTCTTTTTGATTAGACACATAGTTTGTATGATCTTTATCTTTGATTAAAATTTCTCTTGCATTTGTAAATTGATTTATTGTATTTTTATTTTCTCCCGATCTTGCTAATTCAAGATCAAAAATTTTAACCATTGCTGTATTTAAAGTTCCAGCAAACTCAGTATCAATTCCACATAATTGATCAACAATTACTTTGACATGTTTATTAGCTGTTGTTGCTAATGGTGCTGATGTTTGATTGCCAAATATGAAACCTCTAGTTTCAACACAATCTCCACCAGCATAAACATTTTCTAATGAACTTTGACATCGTGAGTCAACGATTATAGCTCCACGATTATTTTTTTTAATTTTTGATGAATCAATAAAATCTGTATTTGGTAAAACACCAATTGAAATAATAAGTAAATCGCAATCAAAAATTTGACCATTACTTAATTCAACTTTTTTAATTGCACCATTTTCAGAAATTAAGTTCTTAACTTCCGTCTCTTTGAAAAGCTTAACTTCTTTTCTTTCTAATTCTTTTTCAACTTCAATTGAAAATTCTTCATCAAATAAATTTTCAATAACTCTTGATCCTCTTTCGATTATAGTTACGTTTTTACTCAATTCTTTAATGTTTTCAGCAACTTCTAAACCAATTAATCCACCACCTATAATAACAACGTTTTTTGCATTTTTAGTAGCTTCTTTAATATTAATTGCATCTTCTTTAGACTTTACTGAAAAGACATTTTTAATATTCATATCAAAATTATTAGGAATAAATGGACGTGATCCACTAGCGATAACTAATTTATCATAAGTTTCACTAATTTTTTGATTTCCATTTTTACCATAAACAGTTTTTGTTTCAAAATCAACATTGTAAACTTTTGTATTATTAAAAACTTTTACACCTGTTTCTCGAAATTTTTCAACCGTTCTTGCAATCATATTTTCTGCATCTGAAAAATTATTTCCAATAAAGTAAGGGATTCCACATGAACCTAATGATACATACTCCATTTCTTGAAATACAATTATTTCAGCATTGGGTTGTTGTCTTTTTAATTTAGCGACAACTCCCATTCCAGTGGCAGAACCACCAACCACAACTACTTTCACCAAAGTACCCGCTTTCTTTTAACAATAAAATATTGTTAACTTAATTATAAAACAATATTAATCATTTTGATAAGTTAAATTGAAATACAACAATCAGAGTTATAATGATTATAAGAAACGATAAGGAGCCTATATGAACTGTGAAATAATCAAATTTGAAAATTATAATATCGACTTTAATAGCTTAAATCACGAGGATTTTTGAAATGAAAATATTGGCTTAGAATTTGTTGAATTTGTTAAAAATAAAATCAATTTTTCTAAAATAGTAAAAAGCACAAAAATAGAAGAACAGCAACTATTTGCAAAAACAATTACAAGGATTTGATTTTATTTAAATGATGCAGAATACGCAACAGAGATCGAAAATTGTAAAAATGAATTTATAGCAGAAAAACGCAAAAACCTAGATCCGTTACTAATTCCTAAAAATAGTAAAGGGAATTACGATTAAAAAAAATAAGACTTTATAGGTCTTATTTTTTTGTCATATCTTCTGGTCTTGCTCTTTCAGTAATTACTTTACAGTTTTTACCATCAACAGTTAATAGACCTCTGTGCACATGAACATATTTTGGTTCACCTTTAATTTTATAAGTAAGTGTTCCTATTTTTAAAGTAGTAACCATCGGAATCATATTTTCTAAAATTCCCATGTCACCATCAATTGATTGAATATTGATAATATCAACTTCTGTACTATCTAAATAAATTCCGTCAGGAGTAACAATTTTAAGTTTAATTCCCATAATTATTTCTCCTTATTATTTTTTCTTTTTAGTATCGTTATTAAAGTTTTCAATTACATCTTCAATTGTTCCAGCATATAAGAAATATAATTCTGGAATGTTATCTACTTCACCATCAAGAATTGATCTAAATGATTTAACAGTATCTTCTAATTTAATGTATTTTCCAGGACGTCCTGTAAATTTTTCACCAACAAAGAAAGATTGAGATAAGAAGTTTCTCATTTTACGAGCACGAGAAACAACCGTTTTATCTTCTTCACTCAATTCATCCATTCCTAAAATAGCAATGATTGATTGTAATTCTTGATATTTTTGTAATGTTCCTTGAACTCCAAGAGCAACTTGGTAGTGTTCTTCTCCAACAATTTCAGGATCCAACATACGTGATGATGAATCTAATGGGTTAACGGCTGGATAAATTCCTAAAGATGCGATTGAACGATCTAAAACAATTTTAGCATCCAAGTGTGTAAATGTTGTTGCTGGTGCAGGATCAGTTAAGTCATCAGCAGGCACATAAACAGCTTGAACAGAAGTAATTGAACCTTTTTTAGTTGAAGTAATTCTTTCTTGTAGTGTTCCCATTTCAGTTGACAATGTTGGTTGGTACCCTACAGCTGACGGCATACGTCCCAGTAGAGCAGACACTTCAGATCCTGCTTGAGTAAATCTGAAAATGTTGTCAATGAATAAAAGCACATCCATGTTTTTTTCATCTCTAAAGTGTTCGGCAATTGTAAGACCAGTTAAAGCAACACGCATACGTGCACCTGGTGGTTCATTCATTTGTCCGAAAACAAGTGAAGTTTTATCTAAAACTCCAGCTTCAATAAACTCATGATAAAGATCGTTTCCTTCACGAGTTCTTTCTCCAACACCGGCAAATACAGACACCCCACTGTGCGCATTTGCGATATTGTTAATTAGTTCTTGGATTAAAACTGTTTTACCAACTCCGGCTCCACCGAATAACCCAATTTTTCCACCCTTAGAAAAGGGAATCATTAAGTCAACAACTTTAATTCCTGTTTCAAGAATTTCAGCCGTTGTAACTAATTCATCGTATGCGGGTGCATCACGGTGAATTGGCATTCTTTTACCTGTAAATTCAGGTTTCTCATCAATAGCATGACCAGTTACATTAAACATACGTCCTAGTACTTCTTCACCAACTGGTGCTAAAATAGGGGCGGCTGTATTGATAACTGGTAAACCACGAGTAAGACCATCAGTTGGTCCCATAGCAATTGTTCTAACTATTTCATCACCAACGTGTTGTTCAACTTCTAAAACCAATTCAACACCATTATTATCAACAATTAATGCATCATAAATTCTTGGCATATTATCTTCGCTAAATTTAACGTCAATAACTGGTCCTAGTACTTGAATAACTTTACCTGATGGTATCATATTTTCTTTTGCCATATTTCCTCCTCTTATTATTTAAGTTGAGCGTTTGCACCAGACACAATTTCTGAAATTTGTTGTGTAATAGCACCTTGACGTTCACGGTTATATTTAACTGATAATTTTTCAATTAATTCTTCACCATTATTTGTAGCATTTTCCATAGCCACTCTTCTTGAAGCTTGTTCTGAAACTTGAGATTCAATAATTGTTCCTAATAAAATAGTATTTAAATATAAATCAACTGTTTTTTCAAGAACCACATCAGCACTCGGTTCAAACATAACTTCCTTACGTGATACATTTGCTTCTTTATCTTTAATTATTGGAAACAATCTTAATAATGTTGGCTCAAATGTAACGTTATTAACGAATTTTGTATAAACTAATTTAATTTCATCAAATTCTCCACTTGTATAGTATGACATTATGTCATTACCAATTTCACGAGCTTCTTGATTTGAGAAGTCTACATCAACTGATGTATTTTCTTGTTTAATTTTTATTTTTCTTGTTTTAAAAAATGAAACAGCTTTTGTACCAATTGCATAAACTTCATCACTGCTTTTGATTTCTTTCATAACCAGTTTGTTTATGTTAGAGTTGTAACCACCACATAAACCAAGATTTGAATTAATAACAACTCATAAAGTTTTTTTCAATTCTTTATCAGATTCTTTTAAAAATATTGAATTTTCAGTTTGGTTAATAATATTATTAAAAACTTCATAAACTTCAGATACATATTCTTGCGTTTCAACTATTTTTTTACCGACACGGCGTAATTTAGCACTTGCTACTAATTGCATTGCATTTGTAATCTTACCAATGTTTTCAACTGATTCGATTTCTGCTTTTAATCCACTTAAGTTAGCCATTAGTTACCTAGTTTTTTAAATTCTTCTTTTGTGCCGTATAATTCTGATTTGTAATCTTTAATTGATTTAACAAGTTTTAAAACAACTTTATTAATTTCTTTTTGAATTTTAGCTGTTAATTCATCAGTAAATTCTTGTTTTTTCTCTAACTCTTTATGTAAAGCTTTCGCTTCTTTTTCAGTACTAAAGTGAGTAATAATTTCAGACTTTAACAATTGCATCATGTTAACTGGTAATCATTTGATTACGTGTGATTTAATTGCTAATAAAATTATTGATTCATCAACTTGTTTAATTGGTGTATATTGTCTTTGAATTAACATTTGAATAATTCTTTCCCCATGATCAAGTGTTGCTTTTGTTGATTCATCTAAATCTGAACCAAATTTTGAGAAAGCAGCTAATTCATAGTATTGCGCTAATTCTAATTTTAATGTTCCTCCAACTTGTTTGATTGATTTAATTTGAGCTGAAGAACCAACTCTTGAAACCGAAGGACCAATGTTAATCGCTGGTCTGATTCCAGCCATAAATAAATCATTTGATAAGAATATTTGTCCATCAGTAATTGAAATTACGTTTGTTGGAATATATGCTGAAATATCTCCTGCTTGAGTTTCAATAATTGGTAAGGCAGTAATTGAACCACCACCATAATTTTCATTAACTCTAGCTGCACGTTCTAGTAAACGTGAGTGTAGGTAGAATACATCTCCAGGATAAGCTTCACGCCCGGGTGGTCTACGTAATAACAGTGACATTTCACGATAAGCAACGGCATGCTTTGTTAAATCATCATAAACGATTAAAACATCTTCACCGTTTTCCATTCATTCTTCACCAATAGTAACACCAGTATAGGGTGCTAAGTATTGCAATGGAGCAGAATCTGAAGCACCAGCATTAACAATAACTGTATACTCCATTGCACCATGTTTTTTAAGTTTTTCAACAATTTGAGCAATTGTCGAATCTTTTTGTCCAATAGAAACATAAATACATTTTACGTTTTTACCTTTTTGATTAATTATTGCATCAATAGCAACGGCTGTTTTACCAGTTTGTCTATCACCAATAATTAATTCACGTTGCCCTTTTCCAATTGGAATAGCAGCATCAATTCCCAAAATACCTGTTTCTAATGGTTGATCAACACTTTTACGTGCCATAACTCCAGTAGCGATTCTTTCAACAGGTCTAGATTTTTCAGTGTTTAATGGTCCATTGTCATCAATAGGTTGTCCTAACCCATTAACAACACGGCCAATCATCGCATCACCAACAGGTGTTTCAACAACTCTTCCTGATCTATAAACGATATCTCCCTCTTTAATAAGAGTAGTATCTCCAAGAATTACTGATCCAACAGCACCTTCTTCAAGATTTAAAACCATACCGTAAACATCATTAGGAAAAACTAGTAATTCACCCATCATAGCATTATCTAATCCGTAAATTAAAGCAACACCATCTCCTACTTTAATAATTGTTCCTTTTTCAGATTCAACAATTTCTTTTCCGTAGTTTTTGATTTGTTTTTCAATTACTTCAGAGATTTCTTTAATATTTAAAACCATATTAATACTAACCTCCTATTTGTTTTTTAATGTTTCGTATTTCATTTGTTCTAACTTACCTTTGATTGATCCATCAAAAACGTGGTTTTCAACAATTACTTTTACTCCACCAATTACTTTTTCATCTATTTTGTTTACAAGAATAATTTTTTTATTTAATTTTTTTGAAATTTTTTCCTGAATTAATTCAACTTGTTTTGTATCGATTTCAATCGATGATCAAATAACTCCATAAGTTGTTTCATTTAAAATTAATAGATTTTTACGTAGTTGTTTGAATATTGGTCTTGCATTTACAAATGTTTGAGTTTCTACCATCAATTTCATGGCATTCAAAATGTGTATATCAAAACCAAAATCTTTAAAAGTTTCATCAATGATAGCAACTCTTTTTGCTTCATCATGAGAACTTTTGATTGTTAATATTTTTACAAAATCATCTTTATCTTTTAGCGCTTCTACTAAAGCGTGTGATTGTTCTAAAAAAGGTTCAACCTTTTTTGTTTTAACAGCGATATTTGCTAAAGCTCTTGCTCAGTTATCAATTACTGATTTATTTAAAATCATATTAATCTAAGTTATCAATGAAGTCTTCAACAAGCTTTTTATTTTTACTGTTGTCTACTTCAGATTCTAAAACTTTACCCGCAGCTGAAAAGGCTACATCTATAATTGTTTTTCTGATTTCATCTTGAGCTTTTGCTTTTTCTCTTTCGATAGAGTTTTTAGCATGATTTTGTAAATTTGATGCTTCGCTTGTTGCCGTTTCAATAATTTGAGATTTTTGAACATTAGCGTCTGTACGAGCATTTTTAATAATAATTAAAGATTCTGATTTAGCATCATTTAATAAAATTTCTGCTTGTTTTTTATCTTTATTTGCTGACGCTTGTTTTTCAACGGCATCATTTAATAATTCATCAATTTTTGCACGTCTATTGTCGATCGATTGTTTAAACGGTTTGTAAACCAATTTTGACAAAATGATCACGACAACGATTGTTGCTAACACATGAGCAATGAAGTTTGGTAAATTAGGAAATAATTTACCAAAAATTTCTGCTGCTCCAGCACCCGGTGTCTCTGTTAACAATGACATAAGTGTTAATGACATCTTGATACCTCCTTCTATTTTTAATTAGTTTGTTTTAATTAAGCAACAAATACTAAAAGAATAGCAATAACTAAAGCGTAGATAGCACCTGATTCAGCAATACCAGCAGCAATAATCATTGTTGAAGTAATTTTTGATGCAACTTCTGGGTTTCTTCCGATTGCCATACATGCACCTTGTCCAACAATACCTTGTCCAATTCCTGCTCCAAGTAATCCAACTGAAGCAAAACCAGCTCCAAGGAATTTTAATCCTTCAGCTAATCCGTCACCTGTAGACATTGAACCTTCTGTTCCAGCAGCCATAATATTTGGCATAACTACAGCAAATGTACTAAATAAGTTTGCATAAATGTTTGTCATAATTTCTGTAAATAACATATTTTTCTCCTTTGAATAAGCCTAGGCTTTTCTTGTTTCTATTTTAATTGTATTCTTTTGTGATTGATAAGAAGTGTGTTCTTCATCTTCTTCCTCTCCCATAGCCTCTGATCAATATGATAGAGTAAGCATTGTGAATACAACTGATTGTAATACACCATCAAACATATCGAAAAACATATGTAATAATGGGGTTATTATTGTTGTGAAAATATTTAAACCTGATCACCAATATTTATATTGCATCGTGAAGGCTTCGGGATTTTCAGCACCATTTCAAAAGTCTCAATTTAATCAATGAGTTTGATCCCCGGTTGCGTTTCCAACAATAGAATCAACTCCCGCTCAAGATGATTGGAAACCGATAAATAAACCATATAATAAACCTAAAATAATTGATCCACCAAGTAAGTTACCGAATAAACGGAAAGCTATTGAAAATAGCGGTGTAAATTGAGTAAATATTTCGATTGGATTTACATATCTTTTAAGATAAGCTAATTTTTGATATTTAAAACCAAAATAATAAATTAAAACGAATGTTACAAATCCCATCGCTAAAGTTACTGTGAATGATGAAGTGGGTGATTCAATACCGATCATTTGAATTAAAGAACCTACTATAATATATAAAATAATATACATAGCATATGGTGTTAATTTACGATATTTTTTACCCATAATTTCAACGACCAAGTTTTCGATTGAAGTAACAAACATTTCAACCAAAACAAGGTAACCATTCATTTTTTCACCATCTTTATGACCGCGAATTTTAACGTTGTAAATAATCGAAAGCGAGCATATAATAACAGCTGTTAAAAGTATTCCAAATAATTGTGGACTTAATGCCATAAAATTTTCAGAAATCTTATCGCCTATACTTGCTTCAGCTTCTCCATTAATCATCATTACCTTTCCTCCTCTTCTAACGAAATGATGTTTTTAAGATTTTCTTTAATTAAGATACTGTTTAAAGTTGGAAGTAACAATACTGGAATTAATCCAATAAGTAAACCAATTCAAACTCCATCTTCTTTATTGAAAATAAAAAATACCATTAGGAAAGAACCTATATACAATCCAAAGCGTATTAGGAAAAAAAGATAATATAAATAATGATTTTCATTTTTGAATAATTTATATACAGATGTAATAGAAATGGCTGTTCCCATTAACATTGTAATAATACCAATACCTCAACCATAGATTCAATTTGCATTAATTGTTTTGAAACCAACCAAGACTCCCAAAACAAATAACGATATTAAACTTATTGCTGAAATCGTAATTACAAAAATAAATAATCGCTTATTTCTCATCAAGTTTTTCATTAATAAACAAACCTCTTTTCATATATGGTTCTTAAAATATTTTACTCCTATATTTGTAAAAGAACACACTTTTTAACTATTTTGACATTTTATACAAGTTAATAAATTTAATTAAAGAAAATAAAAAAGGGCTATTATTTTTGCCCTTTAAGTTCTTTATTTCTATCGCCTTAAAATAGAAATAACAATGATTTAATCCAATTTAATAGATATACAAAACAAAACTTGGAATGGTGATATTGGGTCACCCGGATTAAATCATTGACAATATATATTTTATATCAATATTTTATTTTGTAAAGTATTTTACTTAGTACCGAAAATGCGGTCTCCTGCATCACCAAGACCAGGAACTATGTAGCCTCTTTCGTTAAGTTTTTCGTCCATACTTGCTGAATAAATTTCAACATCAGGGTGTGCTTTTTGTAATTTAGCAACCCCTTCTGGAACTGATACTAGACAAACAAATTTGATATTTTTTGCGCCTCAACCTTTAGCAATATCGATAGCTTTTATAGCACTACCACCAGTTGCCAACATTGGATCAACAATAATTGTGTAACTTTCAGCGATATCTTTTGTTGTTTTAGCAAAATATTGATGAATTTCTAAAGTTTCTTCATCACGATATAAACCAATATGTGCAATTCTTGCAGTTGGTATCATAGTTTGAATTCCATCAAGCATTCCGATTCCTGCTCTTAAAATAGGAACTAATACAATTGGTTGGTTAATTGTATAACCAACCGTTTTTTGAACAGGTGTTTCTATTTCAACTGCTTCTAATGGAACATCTCTGAAAATTTCATAAACCATTAGTTGAGCAATTTCATTTAGATTTTCTCTAAAATCTTTTGAAGAAGTTTCGATTCTTCGCATTCTTGTTAGCTTATCAATAATAAGCGGATGTTTGATTTGTGTAAATGACATGTTTTGTTTCTCCTTTTTCTTTTAAAAATAATGATAGTTTAAATAAGTGTGAATTGCAACCTTTAATCCAATAAAAAAAGGGAATGATCCCTTATTTTGTAAGATTTAGTGTATCTAAACAAATCATTTTTTCTTCATCTGTTCTCATAGCATATACAGGAATAGCTGAAGTTTTTGAAGATACCAATAAATGATCTTCATATGAAAAGTTATGATTTGCTTCTTCATCAATTTCAGTCCCTAAAATATGTAAATTGTTCATCACAAATTTACGAGTACGAACTGAGTTTTCACCTATTCCAGCAGTGAATATAATAGCATCTACTTTTCCTTCTAATTTATTTGCAAATTTTACAATTCAATCAGCAACAATTTGATTATATTTAGTTAATGCTAATTTTGCCTTTTCATCATTTTTTTCGTTTGCATCAAGAACGTCACGCATATCAGCAGATAATCCTGACATTCCTAGTAAGCCAGATTCTTTGTTTAAAATATTTGTTACTTCATCAACAGTTTTTCCTGTTTTTTTACAAATGAATTGAATAATTGAAGGATCAATATCACCAGATCTTGTTCCCATCATCAATCCAGCTAATGGAGTGAACCCCATTGTTGTGTCAATTGTCTTACCGTTTTTAATAGCAGAAATTGAAGCTCCGTTACCTAAGTGACAAACAATTAAATTTAAATCATTTTTTGATTTTCCACTTAGTTTTGAATAATTTTCAACTATGTAATTATAACTAATTCCATGGAAACCATATTTACGAACACCGAAATCTTCATATCAGTTATTTGGAACTGGGTATAAAAATTCTTCTTTATTCATAGTTTGATGGAATGCTGTATCAAAACAAGCAACCATTTTAGTTGATGACATTATTTTTTTAACTGCATCAATTACTGTAATTGCAGCTGGATTATGTAAAGGTGCTAATTCAATATTACTTTTAATAATTTGATATACTTCGTCATTTATAACAACAGACTTAGCTAATTTACCACCATGAACAACCCTGAAACCAATTGCATGAATTTCATCTTTATTTTTAATTGCTCCTAGTTCTTGAAATTTTTCTAAAACTAATGCAATAGCAACTTCATGATTTGGCAAAGCATTTGAATACTCAAATTTTTCATTATTGAATTTGATTTTCATAAATCCATCTACACCAATTCTTTCAGATAATCCTTCTAAAATAGGTAATGGATTTTTTATATCAGATACTGAAAATAATTTAAATTTAATTGAGCTACTTCCTGCATTAATTACTAAAATCATTATTTACCTCCTAATGACTGAAACACAGTAATAATAGCTGTGTTTTTTACATCTTCTAGAGTTGCTCCTCTTGATAAATCGTTAACTGGTTTTTTTAAACCAAGAACGAAAGGACCAATGGCTTCTCAACCACCCATTCTTTGAGCAATTTTATAACCAATATTTCCAGCATTGATATCTGGGAAAACAAATACATCTGGTAATTGTTTTGTTAATTTACATCCTTTAAATTTTTTATCACGAGTTTCTTTATCATAGGCTGCATCAAATTGCATTTCACCTTCAAAAATGAAATCAACATTCATAGCTTTTAATTTTTCAACCGCTTCTCTAACTTTAACTACATCTTCACCTGATCCACTACCGTTTGTTGAATAACTCAACAATACCGCTTCAGGGTTTTCTGTTTTCATATCTTTAGCGAAATTGACTGTCATTTTTGTAATTTCTGCTAACTGATCAGAATTTGGTTTAATATTGAAACCACAATCTGTAAATAAGTGTGCCTGTTCACCCTTTTTCATAATGAAAACTGAACTAGCTAAAGAATAACCTGGAGCTGTTTTAATCACTTGTAAAGCTGGTCTTAATGTATCAGCAGTTGTATATGTTAAACCACATAACATCGAATCTACTTTTCCCATTTGTAATAGCATTGTAGCAATATAATTTGATTGTGACATTAATTTATCAGCCATTTCAAGCGTGGCCTTATCACCACGTATTTTCATAAATTCATCAACTAATTCTTTTTTATTAAATTCATCAATGATAACTAATTCAACTTCACTATTAAGAGTTGAAGGGACTTCGGATTTAGTATTAAAAATTAAAACTGGTTGAGCAATCTTTTCGTCAATCAAAAAGTTTGCTGTTGTTTGAATTTTTAATTCATTTCCTTCTGGTAAAATAATTCTTTTTTTGTTTGAATCATTAATTAATAATTCTTTTATTTTTTCGATTGAGTACATTTAGTCTTCTTTCTATAAATTTATTGGTAATCCAGTTTCTAATGCTTCTGCAGCTTCACCAATTGCTTCACTCATTGTTGGGTGAGGGTGAATAGCTCTTGCCAATTCTGTGATTGTTCCTTCACATTCAATTAATGTTGTGATTTCTGAAATCATTTCAGTTGCACGATTACCAATAATGTGAGCACCTAAAATAGTTTTGTATTTTGGTTCAATAATCAATTTTACAAATCCTGTAGAATCATCATCAGCTAAAGCTTTACCGATTGCTGCAAATGGGAATTTAAATTGTTTATAGTCAACACCTTCTTTTTTAAGTGTGTCTTCAGTTTTACCAATCATAGCAATTTCGGGATGTGTATAAATACAACTCGGAATTCTATCATAATCCATTTTCATTTCATGTGCTTTTTCTTTACCGAAAACTTTAGCAATACGGTTACCAACAACAATACCTTGGTGTGATGCTACGTGAGCCAACATAGCTTTTCCAGTTACATCTCCAATTGCATAAACTCCTTTTAAGTTTGTTTCACAATATTCATTTACAACAATTGCATTTCTTTCAGTAATTTCTAAACCAATATTTGTAAATCCATCAGTAACTGTTTTACGACCAACTGATTCTAAAACGTAGTCAGTTTTAATTGATTGAATTTTTCCTGATTCATCTTCAAAGAAAATTTCTTTACCTTTTATTTCTTTAATTTTTACACTTGTTTGAATATTAATACCGTATTTTCCTGTTAATTCTTTTGTCATTTCTTTAATAACATCAGAATCTAACATTTCTAAAATTGTTGGCATACCTTGTAAGATAGTTACTTTAGTACCTAAGTTGCTGTATAAACAAGCAAATTCAACACCAATAACACCTCCACCGATTACAACAAGTGATTTAGGTATTTTTGGTAAACTTAATGCAGAAGTAGAATTAATTAAAACTCCTGATTTTGCAGCTTCTGGAAATCCGGGTAATGGTAATGAATTTGGAGTTGAACCTGTTGCAATAACTAAGTTATCACATCCATATTTTTCACTACCAACTTGAATTGTGTATTGATCTAAAGCAATAGCTTCTCCCTCAATACGCACAACTTTATTTTTATCTAATAAATATTTAACACCTGTTGTTAATTTTTTAACAACTTGATCTTTTCTGTCTTGTGCCATTCCTCAATCGATTGTAACAGCACCATCTGTTTTAATACCAAAAGCTTTACCTTTGTTTGTAATTTCATCAAAAACTTTTGCTGTTTTTAATAGTGCTTTTGTTGGGATACATCCGATGTTTAAACAAACACCTCCGTATGCACCTTTTTCAATAATGGCAGTTTTCATTCCTAACTGAGCCATTTTAATCGCTGATACGTATCCTCCGATACCACCACCAACAACAATAACATCAAATTTTTCTTTAACTTTGTGTTCAGATTTTGGAGTTTGAGTTGCTGCGATTGGAGTTGCTGTTTGAACTTGTGATTGAACAGGACCACGTGATGGAATAACATCATTAGAAACTGGAGTTGACCCAACAACCGAAGCATTTTCTTCTTCAGCAACTTCTGGTTCAAGTGCTTTTCCTGATCCATCATCAATGATGAAAACAGTTTGACCAACTTTAATATCTTGGTCAGCCTTTACTAATATTTCAGCAACCTTACCATCAACTGGTGATGGTATTTCTGAATTTACTTTATCAGTTTCAACATGGAATAATGAATCTCCCATTTTAACTGAATCACCAATTTTTACTAAAACCTCAGTTACTTTTCCTTCAGTTAAACCTTCACCGATATCTGTGAATTTTACTTTAAACATATATTCTCCCTTTTTCTATACCAATAACATAATTGGGTTTGAAAGTTGTTTAGAAATTTTATCTAACAATCTTCCTACATCTGCTCCGTCAATAATTCTGTGATCAGCTGTTGCTGAAAACGGCATAATATATCTTGGAACTACATTTTCACCAATATATGTTGGTGTTTTAGTCATGTTACCAACACCAATAATTAATGACTCTGGTGAGTTTATGATTGGTGTTGCATAATCTAAAGCAACACTTCCGAAGTTTGAAATAGTTACTGTTCCTTCACTCATTTCTTTCATTGAAAGTTTTTTGTTACGTGCTTTATCAGCTAATTCAGTAATTTTATTTGCAATTTGGAATACAGACATTTTATCAACACCTTTAATTACAGGAACCATTAAACCATCTGGTGTATCAACAGCTACTCCGATGTTAATATTTTTAACATATTGAATTGCGTTGTTTTCTAAATCAATTCTAACATTCATATTTGGCATCTCTTTTAAAGCTGTAGCTGTTGCTTTAACGATGAAAGCTAAATATGTTAATTTAATTCCACGTGATGCTGCTACATCTTTTAATTGACCACGGAAATCAAATGTTTCTGTAATGTCCATGTTTCTCATACCAGTAAATGCAGCATTGAAATTTGATGAGTATGTCATTGCTTTCATAGTTGCTTTTCTAATACCATTCATAGGTTTAGATTCAAATGTAAATGGTTCTTCGAAATTATGACCATCTGTAAATACTGGCGATGGAGAAACTGTGTTAGTTTTTTCAGTAGTTGATGCAGTAGTTGAACCACCTTTTATATCAGCTACTAAAATTCTTCCATTAGGTCCTGAAGCAGTTACTTTAGATAAATCAATACCTAACTCAGCTGCCACTTTTCTTGCTAAAGGAGATGCTTTGATTACTCCTGAAGATTTTTCTTCATTAACTGATGGAATATTTCTAACAATTACATCATTTGAAACTGGAGTCGATCCAACAACTGAAGCATTTTCTTCTTTAACTACTTCAACTGGTTTTTCTTTAGAAACAACATCTTCAGTAGATTTTGATCCGTCATCAATAATAAAAACAACTTGCCCTACTTTTATTTCTTCATCAGCTTTTACCAATATTTCAGCAACTTTACCATCAACTGGTGCAGGAATTTCTGAATTTACTTTATCAGTTTCAACATGGAATAATGAATCTCCCATTTTAACTGAATCACCGACTTTAACTAAAACTTCAGTTACTTTTCCTTCAGTTAATCCTTCACCGATGTCTGCGAATTTTACTTTAAACATATATTCTCCCTTTCTTTAAAATTTAAATCCTACTGTTTTTTTAATTTGTTCAGCAATTTTTTGTGGATTTACTTGGTGATATCCTTCACCACGTACAAATGGAATATTTACATCGTAACCTGTAACTCTCGCTAAAGGAGCTTTTAAATATTCGAAACAGTTTTCATTTACTGCTGCAATAATTTCTGATGAAACTGAGAATGATTTAACAGCTTCATGAACAACAATTAATCTTCCTGTTTTTTTAACAGATTCAAATACCATTTTTCTATCTCATGGCGAAATTGTACGTAAATCAATTAATTCTGCAGAAATTTCTGGATTAGAAGCTTTGATAATTTCTAATGCTTTTTGACAATCTACAGTTTGTGCACCATAAGTTACAATAGTTACATCGTTTCCTTCTGTAATTTTATAACCTTCACCAATTGGTACAGTGTAGTAACCATCTGGTACTTCTTGTTTGAAAGCACGATATAGTTTTGTAGGTTCCATAACAATAACTGGATCTGGTGATTCAATTGCTGCTAATAATAAACCTTTTGTATCATAAGGTGTTGATGGAACAACCACTTTAAGACCTGCTGTATGTGCATATAATGCTTCTAAAGCTTCTGAGTGGTGTTCTAACGCACTAATTCCTCCACCCATTGGTGTACGAATAACCATTGGTAAAGTATATTTACCACGTGTACGGTTTCTGTAACGTCCCAAGTGTGTTGTGATATTTTGTAATGATGCTCTTCCTAAACCTTCAAATTGTAATTCAACAACTGGGTTCATTCCGTTAATTGCCATTCCAATTGCAGCACCAACAAAAATTGCTTCTGAAATTGGGGCATTAAAACATCTTTCGATTCCGAATTTTTTTTGTAAACCTTGAGTAGCTCTGAAAACTCCTCCTTCGAAACCAGCATCTTCTCCATAAACGACAACTTTATCGTTACGTTCCATTGCTACCTCTAAAGCGTTTGTTACCGCTGTAATATTATTAATAACTGCCATTAGTGGTGTCCTCCTTTTGAGTCTGGGTATTGTTCAAAGAAAGCCTTAGCTTCTTCATATTGTTCTTCTAATTGTGGTGTCATTTCTGCATATGTATATTGGAAAATATCTTTTAAATCATAATCTTTGTTTGCTTCCATGTAATCAAACTCAGCTCTAATGTGTTTATCTTGTTCTGCATCTAGTGCTTCTTGGTCAGCATCAGTTCATAGTTTGTTATCCATTAATCAAGCTTTTAATCTTGGTAGTGGATCACGTTTTTTAGCTTCTTCAAATTCTTTTGGATCACGGTAAATATCAGGATTATCTGATGAAGAGTGTGCTCCAAGTCTATATGTGTCTGCTTCAACAAAAACCGGACCATTTCCACCACGTGCAAAGTTTGCCGCTTCTTCAAATACTGCGTATGAAGCAAAAAAGTCGTTTCCGTCAACTTTAATTGAAGGGATTCCTGACGCAATCGCTTTAACAGCAATATTTAAAGATTTAGTTTGTTCAATAACAGGTGTTGAAATTGCTCACTTGTTGTTTTCTGCGATGAAAACACAAGGAACTTCATGAATTTTTGCAAAGTTCATAGCTTCATAAGTTTCACCTTCTGACATACCACCATCACCAGTAGTTGTCATCGCTATTCCTTTACCACCTTTATATTTTTCAGCAAAAGCAATTCCTGCTGCTTGTGAAAATTGTGATCCAATAACGATGTTAATTGGTAATAAGTTAATTCCATCTGGAGATTTTGCACCATTTTCGTTTCCAACTCAATATTGCATTATTTTATGAATTGGCATTCCTAAAGTAATTCAAGCAGCATTGTTTCTATATGCTGGAGCAAATCAATCAAGCCCTTTAACAAGTTGCATTGCATATGCAACTTCTGTAGCTTCTTGACCTGTTGATGTTAAGAAAGATAATAGTCTTCCTTGTCTTTGTGCTTTGTTTTGGAAATCATCTTGTCTTCTTGAAAGATTCATTAATTTATAAGCTTCTAATACTTTTTCATTAGAAATTTTAGGCATTAATTTTGGATTGATGATTTTTCCATTTTCATCCATTACACGAACGCATTCGTCTTTTAATGGATCGAATTTACCGATATATTTCATTTTTCCTCCTATGTGAAAATTAATTCTTGAATTTGATTAATATCTACGTTATCTCCAAACACTTCAATCAAGTTAGATGATTCAAGTATTTCTCTGATAACGGGGATACTGTAGTTTTTGCCGATCAAATCAGCTTCTAATTTTTCAGTTCCATGATAACCCATAAAATCACCATAAAACTTAATATCTTTAATAATTCCATCTTCAGTTTGGATATCTATTTCAATTAATCCAAATCCTGGAATATAAATTTTATTCATTTTATTGAAAGTTCCATTTTTACCAAATGTTCACTCTCAATTACTATATTTTTTAACAACCAATTCTTCAATTTTTTCTAAATCGTTATTATTTAGAGTAATTTCTTCAACTTCTTCACTATTTTTATAAAATTCTTTTAAATCATTTTTAAAAGAATTGACATCGCTTTTTTCATTTAATAAATCAACAATGTTTGTAACTCTTGATACCACTGAGGATATTTTTTTAGTTTCCATTTTAGTTCTATCCACATTCAAATAATTTTTAAGTTTAGATAAATCTACATCATATAATAGTGTTCCGTGTTCTAAAATTCTTTCACTAGTTTTAAGTTGGGCATTTCCAGAGATTTTTTTTCCATCAACCTCTATGTCATTTCTTCCCGAAAATTGTGCATTAATATTCTTTGATTTTAAAAATTGAATGATTGGTTCAAGGCTTTTTTTAAAATTATCTTGAGATGAAGATTTATCATCTTTGAAGAAAATAGATGAGAAACAAATATTTCCTAAATCTTGATAAACCGTTCCTCCTCCAGTGTTTCTTCGCACGATGTTTACTTCGTCTTTTTGAGCTTGCTCCAAGTTTATTTCAGCAAATGTGTTTTGATTTCTACCAACAACAATTGTGTTATTGTTTTGTCATAAAAAGAAAATTGGATTCTTTATCTTTTTAGTATAAGTCAAATATTCTTCTGTTGCTAAATTATAACGAGGATCTGTTATGTTGGAAATTAATAAACTTAACATTATTTTTTAAAGTAGTTTAGTCCTAAAACTTCTAAACCAGCTAGTGTTACAAAGTTATATGGTTTATTGAAGTGTGGTAAGAAGAAAATATCAACGAGAGGCAATTCATCAATTGTTAATCCTTTTTGAATTCCTAATGCCATCATGTACATAACTTCTGTATGGTTATTTTCTGATGCTATTTGAGCTCCAACAATTCTACGTGTTTTTTTGTCTCAAATTACTTTGAATCAAACTTGTTTAGTTGTTGACATGAATTCTGGACGATCATTATCTGTGAAGAATTTTTCTTCAACTTCCATACCCATACGTTTAGCACCTTCAACAGATACTCCAACTGATGCCATTTTGAAATCAAATATTTGAATTCCGTTAGCTCCTGTAAATCCTGGTGATTTTAATGAGTTTCCGTTTGCAATGTTTGCTGCAGCAATAATTCCTGTTCTAACAGCAGTTGTTGCCAAAGCAATTGGGCCATGTGTATTTGTTGCGATGTTATATAATTCAACACAATCACCAACAGCATAAATATTTTTATCTGATGTTTGCATGTAATCATTTGCTTTAATTGCTCCACGTTCGTTTAATTCAACTTGTCCTTTTAATAATTCAGTTTGTGGTTTAATACCTACTGAGAAAATTACAAAGTCAGTTGCAATTTCACCTTTATCAGTAACAACGTGAGTAACTTTTCCATCTTTACCTTTGAACTCTTTAACCATTTGTCCTAAAGCCATAGTAATTCCATTGTCAACCATACGTTTTTCCATTAATGAAGTGAATTCTTCATCGTAATATGCTGGCATAATTCTATCAGCAACATCGATTAATGTAACCTCTTTACCAAATTCAGCAAAAGCTTCAACCAATTCAACACCAATGTATCCTGCTCCAACAACAGTAACTTTTTTAATTGATTTGTCTAAGTTTTTTTCTTGAATAATTTTTGCGTGTGTATAATTTTTACAAATTTGTACACCATTTAAATCAATCCCTGGAATTGGTGGGATAATTGGTCATGATCCTGTAGCTAAAATTAAGTTATCATATTTATCATCAAAGATTTCTCCTGTTGCTAAATTTTTGATTTTAACTGTTTTATTAGCAGCATCTAAGCCGATTCATTCATGTCCCATTTTAACTGTAATTCCTTCTTCAGCTAAAACTTTTGGTGATGCGTAAAATAATCCTTGAGGGTCTTTTACTTCACCTTTAACTCATAAAGCGATTCCACATCCTAAGAATGAGATGTTTTCTCCTTTATCGTAAGTTGTAACTTCCATTTCAGGATTTAAACGTTTTAACGTTCTTGTTGCTGTTGTACCAGCATGATTAGTTCCTATAACAATAGTTTTCATATCGTTCTCCTTGTTTTAAAATAATTTTAAAAATAATTCCATTAAATATAATTTTTCGTAGAAATTATTCCACTATTATTTTATATTATTTCTAGTCATTATAATAGACTTGATTACAATTTGAACAAACAAAAAGACACCATTGTGTCTTTAAGGTTTTAGTTAATGTTTTTAAATACATTAATTTTTTCAATTGCAGCATTTTTTACTGCATCAATTGCTGCTTGACCAAATTTTCTTGCATCATATCCATTTTCATTTTGATCAAATCATTCACAAACTGCTTTTGCATTTGCAATTTTTAAATCTGTTCCAATATTAACTTTTACAATACCTAATGAGATAGCTTTTTGTAGTGCTTCGTGGGGAACTCCACTTGATCCGTGTAAAACAACCGGTGTATCAATAGAATTAACGATTTCCTCAATTAGATCATACTGTAGTTCTGGTTTAGATTTAAAAAGACCGTGACTTGTTCCTGCCGCAATTGCTAATGCATCCACTTTTGTTAATTTATTAAATTCAATTGCTTCTTGAGGATTTGTAAAGCCTTTGTCTTTAGATTCTCTATCATCTTCTTTTCCACCAACATGGCCAATTTCTGATTCAACATAAACACCGCGTGCGTGTGCATATTCAACAACTTCAATAGTTTCTTTTACATTGATATCAAATGGCTTCATTGAAGAATCTAACATAACCGCGTCAAACCCATTATCACATGCTCTTTTAATTAGTTCAATATCGAATCCATGATCTCAAAAAAGTAAAATAGGTGCTTTAGAAGTTTTAACAGCTATTCTTCCGATTTCATAAACAAAATCTAAGCCCATATACTTAGCAGCTGATTCTGTAACCATTAATATAACTGGGTGGTTTGTTTCATCTGCTGCAGCAATAATTCCTTTTGCCATTTCTAAATTATCAAAATTAAAGGCAGGAATTGCATAACCCTCTTTTTTTGCTTTTAAAAGTTCCTTTTTAAAATCGCTTTTCATTTTTACCCAACTTTCTATTATTTCATATACGAAATATGTCCATAAATAAATTATACTCCCTATGCAAGGAAGTATAATTTTCATAATAATTATATTATTTTTTGTTTTCTGCTAATTCTTTTGTTTTTTTAACAGAGTTTTTTGTCAATACTATATGTTCATCATATAATTTTTGGAATGCGTTAGCTACGTGTTCTACATCTGTACCAATAATGATTTGTAATCCTTCAGTTCCAACTTTAACAACTCCAGCAGCTCCCGCCTTTCTGAATGTTTCTGTTGTTCCTGTCTTATTATCATGTACATTTAGACGTAAACGAGTTGAACAGTGTCCAATAGATGTAACATTGTCTAATCCAACAATATTTGCTATATTTTGTGCGATGACTTCATATTTGTCATCGGATTTGAGATCAACAGCTTTCAATTCAACAGTTATTTCTTCAGATGATTCTTCTTCACGACCAGGAGTTTTTAAATTCATTTTTTTGATTGTGAAGTAGAATGAGAAGTAGTAAACTGGGAACATTACCGCAGCAATAGCTAATAATCATAATGGGTTAGATGTAATTGAGTAAATTCCTCCATTAACAACTGATTCTCATTGTCATGATCCTCAAGCTTGCATGAATGAAATGATGTAGTCAATCATACCTCCTGAGAAACCAAATCCAACGTGAATATGCATTGCAACACCAGCCATTGCAAATATAGCTGTGAATAATGCGTTATACATTCATAAAATAGGTGCTACGAATGTAAATGAGAAGAATAATGGTTCATCAATTCCTGTAAGAGCAGCTACTAAACCAACTCCTAAGAAGAAAGTTCCAACTTCTTTACGTTTATTTTTAGGTGCAGCCATTGTCATAGCAAGTGCAGCACCAGTTAATCCACCTCAGTATAGAGGGAAGAATCCTGTTTGGAATGTTCCAGATATTAATCCTTTTTGGAAAGCATTAATATCTCCCATTACTGTATATAGACCATCTTTACCAGGAATTATTGTTCCTTGTGAATCAGCAACCATTCCTTCTTTTCATGAGAAGTATTTGTTAAATAGTTCTGCATTTTGTTCATGTTCACCATATACAAATTGAACACTTGTGCTTCAGTTTTCTGTAATTCTATTTAATGCATCAACTCCAGCATTTGAAAATCCATTTTGAATGTTTCCAATTGCTTCATCAAGTCACATACTTGCACTAAGGAAATTTTCATCCAGTACAACTTTTCCTTCAATTGAAGTAATTACATTACCTTCAATTGGCATTTGGAATCATAAGAATGTGTTAATGATGTGGTGAACACCAAATGGTTGTGCTAATCTATTTAAGAATGCATAAATAAATGTACCTGGAATAGCTCAAGAATCTTCTGCTAATAATCCTCCAAATGATACTAAACCAAATTGAATTCATGGTCAAATAATTGCGAATGCGAATGCGATTGGTACTGAGATTAATAAAATAATCATAGGCACAAATCTTCTTCCACCAAAGAATGAAAGAGATGCATGCAATTTAACTCCTGAGAATTTATTGTACATTTTAGCTGAAGTAACCCCAGAAACAATACCTCCTAAAACACCAATGTTTAAGATATATTGTCCTCCAGTTACAACAGCTTCTGGAGATCCATTACCAATATCTACAGATTCATACACAGGAACATAGAATAGTCCTGATAAACCAGAATCTTGATTTAATACTCAAGTATCTCCTACTTTTTCATAAATTTCTAAGTTTTGTACTTTACTGTATAGTAATTCTGCAAGTCCGCCTTGTGCTAAGAAGGCCATCAGAATAAAGTACAATACAGCCGATACTAATGCAACCTCACCCCTTTGATCCTTACTTAGACCAAAAGCGGTTCCGATTGCGAATAATAAGGCAATTTGATCAAATACTATTTTACCTGGTGTGTTAAGAATGAAACCAATTCAATAACCAGCGTTTTTAACACCATCTTCAATTGGATTTAATTCCATTGCTAAGGCACCAAAACGATTTAATAATGCAGCAAATGGTAAAACTGCAATTGGGTAAATTAATGATTTACCTAAATTTTGTAACCCAACCCCCATTTTACTCATTGAAGCTTTAAAACCGTTTTTAGTATTCAAATTACCTACGCTCTCGTTTCTACTATTAGTAACAGTAGAACCCGAGCGTTTTAATTTGTTAAATCCTAACATATTTAAAACCTTTCTCTTTTAAATTAATATTGCTATACAAGCTAATAGAATAACTCCTCCAGCAAATATAACTAATGACATAAATCAGTTCGGAAAACCTCTTAAAACTTGTGTAAAAGTTTTTTCGGTCCCTTTTCTATATGTAGCTTTAAAAGAACCTTGTTCGCTTCTTTTATTATGCGTACGTTTTTTAATAAAAAATATGGTTCCACCAATGATGCAAGAAAGTGAAAGAACAATTCCTACTATGCATAATATTTCTGTTGCTCCCATTTTATGTCTCCTTGGTTTATTTTTTGTATTCGTGAAGTATTACTCCCTGAACAACTCTATTAACTAATCCTGATGGTCATGGATTATCTGGTTGTAATCCAAAGTTCAGAGATTTATAAAATGCATAAAGTTGTGCAAATAATATATAATTCACTCCGTTAAATATTTGATTTTTGTTTTCAATATCAAAATTAAATGATACATCTGAATTTTCGATCACTTCTTTATCAAATTTAAAATCAATTGTAATTAATTTTTTAATTTGTTTTTGACTACTTAATTCTCTCAACAAATCTTTATCGTATAGTCTTGAATATTCATTATTACTCATTAACAAGACAACTATACTTTTATCATTTAATATAGATTTGGGTCCATGTCTAAATCCTAATGGCGAATTGAAAAATGTGGCCATTTTACCAGCTGTTAATTCCAAAACTTTTAAATGTGATTCTTGTGCTATACCATTTAAGTTTGATGCTCCTAAAAAGATTAATCTCTCTGTTTCTATTTCTGCTATTTCTTTAATTTTTAAATAAAATTCATTTATTTTTTTCTCTACATTTTTTGCATTAGAATTTACACTTTCGTAATTTTTTTCAAAATTATCAATATCTAAAATTAATAGTGCAGCAAGAATCATCCCTGTATAACTTGATGTCATAGCAAAAGATTTATCATTAGATTCTTCTGGTAGTAAAAAAAGTAAATCACTATCTGGTCGACATTTTTTAGCTAAATCACCATCTTTATTACATGTAATAACAACGTTCTTTGTTTTAATGTTTAGTGAGTTAACTAATTCATATGTTTTGATTGATTCTGGTGAATTACCAGATCTTGCAAATGATACCAAAATTATATCTTCATCAACATTAAAATAATCTAATGGATTAGATGTAATATCTGTAGTTGAAATCGAAAGAGCATTTAATCCATTGGAAACGAAGTAATTGTAAATAGAGTTACCAACAAATTCAGAGGTACCTGCCCCTGTAAATATAATCTTTGTATCTTTCTTAAGATTATCTTTTACAAATGATTTAATATTTGTAAAATTTTGTTTTACTAAATCAGAAACTTTACTTCAAACCATAGGTTGATGACAAATTTCATTTAGTGTGTTGAATGAATTATTCTCTTTTAATTCATTTTCGTTAAAATTTAAAATCATATTTTATACCTCCTAATATAATTCTAACTACATTGTAAATTACAATTTTGTTTTACCTAATACAATATAACATAGTAAAACAACTTTACTATGGTAAAGTTGTTTTAAATTTTATTAAAGATTTCAAAGTGCAATATATCAAATAAGTTAATTAATAATTGTCCTCTAACCGAATAATTATCTCAAAGTTTATTTTCTCATTGCGGAACTAAAATTTGTGTTCACAATTTATCTTGTGAAATATTGTGAGGACCTAATATACCAAATACTTTTCTTTTCCCATTTATCGCATTTATCAATTGTTTTGTTTGCGGATTTTTACCAGATAGTGAAATCATTATAAATATATCGTTTTCTTTACTTTGATTTATGAAACTTTCAAATAGCGTAATGTCGTTTTCTAAAACAACAAATTTACTTCCTCAAATCATCTTCTGAAAAAAATTTCTTGAAGAACTGTATGCAAGATTACTAGCATAAATATAAATTATTCCGCCTTCGTTTATTTGATTAATTATTTTATCCACTTCTTCTTGATTATTATCAAATCAATCAGATGAATAGTCTGCATATTTTTTAACTATTTCAATATATTTAGATTTAAAAGATTCATTATTATAATCCTTAGATATGTTTAATTCAGTAAAAATTGCATCTTTACTAGAGTCTGATGATCTTATTTTATATCTAAGCTCTGAATAGCCTGATAATCCAATATTTTTACAAAATTTTAAAATCGTTGGTTTTGAAGTAAAACAAGCTTTTGCAAATTCTTCTAAAGTCATTCCGTTAATTATTTCTTTTGTATTATCAATAATTCCTTTATATATTGAACTTTCAATCGTATCATAAGTTTTAGAACTAAGATCTTTCATTCTTAAAATAAAATCTTCATTAATCATCGATACACCTCTTTTAATCTATTCAAGTTCATTATAAATGATAAAACAAAAAATTCGGCTTAAACCGAATTTTATTAATAACTAATTTTTTCGTAAATCGGAAATTTTAAACAAATTTTTTCAACTTCTTTTGAAAGTGCTTTAAGATTTTTTTCGCTTGAGTCTTTTAAAGCTCTAACAATGATTGATGCTACTTGTTCAAATTCTTTTTCTTTAAAACCACGTGTTGTCATTGCTGGTGTTCCAACTCTAACACCAGATGTATAGAATGGTTTTTCTTCATCGAATGGAATCATATTTTTGTTTGTAACAATTCCAATTGATTCAAGAATGTTTTCTGCTTTTTTACCTGTTAAACCTAAAGTTTTTTTAACTTCAAAAGTCAATAAATGATTGTCAGTTCCTCCAGCAATAATTCTTAAACCTTCTTTTTCTAAAGCACTAGCAAAAGCCTTCGCATTAGCAACAACTTGTTTACCATATTTTTTAAATGCTTTTGTGTCAGCTTCAAATAATGCTTGAACTTTACCAGCGATTTGATTTTCTAGTGGTCCACCTTGAATTCCAGGGAAAACTATAGAGTCTAATTTTTTAGCATATTGTGCTTTACATAAAATCATTCCACCACGTGCACCACGTAAAGTTTTATGTGTTGTTGTAGTTACAATATCAGCATACTCAACTGGATTTTGGTGAACACCAGCAGCAACTAATCCTGCAATATGTGCCATATCAACCATTAACATAGCATTATATTTATCAGCAATTTCTCTGAATTTTTTAAAATCAATTGCTCTTGAATAAGCACTAGCACCAGCAACAATCAATTTTGGTTTATGAGATTTAACAACTGCTTCAATTTCATCAAAATCTAATTGTTCTGTTTCTTTATTAACACCATAGTGTTTAAAATCGTAATCATTTCCCGAAAAGTTAATATGGAAACCATGAGTTAAGTGACCACCCGCATCAAGACTCATTGCTACAATTTTATCTCCTTTTTCTAAAAGTGTTCTATATGCAGCTTCGTTGGCTTGTGAACCAGAATGTGGTTGTAAATTTGCATGATCAGCATTAAAAATTTTCTTTGCTAATTCAATTCCCATTGATTCGACTTCATCAATAAATTCACAACCTCCATAATATCTTTTACCAGGATATCCTTCAGCATATTTATTTGTAAAAATTGAACCATTACATGATAGCACTGCTTCTGAAACATAGTTTTCAGAAGCAATTAATTCAATATGAGTTTGTTGTCTATTCAACTCTTTATTTAACATTTTAGCAATATTTTTATTCATAGTTATCTATAACCTCAACTCTTTCTTGGTGTCTTCCACCTTCAAATGGTGTTGATAAAAAGATATCAACTAATTTGATTGCTTTATCAACAGCTATTAATCTAGCACCAGTCGCTAATATATTAGCATTATTATGTTGTCTAATTAATTCAGCTGTTTGTGTTTCATAAACCAATCCAGCTCTAGCACCTTTTACTTTGTTAGCTGCAATACTAATTCCAACTCCAGTTCCACAAATTGCAATTCCTAATGATCCTTTATTTGAAACAACAGCTTCAGCAAGTTCAATACCATTATTTGCATAACTACAAGCAGTTGCATCACTATTTCCCATTATAATAACTTCGTATCCCTTTGTTTTTAAATGATCAGCAATAGCTAATTTCATTTCCACACCAGTGTGGTCACTTGATATATATATTTTTTCCATTTTAACCGCCTTAATCTTTAATGATTTTACATTTAAATGTTTACTTAATAAATACAAAAATTGTTTTTATAAAAAATAATGTAATAGAATAAATTTGAAGAGGTGCTTTATGAGAATCAATAATCAAGAATTTAAAAATTTGGTAAATCAAGGATGAATAGTGGTTGACGTCAGAAGTCCATATGAACTCTCTGCTTTTAAAACATATGATGGTGCTATTAATATTACTTATGATAAATTATTAACTCAGTTTTCAAATTTGTTTCCTGATAAAAACACAAAATTAATAACGATTTGCAATTATGGTAATCGTAGTTCTTTAGTTGCTTCAAAAATGAGGAAAGCAGGATATGATAACGTCTTCGTTTTGAATGATGGAATTCAAAACTTTAATTAGAACAAAAATAAATCCACACTTTTAAAGTAGTAGATTTATTTTTTTATTTTAATTAACTTTAATTTTTTCCATGTATCTTCAAACACCACCATCGTTTACAGAATCTGTGATTTCATATGCAAGTTCTTTAATTTCATCAATTGCATTATCCATCGCAATTGCATATTTAAGATTTTTAAACACTTCTTTATCATTGTGTTGATCACCAAAATAAACAACATTATTTAAAGTTAAATTTTTTCCTTCTTCTTTATTAATGATTTCTACTATTTTTTTAATACCTAAAAATTTATCAATTCTTCCTGGCATTAAATCTAAACCATGATCATTTCATCAAACAATCTCAACATTAATTCCTGATTCTTTAAATTGTCTTTCAACTTCTTCATTAGAAGTCCCTTTAGTATTTTGTAGTGTAACTTTTGGTGAATTATTTATATTAGAAAGCATTTCTTCATCTAGTAGAAAAAAATGCTTTCGATCAGCTTTTGTAACTTCAACATACATTTCTAAAAATGAAGTTTCAGAAAAGTATCAAACTTCTCCATTTTCACCAGTAATGTCATATTGTCAATTATTTTTCTTGCAAACATCAACTATTGTTTTTAAGGTTTGATTATCAAAATTCATATTAGTAGTCACATCACCAGTTAAATAATTTTTGATAATATTTCCATTTGACCCAATTATATATTTTGTTTGATTATTAATTTTCCCAACAAAATTAATAAAAAGATTTTCCATCATAAATGGTAAATTACCAGTATTTAACATAAAATAGTTACCTTTAGAAATAAAATCTCCTAAAACTTTTTTATCTCTACTTGGAATCGCTCCATAACGCGCTTCTTCAAATAAAGTTCCATCAACATCTGAAATTAAAAGTTTGATTTCATCATTATTTATCTTGTACATTTTTCTCCTTAACAAGTAATATTACTCATTTTTTATTTTGCATTAAAAATAAAAAAAGACAACCTAAGTTATCCTAAAAATTTTAATCCTATCCCTACAACCACACCTGCAAGCATTGTAAAAGTAACTGGAATTCAAGCAAATGATCAATTAGAACTTCCTTTTCCCTCTATTTTTAAAGCATGGTGGAATGTTCTTCCAACCAAATCTTTTATAGGATTAATTCCTGATGTAGTCATTGATGAAAACGCAAAACTTATTGCTAGGACTATGATAAATAAGAATATAAACGATACTCCTGGAGCTAATATATTATTATAGTTTCCAATCATAAATACGAATGCTATTAAGAATATAAACATACTTATAAATTCATTTAACCCAGCTATTACTTTTGATTTGCTAGTTGTTCCACTAGCATAACCAACAATTAACATTTTTCCAAGTCCTTCTTTGGCATTTTCTTTCATTTTTGAAAAATACAATAATGTAACAATTGCATATCCTAATGTGAAACCTGCTGCTTGTGCAGCAAAATATACAGGTATCATTCAGTATGGTCCAACTTCATTTTCTCAACCGCTTATAATATAAACAATCGTAATTGCAAAATTTATATGTGATCTGCCACCAATCATTAGACCAACAACAACTGCAACAACAACAGCCGATGCTCAACCAAAAGCAATGTGAAGACTGCTTGGTTTTTCTTTATATGCTAAAGTTCCTTTTAAGAACAAATTTAGCATCATTGAACTCCCGATCAAAACAAGTAAGAAACTACCTACAAATTCTGATAAAAAGTGAATATATCAATTTTCCATTTTCTCTCCCTCTTTTTATTTTTAAAATTATACTTTAATAATTAATTTTTTTTAAATGAATTTTTATGTTTTTTTTAATTTAAATTGTTATCAATTTGAGAAGATTTTTCATGGTAAAATTTATTTGATCACACACCTTATTAAAGGTGCTTTTTTTTATAAAAAAAATAACCCGTAGGTTATTTTATAAGATTATTAATATCTATTTTTGTTGTATAGATCAGCAGTTTCTTCAACTTTTTCAGTTCCTGTTAATCCTGTACCTGCAGGAATTAAGTTTCCTAACATGATATTTTCTTTTAATCCTTCAAGTTTATCTTCTTTACCTCTAATAATAGCTTTTGTTAATACTCTAGCTGTATCTTGGAATGAAGCTGATGATAATCATGATTCTGATTCTAGAGGAGCTTTTTTAATACCAAAGATTAGTTCTTCGAATGTAGGTTTAGCTTCATTAGCCATTCCTTCTGTCATTCTGTGGTAAGCTTGGATAGTAATAATTTCTCCGGGTAATAAATCAGTTTTTTTACCATCTGTAATTCTAATTTTGTTTAACATTTGTTTAATAATGATTTCAATATATTTATCTGAAATTTCAATACCTTGTAAACGATAAACTTTTTGTACTTCTTTAAGAATGTAATTTTGAACTGCAACTCTTCCACCAAATTTTAATAATTCATTTAAGTCAACTGCACCTTCAGTTAATTTTTGTCCTTTAGCAACTGATTGACCTTTTTCAACTCTTAAAACAGCATTAAATTCAGTTTTGTAAAGTCTATCTCCAACAACGATTGTGTAAACACCTTCGTTATCTTGAATATCACTGATAATTCCATCTTCTTGAGAAATAATAGCAACTGCACCTTTTGGTGTTGTTACGTCTAATAATTCTTTAATACGTGGTAACCCTTGAGTAATATCGGCATTACCAGCAACCCCTCCGGTATGGAAGTTACGCATTGTAAGTTGAGTTCCGGGTTCCCCAATTGATTGAGCAGCCACAACCCCAACAGGTTCACCTTTTTCAACTAATGCACCTGTTGCTAAGTTACGTCCGTAACACATTTGACAAACACCTTTTGGTTGTTCACATGTTAAAACTGAACGAATATTTACAATTTCAATTCCAGCAGCAACGATAGCATTTGCAATTTCATTTGTAATTAATGTATTTTTAGCAACAATTAAGTTTCCTTGAGCATCATTGATATCTTCGAAAGTGAAACGACCATTTAAACGATCTTTTAATGGGACGATTGTATTATCGTGTTTTGTATCAATAATTGCTTTAACTGGGTAACCTTCTTGAGTTAAACAATCATCATTATTAACAACAATTTCTTGTGATACATCAACTAAACGACGTGTTAAGTAACCTGAATCGGCAGTTTTTAAGGCAATATCAGCCATACCTTTACGAGCACCATGGGTAGAAACGAAGTATTCAGAAACTGTTAAACCTTCACGGAATGATGATTTAATCGGAATTTCTTTAATATCCCCTTTTGTATCGTTCATAAGTCCACGCATACCTACAAGTTGAGTGAAGTTAGATACGTTACCACGAGCTCCAGAATCCGCCATCACGAATACTGGGTTTTTAGGGTCTTTACGCAATACTGTCTCAAGTTCTTTTTGAACTTCATCTTTAACTTTTGATCAAACTTCGATTACACGACGTTTTTTCTCAGAAGCTGTTAACATACCTTCTTTGTAGAATTGAATAATTTGAGCTACTTTTTGATCAGCTGCTTCAAATTTTTCTTCTTTTGCTTCATAAGCAATAACGTCACCAGCAGAAATTGTTACTCCTGATTTAGTTGAGAATAAGAACCCTAAGTCTTTCATGTTATCTAACATTTCAGCTGTAGCTCTTGAACCATATTCATTAAAGTATTTTTCAATAATTAATGATAATTCTTTTTTCTTGATTGGTTGTTTTAAAGTTGATTTAGAAATTGCTTCATTGATATCAACATTAAAATCATATAAATCATTTACGATTGCATCTTTTGCAGTATTAATTGCAGGGCCATTAATTCATGGGAATTCTTCATTAAATATTTGGTTGAATAATATCTTACCAACTGTTGTGATTAAATATTTTTCTTTTTGTTCATCAGTAAATTTCTTACTTGATAATGATGATACTGCAAGACCAACTAGTGCATTTAAGTTAATAACTTTGTTATCGTATGCTGTAATTGCTTCTTGAGGATTTGCAAACATCATTCCTTGACCTTCAACATCTTTTTCTTCTGTAGTTACATAGTAATTACCTAAAATGATATCCTGACCAGGAGTAACAATAGCTTTTCCATCTTTTGGTCCTAAAATTGCATTTGACCCCAACATTAGAGCACGCGCTTCAGCGATTGCTTCTTTTGTAATTGGAACGTGAACAGCCATTTGGTCCCCATCGAAATCGGCATTGAAAGCTGTAGTTACTAATGGGTGTAAACGAATTGCTTTCCCTTTAACTAATTTTGGTTCAAATGCTTGAATTCCTAAACGGTGAAGTGTTGGAGCACGGTTTAATAAAACTGGTCTTTCAACAATAACTTCTTCTAAAGCATGTCATACTGCTGGATCGTTTTGTTGAATCATTTTTTCTGCAACTTTAACGTTTTCAGCCATATCATGTTCTTGTAATCACTTAATTAAGAATGGTTTGAATAATACGATTGCCATTTCTTTTGGTAATCCAGCTTCATACATTTTTAAATCTGGTCCAATAGCAATAACTGAACGCCCTGAGTAATCAACACGTTTACCTAAAAGGTTTTGACGGAAACGTCCTTGTTTTCCTTTTAAGATTGATGTTAATGATTTTAAAGCACGTTTGTCTTTGTTTTGAACTGGTCTTGGTTTACGTTCATTATCTAATAAAGCATCAACAGCTTCTTGTAACATACGTTTTTCGTTATTGATAATGATTGATGGTGCACCCATTTCTTTAACTTTTTTAAGACGTTCATTTCTAATAATAATTCTTCTGTATAAATCATTGATTTCAGAAGTAGTAAATCTACCACCATCTAATTGAATGATTGGTCTGATATCTGGTGGGATAACCGGAATAGTTCTTAAAATCATTCATTCTGGTTTTTGATTTGATCTAAATAATGAATCTAAAACTTCTAAACGTTTTAAAGATTTAGATTGATCACTTGATTCTTTTTTAGTTTCTAAATCAGCTCTTAATGCTTTGATTTCTGCTTCTAAATCTATTTTTTTCAATAAGTATTCAATAGCTTCAGCACCAATACCAAATTTAGCACCAGTATATTTAGAGATTAAAGCACATGCTTCATCAATTGAAAATGGAATATTAGTATTTAATAATTCAGCTAATAATCTATTTGCTTTTTTGTAATCTCTATGTTCTTCATCGAATTGTTCTTTAATTAATGAAACAACGTTATCAATTTCTTTTTTAATGTTTTCACGAGTTTTAATTGATTTTGATCCACCTAAATCTAAAATGTCTTTTACATTAAAGTTAGTGTCTCCAGTTTCTAATACAATGTGTGAAACGAAGTATACAACTTCTTCTAATTCTTTAGTTTTTAAATCTAAAATTGAAGAAATTCTTGAAGGAGATACTTTCAACATTCAGATGTGAGTTACTGGAACTTCTAATTCAATAAATCCCATTCTTTCACGTCTTACGATTGATTCAGTTAATTCCACACCACATTTATCACAAATTTTACCTTTGTTCATTGGGTTAGCTTTTTTGTATTTACCACAAGCACACTCGAAGTTTTTAGTTGGTCCGAAAATTCTTTCATCAAATAGACCATCTTTTTCTGGTTTAAGAGTTTTATAGTTAATTGTTTCAGGTTTTGAAACTTCTCCTGGTAATTGTTTTAATTGTAAATCTTCTGGTAAAAAATCATCAGCTATAGCTTGTCTTGCTCTAATTGAAGCAAGATTAGCTCTAACTTTTTCATTATGTTCAACAATTTTACTTACTAATTGAGGATTTGAACTATATGCTTTTGATCAAGATTTAATTCTATCAGCACTTGATAGTTCAATCTTAATAGCTTTTTTGTTTTTGTTAAATGCCATCTTTATTTCCCTCTCCTACTATTCTACTTCGTTTTCAAAATCTTGATTAATTTCTTCATCAGATACGATTACCATTTCCTCAAATTCAATTTCCATTTTTTCACCGATAGAAAATGTATCATTTGATTGGTAATCACTATCTAATTCTAAATCATCTGATTCAATGTCATCGTATGCATTAATTGCGATTTTGTTTCCTTCATCATCAATCATGTACATATCGAATCCTAATCCCATAATTTCTTTTGTTAGAACGTTGAATGATTCAGGAATTCCTGGTTCAGGTAAACGTTTTGATCTAACAATAGCTTCATAAGTTTTTGAACGACCTTTAATATCATCTGATTTAATTGTTAAGATTTCTCTCAATGTATGTGCAGCTCCATAAGCTTCTAATGCTCAAACTTCCATTTCTCCGAAACGTTGTCCACCATTTTGAGCTTTACCTCCTAATGGTTGTTGAGTAATTAATGAGTATGGTCCTACGTTACGTGCATGTAATTTATCATCAACCATGTGTGATAGTTTCAACATGTACATTACACCAACTGAAATTGGTTTGTCAATCATTTCTCCAGTTTGACCATCGATTAAGTTAACTTTACCAAAGTTTGTCATTCCAGCTTCTGCCATGATATCTTTTAATTCTTCTTCATTTAAACCTTCAAATACTGGTGTATTAATTTTTAAACCAAGTTTTTGAGCAGCCATACCTAAGTGAATTTCTAAAATTTGACCAATATTCATACGTGATGGAACCCCTTGTGGGTTTAACATAATGTCAACTGGTGTTCCGTCTTCTAAGTGAGGCATGTCTTCAATTGGTAAGATACGAGAAATAATACCTTTATTTCCGTGTCGTCCAGACATTTTATCACCTTCTTGGATTTTACGTTTTTGAACGATGTAAACAATAACTTTTTCGATTACATCAGCTCCTAAATCATCATAACCATCTTCAACTTTGAAACGTTTAACTGCTTGAACAATTCCTTCACCACCATTTGGTACTTTTAATGAACTATCTTTAACATGTTTAGATTTGTCACCAAAAATTGCTTGTAATAATTTATCTTCTGGTGATAATTGTTGAGCTTGACCTTTTGGTGTAACTTTACCAACTAAAATATCTCCAACTTTAACTTCAGTTCCGATTCTAACAATACCATCTTCGTCTAAGAATTTTTTAGCTTGTTCTGAAACGTTTGGAATTTCACTTGTTACTTCTTCAGCACCTTGTTTTGTATTTCTGATTTCGATTGTATATTCATCAATGTGAACTGATGTAAATCTATCTTCCATCACAACTCTTTCAGACATGATAATCGCGTCCTCGAAGTTGTAACCGTTGTATGTTGAAAAGGCAACAACAACGTTTTGACCGATAGCTAATTCACCTTTATCCATTGAAGGACCATCAGCAATAATTTCTCCAGCTTTTACTTTGTCACCAACTTTAACAATTGATGATTGAACAATAGCTGATCCATTGTTTGATCTTTCTCAATTAGATAATGTATATGTTTTTGATCCGTTTTTTGATTCAACAGTAATTCTTGTTGAGTCAACGTATTTAACAACACCATCTTCTAAAGCAACTACAGCAGATCCTGAGTCACGCGCAGCTTCAAATTCAATACCTGTTCCAACAATTGGAGATTCAGGATTAATTAAAGGTACAGCTTGACGTTGCATGTTTGCTCCCATCAAGGCACGGTTAGCATCATCGTGTTCTAAGAAAGGAATAGCTGATGTAGCTACTGATACGATTTGTTTTGGTGAAACGTCGATGTAATCAATTTCGTTAATTGCAGCGATGTAATCATCACCTTTATAACGAGAAACAATTCCCATTTCCCCATGAGGAATTAAAATTGTATCTCCATCTTTTTCAACGTTTGCTTGAGCAATAATAAAGTCTTTTTCTTCATCAGCTGTTAAGTGAACGATTTCATCATTTAAGATTAAACCATTTTCAACTTTTCTGTATGGAGTTGTAATGAAACCGTATTCGTTAACGGCTGCATAAGTTGATAAGTTGTTAATAAGACCGATGTTTGGTCCTTCTGGAGTTTCAATCGGACAAATTCTTCCATAATGTGAAGGGTGAACGTCACGAACTTCTAATCCAGCACGTTCTCTTGAAAGTCCACCAGGACCTAATGCTGTTAATCTACGTTTGTTTGTTAATTCTGATAATGGGTTAATTTGATCCATGAATTGTGATAGTTGAGATAAGTTAAAGAACTCACCAATTACAGAAGTTAATGGTTTGTTATTAATTACAGTTGATGCCTTTAATTTAAATAAGTCATTTGTAGTTAATTTATCTTTAATATTTTTCTCAATACGAGCTAAACCAATTCTGAATTGATTTTGTAATAATTCACCAGTTGTTCTAACACGACGGTTACCTAAGTGATCGATATCATCGATTTCACCAATTCCGTTATCTAATTCAATTCCATATGAAATTGTTGCTAAAATATCTGGCACGGTTACAAATTCGTCAGTTGTTGTTGATATATTTCCAACTAAAGTAACAGTTTCTGATTTTAAATCATTATCTTTATATAATTTTAAAGTTTGAACTTGGTTAGCACCATTAATTCCTGCAGAGAAATTAATTGTCTTAACCATAACTTTACCTTCTAAAGCTGTGGCGATTTCTTTAATGTTTGATTTAACAACTAAAGTATCTTTTGCAACTAAAACATTACCTTTAGCATCAACAATATCTTCAGCAATTGTTTTTCCTAAAATTCTGTTTTTGATTGCTAGTTTTTGATTTAATTTAAATCTTCCAGCTTTTGTTAAATCGTATTTACGTTTATCGAATAATAAACCGTAAATGTATTTTGTAGCACCTTCAGTTGTAGCAATTTCGTCTTGTTTAATTTTTTTATAAATTTCACGAACTTGGTTTTCAAAATCAAATTCTCAGTTATCTGTTAAATTATCTTGAGAGTATGAGTTTGTTAAAATTAAATCATTTCCAAAAATATCTAAAATTTCTTCTTTTTTAATTCCTAAAGTTGTTAGTAAAGAAGTAGCAGTGGTTTTTCTTGATTTATCAATTCTCACCATAAGTGATGCGTCATTAGTCTCTGAATTTTTCTTAGTTTCAGTTTCAAATTCCAATCATGTACCACGAGCAGGAATAATATCAGCAGAATAAATCATCTCACCATTTTTACGGTTAAGAGTTTTATTAAAGTAAGTTCCAGGTGATCTAACTAATTGAGAAACAACAATTTTTTGTGATCCATTAATAATGAATGTTCCTGAATCTGTCATCATTGGGAAATCACCTAAGAAAATGATTCCTTTTTTGATGATGTTTACATCGGCAATAATTTTATCTTCTTTAGTTTCTTTAATAGTAATGATGATCATGTCATCTTCATTCATTTTTAATTCATTACCAAAAAAGTGTCCATATAATTCTTTGTTTTTTTCTTCGTTGAATTTTTCTTTTTTAGTTGTTTTATGTTGGTATGTAAATGAATATGTTTTTTCATTTTGAGATTCTAATTTAATCCCTGTTGCACCATATTTATCAGTAATTCATTCGATAACAACTTTTTTCTCGTCAAATTTACCTTCTGGTAAAAAGATTTCTTCGTCTTCTAAGTTAACAAATAATGAAGCTTCAGCCAAAATTGGAGCATCAAATATTTTTGATCTCTCTTTTGCTTCATTAATTGACATGTTTAAATTACCAATAATTCATTTATTGATTGTAAAAATGTTTTTTCCATCATTTTGACTTAATGGGAAAAATTCATCAAATACTTCTTGAATTCCTGTTTCTTTAAATCAATCAAATGTTTCTGTTTGAATTGCGATCAAGTTAGGTAATGCTAAATCTCCAGAAACTTTTGTATAATCTCTTCTTTCAACACCACGGTTTATTTTTTTAATTTTATAAGTCATGTTTTTGCCTTTCTTATTGTGCTAATAATAGCTTTATTTTAATTAACTCTTTTTCAAGTAACTGATACTTGACTGTTTGTCCTGGTTTTGTGATCAATATCTTGTTATCAACTAATGTTTGAAGATGTTCTTCCATCTCTTTTTTGCTAATGCAGAATTCTCCTGCAAAAGAAAATTCATGTCTAATTTGTTGCAAGCTGATTTCAACCTTAGGGTAGTTGACAACCAATGCTAATATAATTTTTTGAAAATCGTTTTTAAATAAGTTTTTACATTTGTTATTTTTCAATCACTTTTCAATTAATAAATTTCGATAAGAAATATTTACTTCTTCTTTTAACGCTCTTCTTATAAATTCTAAAATACTATCTATTGTAAAATCTTTTGAACTAACTTCATCTAATAAACCAATAAATTCTTTTCAGTTATTTGTAATTTTATAAATTGGATGCATCATTTTATAATTTAAATTTGATTGATATAAATATCATTGTGACAATAAAGTTGCCACAATAAAATTATATTTTCGATAAGGACTGATCAATAATACTTGAATAAAAATCAAGTATGACTGAGTAAATCCTCCAAGTTTAGTTTTCTTAAGACTTTTAATATAATCAATTAAACCCAAAAGTTCTTCATCAATTAAATCAAATGGAAAAACACTTTTGATTAATGTTTTATCATTATCTTGTCGATAATAAGAATTTTTATTATCTAAATCTAAACCAATATTTCTAAAAATAATATGGACAAACAATTCGAAATTATCTTCATTGATTTCGAATTGTTCTTTTTGAATAAGATTATATGCTTCAACAACGTTTCATATAATCTTTTCATCTGTATTCATAGCTTTACGTCCTCTACGTATTTCAACAATAGCGTTATAAACGTATTCAGGCGTTTTATTTGTTAAATCACCATCTATTAATAAAAGACTTGTAATATCTAGGTTATTAATAATCTGAAGCGGGGCATATTGGTTATTCACCTTATACGCATTCATATAATCGGTTATGTATGAATCAGCTTCAATTTGTTTTATTAGGTTAAACCTCAACTTATTGTTGATTGAAATAGGAATGTTTGCTTCTCATATTTTGCTTTCAAGATCTTTTAATAACTTATTCAATGATTTTTTATCTAAAAAATAATTTAAACTCGTCACTATGCTCCCCTAACTTTTTGTCCTTTAGACAAAATTAAGAGAATAGTAGAAGCTCTTAACAACTAAACTAGACTCAATTTATATAATTTTAAACTATTATCTTGTGGAAAACAACATATAGACCTTATAAAATCTACATTTTTAGAAATTTTGTCATTTAATAAACTGACCTTTTCTTTGTTAAACAATAAAAAAAATAGGCATAGCCTATTTTGGTTTTATAAAACTCTAGATTATTTTAAATCTACTGATGCACCAGCTTCAACTAATTGAGCTTTCATTGCTTCAGCGTCTTCTACTTTAACGTTTTCTTTAACTGTGATTGGTGTTGCTCCATCAACCATTTTTTTAGCATCCATTAATCCTAAACCTGTTAAATCTTTAACAACTTTAATAACTTTAACTTTTTCTCCACCTACTGCAGTAATAACTACTGCTACTTCTGTAGGTTCTCCAGCTGCTGCTGCAACTGGTGCTGCTGCTGCGAATCCTGCTGAAGCAACAACGTCAAAGTGTTCTTCGATTGCTTTAACTAATTCGTTTAATTCAGCTAATTTCATTTCTTCTAATGCATTAATAATATCTTGTTTTGTAATAGCCATGATAATGGTCTCCTTTATTTATTTAATATTTTGCCATTTAGTACACTATATTTTTATAATGTTTTAAATAATTGTTATTCTGATTTAGTATCAGCAACTGCGTTAATTACAGCCATAACTTGACGTAATGGGTAAATAAGGCTTGATGCAAACATTGAGTATAATTCATCTTTTGAAGGTAAAGATGCAATTTCGTTGATTGCAGCAGTATCCATAACTTTTCCTTCGTAGATACCAGCTTTTAATTTCATATCTTCGTTTGTTTTAGCGAATTTAGCTACTAATTTAGAAGCAGCTACTCCGTCTTCGTTTGAGAAGATAAATACATTTTGTTGTGTTAAGAATTCATTTAATTCAGATTTTCCAGCTTCATCAGCTGCTCTTCTAAATAAAGAATCTTTATAAACTTTAACTTCAATTCCTTGTTTTAAAGCTTCACGTCTGAAAGTTGTCATTTGAGCAACTGTTAAGTTTTTGTATTCAGCAACAGCAACACCTTGAGCGGCGTTAATTTTTGCTACGATCTCAGCAACAACTTCAGCTTTTTTTGCGTGTGCAGGTCTTGTATTTGACATTTACATTCCTCCTTTGTTCTAATAAAACCAATAAAAAACCTCGGTATAAATCCGAGGAAAACAAAAAAGTTTTTTTAAAGTAAAAACATTTTTCCTCGGTAACAGATTAAGGGATAAATCCCGGTTACTTTCTTCGGTACTAATAGCAATAATATAATAACATTTTTTTAATCAGTTTTAAATACTTCTGAAAAAATAAAAAAACCTTGCGGTTTTAATTGTTTTAATTAGTTAATTTCAGTTTTAATTCCAGGACCCATTGTAGTTGAGATAGTTACATTAATAAAGTAATCACCTTTAACTGTTTGAGGTTTAGCTGCTCTAATTGCTGAAACGATAGCTTTGAAGTTTGCTTCTAAAGCTTCTAAAGTGAATGATGCTTTTCCGATGATTGTGTGAACATTTCCTTCTTTATCAGCACGGTATTCAATTTTACCTTTTTTAATTTCATCAATTGCTTTAGCAACATCCATAGTAACTGTTCCAGTTTTAGGGTTTGGCATTAAACCTTTTGGTCCTAAAACTTTCCCGATTGCTCCTAATTTAGCCATCATTTCTGGTGTAGCAACGATAACGTCGAATTCGAATCAGTTTTCTTTAGAAATTTTTTCGATTAATTCTTCTCCACCAACAAAATCTGCCCCAGCATCTTGTGCTTCTTTAACTTTAGTATTTGTTAATACTAAAACTTTTTGAGTTTTTCCTGTACCTTCTGGTAACACGATAGCTCCACGAATTTGTTGATCAGCTTTTCTTGGATCAATATTTAAATTAAATGCAACTTCAACTGTTGAATCGAATTTTGTTGTTGAAGTTTCTTTTGCTAATTTCAAAGCATCTTGAATAGAATAAACTGTATGTTTTTCAACTTTAGCATAAGCTGTTGATAATCTTTTTGTAACTTTAGCCATTATACAGTTTCCTCCATACCTTCAATGTTGATTCCCATGTTTCTCGCTGTACCAGCAATAATTTTCATAGCAGCTTCAACTGAATTAGCATTTAAGTCTACTAATTTATATTCAGCGATTTCTCTAACTTTGTCTGCTGAAATTGTAGCAACAACTTTTTTCCCAGGATTTTGAGATCCTTTTTGAATTCCAGCTGCTCTTAATAATAAAACAGCTGCGGGTGTAGTTTTTAATACATAATCAAATGATTTATCATCATAAGCAGTAATAACAACAGGAACTACGTCTCCTGCACGATCTTTAGTAGCATCGTTAAATTGCTTTGTGAATTCAGGCATGTTAATACCTAATGAAGCTAACTCAGCTCCTGGTTTAGCTTGCATAGCCATAAATTCTAACTTAGCAATACGTGTGATTTTTTTAGCCACGGGTGTGTCCTCCTAATTTTTCTTAGTTGACTGGTTTTTACTCGCTGTGGTCCGAATGAATGCTAGTTTATTTAAGCAGTTCTCCCACAATAAAAATCGGCCTTCTATAATTATAAAGAAAAAATAAAAAAAGTGCAATGCACTCTATTAATATTCTTTAACTGGTTGTAAGTCTTCAAAAGGAATTTCTGTATTAACAAATCTTCCGAAAAACTCTAATGAAATTGTAGCAACTCCGTTACTGTAATCCATTTCAACAACTTTTCCTTCTTCGTTTGAATGTAAACCGTTGATTACCAAAACAACATCTCCTTGTTCAAAAGGAGCTGTTTTTAATTCTTTTTTAGCAACAGCAATTCCTTTTACTTTATTTGATTCTTCAGTTGTCATAGTTTCTTCAACAGTAACTTCTTTTTTATCAACTAAATCTTCAGCGGGAATCAACATATTCAAAACTTCTTCTGTTGATAATGGAAATGGTTTTGCTCCTCTTCCTGAAGAACCAATAAATCCTGTTACACCTGGTGTATTACGAATAATAAATCAAGCTCTTTCAGACATGATCATATTAATGAAAATATAACCCGGGAACTTATTCTTTTCTTTTAAATTACCAGTTGGTGTTTCAACTGTTCTTTTTGAAATTTTAACATCGAATACTTCATCTGCTAATTTTTCATTTTCAACTTTCATAATTAAATCTTGTTGAACTTTATCTTCGTGTCCTGTTTGACAGTTAACAACGAATCATTGTCCTTCAGCATTCATTATTTCTGCTTCTAATTGTGCAATGTTAATTTTTGACATTTTTTCTCCTCTATACTACTTTGATTAATGTTAATAATTCTTGTAATCCTCAATCAACGAAGATAAATACCACAGCGAATAACAACATAAAAATAAGTACTGTTATATATTTTCTAGTTAAGTTATCACTTCCTGATCACTTAATTTTTCCAACTTCTTTAACCATCTTGATTGGAAATTCTTTAAATTCCAATTTTCAATTACGTTTTTCTTTTGGTTTTTTAATTTCTTTGATTTTAGCAGTAGCGTCACTTGATATTTTTTGTTTTTTACCAGACGCTATTTTTTGTTCTTTTTGTAATCTTTTTTGTTCAAGTTTTTCAAACTTAGCTTTTGCTTTTAATTCTGATTTAGAAACTTTTTCAGACATTATCTTGTTTCCTTATGTGTTGTATGTTGATTACAAGAAGAACAAAACTTTTTAACTACTAATCTTTCTTTTTGAGTTAAAGTACTCTTTGTTTGAGAATAATTTCTACTTAAACAAATTTCACAAACTAAAATCGCTTTTCTACTATTTGCTCCCATATTGATTACCCTCCGTTTCATTTATATTATATAGAATAGTTAATTAATAACAATCTTGCCACTAACCAAATATTTTTAATTTATTTGCAACTTCATATAAAACTAACGAAGCAGCTACTGATGCATTGTAAGAGTCGATGCTTTTTGTTGATGGAACAAAGATATTCATATCACTATTTTTTGTGACTAATTCTGAAACACCTTTTTGTTCATTTCCAATTATTATCACTGAATTATTAGCAAAATCCACTTTTCTAATATCAACTGAGTCTTTATTTAAGTTGGTTGAATAAACTCAAAAATTATTTTCCTGCAATTGTTTAATCACGGAATTTAAATTTGTTACTTTAGTTACATCTAAGTCATAAACAGTACCTGCTGAAGTTTTAACAACCGTTGGTGTTATTTGAACTTGTCTTTGTTCAAGAATGATTACATTTGTAACTCCCATTAGACTAGATGATCGCAATATTGCTCCAAAATTATATGGATCATGAATTTGATCTAACATTAATACAACGTTTTTATCTTTTTTATTCATGTTTGCTAAAGCTGTTTTAAATGGAATATAGTTATATTCTTTAACTTCTGCTACCATCCCTTGATGATTAACATATTCTGAAAACATTTTTTGAAATTTTTCTTCTGATGTAATTTGAACTTCAATTCTAAACTCATTTAAATTTGTGAATTTTTCTAAATATTTTTTATCTTTAACTCAAATCTTTTTCACCATTTTAGGGTGTTTTAAAAGAAACTCTTCAATGGCGTGTTTACCATATATTAAATTTAAATTTTCCATATTAAATTAAGTTCCTTTCAATTAATTGCTCTCTGATTTGATCAGCTGCATCAAAATCTTTTTCTACTAAAAATTGTTTTCATTTTTGGTATAAATTTTGATCATCTTTTGTAAATGTAATCTTAAAGTCGAAGATAAATCCTAATATTTCATTACAAATTATTTGAAGGGTGTTATATTTTAAAATATTATTATCTTTATTGATATCTTTCATCATTTCATCGATCAAAGTTAAAACCATCGATGTATTAAGATCATTTCTCATATATTCACTAAAAGTATTATAACTAGTTTCATCGATTTCGTTAGTTTGATTAACCAAACCACTAATTAATGCCATTGTGATTTTTTTCTTAATGTTTATCAATTTTACAAAAAACTTTTTACCTTGTTCAATAATATCTTGGTTAATATTTAATGGTTGTCTAAAGTGTGTTGTCATAAATACTCAACGTAACAAGTCAGGACCATTTTCTGAAACAAAGTCTCGCACCAAAATTGTATTACCTAATGATTTAGACATTTTTTCGTCTTCGATCGTTACATGTCCATTGTGCATTCAAACATTCGCAATTTCTGCTTGGTTTTTTGCAATAAATTGAATTCTTTCATTTTCATGATGTGGGAATTTTAAATCAATACCACCAAAATGTATATCAATTGTTTGACTATTAAAGTAATCATCAATAAGTACAGCACATTCGGTGTGTCATCCAGGTCTTCCTTTACCAAATGGAGAGTCTCATGTTATTCCTACATTTGTTTTTTTTCATATTGAAAAATCATAAGGGCTTTTCTTTTTAACATCGACTGCGATTCTTTCTCCAACAATTAATTCGTCAAGTTTTTTATTTGCGAGTTTACCATATTGATTTTCAAATTTTAAAACATCAAAATAAACATCTCCATCAACTTCATAAGCTGATCCATTATTTATTAATTGTTCAATAAAAGAAATCATTTCTGGCATCTTTTCACTGATAGGAGTTATTTTATTGGGTCTCATAACATTAAGACTATCTAGATCTTCTAAATACGCTTTTGTAAATTTTTCTGCAATTTCTTTTTCAGAAATGTTTTCTTCAATTGCTTTATTAATAATTTTGTCATCAATATCTGTAATATTTTGTAAGTAATTAATTTGTGTTTTTTTAGATTTTAAAAATCTTACAAACATATCTGCTAAAACAGCTGGTCTAGCATTACCAATATGAATAAAGTTATAAACAGTTGGACCGCACATGTAAATATTCATTTCTCTACGTTGTAAATCTTGTAATGGTTTTGAAAATGAAGTATTTGTTTTCATGATAACTCCTTATTTTGCACCTTTGATCAAAGGTTTCATAACTGAATAAACAGTTGTTAAAACAGCTGTATTGAATAAAATTTTAATTGGTGTTTGAGCTAATCTAACAACAACCATAGACATATATCCACTTTGCATGAATGAGTTGTCTCCTCATGCAGCAAGTAATATTGTTGATAAAACTTCAGTAACTGTACAAATTAAAAGAATTGGTAAAACAATATTTAGTCATTTACCGTTTTTAGTAAAGTATAAAACTAAAGTAAGTAATGAAATAACCCCCAAAGTTACACTCATCATAATAATGAAGAATATAGGGAAGAATGCTGATGAAATTTCAAACCCGAAAAACGAAATCGGATCAGACGAATCTCTAGCAACTAAAATAAAGTACATAAATGCAGTAAATATTAAAATAAATCCAACAATCATTGAATATGTATACATTTGCTTTTTACCTTTAAGTTTAAAAGTAAATGAAGCAAGTCCTGATCAAAATCCAAAACCAACAGCCACTAATAAATAAGCAATATGAATAAATGAAGGAACAAATATCATTGCTAATATTTCAGTAATTAAACCAACTATTATTCCAACTACTGGACCAAAAATCATACCAGTTATTTTTATCATAATACCTTCAAAGGCAACTCTAATTGGCGGGAATACCGTAATTGGTAGTGTTACAGATATAACAACAGTTACTGCAACAGACACCGCGATCATCATAGCTATATAAGTTATGTTTCTAGTTGTGAATTTAAGACCGTTGTAGGGAATATTTTTTTTCCTTTTATAACTGTAATTAGAAATTTCAAAAATTCCATATGCAAAAATACAGAATAATGTAAAAAATGCTGTTGCCAATGCTAAATTACTCTCTTCTAGCAACCAAGTACTTATTTTTTCCATATTTCTCCCTAATTTATACTATTTATATAATTATAATTAAAATACTCTTTAAAATGTAGTTAATATAATAAATTTTCCAAATAAAAAAGGACTTTGTCCTCATTTACTATTATATATTGTATTATTTACTTTTTGTAATACTTTTTAAGTTTAATTTTAAGTCTTTAAACATCGCTTTTGAGTAGTCATCTTTTTTAGAATCACCATTAGCATCGAACGCTGCGATTTCATCATTATTAAATTGGTAACCAACTAATTGTCAACCAACTATTTGATGTTTTATATCTTTAGGCTCTTCATCTGTTGTTTTACCAGTAACAATTTCCATAATTTTAGGTTGATAAATGGCATTTAATCCATCTATTTCAACTTTGATATCAAATTCGCTTGATGAAGAATCATCCATATCTGCTTTAAATTTATATATTACATCAAAAGCGCCAACAGGATCTAAGAAAACTTTTCTTGCTGAAATTTCACGTTTAACTTTTTCATCACCTTCCGATTTATCTTCTCTAATGTCAAATTTATTTATATCTGCAATTTTTCCAGTAGGAGTATCTGAATTTTTGAAAATATGATAAGTTTCATTTTCTGTTTTTCATGCATCATCATCAAGTACGGGATTGAATGAAACACTTCCTGTATTAAGAATACTGTTGACATCTGTTTCACCAATTGTTAATGTTTTAAACGGATCCAATGATAACCCACCAATTTTTTCACCCTCGATGTTTTTTTCAGCGTTGATTTTAGCAACTTTACCAAATTCTTTGAAAACTAAATCCGCATCCGCTACTTCTTCGCCTGTTTGAGAGTCAACCATTTTTGCAATATGACCATTAGTTACTTTAGGTTTTCCTGCAAGATTAAATGATTGTTCAATAAATGAAGAATCCTTTTCACCTTTATAAACTTTAACAAATTCTTTACCTGCGCCAGCTTCACCTTCAGAATTTAAAGCATTCAATGCAGTTTGATCTACTTCTGTTATTGGGGTAAAGTTTGGATTACTCATTAAATATTCATTATATTGAATTAATGCAGGAATAGAATTGATTCCTCGGAATTTATCATGAGTATAATATTCTTCTTGAGTCATTGTTTCATCACCAGCAATTTGGTAATATCCATCAACCGTAAACATACTATTTTCTTCATCTGGATATAATGAATAAGTTCGTCTATGACTTTCAATACCATTTACAGATGTTGATTTACCAAAGTTTAATAGGTTGAAAGCATATCTCATCATTTCTGAAAATTTTCCACCAACTGGTGTTGAATCTAACATTTCCATATTAGTTCTTGATCTTTCATCAACCTTATCTGATGCAGTATAATTAGTATTTTTGTCGTTATTAGCAACGTACTTACCATTTTCTCCATTTTCATCTACTTCATAGTTAAAAAATGGCCCGTCAGTCACTGTAAAATCAGCAGTAGTTTTAATACTATGAGTTTTAACACCACAAGCCACAACAGTAGTGGCTGTGGTTCCACCAACTGTTACTGCTGTTAAAATTGAAAGTAATTTTTTCATTGTTCCCCCTGATTAAGCAATCATATTTTTAATTATATAATAAAAAATAGGTTTTGAACCTATTTTTCTACATATCTACAAATTTACCAAATGCTTTATTAAATGTTAATTCAACAGTTCCTGTTGAACCATTTCTGTGTTTTGCAATAATCAATTCAGTTGCATCAATTGGGTCTGCTTCACGTTCTTCTTGGCTTTTATTTTCATAGTAATCTTTTCTGTATAAAAACATGATAATATCAGCATCTTGTTCAATCGCACCTGAATCACGTAGATCAGACATCATCGGTCTTTTATCTTCACGTTTTTCAACACTTCTTGATAGTTGTGATAAACAGACAATTGGAATTCCTGTATCACGAGCAATTCTTTTTAACTGACGAGAGATATTAGAAATTTCGTTTTGGCGATCACTTCCACTAGCTCCTGGTGTTGTTATTAATTGTAAGTAATCGATTACACATAAAGTAACACCATGATCACGTTTTAATTTATGTAACTTAGATTGAATTTGTTGAATTGTAATACCTGGTGTATCATCAATAAAAATCTTAGTACTTTCTAACCTGTCGTTTGCTTTATTAATATCACTTCAGTCTTTTTTATCTAAACCTTTACCGGTTCTTAATTTTGTTGAATCAACTGAAGTCATCGTTGATAAAATACGTTGTGTTAGTTGTTCTGATGGCATTTCTACAGAGAATATTGCCACAGCATCATGTTCACCTTGAGTGGCTGCATTAAATGCTAAATTTAAGGCGAATGCAGTTTTACCCATAGATGGTCGTGCTGCTAAGATAATGAAATCAGATGGTTGTAAACCTGATGTAATTTTATCTAATTTAGCAAAACCAGTAGTTACACCTGTTAGAGTATTTGGTCTTTGTTCTAATTCTCTAATTTTATTTACTACTTTTTTAGCTGAATTAGAGATTGTGATTATGTCACTTTGTTTTGATGACAAATCAATTTCTAATAAATCTCTTTGTGCTTTATCTAAGATTGAATTAATATCACCCTTTGATTTTCTTAATTCAGCAATATTAGATAAAGTCGCATCTAGTTTTCTACCAGCTGAAGCTTTAAAAACTATATCAATATAATCTTCAACACCTTCATCAGTGAAGAAATAATCACCAATTGAAGCTAAAAATTGAATTCCACCAGCTTGCGATAATTTGCTTGTTTTTTCTAACTCATCAGCAATTGTTGTTGTCGAAATTTCTTTAGAAGTTGCACTTAAATCAATGATTGCTTGATAAACCAATTTATGATTACCAAAATAAAAATCATCAGCTGTTAAGCGCATTAAAATTTCGGGCAATGCATTTGGGGAATGCGAAGCGATTGCTAAGACCGTTCTCTCAGCATTTTCCAGAATTGTATTATTTGTCTGATTGTCCATCTTAAGCTTCCTTAACTTCTACTTTTATTTTTGCTTCAATACTAAAGTCTAATTTTATTTTTAAATAGTGAATTCCTAATGTATTTAAGTTTTTAAAATTCACAAATTTACGTTTATCTAATTCAATTTTATAAACATTTTTCATTTGATCAACAATATCTTGATTTGAAATTGAACCAAATGCTTTTTCATCAATTACTTGTAATTTAAAATGCAAAGTAATTTCTTCTAATTTTGATTTTAATTGTAATGTTTCAGCTTTTGCAAGATTTTCTTCTTCTTTAGCTGTTTGTAATTTGGTATTTAAAGTTTTTATACTATTTTCTGTTGCTAATTTAACTAATCCTCTTGGAAATAAAAAGTTTTTAGCGTATCCATCAGACACTTCTTTTACTTCATCTTTTTTTCCTTGACCTTTAACATCTTTTAAAAATATAACTTTCATAAAATCACCTTTTTCTATATTTATATTTTAACTTAAAACTTCAAAAAATAAAAAAATTGCCGAAGCAATTTTTCTTATTCAATAACGAATGGTAATAATGCCATTTGACGTGCTTTTTTAATAGCTAATGCCAATTTTCTTTGTTCACTTGGGTTTGTCCCAGTAACTCTTCTTGGTAAAATTTGACCGTTACCTGAAATGAATTTTTTTAATAATTCAATATCTTTATAATCGATGTAAGAAATATTAGCTTTTTTAATGTAACTAATTTTTTTTCTTTTTTTAACGAATTTTTTTTGCATAAAATATATCCTCCTCTATTAATCTCATAAAATTGAATCATCATTTTCAATGATGTCTTCAACACTTGAAGTATCTTTAATTGGTTGGTTATTTCCGGCAAATGAATTCATTTGATCTAAGTCAATGTTTGAATCATTTTTAACATATTCAGAATTAGAACTTGAGTTTGATGATGTAGTTTTGCTATCTAAAAATTGTACACGGTCTGCGTTAACATTAACTGCGTCTTGACGACGTCCATCAACTTCTCTTGATCTAACTGATATTCTTCCACTCACAGCAACTTGTGCTCCTTTTTTTAGGAACTTAGCCATGTTTTCAGCATTTTTATCAAAAGCCATACATGGGATAAAGTTTGTAAATTCATTTCCACCACTATATTCTGATACAGCTACTGTAAACCCAACAAATGGTTTCCCGTTTGTTGCTGTACGTAATTCTGGATCTTTAGTGATTCTTCCGATAATAACAACTTGATTCATAAAGATAATCTCCTTTTCTTAATTAATAAAACTACTTAACTGAACTAGTTTTAGCTGATGCAGCTTTTGGAGCGTGTTCAGCATTATTGTTAAAGTTTTTGTTAAATGGTTTTTTAAAGTTTCTTCTTTCACGACGTTCTTCTTCGAATTTTGTCATGTCTGTTTTTGATAATACTGTTGATTGAATGTAGTCTTGTACGTTTTCTGTATTTAAAACTAAAGTTCTAACAACTGCTTTATCAATTCCTGCAATACGTTCCATTTCAGCAACAGCTTCAGATGTTGTTTCAACAATAACAACTGAGTAGTGTCCTTTTTTCTTGTGGTTGATTTCATAAGCAAAATCCATTAAACCTCAATCGGCAATTTCTAATACTTTTCCACCTTCTGCTAAAATATTAACTAATTTATCAGAAGTTTCTTTAACGTTTTGTACGTCTTGATCGATAATGAACATAATTTCATATTTTCTAATCATAATTAATTTCCTCCTTATGGTCTTGTGGGCCGTTAAGCCAAGGAGCTAATCCGTGTAATTAACTCGCAATATATATTATATATTATTTTAAATATTTTTTCTTATATCAAAATAAAAAAGCACTAAGTAAGTGCTTTTTTACATTAATGATGTCAATTTGATTTTGAATGGTTTTATCATTGATAGCAGACATGAAAGTACAAATATTAATAGTACTCCACCTACAACAACGAATGGAACTCATCAGTAAATTAACATTGGGATATAAATTCCGAATAATTGTAACAAGGTTAGTATTCCTGATATTGATAGAATACCTAAGAAATATCCACCAAATATTGCAACAAATCCAAATCCTGAAGATATACCTAAAGCATTAATAATGATTCGACGTTTTCCATAACCAAGAGCTCGCATTGTAACAATGAATTTTTGGTAAATCATTACATATACATCGACCATGATTGAAATAATTAATACCGCAATTAAAATAATTCCAATAATTAAGAAAATACTAATTGCCATAATTGATTCTGACATTGTGATAATCAATCCTAATTCGTTTCCCGCTAAATCAACGGTGTTGTAAAGAATTGACAAACGACTCATTACATCGTCTTCTCCACCTTGTCCTTGAATAGCAAAGATACCTGGAGTATCTTTAAGAACTCCTTTAAATCCACCTGTAACTCCAAATGGTTCAGTGTATGCTGAGTATTTTTGAGTAAAGTCTCTATTCTGAATTGCATAATCAAATGGGTTTTCATATCCTTGTTCGATTAGTTTTTCTTCCATATAGAAAGTTTTAGAATTATTTAATTCATCAACAAGTTGTGTTGGTGTTTTCATATCAAATACAGGTATTTCTAAACCTTTTGGTAAATTAGTTCCTTGTAATGTTCTCTTATAATCACCATAGAAATCATAATCAACAGGAATATATTTAGAAATAGATCTACCAGTTAATAAATTTAAAATATCTTGATCAACTAAAGTGAAATCACCATTATAAGTATCTACAGATTCAAGAGATTTAACATTAACGTTTTTTAAGAAACTTGGTAATTGATCATTTACTTCGATTGTAACACCAGTTCCTGTTGGACGAATTGCTTGATCTGCTCAGAAAGTAGATTTTGAAATGTCTGTAATTTGAGTTAACGAACCAAATTGTTGGTCAGATTTTGTTGAGAAGTTTAAATTGAAAGGTGCAATTCATGTGAATGTATCGCCATTATACTCTTCTCCTCAAGCAGCTTGAACTGATTCAGGTAATTTGTCATAAGTAATATCGGTTCCAGCTCATGCTCTAGCATTTTTTGTTCATGCCAATTCTTTATCATTGATGATGCCTTTAGGATTACCATTACCACTTAATAAGTTAGCAGATTCTACTAATTCATTTGGAACAAATAATTTCAAGTTATTGTAGTGGTAATATGGTCTTAATTCATAATGAATACTTTCAGCTGACATTTCATTACCTTCTAATGCAGTACTAATAAATCAAGAAGCACTATTAGAAAATGCTGCGTTTTTGCTTGCACTTTCATTATCTGAAAATTCTAATTCTTTTGAATGTGATATTTTATTTGGATCAATGTCTGATGCCTTAATTCAATCACCATTCATTGAAGTTTTCTTATTATTAGCATTTTCACCAAATAATTCGCTAACTTCTGGGTTGTCATTTTGAGTTAACTCTCTGTTGTCATAAATTCAAGCATTTGTTGGTATAAATTTCTCATTACCAATTTTTAAACTTGCATTTGCAATTGAATTAATTGAAATACCATCATCTAAATTATATTGAGTCTCTGACATTAAGTTAGTAATCGCAGGTATGTTTAATGTATCTGGTTTGCTTGGATCATAAATTACAAATCCATTCGACATTTTAATTGGAGTTTGGGGTTTTTTTGTTCCATTAGATTCAAATAACGTTTCTAATTGAGTAATTGTTTCACCATCTTTAATAAATGTTGAATTAATATTTTCTTGTGAAATTTCATCAATTTTATAAATTGTTTGACCAGCTTTTGTACCTGTGATTGGCATTAGTTTTTCTTCATTACCAACATTGGCAACCAATTCTGTTGCTAATGTTTCTTGACCTGGAGTATAGTTTTCAACATTTAAACCAATTACAAATTGAGAAGCTCTATTTGGAGAATCTTTCAAGAATTGTTGACCTGTATTTGGTAAGAATGACATAGCCAATAGAATTAAAGCTTCTTTTCATGAAGATGATTCAGAAATTTCAATTTCTTGTCCTAAATCAGTGTCTTTAATCATATCAATCAATAGAGGTAAAATTTGGTTAAATAGAGCACCAGCATTTTTTACTTGTTTTGATTTTACATCTCATTCATTTTGAGGAGTATATTCTTTTCCAGTCATTGGATCAATGTTTGCGTTTCAGAAATAGTTATTAATTCTTTCGAATGTTCCTGGAGTAATTGTTACCCCATTTAAGTTAGGAATATGACCTAATAAAGGAACCACATATCGGAATAATAATTCTGGTGGTAATTCCCCATCTTCTTTTGTAGAAGTTGATAGATCACCTGATAAAGCATATTGCTCGAATCATTGAGGATTATTTGCGTCCCCCATAATTAAAGGATAAATGTTGTTATCACCAACTGAGTCGTTGTAATACTTAACATTATCAAAATAAATATCTGTAGCTTCTTTAAACGAACTTATTGGATTTCCATTTGGATCTGTGCCTTCTGTATATTGTATTGGATCAACATATAAACTTTCTGTTGTAGGTAATCCTTCTCAAGGATTTAATGATGGTTTAGATGTTGGTAAATTTACAATCGGTTGATTCATTGTATAAGCATTTTGATAGTTAAAATACTTAGTAGCATTTTTAATGTAAATATCTAATACGGATGGGACTGCAGCTGAAATACTTATTACAATCGTTGAAATAAATGTAACTCCTGTAATCATAAATATTTGTTTTCAACCTCTTGTTGCTAGTTTTACTGGGAACTTAAACGAGAATGGTAAGTTAGATGCAAATTTTGATTGTAATTTTACTTTAGAAAATCTAGATGATTTTCTTACTTCACCTTTTATTTTTAAAAGATTTCTACTTGTTAGATAAAGAGCAATTAAGTATGAAAATAATAGTGCTCCACCACCAAATAAGATAATTAAGATAGAAATCATTTTTGGTTCAAACACAAATTCATATAAAGTTGATGAGAAATACATTGAGAAAATCTTAGATAAAACTTCTTGAAACAATCCTCCGCCAACTCAAGCGATTGGAACTACAACAAGTCCAATAATTATTGAATATCCTAAATAAGATAGTGAAATTTTATATGAATTTGTTCCCATTGATTTCAGATAAGCTATTTGACTTGAGTTATTATCAATTGATTTTTTAATTGCAAATACAATCGTTGTAAATGCCATGATTAAAATAAAAATTGATGATACTAATGAAATTATTGTGACGATATTAATAATTGTTGGTTGTAAAGTTCAGTTTAAATTAAAGTTTGTTTCTTCAAAATCTTTAATTTTATTAATTCCTTCAAAGTTTTCAAAAGCAGAAACATCTTCGGAATTTGCAAGCATATTTAATTTTTGCAAAGATTTTTTATCATTTTGTAAAAGTACTTCATATTTTGAAACTTTTGCACGTGTTTCGTTTTTAGATGCATCTTCATCTTTATCATTTAAGAAAAACATTGTTGAAAAAATTACATCTTTTTCACTACCTGCGGCAATAATGTTTTGTAAAACTGATTTAGGAGAATAAACAATTACAGAATTTTTAATATCTGATGCTGGAACTTCTGGATCAACCATTGGATAATATGTTAGTGCATCTGCACCAAATCCCGAAATAATAAAGTATAAATTACCAATTTTTATTCTATCTCCAACAGAATATCCATTTTTAAAAGCAAATTGCTGTGAAATAACAACTTCATTTGATGCCATAGCTGGTAATCCTGCCATAACTTCATAATTAAATGCATCTTCATCATCCACAATCACAAAACGTACATTAGTTTTTGTGTTTTTGTCATACATAAAAGCTTCTTCACGAGTAATGATATCTAACCCTGCTTGTTCTGCTGCAAATTCTTGATGCATCATATCCATCGAATATATATTTTTATTTAAATAATTTCTATCTGTATAGTTATATTTTTTGGCATTAAATTCTGACTCATATTTTTGACCAACCGCCAGTTTTTCTAATGGAAGAGTTTTATCTGAAGATCTTAATCCGTCTAATGGTTGTTCTTGATCTCAAGATGATGATACTGACATTGGGTTAGCCATTCCACGCAAACCGTCAGTAATTATACTCGTTGTTGGTTTGTTGTCTACAATGTCAGAAACTTTACCATTATATAGATATGATTTATTTTCTTCTGAAATCACAAAATTAGAATTAATTGGTTCTTGATATTGAGAGGTTGTTTTACCAGTTAGATATTCATAAAAAAGTTCTTTATTATAATTTCCGATATCAACCTGTTCATTTAATCAAATACCTTGCTGATCAGTATAATCAACTTTTCATAATTTGATTGTCATGTTTTCATCAGCTATTTGATTGTATCGATCTAAAAATAAGGCAATTTTTTCTTTGTCGCCGGCGGGTCCTTCTTCATCCCAAGGAAGAACAACTTCTTTCATATTTTGACTAAATCCAGAAGTGAATAAATTTTTCATTTCTTCAACAACAAAATATGCAACAGATTCTAGTGCATTTAAAATATAAACTTCAATTTCGTTATATGTGCCACCTGAATAATCTCACCCTGCTGGAATTGTTCCAACAACACCAATAGCACCATTAGATGGGCTATCAATTACTTTATATTTTTCCTTAACTCAATTTTTGTAAAATAATGATTTAGAAAAACTTTCTAAGTGAGTTTCACTAGCTAGTTCGGTTCTAAAATTTTGATAAAGCATATTAGTCAAGTTACCAGCAAATTCTCGAGCGTTATCAGTTCCGTCTTTTGAACCTTCTGAAAATGTATTTATACCTTTTGAATAATCAAAAACTGAAGAATTTCCGTAATATCTTTGTTCATCTGCTGTTGTTGAAATGAAATAACTAGCATATGTATCAAAAATAGCATTACTTCCTGTCAAAACAAGATTTTCAAATTCTTGACTTTCAAAAGTTTTAGTTATAAATGTGTTATTTTCTTCGCCATAACCCGAATTAGTAAGTAATAAGTTAAAAGAACTAAATTTTTGTTCATTAGTTTGGTCATCATAAATGTAGTTATTTTGATCTGGAATAAAGTCTAAAATTGGTAAAAAACCCATTTTAGAAGAATTTAGCTCACCTTCGCTTGCTTTTCTTGTATATGTGTAATCGAATTTATCATAGTTGGCAACAACTCTATCATATGCTTGATTTAGTCTCATTGTTAAAGCATTTGTTGTTGTTAAAAAGAATACAGCCAAAAAAGTAAGTACTATTACTACAAAAAATTGAATTTTTTGTTTAAACATACTTTTAATCCCTTGCTTAAACATTAATCAATTTAATTTCATAGTAACCCCCTTTATACATTTGCTTTTTTATTTTATCTCTTTTTTTATCTTAAAATCAATTAACCACAAAATAATAAAAAATGTTTTATAATTAAAATATGAAAAAACTAATAACTATATTGGGTGCGGTAGGGCTACTTTCTTCAACAGGAGTGACTGTTGTAAGTTGTACATATCTAGATACTGTACAGTCAAGTATTGAGAATAAAATTGCTCAAATAATAAATTCAACGTCTCATTATTTTAAAGGGACTATTTTAGCTGACGTTCATAAAAAAGAGAATTCACAAGGTGAATTAACAAATGTTTTTGATGCTGAAAGAATTGATAGTCAAATTGCTAAAATGACTATGAAAGATTTAACAAGCGATCAAACAGATTTAACATCAATGACAAAATTATTTAATTCTTTCCTAGATTCTAAATCTTCAGAATGAAGAAAAACTAATATTTACGAAAATACAGAAGAATGAGATGTTAAAAAAGAAAAAACTCAAATTGAAACAACTGGTGAAACTATCAATTTGATCAAAACATTATTCGATCAAATTTATCAACTATTAGGTACTAACATTACTCCAGGACTTTTAGAACAAGCTTTTGGTTTAGGTGGTGAAAGTCTTGCAGGTATGTTTGATGAAGATTTAAATAATCAGATGATTGAACTAGCAGCTACTGGAGATATGATTTCTAATTATGCTCCATCAACTTTTGAAGAACTTCAAGAGTTGGGTGTTAAAACAGTTCAAGATTTAAAAAACTTTGCTTTTTCTTCTTTAAACATGTGATTAGCTAAATCGTTTAGTATTGATATTGAAAAAGTTCCTGCTGTGGATTTTACAGATGATGTTGACAACAATACTCAAATGTCTGATCAAACTCAAGCAGTTTGAAAAGAAGTTGCTTCTTCATTATTTAATAAAGATGAAAACTCTAAGACATTCAAATGAGATAATTCACCTGAAACTATTAAAATGTTGGTTGATTTTGTTATTAACTTAAGTCAATATATTTCTTCATTTGATAACTTTGAATCACAAGGTTTTAGAGATGCTGGAACATTCGATGAAGATCATCTTTTTGATTCTGAATTAACTAACTTTGAGTATATTGAAAAACATACTGCTAAAGATTTAACTGCAGATATGATTAATGTTGATATTCAAGGAATAATTAGAATTCTAAAATCAATCTTGACAGGAAACTCAACAGGAGATTCTAATTACTTAAAAGTGTTTAAAATTTTATTCCAAGTTGATAATAATACAAATCCAGATTATTCTGAGGTTGGTAACCTTAAGATAAAAATAAGTGGTGTAAATGGAGGATCTTGAGTAAAAAACTCCAACAATTATCAAAATGGTGTAGTCCCTTATTTGAGAGAAGTGATATTTTCAATGATAGGTAGTTTATTAAATAGCATTTCAGATGATCCGCTTTTGGGTTTTTTAATCGATATACTATTGAATAATAAAAATAAAATGAATCTATCATCATTTTTAACTAATACTCTTTCTTCAATATTATCAAATAATAATTTAAAACAATTTATGAGTGACTTTTTTGATGCTAAAATTTTGGATGTTATTTTTGTTGGAAAATATACATTAGCGGAAGCTTTGATTGAATTTGCCGGCATGGATAAAGAAATGGTTAACAATTTATTGTCAAAAATACCACCACTAATGAATAAACCTATTTCAGCAATTTATGAAGGTGAAGAATTCTTTTCGTTAATCGAAGGATTAATTCCTGGATTAGAACTTCCTGAAGATGTTAAAAACCTTTCAGATTTATTGAATATGAAAATAGGTGGTATTGTTTCAATTGCTGATATTGCAAATGTTTTATTAACATTTATTGGTGATTTACCTGAAACGGCTTTAAAAGTTGGAAATATTTTAAGTGTAATCGGTGAAACAGTCGATGAAAACACAATTACAATTACCAATTCATTAGATACTAAGGTAGATCTAAGAAACTTCATGGGTTATACAGGAACAGGAGAGGAAAAAGGTATAACTAAAATTGCTTTGGGTCTTAAATTAACTGATAGTACCTACTCGGGATATACGTTAAAAGATACTAATGGAAATAAATCATTCAAAGGTGCTGCAGCTGGATTTTATCTTTTAGGAATTGAGAAAGGTAAATGAGTACCTGGTGGAATCGGTGAAGCATTATCAACTTTATATGATGGACAATCTGGAGATTTAATTAAAGGATTATTCAAAATCATTAAAACTGTGATTGATACTATTGTTGCTGCTTGACCAAAATCTAGTGATGAAGAATCAATTGAATATTTAAATTATAGAAATTGAGAAACTAAGTTATTAGCTTTTGACAATTTAGCAAATTCAGATGAACCTTCATCAATTAAGTATCAAATTAAATACTTTGATGAAAATAGTAATCCACATAGTTATGAAGTTTCTTTAAGATTAGATGCAGCTTTATATAATTCAACAAAAGCTGGAGAATTAAAATATATTATCGAAGACTTTACTAGAACAAATTAAAAATCTACCCATTATAAACAGGGTAGATTTTTAATTTGTAATTTCTTACATTAGTGTTGTTAGTTTAATTCTAAAAGGTTTAATAGACGATAGTATAAATGATACTATGAACATTAATAATACTCCACTTATTACAACTAGTGGAATTCATCAATAAATTAGCATCGGTATATAAACTCCATATCCTTGAAGTAAAGTTAATAATCCCGATATTAATGAAATACCTAAGGCATATCCTCCAAATATAGAAATAAATCCAATTACAGAAGATATTCCTAAAGTATTTAAGATAATTTGTTTTTTTCCATATCCTATAGCGCGCATTGTAACAATAAATCTTTGATAAATCATTACATAAACATCTACCATAATTGAAATAATTATAATTGCTATTAAAATAACACCAATAATTAAGAATATACTAATTGCCATTATAGATTCAGATATTGTAATAATAAATCCTAACTCTGTTCCAGATAGTTCAACTCTATTATATAGAGTTGATAAACGACTCATAGATTCAGCTCCAGCACCTTTTCCTTGAACAGCAAAGATACCTGGAGTATCTTTAAGAACCCCTTTAAATCCACCCGTGATTCCATATGGTTCAGTATAAGCTGAATATTTTTGAGTGAAATCTCTATTTTGCATTGCATAATCAAACGGATTTTCATATCCTTGCTTAATTAATTCATCTTCCATATAGAAAGTTTTAGAATTATTTAATTCATCTACAAGTTCTTTTGGCGTCTTCATATCAAAGACTGGAATTTTTAAATCGCTTGGTAGATTTGTACCTTGTAATGTTCTTAACTGTTCTCCATAAAAATCATAATCAACAGGAACATATTTAGAAATAGATCTACCAGTTAATAAGTTTAAAATGTCTTGATCAACTAAAGTAAAATCACCATTATAAGTATTTACGGATTGTAAAGATTTTATATTAACATGATTTAAAAATTCTGGTAATTGCTCATTTACTTCAATTGTAATACCTGTACCAGTTGAACGAATTGCTTGGTCTGCTCAGAAAGTTGCTTGACCAACATCTGAAAGACTATCAATAGTACCAAATTGTTTTGAACTAAAGTTTAAATTAAATGGAGCAATCCATGTGAATGTTTGATCTTTATATTCTTCACCTCAAGCATCTTGAACTATTTCAGGAACATTAGCATAATCTACATTTGTACCAGCTCATGTACGAGCATTTTTTGTTCAATCCAAATTTTTATCATTATGAATGTTTGGGTTACCATTACCAACTAGTAAGTTTGCGGCTTCTTCTAATTCAGTCGGTATAAATAATTTTAAATTGTTGTAGTGATAATATGGTCTTAATTCATAATAAACACTTTCTGCTGATATATCATTATTAATTAAATCGGTACTAATGAATCAAGAAGCTTCATTTGAAAATGGAGAATCTAAGCTTGCAATTTCATCTTCTTGAAATTCAAATTCTTTTGAGTGAGTTATTTTATTTGGATCAATATCTGATGCTTTGATTCAATCTCCATTAATGGATGTTTTGATTTTTCTTGATTGTTTACCAAACATTTCTCTAACTTCTGGGTTTTTATTTTGTGTAATTTCTCTATTGTCATAAATTCAAGCATTCGTTGGGATAAATTTTTCATTTGCTATTTTTAAACTAGCATTAGCAATGGAATTTATAAAATTACCATTCTTTAAATCATATTCAGCTTCGGACTTTAAATTCGTAATTGCTGGAATATTTAACGTATCGGGTTTATTTGGATCATAAATTACAAATCCATTTGAAGTTTTAATTACAGGTCCTTGGTAATCTCCATTAGATTCAAAAAGTTTTTCTAAATTAGAAATTGTGTCACCATCTTTGATGAAAGTTCCATTAAGATTTTCATTAGAAATTTCATCTAGTTTATAAATTGTTTGACCAGCTTTTGTTCCGATGATTGACATTTCTTGATTATCAGTACCTACATTAGCAATTAAATCTGTAGCTAACGTTTCTTTTCCGGGGGTATAATTTTCTACATTTAAACCAATTACAAATTGAGAAGCTTTATTTGGAGAATCTTTTAAAAATTGCTGTCCTGTATTTGGTAATAACGACATTGCTAATAAAATTAATGATTCTTTTCATGATGTTGATTCAGGAATTTCAATACCTTCACCAAATGGTGTGTCTTTAATAAAATCAATCAGTAATGGTAGCACTTCATTAAATAAAGCACCAGCATTTTTTACTTGTTCAGATTTTCTATCTCATTCATTTTCTATGTCATATTGCAATCCGGTTGTTGGATCAATATTTGCATTTCAAAAGTAATTATTAATTCTTTCAAATGAACCAGGAGCAAGAGCAGAACCATTAAAGTTAATTATGTGTCCTAATAAAGGCATTAAATATTCGAATATTAACTCTGGTGGTAGCTCTCCGTTAGGAACATCATTTGAAAGTATAAATTCTTCAAACCACTGTGGGTTATTTGCATCACCCATAATTAGTGGATAAATACTATTGTCTGCAACTGAATCATTGTAGTATTTAATGTTATTAAAATAGATATCAGTAGCTTCTTTAAAAGAACTTATTAGATCTCCATTTTCATCAAACCCTTCAATATATTTTATTGGATCAATATAAATGTTTTCTGTTGTTGGTAATCCTTCTCAAGAATTTAATGAAGGTCTAGAAGTTGGTAAGTTTACAATCGGTTGATTCATTGTATATGTATTTTGGTAATTAAAATACTTAGTAGCATTTTTGATATAAACATCTAAAACTGATGGAAGGGCTGCGGAAATACTTATGACAACCGTTGAAATAAACGTTACACCAGTTATCATAAAAATCTGCTTCCAACCTCTAGTTGCTAATTTTACAGGGAACTTAAATGAGAACGATAGTCTTGCTATAAATTTTGCCTGTAATTTTATTTTTTTAAAATTAGAAAATCTACTTGTTGGATTTTTAATTTTTACTATACTTCGACTTGTTAAATACAATGCAATCAAATATGAAAATAGTAGTACTCCACCACCAATCAATACTAGTAATAAAATTATAACTTTCGGTTCAAAAACAAACTCATAAAGTGTTGAAGAGAAATATGTTGAAAATATTTTAGATAAAACTTCCTGAAATAAGCCTCCTCCAACTCAAGCGATTGGAATGACGATAAGTCCTATAATTATTGCATACCCTAAATAAGATAATGAAATTTTATAAGAATTTGTACCCATTGATTTCAGATAAGCAATTTGGTTTGAATTATTATCAATTGATTTTTTAATCGCAAAAACAATCGTTGTAAATGCCATTATTAAAATAAAAATTGAAGTAACTAAGGAGATTATTGTAACAACATTTATAATAGTTGGTTGAAGTGTTCAATTTAGATTAAAGTTTGTTTCTTCAAAATCTTTAATTTTGTTAATTCCTTTGAAATCTTTAAATTCTGAACTATCCTCATAATTTCCTAACATATATAATTTTTGTAATTTACTTTTATCGTTTTGTAAAAGTGCTTCAAATTTTAAAGATTTAAAATTTGTTTCTTCTTCAGAAGCTGAACTATCTTTATCATTTAGGAAAAACATGGTTGAGAATGTAATATCTTTTTCATTACCAGCATCCATAATATTTTTTAAAACTGATTTTGGAGAATAAACAATAACTGAGTTTTTAATATCTGATACTGCAATTTCAGGATCAACCATTGGATAATATGTTAATGCGTCAGCACCAAATCCGGAAATAAGAAAATATAAATTTCCAATTTTTATTCTATCCCCAACTGAGTATCCATTTTTGAAAGCGAATTGTTGCGAAATAACAACTTCATTTGATGCCATGGCTGGTAATCCTGCCATGATTTCATAATTAAATTTTTCTTTATCATCAATGATTACAAAGCGAAAATTAGTTTTTGAGTTTTTATCATACATAAAAGCTTCTTCACGAGCTAAAATTTCAAGACCTGCTTGATCAGCTGCCATTTCTTGGTGCATCATATCCATCGAATATATACTTTTACTTAAATAATCTCGTTCTTCATAATTATATTTTTTACCATTAAATTCTGACTCATATTTTTGACCTACTCCCAGTTTTTCTAGTGCATTTGTTCTATTGTTGCTTTTTAGACCTGCCAAGGGAATTTCTTGGTTTCAAGATTCTTCTCTAAGAATTGGATTTGCAACTCCACGTAATCCATCAGCGATTGGGTTGTTAGTCTTTTTATAATCTTTAATTTCAGAAGTTGATCCGTTAAATAAATATTTTTCAGAATTTTCAGATGATTTGACAATAAAATTACTATTGGTTGGTTTTCCGTCATCAAAAGGCAATCCTGTTAAATATTCATAAAATAATTTATTGTTATCTTTTATCACATTAGCTGTGACACCTCTTTGATTTCCTTTACCGTTGTAAGAAACCTCATATAATTTGGTTGTGTGGTTTTTTTGAGCAGCTGTGTTATATTGTTCTAAAAATATTTCAATTTTTTCTTTATCAGTCATCTTTGATTTATTCTTTAATGGATCTGTGACTTCTTTCATATTTTGATTAAAACCTGATACAAAAAAGTTTTTCATTTCTTCGATAACAAAATATGAAACTGATTCTAATGCATTTAAAGTATATGTTTCAATTTCATTATAATTTCCTTTTGAATAATCAGATATATCATCAATTGTCCCAATAACACCATATTTTCCGTCAGAAGCACTTTCAATTAATTGATATTTATTTTTAATTCAGTTTTTATAAAAAAGAGATTTTTTAAAGTTATCAGAAGGATTTGATAACTCAATTCTTAAATTATTAAAAAGAAGCAAGGTTAATCTACCAGCAAAAACTTTTGCGTTTTCTGTTCCATAACGAGCTTCTTCTGCAAAATTATTTATTCCTTTTGAATAATCAAATATTGCAGAATTACCATTATATCTACTTTCAGATGTTGTTGTTGAAACAAAATAACTCGAATATGATTTAAAAATTTGAGAAGTATCATTTCAAGTACCATCAAAATCACCAACTATAAGATCTTTAAAATCCTGACTTTCAAAAGTTTTTGTTATAAATGTGTCATATTCAGTACCATAATGATTAGTTAACAATAAGTTAAAAGAACTAAAACCTTGTTTGCCAGTTTTAGCATCATATATGTAATTATTTTGATCTGGAACAAAGTCTAAGATTGGAATAAAAGCCATATTAGAAGAACTTAGTTGTCCTTCATCGGTTTTTCTTGTGTATGTGTAATCAAATTTTTCATAATTCGCAACAACTCTATCATATGCTTGATTCAATCTCATAGTTAACGCATTAGTTGTTGTGAAAAAGAAGATGGCTAAAAAGGTAAGTAATATAACTACAAAAAATTGTATTTTTTGTTTAAACATACTTTTAAAACCTTGTTTAAACATTAATCAATTTAATTTCATGCAAAACTCCCCTACCTATTTTAAGAAAACTATTTATTAAGATACTATTAATATACCCCCCCCCCCCCCCGTCAAGTGAAAGGTGTTTTTTATTAAAAAAAGCTATATTTGACTAATATTTAGACAAAAAAAATCATCCATAATTTATTGGATGATTTTTAAAATTATTAGATTTTTAATTAATCTCTTGGTTTCATTTGTGGGAATAATAAAACATCTTTAATTGATTCTGATCCTGTTAATAACATAACAAAGCGATCAATTCCGATTCCAATACCAGCAGTTGGTGGTAATCCATGTTCTAAAGCTTCAACAAAGTCAATATCCATATCATTAGCTTCATCATTTCCATTAGCAGCTTCTTCAATTTGAGCTTTGAATCTTTCATATTGATCAATTGGATCGTTTAATTCTGAAAATGCATTAGCATACTCTCTACCAACAATAAATAATTCAAAACGATCAGTAAATCTCGGATCTTCAGCATTAGCTTTTGATAAAGGTGAAATTTCTTTTGGATGACCGAAAATAAATGTTGGTTGAATAATTGTTGATTCAACAAATTCTTCAAAGAATAAATTAATAATATGTCCAACTGTCATTTGGTGTTTTTCTACATGAACACCTTTTTCTTTAGCATAAATTAAAGCTTGTTCAACACTCATTGGTTGTCAGAAATCAATTCCTGTAATGTCTTTAATAGCATCAACCATGTGTAGTTTTATAAATGGTTGATCTAAATGAATATCGTGACCACCATAACTAATTGTTCCTGGATTTCCGATTGCAGCATTACATGTTCTGAAAATTTCTTCAGTTATTTCCATTAAGAAGTTTACGTCTTCATAAGCAACATATAATTCAATAGTTGTAAATTCAGGATTGTGTCTTGTGCTCATTCCTTCATTTCTGAATAAACGACCAATTTCATAAACCCCTTCAAATCCACCAACAATTAAACGTTTTAAGTGTAATTCTGTAGCGATTCTTAAAGTAACTTCAGTATCTAGTGCATTATAGTGTGTTTCAAAAGGTTTAGCAGCAGCTCCACCTCTAATTGATTGTAGGATTGGTGTTTCAACTTCCATGTATCCTTTAGCATCTAACATTGCTTGTAAAGTTCTAATGATTTTACTTCTTTGTTGGAATGTTTTTTTAACTTCGGGATTCATAATTAAATCAACATATCTTCTACGGTATTTTTCTTCAATATCTTGAATTCCAGCATGTTTATCAGGTAAAGGTCTTAAAGCTTTTGAAAGTAATTTATATTCTTTTACTCTTAAAGATAATTCTCCATGATTTGTTTTCATCATCACACCAGTTACACCGATGATGTCTCCTAAGTCTAAATCTCTAAAGTCTTCGAAGTTTTCTTCACCAATTTCATCCATTCTTACATAAAGTTGAATTGATCCATCTTGATCATCAATGTTTAAGAATGCTGCTTTTTTACCAGCTTCTCTAAACAATTTAATTCTTCCGGCAGTCGAAACAACTTCTTGTTGCATTTCCTCTAATTCTTCTTTTGAAAATTGTTCAAATTTATTATTTAATTGAGTAAGTGTGTGAGTTCTCACAAACTTAGAGATCTTAAATGGGTCTTTTCCTTGTTCTACAAGTTTTTTATATTTTTCACGACGAACTGTTTCTTGTTCGGTAAATTTACGTTCTTCTAATACCATATTAATTTCTCCTTATTTATATTTTTTATTTTAGCACTTTTTATGCTTGGTCACATAACGCTTTAGCTTTTATAATAACTTGTTCTACATCAAAAATTGTTTCTACTTGATTAGATTCATCTTTTAATCTTTTCATATCATTACTTTTAGGTAATACATCTAAATACCAAGTTAAGTGTTTTCTGAATTCCTTAGTTCCTCATTCTTCACTTCTTAAATCAACTAACATATGTAAATGTTTTAAAACAGTTTCTCTTCATTCTTTAAATGATGGTTTAGCTAATTCAGTTCCTGTTGCTAAATAATGGTTCACTTGTTCAAAAATTCACGGGTTGCCTTGACATGCTCTTGAAATCATCACCGCAGCACATCCTGTTAAATCTAACATCGCTTTTGCTGAAGGTCCATCAACAACATCTCCATTACCAATTACTGGAATGTTAACAGCTTCAACGACTTCTTTGATCTTTTCTCAATCAGCATGTCCTGTATAAAATTCAGATCTTGTTCTTCCATGAACAGCAATAGCGCTAGCACCCGCTTTTTCGATTAATCTTGCCACTTCAACAGCATTAACACTATCTTTATCTCAACCTAGTCTAATTTTGGCTGTAACAGGCTTATTTGTGTTTGCCACAACCGCTTTTACAATATCAAAGATTAAATCTGGTGTTTTTAATAAACTTGAACCTGATGCTGATTTAATAGCTACTTTAGGTGCTGGACAACCAATGTTTAAATCGATGATGTCGCAATTAACATTTTTATCAATTCATTTAGTAGCAGTAATGAAGTTTTCAACATCATTTCCAAATATTTGCATACTCGTAGGATGCTCTTCATCGCTTACTCTTAACATACTAAAAGTACGATCATTATCGTGAACCATTCCTTCAATTGAAACCATTTCTGCAACCACCAAAGCTGCCCCATGTTGTTTTGATATTAATCTAAATGGTTCGTTAGATATTCCCGCCATTGGCCCTTGAATAACTTGTCCTTTAATTTCTACGTTTCCTATTTTAAACATTATCCTATTTTATTACCTTTCATATATCATTTACCGTTCATCTCAGTAATAAATACCCCAACAGCGTTTGAATCATCTTTAAAGAAGTCTTTTAAATGATCGACAATTAACTGTTCTTTATCGGGTCTTGCCATTCATTCAATTGTAATAAAAATTGGTGTGTCTTTTCCATTGTTTGGAAGAACGATTGTGTTTTCGCAAATAAACATAATGTTTTTAGGGTCAGCAACAATTAGTTTTGAAATTTCATTTATTTTTTCAGCATATAGATTAATTCTTTCTTGATTAACTCCATTAAATTTAAATATCGGCATAAAAACCTCCTATAACTTTTAATATTTTATATTAAATTGGTTATTTATCATAATGTCTAAATAAAAAACGACCTAAGTCGTTTTAAATCATTATGATCAGTCAATTGTTGAAGGATCAGCTGGATTTGCATTGTGTTGTAATTGATCAATTAATCCGTTTTTAATATGAATAACTGTATTAGCGATTGTAGCGATGTTTGGGTTGTGAGTAACAACAACAACTGTTGTTTTGTATTCTCTATTAACTTTAACTAAGATTTCTAATACTTTTCTTCCCATTTCTTCATCAAGAGCACCAGTTGGTTCATCGGCGAATAAAATGTTTGGGTTTTTAGCTAACGCACGTGCAATAGAAACACGTTGTTGTTGTCCCCCTGACATTTGGTGTGGATATTTATTTTTTTGTTCTTCCATACCGATTGTTTCAAAGATTTCATCAATTGTCATTCCAGAGTCTTTATCTGAAGAAAGGTTTTCTCCAACTTCAGCATTTTCTTTAGCAGTTAAGTTTGTTAATAGGTTATATTGTTGGAAAATAAATCCAACGTTTCTTCTACGGAATTTTGTTAAGTGTGAATCTTTTAATAATGAAAGATTTGAACCTAAAACAAATACATCTCCTATAGTTGATTTGTCTAATCCTGAAATGATGTTCAAGAATGTTGTTTTACCTGATCCAGATGGTCCAAGAATAACAATGAAATCACCTTGCTCTAATTTAATATCAATACCTTTTAAAACAGCTGTTTCTAAATCACCATTAACATATGATTTTTTAACATTTTTTAATTCAATTACATGTTTTGAAACTTCTGGTTTATAGTTTTCAGTAGTAATAATTTTACCTTCTAAAATGTCTTTTGAGTATTTTGAAGTAAGTTGCTTTTGGCGTTTCATTTTTTGTTTTACGCCTTTAATTCCTTCTTCGTATTTTTCAGTATCTTCAACAACGATGTATTCACGGTTTTCATCATAAACATCGAAATCTTCCTTGTTTCTAGATTCTTTTTTAGGTTTTGTAGATTCTTTAATTTTTGATTCTTTTTTAGATTCAGAAACTTTTTTAGATTCGGTTGTTTGAACTGTTTTTTTAGAAACTTCATTAGTTGAAACTTCTTTTTTAGCTGACTTATCAACATTAGATATTACTTCTGCTTCTGGTGCTACAATTTCAATTTTTTCATCAACAATTTTTTCATCTTTTTTAGGTTTAATTTCTGCACCATTTAAAGCTGTAACTTTGACTGTTTTTTTAATTTGAATTTTTGCTGTTCCAGTGTTGTTTTTATTTTCTGCCATAGTATCTCCTATATTTCTATTAACAATGTCTATTTTATTTTATCATTTTTAAAAAAAGTTTGATTATTAAATAAGTTCTTTAATTTTTTCTGATGTTAGGCTAAATTCGCGGTTGCAAAATTCGCAAACAACATTAATTGTTTCTTCGGAATCAATGATTGATTGTAATTCAATTTCACCAAGTAATTTAATTGAATCAATCACTTTTTCTTCTGAACATGTGCAAGCAAATTTAAGTTCACGTTGTTCTAAAATGATCGCATCCTCAATAATTTCAACAATTAAAGATGCATAGTTTGTTGATTTAGTTAATACTTCTGCAACGTGATTGCTATTTCCCATTTTTTCTTCAAGATAATCAATATCTTTATTTGTGTGAGTTGGTAGTAACTGTACAAGTATACCAACAACTTTTTTAATATTTAATTCATCATCTAAAATCGCTGTGGTTTTAATAAAAGATTTAACTTGATTAGAACTTTTAAAGTAGTTCATGAACGTCTTATCTATTGATCCATTTATTAAATCAACGTGTGATATATAAGGATCTCTCATATGTAGATCTTGTTTAACAATTAAGTTTCCGCACTCACCAACAGTCGCTTTAATTGGATTAGATGTAATATTTGTACAATCAAAATCTCTATTTTGTGCAAAAGCTCTTAAATTATCATCCTGAAATTCTGCAATCATTTTTTTAACTAAACCGTCTTCAGAAATTAGGTTAGTTGTCATTCTTTCGCTGTTTTTCAATTCCATAGCTACTAAACAATTTGCAGCAGTAAATCTTGATAGAGCAACAGTTACTAATGGATTTGTGTTTTGTAGTTTAGTAATTTCAATCATTGATTCGGTAATATCAACGATTGAAATTTTTGCATTGTGGGAACTACTAATCCCTCTAATTCTCATATCCATGTTTTTCTCCTATAAAAATAACGAAACTATTACGCTTCGTCATTTTGTTATTAAATTCTAATCTTCAGAATCATCTAAAGATAAATCAATGATTTCACCAGCATCAATTTTACTTTGTTCTTCTTCGTATTTTTCTTTTTCTCTTAAAACTTCTTCTGGCAATTTGTTTTCTTTATTAATGTAATCAATTTGCTCAGCTGTAATTGTTTCTAAAGTTTTTAAAGATACTGCAAGTAATTCTAAAGTATTCATGTTTTCTTTAATGATTTTTAATGCTATTTCATAAGATTCATTTAAGATTTTTTCAATCTCTAAATCAATTTTTTCAGCAGTAGCATCTGAATAGGTTCCTTCGATTTTACCATATGATTCTTCTGCCATTGTTAGATATTTAGTCATACCTAATTCAGACATACCAAATTGAACAACCATTCTTCTAGCAATATTTGTTGCTTTATCCAAGTCATCGTGAGCACCAGTAGTTACTTTGTCTTTACCAAACATAATTTCTTCAGCTGCACGTCCACCCATGTATCCAGCAATTGTTGCTAATAAGTCTTGTTTTGATGAGAATATAGTTTCATCTTTAGGAGTCATAATTGTATAACCACCAGCATTACCCCTTGGGATAATTGTAACTTTTTGTACTTTAGAAGCACTTTCTAATTTAAGACCAATTAAAGCATGTCCTGATTCGTGGTAAGAAACAACATCTTTATCTTGTAATGTCATAGCTCTTGATTTTTTAGCTGGTCCACCAACTACACGATCAATAGCTTCATCAATTTCTTTAATTGTAATGATATCTCTACCTTCACGAACCATTAAGATAGCTGCTTCATTTAAAACGTTTTCTAATTGAGCACCTGAGAAACCAGGAGTTCTTTCAGCAACTCTATGTCAGCTAACAGATTCATCAATTTTTTTACCTTTAGCATGTAATTCTAAAATAGCTTTACGTTCTTTGATATCTGGTAAAGAAACTTGGATAACTCTATCAAAACGACCAGGTCTTAATAAAGCTGGATCTAATACGTCAGCACGGTTAGTAGCTGCCATAACAATGATTCCAGAGTTTGTTCCGAAACCATCCATTTCAACTAATAATTGGTTTAATGTTTGTTCATTACCACTTTGACCCATTCCATTATTACGTTTACGACCAACTGCATCAATTTCATCGATGAAAATAATTGCAGGAGCAGCTTTTTTGGCATCAGTGAACATTTCACGAACACGACTAGCACCAACTCCAACGAACATTTCTTCAAATTCTGATCCAGCAATTGAGAAGAATGAAACTCCAGCTTCACCAGCAACAGCTTTAGCAAGTAAAGTTTTACCAGTTCCTGGTGGACCTTCCATTAATACACCTTTTGGTGCTCTAGCACCAGCAGCAGCATATTTCTGAGGATTTTTTAAGTAGTCAACTAACTCAACTAACTCTGTTTTTTCTTCTTCAATACCAGCAACATTAGCAAATTTAACATCTGATTTAGTTTGGCGAGCTCTGTTTTTACCCATACTAAATGGATTTTGACCTCCACCAATTCCACCACCTTGTTTAGACATGAATCAGAAAATTCCAACTCATAATGCAATCATTAATACCATAGGCATTAATGAGGCAATGATTGATGCTGTTGCAGAACCTTGGTAAGCAACGATATTTAGTTGATCTAAAATACCTGAATCATTAACTAAGTTTTGTGAGGTATGTACTATGAATTGCTGTAATCCATTACCATTATCAAAATATCCTTCGATAATAGCCGTATTAAAGGCTGAATATTTAACAATTACATTACTCTCTTGAATACGTCCTTCTTTTAATAATTCTAAAAATTCTTGGAACGAAATTACTTCATTAGTACCATTCATTGTAGTTGTTATAACAATTGCAAGAATTGCTATAACAAGCAATAAAATTAATCAGAATCAAAGAGTTGATTTTTTCTTTTTCATCTACTGTCTCCTCTATTTATAAATATAATTAATAATACCACATTTTAACTCTTTACAATTAGTGGTTATCTTATTTTATTTAAAAGCACGCAAGCTTTTTTCTGTCATACAACACCATTGTAAAATCTTGATTTGTACATAACTTTATTTTCAATTAAATATCTGTTTGTTTTTTTATTGCCAATTCTGGTTGTTTGTTTATAATTTTTGAAATCATTAGAGATTATATAAGGGTAGTTTGATCCATCTTTTTTGATGGCATTAAGTAACTGTAATCAATTTATAAACTCTTCAACTTTATATAATTCTTGATCAGAATTTATTTCAAAAGTTTTTGAAATCATATCATTATTTTTTATAAAATAAATCACATCAAAATCTTTAACAATTGATGTTTCTCCTAAATTAATTTCTCAAAAAGTTTTATCGCTCTTGATAATTCTTTGAGAAATTTCACCAATTAAACTAGACTTTTTATCAATTAATAATTTTTGTAATTTAAGTTCATTAGCAAATTTAATAATTACTCTTTTAATAAATTCTTTTGGTTTTTTATTTAGATCATTTCCAATTTTAAGATGATCAGCAGACATGTTATTAGTTACATAAAAATTTACTTCATTTTTAATTTGATCATTTAATAAATTATCTTCGTTGATTTGTGCTAAATATTTTTCAAAATCAGTTTCGCGTAATTTATTTCTGATTTGATTTCTTGTGTATTTTAAATCAGAATTGGTTTCATCAATTGCATACTTAATATTATTATCATTTAAGTATTTAATAATTTCACTTTTTTTTATATTTAACATTGGTCTAATAATTATAAGTTCGTCATCATTTTTAGAGATCTTTTGAATACCATAATAATTAACGTTATTTTGACGTTGTTTTTGCATGATGTATGTTTCAATGTGATCGTTCAAATTATGACCAACCAAAACATTTTTAATTCCAGTTTGATCTGAAATTTCTTTAAAAAAATTGTATCTAATTTCTCTTGCTCATTTTTCAAAATTTTTAGATTCAAAATTTTTATAAATATTTTTATCTATTGTTTTTATATAATATTCAATTTTATTCATGTTACAAATTTTTTCTACAATTTTCTGATCAAAATCTGAATTTGATCTAAAATTATAATTAACATGACAAACCACAATATTTTTAATATTTTGTTTTAACAAATTACTCAAAAGAAAAATACTGTCGGGACCACCAGAAACAGCTACGATATATTTTTCGTTTTGATTAATCTTAAACATATATACCTCTAATCTTTAAAGTAATTTAATAATTCATTTGTGTAAGTTTCATCAGAATTGTGTGCAATTAATGGTTCTAAAATTTGCATACCTTCATTTCCATTTAAAACTCCATCAATCAGAACAGTTTTTGCTTCTTGATTTATTTTTGAATGAACAAATTGCATTCTTTTCGGAACTATTTTATTTATTGTAAATTGATGAATTATTTCTCCAATACGATCAGCTCTATGAACCATCGTTAATACACCACCATTTTTTAAAGCAAGTGCAGCACTTGAAACAATTTCTTCTAACGTGATTAGTGTTTCGTGTCTAGCATTAACAACCTCTTGACTTATTTCTTTATATTTTGGATTTCCATCGGTTTTAAAAAATGGTGGATTACATACGATTAAATCGAATTTGTCGTGATTAATTTTTGAAAATTCTTTAATGTCAGAATGTTCAATTTCAATTTGATCACTTAAATTGTTTAGTGCAACGTTTTCTTTGGCAAGTTCAACGGCTTTTTCTTGTATTTCAACACCAATAATTTTACCTTTTGTATATCTGCTCATCACAATGGGTACAACTGCGTTGTTTGTTCCAAAGTCAGCGATCAGTTTTCTCTTATTACTTAAATTTGCAAATCTAGCTAGTAATATACTATCTAATGTAAAATTGAACATTTCGCTATCTTGGTATATTTTAATATCTTTATACCCTAAGATTTCGTTTAAAACTCTCATTATAATGCCTCTGAAATTCTAATGAAATAATTATCTATAGAAAGATTGGCTGTATTAGAAAATTTAAGTTCTTCAATTAATTTCAATGTTGGTTCACTAATTTTAGGATATTGTTTAGTAATTGTTCTTCTATAAGTTTCTTCAAGAATTGCTATAAATTCAGCTCTATCATATTTTTTAAAAATGTTTGCAGCAAGCATATATGTATATTCGTTTTTTGTGGCAAGTATTTTTTCTAATTTATTTATTTCAGTTTCTTCAAATTCTTCATCGATGTAAAATAATTTACATCTTGATTTTATTGTTGACATAATTTCACTTCTATCGTTTGTTAATAAAATTGCATAGGTTTTATGTGGTGGTTCTTCTAAGAACTTTAGAAGTGCATTAGCTGCTGACTCTTTCATATTTTCTGCATTAGCTAAAATATAAATCTTATTACCATTTTCTTCAATTGCAGTATTACTAAACTGATCAATTAAACTGTTTATGTTTTTTTTATCAATTCCAGAATTTCCATCACCAATATATAAAATATCTAATATTGTTTTTTTAGAATTTCTTCTACAGTTGGTACAATCATCATTTTTAGCAGACTTATTTATACAAAAAATTCTGCGTGTAATTTCTAACGCAGTATTTTCAAGTACTTTTTGATCACGAGAATTAAGGATTATTCCTGAGAACATTTTTTGTTGATCAAATAAATCGATTAAATTATCTATTACTTTTTCTTTTTTCATAATTCTTAATGGCCTCTAAAATAATTTTGTTGGTTTGTTCTTGCACATTTTTTATGCTTTGGGATGCATCAACAACTTTAAATCTTTCTGGATATTTATTTATTAAAATTTTATAACCTTGTTCAACTTTTTCCTTAAATGTTGAACCTTCTCTATCAAGTCTGTTTTTTTCATCATCACGACTAGTTAATCTTTTATTTGATTCTTCAAGTGATATATCAAAATATACAGTTAAATCTGGAACACAGCCATCTAAAACCGAATGTTGAACTGAATCAACTACATCAATTCCAATTCCACGAGCATGTCCTTGATATGCACTTGTAGAGTCCATGTAACGATCACATATAACTATTTTATTTTCTTTTAAAGCTGGTAAGATGACCTTATCGATGTGTTCTTTTCTTGAAGCAATATAAAGTAAAGCTTCTGTTCAAGGATGAATACCTTCTGCATTATCACTTAAAACAAGATTTCTAATTTCTTCAGATATTTTATGACCACCAGGTTCACGAGTCATTAAAACTTCATATCCTTGTTTTTCCAAAAAACTTTTTAGTGTTTTAATTGCAGTGGTTTTACCACTACCATCCATTCCCTCTAAAGTAATAAACATTTTAAACCTCGTATTTCTTTCTATTTTTAAATGAATCATTTAATGTAGTTTCATCCATATAATCAATCATTCCACCAAGAGGAATTCCTTTAGCTAGTCTGCTAACTTTTATTCCTTTTTTTCTACATAACTCAGCAATATAATTAGATGTTAATTCACCTTCAAATGTTGCATTTAAAGCTAATATTATTTCTGTGTCTTCATCAATTCTATTAAAAACAACATCGATTTTTAAATCAGCTGGTGTGACTTTTTTATTCAAGTTTATTTCATTTCCGAGAACTGCATATAAACCTTTGTATGAGTTTTTGTCTTCTATATTTTTAGCATCCAAAGTAGTTGCCACAACACAAATTATTTTTTTATTTCTTGTGTTGTCATCACAAATTAAGCATTTTTCTTCTTGTTGATAATAACCACAAAGATCGCATATAGAAATTTTAGATTGAACTTGATTCAATTTTTTTATTAAATTTGTCATTTTATCAGGATGATTAATCATCTGATTAATTAATCTTTCTGAAGTTTTTTTAGTTAGTCCTTCATAAAGTTTTAATTCATCTATGATTTCATCTAGTAAAAAGTTATTCATTTTAATCTCCTATATTTATATCAAAGTCAAACATATCAGCAACCTTGTTTAAAAATTTGCTGTTCTCTGATGATACCAACTTAGCATCTAAAACTTTTTTATAATAATTTTGAGTATCAACTACAATTTGAGTTGGTAAACTATTATTTGCTTTTAAAGTCATATATTCTTTTTTAGTGTCATCCCATTTATTATTATCAAATGCATAAACTATGTATTCTCCACCAAGTTGCTTAAATAATTCTTCTTTAAATACCTTCAATGTTAATTTACTATTAATTAGTTTTGCAGATCCAATTGAATTTGTAACTATCAGAATCATGTTTTTAGAAACAGCAGGAACTTTTACATTAAATAAAGGAAACATTTCTTTTGCTGACAAAGGATCAATTAAGTAACCAGCATCAGTTTTAAAAATATCATTAATAGCTTTTTCTATCAATTCTCTTTTTGTTTTTTCTGGCGCTACAAGAACATTCATAATTTCATTGATTGAAACTGAATAAGATTCTAAACTTCTAGCTTTAACACTTTCTTGTGTTAAAATCTCAATCAATTCTGATTCAGTCATTTTAAATTCTGGTTCAACTGTTGTTTCTTCAATTGTCGTTTCATCAGTTTCAAATTCTTCTTCAGAAATTGAATCTAAAGGAACTTGGAATGAATCATCAATTGCAAAAACAGAAGTTTGTTCCTTTTCAAATAATTTAACTTCTGGTTCAATGGTTTCTTGTTCTAATTGAACTATTGTTTGATCAACTTCAACATTTTCTATATCTTCGGGGTTTTCTTCTTCGATTACTTCTGATAATATAGGTTCTTCATTAATTACATTTTGATCAATTGGTTCAACAATTGTTTGTGATTCAGAAACTGATCCTATGACTGGTTCAATGATATCGACATTATTTTTAATCGAAGTAAAATCTTTTAATTCTAATTTATAGTTTCCAATTGATTTCAATAAATTTATTAATAAATAATTGAAGTTTATTGAAGTACCTTTAGTTTTTGCATACGCTTCACTTAAATTATCAGCTAATAAGAATAAATCATCAATTTTTACACCATCAAATAAGCCTGCTTCAGTTTTGGAAATGTTTTTTAAATGCTCCCCATTTTTTGTAAGTGAGAATTCTATTATTTCTTTAATTATTTCGATCAAACTTAACGAAAATACATCAAAATCCATTCCTTGAGAATCTGCTTTTTCAAAATATGAAATAACTTCATCTGATTCACCATTTAAAACGTTTTTAATTACTTGAATTTTTTCTTCTTTAGTTGCAATATAAAAAATATTTTTTAAAGCTTCAATTGTGATTTCTTTTTCTGAAACCAACATTAATTGTTCTAATATATTAAGTGCATCACGTAATGATCCTTCAGATAAAAAGTATATTTCATTTAGCACTTGTTCATTAATTGAATAACCTTCTTTTTGTGTTATAAAGTCAATTCTTTTTTTAAGTGAATCTTTATCTATTTTTTTAAAATTAAATGTTTGACATCTACTAATGATTGTTGCTGGTAATTTTGAATATTCTGTAGTTGCTAAAATGAAAAGAGCATGAACGGGAGGCTCTTCAAGTGTTTTTAATAAGGCATTAAATGCAGCTTTAGTAAGCATGTGCACCTCATCAATAATATAAATTTTGTATTTCCCTAAAATTGGTAATGTTGATACATTATTTTTGATATTTCTAATTTCATCAACACCATTATTTGACGCAGCATCAATTTCTGTGATGTCTGGTGATTGGTTTGAATTAGAATTTATACAACTGTTACATTCTTCACATGTGATTCCATCTAAAAGATTTTCACAATTAACGCTTTTTGCAAAAATTCTTGCAATAGATGTTTTACCTGTTCCTCTTTGACCAGTAAAAAGAAGAGCATGAGAAATTTTATTTTCCATTAACTGTTTTTTAAGAATTTCTACTACGTTCGTATGACCTGCAACATCATTGAATGTTGATGGTCTATAAGTTCTATATAAAGATTTTTGATTGTTGCTCATAAATTACCTCTTATCTATTTAATTTTAACATTTTAATACTCTTAATTTATCATTAAAAAGAAACACATTTAATTTGTGTTTCTTAATTCTTTAAATGTGTTTTCTAAAATTTTTTTATATTTTTTTTCTAATTTTTCATTTGATATTTTTACACAATCAACACTTACATCATTTACGCTTAAGTGATTTTTAAAACCAAATTTTTCATTATCTAATAAATAATATATTTTATTAATCTTTGCGTGTTTTATTGCTCAATAACACATTCCACATGGTTCAAGTGTTGTTATTATTTTGTAATCAGAAAGGTTGTCGTTATTATCTTTAAAAATAGTATTCATAACATTTATTTCTGCATGTTGAGAAAGATCGCTATTTTTAAATTTTGTGTTGTGAGAAATTGAAATTATATTATCATTTTCATCCAATAAAGCAGCCGAAACAGGTATATCACCATGTGATAATGCTTCTTCAGATTCTTTAATTAATTTAATCAAAATATTTTCCATAAAATCTCCACAAAAAAACCGCGATACAAAACACAGATCCTTATAGCTGCTACCTTCCGGTCCTGACCAATTCAGACGTTATCTTTATCACGGCAAATTTATTATATCACTATTTCATGAATTTGAGTAATCACATTATTTGCTTTATCTCTGATATTTTTGTTGTGTTCTTGTTTTACGATATATGAATTTTCATAAAATTCAGCAAACATAGTTAAATCATTATAATCATCTCCAGCAACTAGAACATCTTGATCATCAAATTTTGCAATTTGTTGTAATACTCTAATTGCAGATCCTTTATGAGCGTCTTTGCTAGTTAGATCTGCATTTAAAAAATTGTCTGATGTTGAAAAAATAAAATTCAAATCATTATCAGCTTCATTAAACTCTTCAAAAATATACTTATTACTAATATCTGACATTATTCTTATTGATAAAATTTCTAAATCAATAATGTCTTCAATCTTTCCGTTATCTGGGGTCATACCAAAAAAGGCATTCGTTAAATCGGTTGTTCAATTAGTATGAAATAGCACACCTTCTTTATCTGGGGTATTATAAACAATTCCATGAATGCCGTCTGTTTCTTTTAATTTTTGACACATCTCTACAATACCTTCTTTTGATACTGAATTTTTATGAAGAAGATCACCTTTTTTATTTACAATTATAGTTCCATTGTTACAAATTAAATAATCAGGTTCGATATTGTAGTTTTTCTTTAAAAATGCCTTTATTTGCATGTGTGGTCTTGCTGTAGCAATAACCAATTTATTATCACTTTTAACAATTTTTTTAATAAAAACTTCATCGTGTGGATTTAATTTTAAATCATTGTTTCTAGAGTTTCGCAGCGTACCATCAAAATCTGTAATAAATCACTTCATTACTTAACCTCTATTTCAAATATTTGTTGAATTAAATATTTAGCTTTTGGTCTAATTTTTTCATTATATTCTTGTTCTGTAATATATGAATTTTCATAAAATTCTTCAAACATAGATATATCATTATAGTCATCACCCGCAACATAAATATCACTATCAGAAATAGACAATTTACTTTGTAATCCTCTAATTGCAGATCCTTTATTAACGTTATTGTGGTGAATTTCCATAAAAGATTCATTTTCAACTATGTTATATGTGATATTCATATTTAAATTATTTTCTTTTAAGAAATTTATAATTTCATCTTTAGTATCACTTGAGCAAGATAATTTATAACAAAGCAATTCTTTATTTGAAACATAATTGATTGGTTCGTTGATTGGTTCCATCAAAATAAAATCTTTCATTTTTTCTGTTCATGCATCATGATATAAAACATTTTCTTCGTTTTCTGTGGCATAAAGTATTGTTGTTATTTTATTTCTGATTGATTCCAAGTAATTCATAATCATATCTTGTTCATCTTTTAGCAAAGGATTTTTAAAAATAGTATTTCCATTTTTATCAACAACCAAACCACCTGCATTTGTAATGTAATAATCAAATTCTAAATCATATTTTTCTTTTGCAAAAGCAGCAATTCTTACATATGGTCTACCAGTTGCAAGCACTATTTTATGACCATTCTTTTTTAATTCTTTGATAAAGTTTAAATCTCGTGAATCAATTTTACTAATGTCATTGCGATCATTTTTTAAAGTTCCATCAAAATCTGTAATAAATCATTTTCCCATATAATACCTCTTTCTTTTATTTTAAATGAATAAAAAAAATAGCAAAGTGCTATTTCCATTATCTAATAAATTTTTCTTGTTGACGTAATCTACGTTCACGTTCTCTGTTACCAGTTTTAATGTGTTTTTGGTTGTAGAAGTGGAAACCAAGTGTTTGACAAATTTGGTATGTTGATGAAACAATTCAGTAAATACATACCCCAGAAGCAACGGTTGTAACAACGAAGATAAATACTACCATCATTACTAATTGCATAATCAATTGTTTTTTACGCGCTTTTCTTTGAGCTTCAGTTAAAGTAACTGATTTTTGTTTAATATATTGTAATATTGTTGGCAATAACATTGACAAGATTTGTAATGGTAAATACGCAGCTAATAAAGCTAAGTATACATAATTACCAGATGTAATTTGTTGTCAAGGTTGTTCAATTAATGAGATTTCTCCAACGCTGGCAATTTTTAAAGCACTTGTTGATCTAATAACTGAATAAATCGCGAACAGGAATGGCATTGACGCGAATGAACCCGCAAATGAAGACATAGGGGAAATTCCCTCTTTCTTATGTAGTGCCATTATTTCTTGCTGTTGTTTTTGTTTTGAAGCAGGATCTTTTTTATCTTTATATTTAGCTTGAATATCAGATTGTTTCAACTGCATCTGCTGCATTTTAGATTGATTTTTCTGAGACTTCCAGCTGAATCCTAAGGTTATTGTTCTAACTATTATAACGGTGAAGAATATTCCAAAGAATGTTGCAATTCCGTAAATGTATTGAGCATGTGTTGTTAATTCAGGGTTTAAAGTACCTGAGAAAAGTTTAATAAATCCAGATAGGACAAATGCCATCGGATATACGAAGAATCCATAGAATGGTGATGAAGTTTTAGTTCAAGCTTCTCCTCAATTAGTAATTGAGAAATATGCATATTCTGAGAAAATTCCATTTTCAGATGTGATCATGTGGTTCTTCTCACCGACATCACCAAGAGATTTAATTACAATTTCGAAAGAAACCCCTGGTGAATAAACTTTATTACCTGTTGCATCAATTACTTGGTTAACCATGTAATCACTTTGATACATTTGCACACAACCTCATAACATTGAAATGATAATGAATAAAAACATCAAAATTTTCGTTCATTTTCAAATCTGTTTAAATATTTTTTTTGCATTTCTTGGATTAGAAATACTTTTATCTGGGTTTAAGTAACTCATTACACTATTACCTGATTTGTACATTGGAGATTCTCCTTTCTTTTTATTTTAAGTTAGAAACTACATTTTTAAGAGCATTTTGATTAGTTTCAAAATCCTTGTTTGTCATTGCTTTTCTAGCCATAACGATTATTTTATAGCTTTTATCGCCTTCAGTTTTGATGACTTCATTCATCATCATTCTTACCTGTCTTTTAATTTTATTTCTAAATACAGCATTACCTAGTTTTTTACCAACAGATATTCCATATTGAAGAAAGCCAATTTCAGACTTTTCAAAATAAATTATGAAACTTGGGTTTTTTAAAACTTTTTGCTTCGAAATTATACTTTGAAATTTAAAATTATCTTTAATAATTCTTTTATTTTTCATTAGTTAAATCACTAAGAATTAAGCTGATAATTTAGCTCTACCTTTAGCTCTACGAGCTTTAATAACTCTTCTTCCGTTTTTAGTAGACATTCTAGCTCTAAAACCATGAGTACGAGCAGTTTTAATTTTTGATGGTTGTCAAGTTCTTTTCATAATATATTCAATCCTCCTTTTTTTAGACAATTTCAAATGTGATTATATATTAACAAGTCATATATTTCCACTATTTATGGTTATATTTATAAGAAAAAAGATAGTTGCTATTTTTTTATTGTAGATTAGTGTTTTTATCAACAAAGTTTTCCACAATACAACATAGATAATGTGGAAATGTGGAAAACACAATTTTACTTTGAAAAAATATGGAAAATAGCGATATTTTTTGGTCTAAAAAATTTAATAAAAAAATATTATTAACATTTTTACACATATCTTTTTACATATATTTTATAATTGAAAAGTCAAGGAGATCAAAAGATGGAAAAAACAGAATTATGGTTAAAAATTAAAGATAATTTAGCAAATAATCCTTTAGTAGACCAAGCCATTTATAATGACTATCTTGCTCCTTCAAAGCTTTTTGAAAACGAAAATAATGAATATTTATTAATCGTTTCTTCTAAATTCGGATTAAGCATGGTTGAAGCAATTCTTCCATTAATATCTGAAGAACTTAAATCAACTCTTGGAAAAAGTGTAATTTTATCTTTACAAACAAGAGATACTTTTAATAAAACACAGAAAAATAACGATCAGAAAAATAAACCAGTTAATGATAAATTTACTTTTAGCAATTTCGTGGTTGGCGAAAGTAATAGTCAAGCGTTTTTCGCAGCAGAAATGGTATCTAAAAACCCTGGTCAAAGCAGTTTTAACCCTTTATTTATATATGGTGATTCAGGACTTGGTAAAACACATTTATTAAAAGCTATTAAATCAAAAATTGATAGTGAAAATAAGTTGAAAGTTGTTTATTTATCAAGTGAAATGTTCATTAAACAAGTTCAAGATATAATCCATCAAGGTCATAAAGAAATTGAGGCTTTTAAAGAGTCTATTCTTGAAAATGATATGTTAATTATTGATGATGTTCAGTTTTTAGCTAAAAAAGAAAAAACTAATGAGATTTTCTTTACTATATTTAACAGTTTTATTGAAAACGATAAGCAATTAGTTTTTTCATCAGATAAATCACCTGATGCATTAAATGGTTTTGATAATAGAATCATAACAAGATTTAATTTAGGACTAACAACTTCAATTAATATATTAGATATCGATACTGCGATTGCGATTATAGAAAACGAGATTAAAATTCAAGGTATTAAAGTTAAGGTTGATGATGAAGCAATCAAATTCTTAGCAAGTTATTACGCTGATGATGTTCGTAAAATCAAAGGATCAATTGCTAAAATAAATTTCTGATGATTACAAAATTCTACTGTAAAATTAATTACTTTAGACTTAATATCTCAATTATTTAAAGATGTACCTACTTCAAACTTAGGGGTTTTAAACATCAAAAAAATCAAAGAAGTAGTTTCTGAAAAATATGGTGTGACAATTACTTCTATAAATGGAAAAGCCAGAACTGGTAACATTGTAAATGCACGACATGTTGCAATGTATTTAACAAAAGACATCCTAGGACATAGTTTAAACCAAATTGGAACAGAGTTTGGTGGTAAAGATCATACAACTGTTATAAATGCAGTTGATAAAATTACAAAATTAATTGCTTCAGATAACGAATTCTCAAACACAATTGAAGTATTGAAAAACAAGATTCTAACTAAATAGTTAGTGTCTTGTTTTTTTAATGTTAATAACTTTTAATTCATGTTAGTAACTTTATTTATCAAGCCGATAAATAAAGGGATTTTTAGAGTTATCAACATATCAACAGCATAATAATATTTAGATAAATAAGTAATAGGAATATAAATAAACAAAAAACTTTTTTCAATATTTGTTTTACGTTCAGATATGAGATAATAAAAACATAGTGAGGTGTTAAAATGAAATTTTCAATTAACAGAATAAAACTCTTAGAAGAATTAAATAAAGCAAACAAAATAATTGATACTAGAAATATTAATCCAGCATTTTCTGGAATCTTTTTAGAAGCATCAGTTGATAGAATGGTAGTTATTTCTACAAATGGAACTTTAGCTTTTAAATCAATTTTAAATAATGTTAATTCAGATTTGGATATCAATATTCCTGGTAAAGTTTTAATTAAACCTAAGTATGTATTAGAAACATTAAGAAGATCAGAAGAAGAATTTGTAAATTTTTCAGTTATTGAAGATTCAGAATTAAAAATCACAACTGATCATGCAGAATTTAATATCAATATTTTAGATGCAGATGATTACCCAATGCTTGGTTTTAGAGAAAAAGGAATTGTGCTTGAAATCGATCCTAGAGAATTCAAAAAAACAATCAATCAAACTATTGTTACAGTTGATGAATATAATAAAAAATTATCTTTAACTGGTTTAAACTTAAAAGTGCAAAATAATGAAGTAATTATTTCAGGAACAGATACATTTAGAATCAGTCAAAGAATAATTAAATTAGAAGAGAGTTTTGATGAATTAGTAAATATTACTATTCCTTTTAAAACAATCGTTGAGTTACCTAAATTATTAGATAATGCTCGAAAATTAAAAATTATCTTAAGTGATGGTTATGTTACTTTTTCAATCGATTCAGTTTTATTCCAATCAAATTTAATTGATGGTCAATTTCCAAACGTTTCACAGGCATTTCCTAAGGAATTCGCACAAACTTTAATAGTTGATTCAAAAAGCTTCTTAAAAGCCTTAAACAGAGCTGATTTACCGAATGATGATGGATTACCACCAATTATTAACTTAAGAATTGAAAATGGCAAGATTTTTATTAAATCTACGATTTCAGAAATTGGTAATTACGAAGAAGAATTTGAAAATTTCAAAACAACAGATGATTTAGATTTACAAATAAGCTTTAATGCCAAATTCTTAACTGATGCAATCAAAACTTTTGATTCAGAACAAATCGAACTTAAATTTAATGATTCAATCAAACCATTAGTTGTTCAAAGAGCTAATGATGAAACTTTAAAACAGGTTATATTACCTACTTTCTTAGGTAATTAGTAATTAAAAGGAGAAAATATGTTATTAAAAAACGCTAAAATTGTTTTAGAAAATAAAATTATTGAAAATGGTTATTTAATTATCGAGGATAAAAAAATCAAAACTATCGGTGAAGGTACAACTGATCAAGAAGGAACTGACTTAAAAGGTAAAATTGTTATGCCTGGTTTCATTGATTGTCACGTTCATGGCGGATATGGTGTTGACTTTGAAGTTGGTGATTTAAACAGATTTGATACATTTGCTAAAAACGTATCACAAGAAGGTATCACAAGATATTATCAAGGACCTATTTCTAATAGTGTTGCAGACAACGATAGATACTTTAAAGAATTTGGTGACTACATGTCAAGAACTGATAAAACCGGTTCTATTTGTATGGGCGCTCACATGGAAGGACCATTTATTTCTCCTGAAAAAAAAGGAGCTCATGATCCTGAATTATTAATGGCACCAAATATTGAATATACAAAAAGATGAAATGATTTGTGTGGTGGTAATATAAAAATTATTACGTATGCAGGCGAATTACAAGATGGTTCATTTACAACTTACTTATTAGAAAATGGCATTTTACCAAGTATTGGTCATACTGATATGGAATCTTGAGAGTTTGAAAAAGACTATAAACTTGGTGCAAAACACGTAACCCATTTATTTAATGGAATGAGTGGTGTTGATCAAAGACGTCCGGGTTTAGCAACTGCTGCTATGAACAAAAAAGACGTTATGTGTGAAGTAATTTCAGATGGAATTCATATTCAATCAGACACTTTAAAACTAATTTTAAAAACAGTTGGAGTTGATAATATTTGTATTATTACAGATGCTATGAATGCTAAAGGTTTACCGGATGGAAAATATAAAATTGGTGAATTAGAAGTTGAAAAAGTTGGAATTACAGTTAAATTAACATCTAATGGATCATTAGCTGGTGCTGGTGCAACTTATGATCACAATGTTAGAGTTTATAAAGAAACATGTGATTTAGATTTAATCAGTTTATCAAAAATGTCAGCAACAAACATTGCTAAACAAATGAAAATAGATAATATCACAGGAAGTATTTCAGAAAACAAATTTGCTGATTTAGTAATCTTAGATTCTGATTTAAATGTAGAAATGACAATAGTTGAAGGAAATATAGTTTACAAAAAATAAACTATATTTTTTGTAATTAAAAATATAGAAAGAAAAATATGAAAAGAATAGGAAAATTTTTAAAAGATGAATTTTTAACAGGGTGAACACCATTTCAAATAATTCTACTTTTAGTTGCTTTAACTCTTCAAATAAGTTTAGGATTCACAATTGGAGTTAAAGAGGGTCAAACAATCGATATTAATGTTGTTTTATCTGTTTTAGCTCCAGCTTTATCTTTTGTTGGTGTTATGTTGGGAGCAAAACAAAGAATATCTACATTCATTCTTGGTCCAATTGGTGGGGCTATGTTTGCATATTTAAGTTTTGCAACTTGAAATAATATGTCAAATTTCATTTTCCAAGTTGGAATTGGTATCCCATCAAACTTTTTAGGATTTTTCTTATGATTTAAAAACCGAGATAATAAAGGTCAAGCACTTCCAAAAAGAATGTCTGCACAAGGAATTGGTGTAGTGATTGCTTTGTTCATTTCTTTCTATTTAACATATGGGTTCTTAACTCAAGAATGAAGAACGGGTGGAACAAATAGTATTTCTTTAGAACAACACTGAATAGATGCCTTAGTTCTGGCTGTAATGATCTTTGCATCAGTAATTATGCTTGGTAGATATGTTGAACAATGATACTTTTGAATATTGGCAAATTTTGCACAAATAGCATTATATTCAGTAATGATAGCAACTATATCTAAAGATTCTAGTGCTTATGGTGGTTGAATGACTCCAGCAACTGCAGCCGTTTCCTTAGTCGGTTACATTGCTTCACAAATTAATGCAATTTATGGTTGATTACGTTGATTCAAATATTACAAAACACTACCAAAATATAAAATCGCGGTTTTAACTAAGGAAGAATTGAATGAATTGAATGTTATGAATAAACTTAAATATCAAACAAACAGATTCTTTACTTATACACAAAAAAAATAGAATACCAAGTATTCTATTTTTTAATTATTTTGTTAATAAAGAAGCTGCTTCTTCATCAATAATAACAGTTACATGATCGTGTTTTTGTAAAATTGAACATGGTCATTCAGTTGTAATTTCACCCTCAATTAATGCTTTAACAGCTTCAGCTTTATTTAATCCTGTTGCAATTAAAACAATTTCCTTAGCTAACATAATTGATTTTAATCCCATCGAAACAGCTTCAGTAGGAACATCTGATTTTTTTTCAAACATTCTTGAGTTAGCTTCAATTGTTGAATCTGTTAATTTAACAACGCTTGTCATTGAATCAAAACTTGTTCCTGGTTCGTTAAATCCAACATGTCCGTTGATTCCTAAACCTAATAATTGTAAATCAATACCACCCGCATTTTTAATATCTTCATCATATTTTCCTGGGTTTTCTGTATTTATTCCAGAAGGAACAAAAGTATTTTCTTTGTTAATATTAATGTGATCAAATAATTTTTCATTCATAAAGTATCTGTATGATTGATTATGTGTTGGTTCTAAACCTTTGTATTCATCTAAATTAAATGAAGTAACGTTTGAAAAATCAACTTTACCACTTTTGTTTAGTTTAATTAAATTTTCATAAGTTGTGATTGGTGATGAACCTGTTGCTAATCCTAAAACAGCATGACTATTTTTATTAACTGTTTCACTAATTATTTTTGAAGCTTCTAAACCAGCTTCTGCAGTATTTTTAACTTTAATAATTTTCATAATATTTCTCCTATATACCTAATAATAATACTCTAAAAAAATGACAAAATAAAAAGAGAAATTTATCTCTTTTTATAAATTATTAAAATACTCATCTATTTCTTCTACGTTTTTTGATTTAAAAACTAAATCATAATCATCATTAAAAATAAAATAATATTCAATTTGATCATTATAGCCAACCACAATTTCGTAATCATAACCAAACACTTCAGTTTGTTCAACGGGTTTAATTTGAAATTCTTCTCAATCAATTTCTAACGCAATTATCTCTGTTTCTAATGCTTGATAAATTGCTTGACTGATCAGACTCATTTTTTCATTATAAGATATTATTTCCATATTATATTTTTCATTTGATAGCACCATCTGCTGCTGCATATCCTCTGTTTTTAGCTGTTTTAGCTGGGAAATCAAAGAAATCTTCAAAGAAATCTTTAACTCCAATAATACCAGCTAATTCACCAGTAATTTTTAAACCATTTTTAACAACGCTTGTTCTTAAATAAATCGGACATTCTTCTAATACAGAAGTTATTAATGTTCTGTAAGTGTTAAATAATGTAATAAATATTTTTTTGAAGTCAGCATCGGTTACGATAATTTTCATTCTTTCATTTGTAATCAAATCTCTACCAGTGATGTTTAATTCTAAATCATGTCTCGATTTAATAACTGTACCAAGTGTTCACTTGATGTTTTCGATTGTTTCTAAAGTTGGAACCAAACCGTGAACTTCTTTTAAATGTCTAACGATTTCCTCATCTAGTCATTTTTCTCCATATTTTGATTGTTTAGTAGCAACAACTTCACCATCAGCGATAATAGCAACTGTTGAATTATAATAATTAATATCTAAAATAATTGTTCCATACTCGTCATTAATATTTGTGTTAGCACCAACTGCTGTCAAAATTATTTTTGGTACAAATGTAATACTTTGAGTTGTATAAACTGATAACAATTCATAAAAAATATTTTGTAAATTTTCATTTTCTATACCTGGAGCTGTAATTATCAATTCTGCTTCATTTAATTCATATTTGTGTTTATTCAATACAGCAGTAACCATCGCTTTAAAAACTTCAAGGTTATTAATACTATCATAAGCTAAAGGAGCAATTACTCTTAATGGTTTATCAACACGATCAATCATTTTTTTAGCGTCTTTTCCTAAAACAACAACTTCGCTTGTTAATTCATTTCAACAAACTAAAGTCAAATCATCATAAATTTTTCCTTTATTAGAAGTTACAATTCTAGTTCACTCACTATCGAATATAACACCAACTCTTTTTGTGTCCATAATTACCTCCTTATTTTAATCACTAATTATTATATAATAAAATAAGAGTTTATAAGACTTTTACGGGGGCGATTTTGGTGGAAGTTAATAAAATTAAGCAAATTATCATCGTTGAAGGTAAGACAGACACTGATAAATTAAAAAAAATATTTGGAAATGATATAAAGACAATTGAAACAAATGGTTTAGGTATTAACGAAACAACTTTATCATTCATCAAAGAAATGAATGATAAAGTTGGAGTCATAATTTTTACAGATCCAGACGGACCCGGTAAAAAAATTAGAGAAAAAATTATCAACTATCTTGATGGTGAAGTGTTAAACGCTTTTATCAAAAAAGATAATATTAATCAGAATTCAAAAAAAATAGGTATTGCAGAAGCTGATGACGAATCAATAAAATTAGCTTTAAAAAATCTTATTACACTTGATAAGGATTCTGAATCAATCACCTGATCAGAGTACTTAAATAATGATTTATTCATTAAAAAAAATAGAGATATCATAGCAAAACATTATAATTGGAATGAAAAGATTAGTTCAAAAACTTTTTTTAAATGATTAAATTGATCTAATGTAACATTAGATCAATTATTAAAAATATTGGAGAGTAAATAATGGAAATACAAGCAAAGAAAAAGTTTGGTCAAAATTTTATTAGTGATGAAAATCTAATTAATAAAATTATTAATATTTTGGGAGATGATTCTAATCAGTTAATTATCGAGATCGGACCAGGAACTGGAGCACTAACTCAAAAACTCGTTAATAAATTTGATAAGGTAGTTGCTATTGAAATTGATGAAGATATGGAAAGCATTTTAAGGTCTAAAATAAGTTCTGAAAATTTTATTTTTGTACTTTCAGACGTTTTGGAAGTTAATTTTAAAGAGTTAATTCAAAAAGAAAAAAGCAATGATAATCAAAAAGTATCAATCATTTCAAATATGCCATATTACATCACATCAGAAATTTTATTTAGAACTTTTGAAATTAATGATCTTTTGGATAAAGCTGTTTTTATGATGCAAAAAGAAGTCGCTGTTAGATTATGCGCAAACAAAGGTGAAAACAACTATAATAACCTTTCTGTTGCAGCAGAATTTTATGCGGATAAAAAATATGAATTCACAGTAAGTAAAGGAATGTTTAGACCAATACCTAAAGTAGATTCAGCAATCATTTCTTTAACATTTAAAAATAACAATATTGTTCTTGTTGATGATTCTAAAAAATTTGTAAGTTTTGTAAGAAAATTATTTAATAACAAAAGAAAAACAATACTAAATAATTTATCTACAATTACTGCGAATAAAGAAATCGCTAGTGAAATTTTAGACAAAATCGGTTTAGATAAGTCTAAAAGACCAGAAGTAATTGGGATGAATGAATTCATAAATTTATACAATGAATTTTCTAAAATAAAGTAAGGAATTATTCTTACTTTATTTTTATTTATTAGATATTTTATGACTATAATTTAAAGTATATGAACGAAAAAAATTTAATGAAAACAAAATTTTATAAAATTTTCTATCCTGAAAATGGAAGAGAAATAATGGGTATGGTTAGTCATATCTTTTTTCAATTATTTTTCGCAGCTATTATTGCACAAGTGAATGTTTTGATGTTCTCTTGATATGATGGTGATGGTTATTTTGCAGCCATGAACAAAGTTACAATTTTATTCACAACACTTCAATTTATTCCTTCTTTAATTGCATCTGGAACACTTGTTGTTGGAGGAAATCTAATTGGTCAAGGTAGACAAAAAGAAATTCCCACAGTTATCAAAACGGGTATTTTGGTTAACATCGGTATTTGTTTGGTTATATTTGCGATTGTTGAAGCAATCGCTCCGATGTTATTAGAGTTTGTTGGTGCAACTGAAGATCCGATAATTGGAGCAACGTTTCATCAATTTCCATCAGAACTCGATTTTGTAAGTAAATATTTTAGAATTCAATTTGTTCAATTAATGATCATGGCTGTTGCACAAGTATATATTGCCAGCTTACAGATTATCAAAAAACAAAAACACGTGGCAATTGGTGCAATTATTTCAAACATAATCGATGTTACATTCATAGCTTTAATATTGTATGTTTTTAACGCTAATCCATTGCTAACATCTTTAGCAATTCCATTGGCGGCTTTATTTCAAATGTTTTACATGATGTTCATGTATTACAAATATTATTATGATAAAGAAAATAAGGCATCAATTAATTTAAAATTCGCTAAAGAAACAATAATGATTGGTCTTCCTATAACATTAGAAATTGCTTTGGCAAGAGGATGTATGTTTGCTATGAATGGAGCAATTGCTGGACTACCATGAGAAACTGAAGAAATCAAAAATTCATTCATAAATTTACATAGAACCATAGATTCTATTAATCAATACTCAAACGCATTCTTACAAGCGATTGGAACAGTTACTTCAATCATGGTAGCTAAAAAAATTGGAGAACAAAATAAAGAAGAAGCTTTTAGAACTGGTTTAAATGCTTGAAGAATATCTATTTATGGTCAACTAGTGCTTTCGATATTAACTTTCGCATTAATTTACCCACTATTATTAGGATTTAATATTCCAACAGAAATGATTGTCAATTATGGAATCGTAATGTTTGGTGTGTTATTTATTAAATATTTATTCGACACAGTTAACATGACTTTACTTAGAGCTCTTTGATCTGTTGGTGATTTGTGAACACCATTAATAGTTTCAATATTTACAATGGTAATTGGTATGGTAGCTCTTCCTTGATTGATCACAAAAACTTTCACTGGAGAACCGCAGATGGGGATAATTTTAATCTATATCTTGTCAGGGGTTGACCCAATTTCAAGATCTATTATTTACTCAATTAGATGGTTTAAGAAAAAATGATTTAAACATGTTAAATTAGTTTAATAAATCTTTAAAAAAATAATAAAACTTCATATTTGCTAAAAAAAGTGCGTTTTATAAGGAAAACGCACTTTTTTGGTATCTTTTAGTATTTATTTCTTTATCGCCTAAATAAACCTTTTAAATTAGTAATTTGGTATAATTTATATATAAAGGTTAAAAAGGTGGATATATATGTCAAATGATTATAATGCTGGTTCGATTACCGTCTTAAAGGGTTTAGAAGCGGTTAGAAAACGTCCTGGAATGTATATTGGTTCTACATCGAAAGAAGGTTTACATCACTTAGTTTGAGAGATTGTAGATAACTCTATCGATGAAGCGATGGCAGGAATGGCAAACCTAATTAAAATCACAATTACAAACGAAGGCGAAGTTATTGTTGAAGATAATGGTCGTGGAATTCCTGTAGGTATTCAAGAGGATTCAGGAAAAAGAGCGATTGAATTAGTATTTACTCAACTACATGCCGGTGGTAAATTCGATTCATCAAGTTACAAAATCTCTGGTGGACTTCACGGGGTTGGAGCTTCAGTTGTAAATGCGCTTTCTTTATACGTTGATGTTCAATCAATGCGTGAAGGTAAAATTCACCACATGCTATTTAGTAATGGTGGCACAGAACAAACTGAACTTAAAATCATGGGTGATACAGATAAAACTGGTACAATCGTGAGATTTAAACCCGATCCTGAAATTTTCAAAGAAACAATCACATTTGATTGAGAAAAAATTAGAAATAAAGCCAAACAACTTTCATATTTAAATAAAGGAATTCAAATTCACTTAAGAGACGAAAGAATTGATCGCGAAGTTGAATATCATTTCCCAAACGGAATTTTAGATTACGTTAAAGAAAAAAATGAAACTAAAACAAAAATTAATCCAAATGTGTTTTATGTTGATGGTGCTCATGCTGGTGATGATGGGAATGAAATTGAAGTTGAAGTAGCTTTACAATACAACTCTGAATATCAAGAAAACTTAGTAACTTTTGCAAACAACATTAATACACACGAAGGGGGTGCTCATGAAGATGGGCTACGTCAATCACTTACAAGAGTAATTAATAGATATGCTGAAAAAGTTGCTAAAGCAAATAAAGCTCCTTCAAAATACTCATGAGATGACATTAAAGAAGGAATGGTATGTATTGTTTCAATCAGACATACTGATCCTCAATATGAAGGACAAACTAAAACTAAATTAGCTAATCCAGATGCTAAAAAAGCAGTTGATGCTATAGTTGGAGCAGCTTTCGAGGAATTCTTATTAAAATCACCCGATGATGCTAAAGCAATTTTAGATAAAAATGCTAATGCTCAAAAAGCTAGAATTGCAGCACAAAGAGCTAGAGAAGATACAAGAAGAAAATCTGCTCTTGACACATTTTCTTTACCAGGTAAATTAGCAGATTGTGAATCAAAAGATTCTCAAATTGCAGAATTATACTTAGTCGAAGGTGATTCTGCTGGTGGATCTGCAAAAACTGGTCGTAACCGTAAGTTCCAAGCGATATTACCTTTACGTGGTAAAGTACTTAATGTCGAAAGAGTAACTGAAGCAAGAGCATTTACAAACAATGAAATTAAATCAATTGTTACTGCTATTGGTACAGGGATTAAAGAAGATTTGGATTTAACAAAAACTCGTTATGGAAAAATCGTAATTATGACCGATGCCGACGTTGATGGTGCCCACATTAGAACCTTATTATTAACATTCTTCTATAGATATATGAAAGAGTTAATTAAAAATGGAAACATTTATATTGCTCAACCACCATTATTTAAAATTGAAGCAGGTAAAAAAATTGCTTATGCTTACTCTGATCAAGAGTTAGAAGAGTTAAAAGCAGGAGATTTTGCCAATTCACGTTATACAATCCAACGTTACAAAGGATTAGGAGAAATGGACCCAATGCAATTGTGAGAAACAACAATGGATCCAGAAACTAGAACAATGTTGCAAATAACTTTAGAAGATGCAGCCGTTGCTAATGAAGTATTTTCTGACTTAATGGGTGAAGATCCAGAATTAAGAAGAAATTATATTCAAGAAAACGCAGAATTCGTTGAAAACATCGATTTTTAAAAAAAAGAAAGAGGAAACACAAAATGAGAAAAGATAAAAAAGTAATTTATAATGCTGGAAGTATGTTTACTGAAGCACAGTGAAACACTAGAAAAGAAGAAGGAGCTGCCTTAAGAGCTTTATTACCAGATTTAATTGTTGGTAATCCTGTTGACTTCGATACTAACCAAACTGAAAGACCAACTAACGCAAAAATATTCCAAGTTGATTACAAAGAATTAACAGAAGCTGATTATGTAATTTTTGAAATTGATGGATGAGATTCAGGAACACACATGGAATTTGGTTTATGTGTTGAACAAGCAATCCACAATAAAAATAAATACTTATTCGCAATTATTTCAGACTTTAGATTTAAACAAGGAATTTTAAAAGGTGAAATTCCAGGACTTGGATTAAATGAAATGATCACTGGAGCTTTCTACTTTGAACAACTTGATCAAGGTGATGTTCCTCAAATGATCGTTTGTGATTCACACAAATCAGCTAGAGAAGCTATTAAAGCAATTGAAACTGGAGATACTGCTAATTACAGAGAACGTTTTGATATTAAACACACATATGCATCAGAAAGCGTATACCACGGATTCAAAAAATAGTTTTTGATCCTTACTCAAATAGAATGTAGGTGAATGTATGAGTAATGAAAATAATCAACATAATCACGGAAACATTAAAACCATTGATATTTCTACTGAAGTTCGTAAAGACTTCTTAGAATACGCAATGAGTGTTATCGTTTCTCGTGCTTTACCAGACCTTAAAGATGGTCTAAAACCAGTACACCGTAGAATTATTTATGCAATGAATGATCTGGGTATTACAGCTGATAAACCACATAAAAAATCTGCTCGTATTGTAGGGGAAGTAATCGGTAAGTACCACCCACATGGTGACACTGCTGTTTATGAATCTATGGTTAGAATGGCTCAAGATTTTTCTTATCGTTATCCTTTAGTGGATGGACATGGTAACTTTGGTTCAATCGATGGTGATGGGGCTGCTGCTATGCGTTATACAGAAGCAAGACTGTCTAAAGTTTCTAATTGAATTATCAAAGATATTGACATGGATACAGTTCCTTTTGTAGATAACTATGATGCTTCAGAAAGAGAACCTGCTTATTTAACAGGATATTTCCCTAACTTACTTGCAAACGGTGGAATGGGAATCGCTGTTGGTATGGCAACATCAATTCCTCCTCACAACCTAAGAGAAGTTGTTAGTGGAATTAAAGCATATATCGATAATAATGAAATTACTATTGATGAGTTATTAGATAACCATATTTTAGGACCAGATTTTCCAACTGGAGCTTTAATGACTAATGGTCAAAGAATGCGTGAAGGGTACAAAACCGGAAAAGGTGGAGTGATCATTCGTTCAAAAATTGATATTGAAGAAACTGATAAGTCAGCTCGTTTAATCGTAACTGAAATTCCTTATCAAACTAATAAAGCAAAAATTATTGAAAGAATTGCTGAATTAGTTAAGGATAAATCAATTGATGGAATTTCTGATATTAGAGATGAATCAAACTATGAAGGTATCAGAGTTGTTATTGATTTAAAACGTGATTCAAATCCAGATGTTGTATTATCAAAACTTTATAAATACACAAGTTTACAATCAAGCTACTCAATCAACTTGTTATCATTACATAACTCAATCCCAGCATTGTTAGATTTAAAGACAATTATTAAACACTATGTTGATTTCCAAATCAATGTAATTATTAAACGTTCAATTTATGAAAAAAATAAACTTGAAAAACGTTTAAATATTTTGAGTGGTTTAAATAAAGCTCACGATATTATTGACGAGATCATTGAGTTAATTAAAAAATCAGCTGGTGATCAAGAATCAAAAGAACAGTTAATGTCTAGATGAGATTTCAACGAAGAACAAGCTAAAGCTATCTTAGATTTACAATTAAAACGTCTAAGTAGATTAGATAGAGATAAACTACATAATGAAATGGATCAAATCAAGGAGAGAGTTTCTTATTTAAATAAATTGATTGAAAATACAGAAGAACAAAACACTGTTTTAAAAGATCAATTAACAGATATCGCTGAAAAATTTGGTGATGATCGTAGAACTGAAACAATTTCAGATTCAGTAATGAATATTGAAGATGAAGAATTAATTCCTGATGTAAAAACAATGATTTTATTATCAGAAGAAGGATACATCAGAAGAGTTGATTCTGAAGAGTTTAGAATTCAAAAACGTGGTGGAAGAGGAATAAGTGTCAATGCCGCTAATGAAGACCCAATTGTTATTTCAACTATGGGTAAAATGCGTGATCATGTTCTATTCTTTACTAACTCAGGTAAAGTCTTTAGAACAAAGGCCTACAACATTAGACAATATTCTCGTACAGCTCGTGGATTACCAATTGTAAACTTTTTAAACGGTTTAACTAATGAAGATAAAATTACAGCTATCTTACCTTTAAGAAATACAAAAGAAAAATTTAAATATTTAACTTTTATTACTCAAAAGGGAATGATTAAACGTACTGACATTACAATGTTCGATAGTATTAATCAAAATGGTAAAATCGCTATCGGACTAAAAGATGGTGATCAATTAGTATCTGTCATGCCTACAACTGGTGAAGACACAATCTTTATTGCAAACAAAACTGGTAAAGTAATCAGAATTAGTGAAGATATTGTTCGTCCGCTTTCAAGAACAGCTTCAGGTGTTAAAGGAATTAAAGTTGAAGGTGACGATGTTGTTGTTGGAGCAGTTACTTCATTTGGAATTGAAAATATTACAACAATTTCATCAAAAGGTAACTTCAAGAAAACAGCAATTTCTGAATATAGAATTTCTGGTCGTAATGGTAAAGGAATTAAAGTGATGAACCTAAATGAAAAAACGGGAGATTTTAATTCAATCATTGCAGCGCGTGAAACTGATTTAATTATGATTATTTCTAGTGATGGAAACTTAATTAAAACAAGAGTTTCAGATATTCCTTTATTAAGTAGATCTGCAGCTGGTGTTCGTGGAATTCGTTTAAGTGGTGATAACCAAATTCAAACCGTTACATTAGAATACCGTAAAAATGGTGAAGAAAACCAAGAATTTGAAGAAGAATAAATGCAAATAGATCTTAAATGATCTTTTTGTACTTTATAATAATATTAATCATATAGAAGAGGTATTATTTTGGAAAATACAAACATGAATGACGCTGAAAAAAGTGTCAAAAAAGTTGTCATCAAAACGATTAAAATTACACCTGTTGGTGAATTTAAAGATGATAACTCTAATCTTAATTTAAAAAATGATGAGAACAAAGAAAAAAATACATCAAAAGTGATGACTGAAAAAGAAATCAAAAGAGAACTAAAATGACAAGCTAAAATTGACGAGGCACTTACTCCTAAATTTGGAGAAAATATTAAATTAAATTTCACAATAAATTTAATATTTGCAATATTATTATTTTCTATTATTTCAGGAATGTTAATAAAAATACTAAACCCTGTTTTTAATAATGGAAAAATTTTGGATGATGGTTCAATTATTTTTATTGATGGTTTAAATTTCAATTTCTTCTTAGGACCACTTGGTGAAAAACTTGGTTTTTACGGAAATCATTTATCTGATCACATGTCGTTTGGATTTGATTTCAGTGCAAATATTATTCTTTTAATAATTGCACCAATTGCATTGGTAGTTCTACTTATTTTAATTTTTATTCATTTTAAAAAACCTGAATATAGATCAGAAGAAGAATATGAACTATTTATATTGAAAAAAATTGCTAAAAAATCTGAAATAAAAAATATTAGATGTTCTGTATTAACAAAAATTGTTTTCGGAATTTTAATTGCTTCAATCATTTTTGGAATTTTAATAAAAATATTAAATCCTTACTTTACAAGTTTAGTTGGTAAAGACTTAGATATTAGTTATTTCTGAGGGGTATCTACTACTCCAAGTTTATCATTTGATATTTCAAAATTTGGTGAAGCGCATGAATATATTTATGATTTCACTGCCAATATATTAATTTTGGTTGTTGCACCGACCATGTTAATTTTATTGAGTGTTTTAAAAACTATCGCAGCTAAAAAACCAAAATACAAAAATATTTAGATTTTAAATTTGGTTTATTTATTGTTATTTTATAAATTATTTAACTAATCATAAATTTTGAAATAAGTATATAATAAATAAGAATGAGAGGAAATTTATATGAAGTTAAAAAAAGAAAAACAAGTTAAGCTTCGCGATTTACATTTACAACGTGAATCAACTAAACTTGAATCATCTCTTGAAAAGCAATCTATTACTCAAGAACAATTTGATGAAAAATACAAAGATTTAATTGATCAACAAATTGAACTGAATAAAAACAAGGGTGCTTTCTTCGTAACTATCGCTAGATATTATAGAAAAGAATGACATTTAGGTTTACTATTGGTTGGTTTAACAGCTTTAAGTGCAGTGATTTCAATCATGCTTCCGTTATTGACTCAACAAATGACAAAATCAATCATGATCGGAAATATGCTTAATGGGGATTTATCCAAAGAATCATTAAATGCTATGATTGCGGTGTTAGAACAAAATATTATCAACCACCCAGAACTTGCTCAAATGTTTCAAGGGCAAATAATAAGTTTAGAAAATATGGTTGATGGATTTTGGTGATTAGCTTGATGAGAATCACTAATAATTGCTGTTGCCGTTATTTTTGGTAATATGGGAATTATGTTTTGTACACAATATGTAGGTGTTGTTATGGGTAAACGTATTGAAATTGATTTACGTAATAAATCATTAGAAGCGTTAATTAGACAAGATATTTCATATTATTCTGATAAAAAAATTGGTGAAATTATTACAAAAGTTGTTTCTGATACTCAAATTGTTGGAGATCAAGCTGCAACAGTTCCTTCAACTGTTATTAGTGCGTTCTTAACAATTTCTGCTTCATTAACAATGATGTTTGTTTTCGAAGCGATTATAGCATCTGTTATTATGGCAACATTTGTGACAATCTTATTAATTATGGCTATTGCATTTGGATTTACTAAAAAACGTATTACAAAAATGCGTGAAGTTATCACAGATATCAATGGTAATGTAATTGATAGAGTAAACAATGTTAGATTAATCAAATCTACAGGAACAGAAAATTACGAAACAGAACGATTTAGAGAAGTTCACAAGGATTATTATAAAGAAGTTAAAAAAATGGCTAAAGTTCAATCAATAATGGTTGTAGTTCTATTTGGTGGTATTTCTTTAATGCAAATGATTACTGTTGCTATGTCAATGGTTTTATATAATGGTGGTGAAGAATCATCATCATTCTTCTCAACAACTTTCGCATCATTCCAAATGGCGCAAGGAACAATGACTGGTTCATTATTCCAAATGATTATGTTAACTATGGGAATCGCTCAAGCATCAGTTGCTGCTGTCAGAGTAGAAAAAGTAGTTACAGAAGAATCAATTATCGATCCTCACTATTTTGGTGATAAAAAAATCAAAACTATTAAAGGTGATATTAGATTTGAAGGAGTAAGGTTTGCTTACCCTGAAAAACCAAATAAAACAATTTTACCAACTTTTGATTTCACTTTTGAAGAGGGTAAATCATACGCCTTTGTTGGTGAAACTGGTTCAGGAAAATCAACAATCGCTAGATTGTTACTAAGATTCTATGATCCAACTGAAGGTAGAATTATCATTAATGGTAATGAAGATTTAAGAGATATTAATTTATCAAGTTATCTATATAACGTTGGTTATGTAGAACAAGAACCACAAATTCTTTATGGAAATGTATACGATAATGTTAGTTATGGAAGATTTGAATCTTCAAAAAGAAAAGTTATTGAAGCATGTAAAAAAGCAGAATTACATGACTTGATCATGACTTGACCAGATGGTTATGACACAATTCTTGGAGAACGTGGATTTATGTTATCTGGTGGTCAAAAACAAAGACTAATCATTGCTAGAATGTTCTTAAAAGATCCTCAATTATTAATTCTTGATGAAGCTACATCAGCACTTGACAATATTGTTGAAGGTGAAATTCAAGCTAAATTAGATGAATTGATGGAAGGTAGAACAACTATCTCAATCGCTCATAGATTATCAACAATTAAAAATGTTGATCAAATTATTGTTCTTGGAGGTAACGGTGGTGGAATTGTTCAAACCGGAAGTTTCAATGAATTAAAAACAAAACCAGGACACTTCAAACGTTTATATGAAGCTGGTTTAATGGATTAAGGCACACGCCTTTTTCTTTGTGTAAATAGAATATATTAAGTTTTTCAATTTGGATATTTTTAAAGTTTAAATCAATTATAATTTATATAATGAAGTTTAGATTTTTCATCCAGATTAATAACTAATTTATTCATCGAAAGGAGAAATAATGAAAGAAAGAAAAGTAGTTCATAAAAATGTTGATAATTCAGTATTTTTTAAAATGATAGTTAAATATTATGCAAAGGAATGAAAGTTCACCTTACTATTAGGGTTTTGTATGTTTTTCATAGTAATTTGTGGAATAATGCTTCCGTTAGTTACTCAACAAATAACTTTATCAATTCAAAATGACATAATAGAAGGTGGTAATGTTTCATCAATGTGATGAGGATTAACTTGACAAGAAGATGTTTACATCGGTATTGCTGCAGTTGTAATTCAAACCGTGGCATCTTTTATGTTCAATTATATTGGATATTTAATGGGTAAAAAAATAGAAATAAATTTACGTAATAAATCTCTAGAATCCCTTGTTAGACAGGATATTTCATATTATTCAGATAAAAAAATTGGTGAGATATTAACTAAAGTAGTTTCTGATACACAAATTGTTGGTGATCAAGCTATAACTATACCAATGTTAATTATTCTAGCGGTGTTTCAAATATTAGCATCTATCATAATGATGTTAGTTTTAAATTTACTTTTAGGTGGTATTGTCACATTAATATTCATAGTTATTATAGCAATTATGGTAGTTATGTTTAAAATCACTACAAAAAGATATCATAAAGTTCGTGAAGTTATTACCGATATTAATGGTGATGTAACAGATAGAATCGCAACAGTTAGATTGATTAAATCTACTGGAACAGAAAATTACGAAACAAAAAGATTTAAAAGTGTTCATGAAGAATACTATATAAGATCTCGTAAAGTTGGTCAAATGCATGCTTTAATGATGACAATTTTATTTGGTGGAGTTGCTCTACTACAATTTTCAACTATTATTGCTGCTGCAATAATAAATGGTGGACCAAATACGAACTCCGAAGAAGTTGCTAGATTCTTCAATGAAACTTTTGCATCATTTTTAGTAGCTCAAGGAATGATGATTGGACCACTGTTTAGTTTTATGAATGCGTTATTTGGATTGGCAATGGCATCAGTTTCTGCCGAAAGAATTCATGATACTTTAAAAGTTAAATCTATTATGGATCCACACTATTGAGATGGTGATAAAATTGAAGGCATTAATGGTTCAATTGAATTCAAAGGTGTTATGTTCCGATATCCTGAAAAACCAGAGAAAACAGTATTACCAAAATTTGATTTCACTTTTGAAGAAGGTAAATCATATGCCTTTGTTGGTGAAACTGGTTCAGGAAAATCTACAATTGCTAAACTTTTGTTGAGATTCTATGATCCAACTGAAGGAAGTATTATTGTAAATAAAAATCACAATCTTAAAGACTTAAATTTATCAAGTTATTTAGAACATGTGGGTTATGTAGAACAAGAACCACAAATTCTTTATGGTGATGTTTTTGAAAATGTTCGTTATGGAAGATTTGATGCAACCGATGAAGAAGTAATTGAAGCATGTAAAAAAGCAGAATTACATAAATTAGTTCAAGCTTGACCAGAAGGATATACTACAATTCTTGGTGAACGTGGTTTCATGTTATCTGGTGGTCAAAAACAACGTTTAGTAATCGCTAGAATGTTCTTGAAAAACCCTAAATTATTAATTCTTGATGAAGCAACATCAGCACTTGACAATATTGTTGAAAAAGAAATTCAAGTTAAATTGGAAGATTTAATGAAGGGCAGAACCTCTGTTTCTATTGCTCATAGACTTTCAACAATTAAAAATGCTGATAAAATAATTGTTTTAGGAGCGAATGGTTCAGGAATTGTTCAAATAGGAACATTCGATGAATTAAAATCAGCACCAGGTCACTTCAAAAAACTTTATGAAGCTGGTTTAATGGATTAATCACTTAGGTGATTTTTTCTTTGCATTATAATTAATGTGTTCTAATATCAATCATAAAGTTATATAATTATTTATAACTAAAAGAGGTAAAAATATGCTAGATGCAAATTATATTGAACAAAATTTAGAGTACGTAACTCAACAATTAAATAAAAGAGGTCAAGATTATACAAAGGACCTTTTGTTTGTAGTATCTAAGAATCAAAGACGTAAAGAATTATTGGCCTTAGTTGAACAAATAAAAGCTGATAAAAACCAACTTTCAAAAGAAGTTGGTGAAAAAATGAAAGTTAAAGATGTTGATGGAGCTAATAAATTAAAATTACAAGTTTCTGATATGAATTCTGATATTGAAAAATTTGATCTTGAACTTAAAGATGTAAACTCAGAATTAACTCAAGCTTTACAAGAAATCCCAAATGTGCCAAATAAAAATATTCCTATTGGAAAAGATGATAATGATAATGTTGAAGTAAGAAGATTTGGCGATGACAAATTAATAAAACACGAAACAGCACACTGAGATATAGCCACTAAATTAAATCTTGTTGATTTCGAAGCAGGACCAAAATTAAGTGGATCAAGATTTGTTGTTTATACAGGACTTGGATCAAAAATGATTAGAGCTATTGCCGACATACTTTTATCAAGACACACTAATCATGGATACAAAGAGGTGATGGTGCCTGTTATTATTAATGCTGAAGCTATGTACGGTACTGGACAACTTCCTAAATTTGCAGAAGACGCTTACAAAGTTGGAGATCAATATTTAATACCAACTTCAGAAGTTCCATTGACTAATTTACATGCAAATGAAATTTTATCTTTAGATTCTTTACCAATTAAGTACACTTCATTTACACAATGTTTTAGACAAGAAGCAGGAAGTGCTGGTCGTGATACAAAAGGCTTAATTAGATTACATCAATTTAATAAAGTCGAAATGGTTAAAATATCACATCCAGAAAATTCTATGGAAGAGTTAGAATTAATGACTAAAGATGCTGAAGATATTTTACAAATGTTTGAATTACCATATAGAGTTGTTGAATTATGTTCTGGTGATGTTGGTTTTGCATCATTAAAAACTTATGATTTAGAAGTTTGATTCCCAGAACAAAATAAATATCGTGAAATTTCATCAGTTTCTAATTGTGGAGATTTCCAAGCAAAAAATATGATGACACGTTTTAAAGATGCTGATGGTAAAACTAAATTAGTTCATACTTTAAATGGTTCTGGAGTAGCTATCGACAGATTAGTGGCTGCAATTTTAGAAAATTACTGAGATGGTGAAAAATTAAACTTACCAAAAGTTTTACAACCATACTTTAATAATCAAGAGTTTATAAAATAAGACTCTGGTCTTATTTTTATTTAGAAAGGAAAAAATGGCGAAAATAGTAGATACAATCGTAGCACCATCAACTACAATAACAACTCAAGCAATTGCTTTGATTAGAATCAGTGGTGATGACGCATTTTCAATTATTAATAAGTTGTTAAAAAAAGAAGTTCCACAAACAAAAGGAATTTATTTTAGACAAATATTTGATAAAGATAAATTGGTTGATGAAGTTGTTATTAATGCGTTTGTAAACCCATCGTCTTTCACTGGTGAAAACACTATCGAAATTGCTTGTCATGGTGGTATTTTAAACACAAATCGCATTATCAAACTAATTATAAGCGCTGGAGCAAGAATGGCTCAAAAAGGAGAATTTTCTCAACGCGCATTTTTAAATGGAAAAATTGATTTGATTCAAGCAGAAGGTATTAATGATTTAATTCATGCCACAAATGATTTGGCCTTAAAAATAGGTATTGATAATATGAGTGGAACAAACAACAAAGCAATTTTTAGTTTGAAAGAAAACTTGATGGATGTAATATCTAGAATTCAAGTTTCAATAGACTATCCAGACTATGATGATGTTGAAGGTTCTTCTATTGAAGATTTAACTAAACTTTTAGAAAAGTTAAATGATCAAGTAACTAAGTTGATAGTGAGATCTAAATTAGCAAACAAATCTGTCACAGGGATAAAAACTGCAATTATTGGTCAAACAAATGTCGGCAAATCATCGATTTTAAATGCTTTATTGGACGAAGACAAAGCTATTGTTACAGATATTCCGGGAACTACAAGAGATATCGTTGAGGGACAAATTTCGCTTGAAACCGTCACATTAAATTTAATTGATACAGCAGGAATTAGAGAAACTAAAGATATTGTTGAAAACTTAGGTATTAAAAAATCAAAAGATTTAATAAAACAAGCTGATTTAGTTTTGTTTGTTGTTAACTCAGATAGAGTTGATGATCATGATAACTTAGAAATACTTAATGAATTAAATGGAAAAACATATATTACTATTTTTAATAAATCCGATCTATTAAAAGAAGATAAAAATAAATTAATTAATGAATATAAAAATGTTGTTTTTACAAGTGCTATTAATAATGATATCGATCAATTAATTGAAAAAATTCAGGAAATGTATTCGAATGAAGAAATTTTAAAATCAGACGAATTAGTATTAATTAACTTAAGTCAAATAGCTTTAATTGAACAAGTTAAGGAAAAGATTGACCAATCATTAAATGCAATTAAATCATCAATGCCAATTGATATTGTTAATGTTGATTTATATGCTGCTTGAGATTTCTTAAACGAGTTAATTGGCGAACAATATGATGAAGAAATTATTGATAATATCTTTAAAAAATATTGCTTAGGAAAATAAAAATACAACTATAATATAGTTGTATAGAAATATACTAGAATAGAGAAATCATATGAAAGAAATCACTAGAATTACTGATGGTAATATGGAATTAGCATTTAAACTTTTAGATAAAGGTGAAATTGTTGAGTTAGCAGCTTTTGCAGGACCAGAAGTTGAAAAAACAATTAAAAATAAATTTTCGGGATACTTAAATGCGAATGCAGAAGTTATTGAGCGCGGTGAAAACTTAGGTGTTTGCGGTTGTGGTGAACCCGCTAATGTTATTTTAAAAATTTGAAGATAAAAAAATGAGCTTTGCTCATTTTTGTTTGTTTAAAATGCTTTAGCAGCTTTCTTAATTTGATCAGATATTGTTGCAACAACATCAACTGGTGTCATTTGATTAAATGGTGCAGTTTTTGTTCCTGCCAATAAAATTGGTTCTACAACTGTTGCTCCTGCAAATTCTCAAGTACCTCTTAAGTACTCTGTGTGATTTCCTCACATATATCAACCATATGGTGCTCCTTGAGTTGTTAAAATTTGAACTTTTAAGTTTGTCAATAAACCAATTGCATCACCTTTTTTAGAATACTTATAACTAAATGTTTCGTTAGCTACTAAGATGTGATCCAAGTAATTTTTTATTAAGGAACTTACATTGAAATTGTACATTGGTGCTACCATAATAACTTTATCAACCTCTTTTAATTGTTTGATGTAATTTAAGGCATCTTTCTCATTAAAGAAATTTGAAAAGTTATCACGTGTTAAAACTATTTTAGCCATTTCAGTTTCATTTAAATCTAAATGAATGATTTCATCATTTGGATTTAAAACAGTATATTCTTCTAAGAATTTTTTTGATAATTCTGCTGAAAATGAACTTGCGATTGGAGACACGCTCCCGTTAATTATTAATACTTTACTCATTGTTTTGTTTTCTCCTTGTTTAATATTATAATACTAATATATTAATTAGCAATGAATGGAGTTTCTATGATAGATAAAAATAAAATTTTTGATGCTCATATTCACTTAAATGATCAAGAAGATATGTATGCAACCATGGATATAAGTGAAATAATTGAAAACGGCAGAAATAATGGTGTTGGTGGATGACTTTGTGCTTCTTATCATCTTAAATCTTCAAAAATTGCTATTGAACTTGCTGAAAAATATGATGATATTTATGCAGCGATTGCTATACATCCAAATGATGTGCAAAATTCTTCAAAAGAAGAATTACTTGAATTAAGAAAAATGGCTCCTCATCCTAAAGTTTTAGCAATTGGTGAAACTGGATTAGATTATTTTTACTCAAAAAAATTTATCAATCTTCAAAAAGAATTCTTAAGAGAACACATATCAATTGCTGAAGAAAATGACATTGCAGTTCAATTACATATTAGAGATGCTAAAGATGTATATGAAGCATATGATGATGCAATTGAAATATTAAAAGATACAAAACCTAAAACAATAATTATTCATTGTTTTTCAGCTAATTTAGAGTATGCTAAAAAGTTTGTAGAATTAGGAGCATATATCAATATTGGTGGAGCTGTAACATTTAAAAATGCAATAGACTTACAAGAAGCTGCGAGTTGAATACCGCTTGATAATTTATTATTAGAAACTGATGCACCTTGATTAGCGCCACATCCACATAGAGGTAAAGTTAATCTTCCAGAAATGATTAATCAAACTGCTGAAAAAATTGCAGAATTAAAAAATATTTCTAAAGAAGAAATTATTTTAGCAACTACTGAAAATGCGATCAAAGCTTTAAAAATAAAGGACTAAAATTTCCATTTATTATAAAACAAGTTTTATAATAAATATGAATAGAATAAGAGGTATTTCATGGCAGGAATATATGACATACATGCACACTTAAATGACGCAAAATACGCAGGAGTTGATATAACTTCTAGTGAAATAGTTAATGAGGCAAAATTTGCGGGTGTTGAAATGATTAATAACGTTGGTTTTGATATTAAATCATCAAAAACAGCATTAATTCAAGCAGAAAAAAATAAAAATGTATTTGCAATAATTGGAATTCATCCCAATGAAGCTCATTATTTTGCTGAAGAAGCATATATTCAATTAGAAGATATGGCTTATAGTAATAAAGTGGTTGGAATTGGTGAAATTGGGTTAGATTACTCAAGAACAAATAAATATAAAGAGCAACAAATTGAATCTTTTAAACGTCAAATTAAAATTGCAGAAAAACTACATTTACCAATTTTAATACATATTAAAGATGTTTTAGGATCTGAAGAAGCTTACAATGATGTTTATTCAATTCTGCAAAAATATCCTAAATTAGTTAAAGTAATTCATGGTTATGAAGGTAACCTTGAACTTGCTAAAAAATTTATCAAAATTGGTTGTTACATTTCAATGGATGGAAGAGTTACTTGAGATGATGAAGCTCAAAGAGTAATTGAAGATATTTCTTTAAACAAAATGATGGTTGAATCATCAGCTCCATACGGAACACCTAAACCATTTGAAAATAAGATTAATCATCCTAAATATTTACCAATCACTATTAAAAAGATTGCTGAATTAAAAAACACAGGCGTTGAATCTGTCATTGATGCAACAAGACAAAATGCTCTGGATGTATTCTTTGTTAAAAAATAAGCCACTTGTTGGTTTATTTTTTTCTTAATAAAAGTACAAAGTAAGTATAATAAATATAAAGAGGATTAAATATGAAAAAAATATTAACATTTGGATCTATAAATACAGATTTTGTTTTTGAAGTTGAAAATTTACCTTTAAAAGGACAAACAATTACATCAAAAAGTTTTTCTACTTTTTTTGGTGGAAAGGGAGCTAATCAAGCGGTTGCTATTGGTAGAATGGGCAACCAACCTATTATGATAGCTAAGGTTGGAGACGATGTTCAAGGGATTTCAGCAATTGAAAATTTAAATTTAAATAATGTTGATACAAAATTAATTGAAAAAAGTAGCAAACCAACTGGTGCAGCTTCAATTTTTGTTGATCAAAATGCAGACAATGTTATTGTTATAGATTCTGGGGCTAATGGTGATTTTAAAATAGCTGATGTTCAAAAATATTTAAAAGAGATTCGTGAATCAGATATTATACTTTCTCAATTAGAAACACCATTAGATTTTGTTTTTGAATTTTTTAAAGAAGCCAAAAACCAAAATAAAATGACTGTTTTAAATCCTGGGCCAGCTATTAAATTAACTAATGAACAAATTCAATTGTGTGATTTCATAATTCCTAATGAAACTGAATTAGCTATTATTCTTGGTGAGAAACACTCAAATAATTATGAAACAATTTTAGAATATGCTTTAAAATTGCAATATATATCAAAAAAAGAAGTTATTGTTACACTTGGTGAAAACGGTTCTTTATATATTTCAAAAGATGGAACACCAACTAAATTTAATTCTTTAAAAGTTGATGCTGTTGATCCTACTGCTGCTGGAGACACATTTATTGGTGCTTTAATTTATTCAATATCTTGTAATAAAAGTGTTAAGGAATCTATAGAATTTGCAACCGCAGCTTCAGCTCTTGCTGTAACAAAAAAAGGTGCCCAACCATCAATACCAACCTTAAGTGAAGTTGAAAAATTTATAAAACAAAAATAAGACCTTTCGTCTTATTTTTGTTTTATATGAATGCAGTCTAATTAATTTTTTATGTATATAAAAGATGAAATCTAAAGTATAATACTTATGTAATTAAATAAAAAAAGAAAACTTATATAATCCTGCATAATGGGCAGGAGTCTCTACAGTGCACCTATGTACTATTATGAGTTAATAGCTATGCTATGAGTTTTCGTCATGCTTAGCTATTTTTTTATGGCTAAGCTCAGAAGGAGAAACATGAAAAACAACTTTAAATCACTTGTGGTCGTAGGATCACAATGAGGGGACGAAGGTAAAGGGAAAATTACTGACTACTTTGCACAAAAAGCTGAAATGGTAGTTAGATTTGCTGGTGGAGATAACGCTGGTCACATGATCGAGTTTGGTGGAGCAAGACACAAAGTAACTATTGTTCCATCAGGAATTTTCAACCGACACGTTAAAAATGTTATTGGAAACGGAACTGTTGTTAACTTAACTAATTTGGTGGCTGAAATGAAAAAAATCAATGAAGCTGGAGTAGACACTTCGAATTTATTTGTTTCTGATAGAGCACACATAATTTTTGACTGACATTGTCAAATCGATGCTTTACAAGAGGAATCACGTAAAGAAAGAATTATTGGAACTACAAAACGTGGAATTGGTCCAACATATGCTGATAAAGCGTCAAGATACGGAATTAGAATTTGTGATATTGAACAACCAGAATTTAAAGATATTTTAAAAGAAAACGTTGATTACCACAACCAAATCATCACTCAATTATATAATGGTACACCTTATGTGTTTGAAGAAGTTTATGCTAAATTGATGGATAACTATAATGTAATCAAAAACAACATTGTCGATTCTGGTGAAATGGTTGCTGAGGCAATTGAAGAAAATCAATTTGTTTTATTCGAAGGTGCTCAAGGAGTTTTATTAGATATTGATCACGGAACTTATCCTTATGTAACTTCATCAACATGTTCAGCTAATAATGCTTCAACAGGGGCTGGAATTCATGCTAAACATATCCAAAAAGTTGTTGGTATTGCTAAAGCTTACCAAACAAGAGTTGGTTTTGGTGGAATGCCTACAGAAATTATTGATGAAACTGCTCACAGAATTCGTGAACGTGGTAGAGAATATGGATCAAACTCAGGTAAACCAAGAAGAATTGGATATTTTGATGCTGTTGCTATGAAATATGCAATTAGAGTTGGCGGTATTGATGAATTATTCCTAACACTTTTAGACGTATTAGATACAGAAAAAGAAATTAAAATTTGTACAGCTTATGAATTAGATGGAAAATGTATTAAAACAATGCCAGCTAATGATAACGATCTTAAAAGATGTAAACCTGTTTATGAAACTTTACCAGGTTGAGAACAAGACATTACAAAAGTAACTTCATTTGCAGAGCTACCAATTAATGCTCAAAATTATATGAACAGAATTAAAGAAATAGTTGGTGCAGAATTTTTAGGATTCTCAGTTGGTCCAGACCGTAAACAAACAATTATGCTGAAGGGTGAATTTGAATAATGATAAATAGATATAGCGACAAACAAATTGAAAAAATTTGATCAGATAAAAATAAATATGCAATTTGATTAAAGGTTGAACAACTTGTTTGCGAAGCTTGATCTGATTTAGGTATCATTGATTTTCACGCAATTGCAGAATTACAAAAATTAAAAGTGAATTTACCAAGAATGTTAAAACTTGAAGAAGAAACAAAACACGATGTTGTTGCTTTTACAAGAATGCTTTCAGAACAAATTGGTAAAGAAAGTAAGTGAATTCACTTAGGAATTACTTCAACTGATATTGTTGATACAGCTCAAAACTACATGATTAAGGAATCTAATCAAGTTTTGTTGGAAAACCTTAAAAACATGCAAAAAATCCTTAAAAAAATAGCTTTATTAAATAAAGATACTTTAATTATGGGAAGAACACACGGAATGTATGGTGAACCAACTTCACTTGGATTAAAATTCGCTCTATGATACGAAGAATTTTCTAGACATATTGAAAGATTAGAGATGGCTAGAAAACAAATAGAAGTTGCTAAAATTTCTGGTTCAATGGGTAACTATGCAAATTTAGAATTAGAAATTGAAGAATATGTTGCTAAAAAAATGGACCTTGGAATTGATACGATTTCAACTCAAGTTACACAACGTGATCGTCACCTATTTTTAGTAGAAGTGATTGCAAATATTGCTACAACTCTAGAAAAAATGTCTACTGAAATTCGTTTATTCCAAAGAAGTGATGTAAATGAATGAGTCGAAGGTTTTGGTGAAGGTCAAAAAGGTTCTTCATCAATGCCACATAAGAAAAATCCAATTTCTTCTGAAAATATTGCTGGTTTATCACGTTATATTAAGTCTCAAGTAGCAATTGCATTAGAAAATAACAATTTATGACATGAAAGAGACATTTCTCATTCATCAAATGAGAGAATTATGTTTCCGGATATGTTTAATGTAATTAATTATATTTTAAATCGAATGAATGCAACGGTTAAAGATCTTGTTATTAACTATGATCAAATTGAAAAACATATATTAGAATCAAAAAATATATTCTTTTCACAAAGAGTTATGACTTATATTGTTATGAATAATAAAGAAGTTACACGTGAAGAAGTTTATGATTTGGTTCAAGCTAAAACTTTAGAATGTTTATCAAAAGGTTTAGATTTCAAAGAAGTAATACTTAATTCTAAAATCACAAAGCTTATCGATAAAAAAGAACTTGAATCATTGTTTGATATTAAGTTCTTTAATCGCCAAACAGATAAAATTTTTAAAAGAATATTTAATTAAATTTCTATCGTATTTGAAAATTGTTATTAATTTAAATATAAAAAGGTCATCAAAATTGGCTTTTTTATATTTATTTTTTATAAATTTATAGACACTTTTATATTTAATGTTTCATTATTCTATTGAAATTAGTTTTTTATTTTCAGAAAGATATAATTAAAGCAAATGGAGGAAAATAATATGGTTTCTATTGTAAAAATACTATGTAAGTTTTTAGAAAATGATGAGAAAGAAACTTTTTATATTATTTCTAAAAAAATATTAGAGCATTATAATGAAGGAGAGTTTTTATCTCAAAGTGAACTAGCTAATGAATGTTTCGTTTCCCAACCACTTATCACTCAATTTTGCAAATCGATCAATTTTTCTGGCTATCGCGAATTAATAATAAGACTTAAAATTGAATATGAAAATATAATTTATTTAAATAAAATGAACTTAAATAATTTAAATGAAACCTTGAGTGATCTTATAACTCTACATGAATTTATAAATAATAATATAAAAATATTAAATGAATTAATAAACTCTATTTTAAATAATGAAAAAATAGCTTTTATTTCATCTGGTCAGTCAAATTATTCAATGCAATTTTTTATTAATAGTATTAATATTAAAGGATTTACAAATGTTGTATTTTTTAATTCTCAATCTCTTGGTAGAAGTTCTCGATATGTAGATTCTCTTTTTAAATTTAATAAGTATTTTTTTACTTTTACAGGAGTTTTGAGTCCACTAGAGAAAAGATTTTATAATGAATGCTTAGAAAATGTGGATCACAGTAAAATATTTACTTTAATAACCGAGGGTAAACAAATTAAAGTTATAGAAGGTAATAATATAAACTTAAATTTAGATGTTAAATATTCAGATACAATATATAGAAATCTATTATTTGATATATTGTTTTTGGAAATTATTAATAAGTTAAATAAAGAATTAATTACTTTATAAATATTAAAGTAATTAAAGAACACAAGCCGAAAGGCTTTTTTTGTTGCCTAAGTAATAAAATGACCATGTGAAAGGAATACAAAATGAATTTATTTAAAAAAACAAAATCAAATCATTCAGAAAAAATATATGATTTAGATATTAAAGATTTTAAAAGCAAGTATCGTTCTACTGCGGAAGCAATTTATGAGTATTTAGGTAAGGATAATTACTCAAAGCCTTATAATTGTATGACTAGATTTAGAACAAATATTAAAAATAAAAATATTGTAAATATTGAAAAAATAAAACAAATACCTTTGGTTAAAGGTATTAATTGAAATGGACCAGAGTTACAAATTATTATTGGTGGAGAAGTCCCAAAAGTTTTAGACGAATTTATTATTTACGAAAAAATAGATAAAACAGATACTATCAAAAACAAAAGTGAAATTATAAATAAAAAACCCAGCATTGGTAAAAGATTTATGGCCGGGGTTGTTGGAATTATTCAACCAGCCATTGGTCTAATAATTGCTGGAGGTATGCTGGTAGCTATTTACGCGCTATTAACTTTAGAAGGAGGGCCACTAAACAATTCAATTGAAATTATAAATAATTTTGGCGAAAAAGAAGTTATATCAATTAGTATGCAAACATTATATTTATTTGGTGTGTGAGATTCTCTTTTCTTTATACTGGCAAATACTATAATGCCTGCTATTGGGATTTTTTTCATATATAACACAGCGAGATATTTTGACGCTAATCCATGATTTGCTATTGCTGTTGGATTATTTTTGTTATCGCAAGGATTTTTCCCATTAGTATTAAAAGATAAATATACAATACCCGAAAATATTTCTAACGTTAATTTTGGAGAATGAATTTCTGATTCACAATCAGAAAAAAATGGTTTCTTCTTGTTTGCTATTGGAGATTTCCCTATTGTTATTATGGGATATCAAGGTTCTATAATACCTTACATTGTTGGAGGTTTATTAGTAGTATTTATAGATAAATGAATTAAAAAATGAATGCCAGCAGCTCTTGATATTACTTTCAGAGGACTGCTAGTTATTTTATCAACCATGTTATTGTTGTGGTTTATATTAGCTCCGATCTCGAGCTTATTAGAATTTGGAATATTTAAAGCAATGACATGAATAGGAACAATTCCATATGGTTTTGGAACAGCTATATTCACAGCTCTGTGACAACCATTGGTAATAATTGGAACACACACCCCATTGGGAGTTATGATTGACACTAACATTAGTTCAGGAACACCTCAATTATTAGGTACTGCGAACGTTTCAGCTTATTGAGGACAACTTGGTGCTGTGTTAGCTGTTGCAATAACAACTAAAAATATGTCTCTTAAAAAAATGGCATTTGCAACAATTCCTGCGGGGGTATTCGGAATAACTGAACCTATTATTTATGGAATAAATCTTCCGAGAACAAAACCTTTTATTTATGGTTGTTTAGGAGCGCTTGTTGGAGGTTTTCTAATCGGTATACTAGATATTGATATGGATATAATGGGCACATTTGGTATTTTAAGTGCATTAAGATTTAATGATTATGCTCAATCTATTGATCCAAATTTCCAACACGCCATTACCTATAGTTCTGCAACTGAAGTTGGATTATTATTTATGGTTTGATTTGTAACATTTTCTGTTGGATTTGGAATAACTTTCCTAGCATATAAAGAAAGAAAAAATGAAGCAAGAGAGTTTAAAAAATCAATCAAGTTACTAACTAAATGAGCACATTTGGAAAAAGAATTTATTATAAATATTTTTAATTCTGAATTATCAGAGATTGGAAGTATGAAAAAAGATTATAAAAATGTTTATAAATATTATGGTGATATGTCAAAAATCCAAAATAAAGAACTTATGTTGGAAGAAAAAGAAAATACAAAAAGAAACGAAATGTATAAAAAATTAGTTAGTTTAAAAAGAAAATTAACAAAAAAAGAAGACAGTGAATTATTTAATAAGTTTAATGATCTTAATAATTTATATGAAAAATTTTCTTTATATGACGAGAGAAATTCTTTGGATAAAAAGAAAAAAGATTTAGAAAATGAAAATAAATTTATATTAGAAAATTTTGAAAATAAACGAATAGATTTGTACCAAAAAGCTAATGAAAAAATTGATAAACAGCCCATAACTAATGAACAAAAAGAAATTTTAGATAATATTATTTGAAATGGATTATATTCTGTTGAAATTAGTTTTGATTTAGAGAATGCCAAAAAAACAAGTTTAAAAAATAGAAAATAGGAAATAAATATGAAAAAAATAAACAAAGAATTTTTATGAGGAGCCTCAACAAGTGCCTACCAATGTGAAGGAGCAACTGATATTGATGGAAAAGGTAAAAGTGTCCAAGATTTAACAAAGTCTAAAGAAGGGGTTATAGATTTTAAAAACACTTCAAATCATTATTTTCATTATAAAGAAGATGTTGCTTTAATGGCTGAAATGGGATTTAAGTCTTATAGATTTTCAATTTCTTGAAGTAGAATATTTCCAAAAGGAATTGGAGAAATTAATCAAAAAGGTGTTGAATTTTATAATAATTTAATTGATGAATTATTAAAATATAAAATCGAACCAATTGTGACAGTCTATCATTTTGATCCCCCATTAGAATTAGAAAGCCAAGGTGGTTGGCTAAATAGAAATTTAATGGTTGATGCATTTGTAAATTATTCAACAAAATTATTTGAATTGTTTGGTGACAGAGTAAAATATTGACAAACAATCAATGAACAAAATATGATTATTCAAGTAGGTCATGTAATAGGTGTCATTAATCCCAAACAAGATAATTTATTTAAAAAGTTATATCAAATAAATCATAATATGTTAATTGCTCAAGCTTTGGTTACTAAAAAATATCACGATATGAAATTAGGTGGTAAAATTGGTCCTGCGCCTAACATTAGTTATGTTTATGCTGATAGCTGTGACCCCGATGATTTTGATGCAAGTTATAAAGCAAATGCTTGAAGAAATTGATTATACCTAGATGCTGCTTGTCATGGAAAATATAATGAAATTGCATGAAATTGAATGTTAAAAAATGGTTATGAACCAGAACTTTTACCAGGCGATTTAGAAATTCTTGAAAACGGAAAATCTGATTTCATAGCATTCAATTATTACAATACAGGTAATGTAAAAGCATCATCTAAAACAGGCCCAATTAAATTTAGTGATTCTGATCAACAAACATCTTATGATGTGCCTGGCTTATTTGACATTAAAGATAACAAAAATTTACCAAAAACTGAGTTTGGCTGATCAATTGATCCCAAAGGTTTCTTACATACTATGAGAGCAATGTGAGATAGATATAAACTACCTTTAATGATTACTGAAAACGGACTTGGAGCATATGATGTTGTTGAAGAAGATGGTAAAATCCATGACCAATATAGAATAAACTATCTGAGAGCTCATATTGAACAACTTAAAATTGCTATAAATGAGGGAATCGATATTATTGGTTATCATCCATGAAGTGCGATTGATTTGGTATCAACACACGAAGGCATTAAAAAACGTTATGGATTTATTTATGTAAATATAAACGATGATGGAGAAGGTGATTATAAACGTTTAAGAAAAGATAGCTTTTTCTGATACAAAAAAGTAATTTCTTCTAATGGGGAAGACTTAATATAATTTAATATAAAATTGATTTTACTAGTATAATTCTCTAAGTATATAAAATGATGGAAATAAATCTTTCATTAAAAATACAAAGAGAATTTTTATTTGACTATAAAAATAAAATTAATTTTTATATTATCAGATAAACCAATGCTTTATTTAACGAAATTTTTAAAAGAATATTTAATTAAAATCCTACGGGATTTTTTCTTTTTTATATATAGATTAAATAGTATAATTATTTAAACAAAGGAGTTTATTTATGAACAAAACACCAATTATTATTGATACTGACCCAGGAATTGATGATGCAGCAGCAATTTGTATTGCACTATTTAATGAAAACGTTGATGTAAGACTTATTACAACTGTTGCTGGAAATGTAGGAATTGATAAAACTACAGCTAATGTAATTAAATTATTAGAAATTACAGGTAAAAATGTACCTGTGGCTGCTGGAGCTCAATTGCCTTTAATCAGACCTTTAAGAGATGCAGCAAACGTACATGGAGCTAGTGGAATGGATGGTTACACTTTCCCAGAACCAGACATGACTAAAGTTATGGAAGAACACGCAGTTGTTGCTATGAAAAATGAACTTATGAATAGTAAAGAAAAAATTACTATCATGCCAATTGGTCCATTAACAAATATTGGATTACTAATTAGAATGTATCCAGAAGTATTACCAAAAATTGAAAAAATCGTTTTAATGGGTGGTGCTATTGGCCGTGGAAACATGGGAGTATACTCAGAATTCAATATTAATATTGATCCTGAAGCTGCAAAAATCGTTTTTGAATCAGGTTTAGACATAGTTATGGCACCGATGGAAGTCGGAATGCAAGCTAAAGTTACTCCTGAAATGAAAGAAGAAATCGAATCAGGTAAAATCGGAGACATGTTAGTAAAAATGTTTGCTGGATACGGAAGTGTAAAAGGTAAAACTAGTTCAAACATGTATGATGGTTGTGCAATTGGATATATTACAAACCCGGATATGTTTATTGGAGAAAAAACTTATGTTGAAGTTGATACTCAATCATCAATTTCAGCAGGAGCTACATATTGTGACTTTAGGGGATTTTTAGGTAAAGAACCAAATGTTTTAGTGCTTAAAGAAGTTAAACATGACCTATTCCATAAATGATTTGTAGAATCTATTAAAAAATGTGGTTAATTCAACACCCTTTAGGGTGTTGTTTTTTATTTTGTGAAAAAAATTATTTTTTTTGCAAAAACTACTTGTTATTGTAAAGTAGTTGATATAGTATAGTAGTTGAAGGGGAACAAAAACCATGAGAAAAATTAAAAAAAGAAAGAAACAATGATTAGCTGGTCTATCAAGATCACTTAAGTTATTATCTACAAATGATAAAAAAGATATTATCGATGCTTATTCAGAAAGAATTGATATTGAATTAGCGGAAGGACAAGATATTGAATCAATATTAGCTCGCTTAGAATCACACGAACTAATTAGTAAAAATATCTATGAAGAATTCGGTATTGATAGAAAAACTAAAATAGTAAAAGAAAATAAAAAAGGGAAAACAACCATTGTTAGAGATGGTTTAGGAATAAATCGAAGCTTTTGAGCAGGATTTATAAATATATTCTTAGTACCAATTGGTGTCGTATTACCAATGTTGCTAGCCGCTATGTTTTTCTTAATTGTGATTGGGCTATGTATTGTATTAATTCCAGCCATAGTATTATCTTTCATAAACTTTGAGATTTCTGATGCGTTACCATTAGCATTCGCCTTCTTGGGATTAATTCCGTTGGTTGCAATAATTTGTTGATTCCTATTCAAAGGATCAGTAGCTATTGGTGGAGCAAGTATTAATGGAATGTTTATGACTTTTGGAAGTGATAAACGTTTCTTAGGCAGATTGCCTAATGAAAGACCGAAAAAAAATAAAGTCGGAAAATGAATTTTGATTTGTTTAGCTGGTCTATCAATTGCATCAGCAACTGGTGGAACATTAGTTACAATCGCACCAAAAGATTCGATTGTTCAAAATCTTATTAATAGAGAATTTGACAATCATATTGCGAAAACATTTGAAGGTGAAGAACTTGGCGATGTTAATTTAAGACAAATGACAGGAGATGTTAGATATTCTAATTTCAGATTTGATAATACTCCCTTTGGTTATGTTGGTTCAGGATCAAAAGTAATTGATTATAGAAAATTTGAAAAAGAAAATGAAGTTAAACCTGTCAAAAAAATGACTGTAGAATTCCACCATTATTTTAAAGATGGAATATTTGAAGGTATAACTTTAGAAACTATTAAAAATCAAAATAATGGTAGTGATACATTAGTATTTGGTTTCGACTACTTTAGTTGAACTGCATATGCTTTATCTTTTGGTCCTATAGACGTTACTATAACTTTAGAAGATTAAAAAATACAGAAAGGTGTTTTGAATGGATACACAATTAAAAAAAGGTATATTAGAATTAATCATTCTTAAGCACCTAAATGATAAAGATTGTTATGCTTATGAATTGAATAAAATTATTAATCAAATAATTGAAATTAATGAATCTACTTCATATGCAATTTTAAAAAAAATGATTAATAAAAAGTTTTGTGATTTCTATATGTCAGAATCAGACGGAAACTATCCTTCTCGTAAATATTACAAGATTACTAATGAAGGTAAAGAAGAATTAATTAGAAATATTAAAATCTGGGAAGATTTCCAGAAGAACATTAATGACTTACTTAAGTAATTAATATGAATAAATGTACAATTTGTAAACTTGAAATTAAAAGCTTTCATGTTTTTCGTCATGGCTATAAACACCACGGATCAATTTTAAAGGGAAAAAAATATATGCACCAAACTTGTTATAACGGATATCGAAAAGAATATTGAAAAGGTATTGTATGATTAATTATTATCTTTTTATCAATAGGTCTGATAACATTAGGCTTTGTATACATTCACAATCAATATCCAGATTCATTCACTAATTGAGAATTTTTAAATGATAGTATAGTAGGAAGTTCTATTATTGGAGGTGGAATTGCATTGTTCATTGCATCAACTTATTTATTTATAAAAAAAGTGATTAGAATTCACTTAGATTCTAAAAGTCGTGAGTTTTTTAAAGAAAAAAATATCTCAGAAAAGAAATTCGAAAACAATTCACACCAATCATAAAATAATACAAAAGCGCCTAATCACAAATTAGGCGCTTTTGTATTATAGAGTTTCTCCTCATTCGTGTAGCGTATCAAGAACGGGTATTAATGTTTTACCAAATTCTGTTAAAGAATATTCAACTTTTGGTGGAATCACGGGAAATACTTTTCGATCGATCACATTATTTTCTTCTAATTTTTTCAAATTTTCAGTTAGTACTTTTTGCGAAACCCCAAGTGTTTTGATCAATTCATTAAAACGCATATTTTTATCAACTAATTCTTTAATAATATATAAACTTCACTTTGATGAAATTATTGATAATGCTTTTTCAGCGGGACAAATCGGTAATTCTTTAGACATGTGACCTCGGTTTCTTTAATGTAATTATACAACTTAAAAGTGCCTTCTTGAATATTATGTATTTCATAAATAAGATAATAGAGTAGAGGAAATCCGAAATCAAATCTACATAAATAAGAAAAGGAAGACATTACTATGAGTAAAGTACTAATTATAAAAGGAACAATGAGTTCTTTAGAAAATTCTCGTTCAGAAGAATTATTAAATGTATTCATGACTGAATATACAAAAAACAATCCAAAAGATGAAATCACTACATTAGATTTAAATGATGTAGCAATGGCTAATATTACATTAAATAGACACAATGGGACAGGTGAATTTTGAGCACCTGAAAACACAATTGCTTATATTGACCAATTAAAATCAGTTGATAAAGTTATTGTAGTATCACCAATGCACAATAATAAAATAACAACAATGTTATCAAACTATTTAGACCACATTATGTTACCAAATGTAGCATTCACATATAAATTCTCACAAAAAGGAGAAGCTAAGGGATTATTATCAAATTTAAAAGTGATTAATCTATTAACTCAAGGTTCACTATTTAGTGTTTATCCATGAGCGGATATGGCAAAATACTTAGAAAATAGTTGAAAATTTGTTGGAGCAAACGTTGTTCCTTCAGTTTTAGTTGACGGTACTGATATGCCTGAAAATCAAGGTAAAACACCAAAAGAAATTGTTTCTCAATTTGAAGACAAAATCTTAAAAGCTGCAAAAGCATTTTAAAACTAAAAAATCACCATTTTAAAATGGTGATTTTTTATTCAACTAAGTCTTCAAAATTTAATACTTTATCAGCTCAGTTTGTTTCAAAGTTGATGTCGTGAGTTGTTAATAAAACAGTCCCTTCAAAAGCTTGAATTGCTTCTAATAAAGCTTCTTTTGCTAAGATATCGATGTGGTTTGTTGGTTCATCGAAAATTAATAAACTCGCAGGCTCTAAACTTAAAGAAGCTAAACGAACTTTAGTTTGTTCTCCTCCTGAAAGTAATTTCATGGGGTTCATCATCAATTCTGATTTAACACCAAATCTACCAATTGTTGCTCTGACTTCACCTTCCAACATTTTTGGGTGATTTGACATTAAATAAGCAATTGGCGTCATATCTCCATAATCTTCGATTTGGTGGAAGAATGAAGTTTCAACTCCATTACCCACCATTATTTTTCCACTAATCGGTTTTAAATCACCGCTAACAGTTGATAAGAATGTTGTTTTACCAATTCCGTTGTAACCTCTAACAATACATTTTTCTCCTTCGCGTAATTCGAAAGTTAATGGATCGGTTAATGCAAAATCATAACCAATTTCCAAATTTTCAGCTTTAACAATAACTGCTGAAGCTGGTCGACGGTATTTAAAGTTCATTTTTGGTTTCGCTTGAACTTTTCGCTCATCCATAACATCAATTTTTTCTAATTGTTTTTTACGCGATTCAGCACTACGTGCTGTTGAGGCACGAGCCCCATTTTTAGCAATATATTCTTTTAGTTTACCAATTTGTTGTTGTTGTGATTCTCGATCACGATCATATTGATTGGCTCTTAATTCAGATAATTCTAAATATTTTTCAAAGTTACCAACATAACGATTAATTTCTAAATTTTCAATTGCATAAATAATACCAACTGTTTTGTTTATGAATTCCTCATCGTGAGAAACAAGTAAAAATGCATTTTCATATGTATTTAAAAATCCTGCTAATCATTCAACTTGTTCAACATCTAAAAAGTTTGTTGGTTCATCAAGTAAAATGAAATCATCATTTTTTAATAAAAGTTTTGCTAATAAAACTTTTCCACGTTGACCACCAGATAACTGACCTAGTTGCTTGCTTAAGTTTTCTACATTAATTCCTAAACCAGAAACTAAGTTACCGATTATTTTTTCAACTTGATCAAAACCTTTAACATTTAACTCGTCTTGCATAGCTAAAGCTTTTATTAAATCTTCTTCTTTATATTCGATTGCCATATCAGCATAAATTTGATGAATTTGAGCTTCAATATCATATAAATGTGCAAAAGCATCTTTTAAATAATCTCCTGCTAAAATTGTCATATCAACTTCTTGGTGTTGATCTAAATATCCCATTTTTGATTTTGGATGTCATTCAACATTTCCATGATCAGGAACAATTTTTCCTGCGATAATATTTAATAAAGTTGTTTTACCAGCACCATTTGGACCAACCAAGGCTACATGTTCTCCATTATTTATTCTCATTGAAGAATCGACATATAATTTTTTACCACCGTTTTGGTGAGTAATATTTTCCAATAGAACAATACTCATAATAACCTCCTTATTCATTTGAAATAATTTCACTAAATTATATTATATATAAATAAATTCATTTTTAAAATAAGTGGAGTATACTAAATTTAAAGTTAATTTTTAGAAGGGAGAAAACATGAAAAAAGATAATAAATTTTTAGATTGAATGTTTGATGAAAAAGACCAAAAAATTGAATCAAAAGACGTTCAAGAAAAAATAGATTATAGTAAAATTTCTCCCATGACACATAGAGAGGCGATGTTACGTTATTCTACTCCTTGAAAAGCAATTTTGTTTTTCTGCTTACCAACAGTAATTATGATGGTTGTTCAAGGGTTGTTTAATATTTTGGATAAGAACTTATCATTAATATTCGCAACAGAACATGCCGTTACAAATTGACAACATATTTATTCATTAATATTTGGTTCAGGAGATGGAACTCATTCGCTTGTTTTAGAAGGAATTCATAATGATGCTATCAATGGTGTTGCTTACAATGGTGAAGCAGATTGATTCGCAAGACTATTTGATCAAAGTACAAACCCAGCCCTTAAACAAATCTTATTAGATTGAGCGAAGGGAAACACAAGTTTAGAAGCAACTAAAACGGCTGTACAAAACTTATTTGACAATAATCAAATCACGATTTCTGAAAAAGCGATGAAAACTTACATCAATTTAGCAACTCAGTATACTACTCAGTCATATAACTTAGTATTTGCTTTTTCACAAGTAATGGGAATTGGTGCTGGAATGCATTTCGCTGTTGAATTTGGAAAAGGTAACCGTGAAAAACTAAAAGAAATTTCTGGAAACGGTATCATGTTTTCTTTAATGGTTTCTTTATTCGTAGCATTCTTGTTATTTTCAATTTCGTATAGACCATGAGGTCAAGTATTAATTTCTTCTCAAATGGGTGACAAAGTAAATTTAGTAATTGAAGAATTAGCTTGAAAAGATGTTGAACCTTTAATTTTTGGATTACCAATTATGTTTATGGCGAATGTAACAATGAACGTTTTAAGAAGTGAAGGTAAAATGTACCACGTCTTAACTATGTCAATTACATCTATATTTGTTAAAGTTGCTGTATCTATTATGGCGATGAAATTCGGTGGAATGGAACTAGCTGGAGCGATGTTAGGAAGTGTAATTTCATTCTTGTATCAACTATTATATTGTTTGATCCTTATGTTTTATGGAAAAAGATCATATTCAAAATTTAAATTAGAAAATTTATATAAATTAAATTTTAAAAATGGAATTTATTCAGTAAAAGCTGGATTACCAAACTTTATTATGTATTTTGCGATATTTATAAACATATTCGTTTCAACGGCAGTGTTAACAGAATTACCACTACCACAAGGATTCACTGATAAAGATGGTGTGTCCTTACTCCAAAACTTTATGTCATCATTAACACCTTGATCAGCACTATTTACATCAGCATGTATTGGTTTAAATCAAGGAGCAAGAAATATCATCGCCTTCAACTATGGTGCTGGTAATAAAGTGCGTATTATTGAAATTTCTAAAAGAGCTTTCCTATTAATGACAATTTGAATGGTTGGTGTTGTAATATTAATTGCTTCAGCTGGACCAGGAATGCTAGTAATGTTTTCATTTGATCCAAATGATATATCATACGGATCAACACTATATTGATACTTAATATTCTTCTTTATGTGATATATTTTAGTAGCATTTACATATATATCATTACCAATTTTCCAAGGTACTAAAAAAACTAAAATAGCTATTTTCATATCATCATTAAGAACTATATTGGTGTTTTTACCACTTGTTGGAATCGGTTTTGCAGTTTCAATTGCAACAGGAAACCCATTCTTCTACTTCCTATTTGTTGGATTAAATGATTTAATTTCTGCGCTAATTATTCTTCCGCTAATTATTCTTTTCTATAAGAGATCAAAAGCTAAAAATAGAATAACAATAAAAGAAGAACCTGAATCAGTAAAAATTGCCCATGAAAAGTATTTAATAGAATTAGAAACGAAAAACAATCTAAAAAAGGCATAAATATGCCTTTTTTATTTAATTTATAGGTTTTTAAAATATCTTTGTTTTGATATGATTAAAGCATATAGGGGAAAATGATGGTTAAAAAAGATGATATTTTAATTTTTGGTCTAAGCGCAAGTCAAAAATTAACAAATGATATTTGCGATTACTTAGGAGTTGAACAGAAAGAAGTTAACACAATTAAATTTGCTGATGGTGAAATGTTGGTTGAATCGCTAGCATCAGTTCGTGGAAAAGAAATTTATGTAATTCAATCAACTTGCTCGCCAGTGAATGATAATTTAATGGAGTTATTAATTGCTATTGATGCTTTTAAAAGAGGAAGCGCAGATAAAATTAATGTGGTAATTCCTTACTTTGGATATGCACGCCAAGACAGAAAAGCTAAAGGTAGACAACCAATTACAGCTAAATTAGTTGCCAATATTATTGAAAGAGCTGGAGCAGATAGAGTTATTACAGTTGATATTCACTCTCAACAAACAATGGGATTCTTTGATATTCCTATGGATAATTTCCAAACTTCACAAACAATGGCTGAAGAAATTGTAAATACAATTATTTCAAATAAATTAGATCACAAAAATTGTATTTTAGTTTCACCAGATCATGGAGGATTAAATAGAGTTCATAAAGTTGATGGATATACAGGAGTTATGACAAACGGTATTGCTACAATTGCAAAACGTCGTCCTGAACCAAATAAAGCTGAAGTTGAATTCATTTTAGGTGATATCAAAGATAAAACTTGTTTTGTTGTAGATGACATGATTGATACAGGTGGAACAATTATAAATGCAGCAAAAGCTCTAAAAGCTGAAGGGGCTAAAGATGTTTATATCTTTGCTGGACACGGATTATTCAATGGTCCTGCTAAATCAAGATTTGAAGAAGCAATTAAAGAAGGTTGAGTAAAAGAGGTTGTTGTTACTGACACAATTGATATTCCTATGGAAAAAAGATTTGAAGGATTAAGAATTATTACAGTTGTTGAATTAATAGCCGACATGATAAAAGCATCATTAAATCACGAATCATTAACTGAAGTTTATCAAAATAAAAAAGAAGCCATTATTAACAAAACTCTAAAATTTGTTAAATCTTGCTAATATGAAATTAATAGTTGGTTTAGGAAATCCGGGAAAAGAATATGCAATAACTAGACATAACGCTGGTTGAATTGCTGTTGATATTCTTTTAGAAAAATATGGATTTAATAATGAAAAATCAGAACATAATTCCATAATTTATTTTTCAGTAATTAATGGTGAAAAAGTATTGTTTGTTAAACCTCAAACTTTTATGAATAAATCAGGAATAGCTGTTAGAGCTATTATGGATTACTATAAAATTTCCAAAGAAGATGTGATTATTTTGCATGATGAAAAAGATTTTCCAATAGGAAAAAATCAATTAAAATTTCAAGGTTCTGCTGCTGGTCACAATGGTATAAAATCAGTCATACAATATTTAAATGGTGAAGATTTTAAACGCTATAGAATAGGTATTGGTCAACCAGAGCAAGGTTGACAAATTGTTGATTGAGTTTTATCAAAAATAAAAGAAGATGAATTATTTGAAATGAAAAAATCAATTGTTGAGAATATTGAATTTTTAAATGATTGAACCAATGAAGAACCCTTTAATAAAATAATGAGCAAATATAATGCCCCCAAAACAAACTAAAGTTTGTTTTTTATTTTGCTAAAATGATAAAATAAATTTAATTATAGAAAGAGGTATCATATATGCCAAAAAAATTTTATGTAACAACCCCAATTTATTATCCAAGTGGTAATTTACACATAGGACATGCCTATACAACAACATTAGCTGATATTTTAAATAGATATAAACAAACAAAAGGATATGAAACATTCTTTTTAACAGGTAGTGATGAACATGGTCAAAAAATAGAAGAAAAAGCTAAAGAAGCAAATCAAGAACCAATGGTTTATTTAGAAGATAAAATTGCTAATTTCAAAACTCTTTGAGAAAAACTAGATATTAAATATTCTAAATTTATCAGAACGACTGATGATTACCATGAACAAACTGTAAAAAAAATATTCACAACCCTATTAGAAAAAGGTTTAATTTTTAAAGGCGATTACGAGGGTCTTTATTGTGTTTCTTGTGAAGAATTTTTAAATGCCGATCAAATAACAGAAGATGGAAATTGTAAAATATCTGGTGGAAAGCCACAGTTAGTAAAAGAGGATACTTACTTTTTAAAAACTAGTGCATTTCAAGATTTTGCAACCAAAGTTTTAACAAGTGATTTCCTACTACCAGAATACAGAAGAAATGAAATGTTGAAAAACTTTGTCGAACCAGGAATTAAGGATTTGTCAGTTACAAGAACTACTTTTAAATGAGGTATACCAATTGATCAAGATCCTTCACACGTGGTTTATGTATGAATCGATGCCCTATCAAACTATATTACTGCATTAGGATATGATCAAAACGACGATTCTTTATTTAAAAAATTCTGACAAGATCCTGAAACTGAAATTCTACAATTAGCTGGTAAAGAAATTATTCGTTTTCACGCTATTTATTGACCAATAATGTTAGAAGGTTTAGGTTTAAGACAACCAAACCATTTACTTGGTCATGGATGAATTTTATCTAAAGATACTAAAATGTCTAAATCTTTAGGTAATGTAATTGATCCAATTGCTTTAATTGATGAATTCGGTGCTGATGCACTACGTTTTTATATTGCAAACGACTTGCCAACAGATAAAGATGGTAATTTCACAATGGATTTATTTACTGAATCATTCAATGCGCATTTAGCTAATAACATTGGTAACTTAATTTCAAGAACAAATAATATGATCACTAAATATTTCGATGGTCATTTAGGTGATGATTTAAATTTGGTTGACAAAATTATGCTGGACGAAGCAAATAAATCAATTGAAAAATTTGAATTACTAATGGATCAATATAAAATTTCTGAAGCTATTCGTGTTGTTTTAGATCTTGGTCAAACGACGAATAAATATATTGAAGATAAAGCTCCTTGAAACTTAGAAAAAGAGGGAAAATTAGAAGAATTAAAAGTTGTAATGATTACATTGCAACGTATGATTTCAATAATTTCATTCCTATTAAGTCCGATTTTGGTTAAAAACTCAGAAATTATGTTGGAACAATGTGGTTTAAAAACGGACTCACTAAATTTTGATAATATAAAAACATTTGAAAATATTAAGTTTAATAAATTAGGTGAAAAAGCCGTTATTTTCCAAAGAATAAAATAAAGGAGTTTTAAAAATGAACGAAACAGCCAAAAATATTCAAAGAGTTAAAGAAATAAACAGCTCTATAAACTTTGATAATGAAACTGATTATTGAGAATCATATATTAAATATATTCACTATTTGACTAGTGAAGAATTTGAACCTATAAAAGAAAGAAAAAATAAATCAGGAATATATATGATTTATATAGATGAAGTAATTAATTATGATTTTTATAATAATAAAATAATCCCTGTTTATATTGGTAAATCAAGAAATAAAAAAGGTATGTCTTCTAGATGAACTTCTCATAGAACTGAAATCAGGAAATTTATAAGTGATGCAGACGAGCACGGAATTGAAAAAACTCTTCTTTCAGGAAGATGGGATGGTAAACATTTATATTCAAAAATTGGAAAAATACTTATAAAAAACAATCTTTCAGTTGATAATGTTAAATTTAGAGTAATAGAATTTTGTGAATCAATTGAAGAATCTAAGTTATTAAAAATTGAACAAAAATATATTAAAAGTATAAATTCTATAAGATTTGGCTTAAATCAATTTGAATTCATAGTAGATTTTCACAAGCTTCAAAGCATGATTAAACAAAAATCAAATATTCTTAGTATTGATAAAATAAAATTACAAGATAATCAAATTTTAGATTTGATAAAGCAAATGTCTAACGATCTTTTAAAGATTAAAGAATTTATTTCAGAAAATATTGCAGAATGAATATTTAATGGGTATGGAATAAGTAATTTTATAAATTTATTAGATTTTTCACTATTTTTTACAAAATATTATTATTCGGGAAAAGATAAAGAGTCTTTAATATCATTTTTTGAACTTTTCTTAAATAAAATTAAAAAGACCTAACGGTCTTTTATAATGTTATGATTTGCTCAAATCCAGCACAACCATTTAGATCTAAATGAACTTTATATCCTAATTTTACTGCATGTGAAACAGTGTTGGCAACACAAATATCTGTTGCAACACCAACGATTGTTAATTCATTGATGTCAAGTGACTGAAGTTTTTCGTGTAGCCCATTTGAACCACCTTTTTCATCATAAAAACCACTATAACTTTCAATCATTGGATCAATTCCTTTTAATACAATGTGATCGGCTAATTTTTCATCAAAAAACAATGTAGAACCAATTTTGTTTTGCTCACAATGATTACCCCATTGTTTAAATGAATAATGATTAGCAGGATGTCAATCTTTTGTTGCTATAACTAATTTATTATTAGATTTAAACTTAGAAATTAGTTCACCGATGTAGTCACTTAATTTTTCTGCTCCAGGAACATATAGATTCCCCCTTGGACTTACAAAGTCATATTGATAATCAACTATTAATAATGCGTGTTTCATAAAACTCCTTTTAAAATTATTATTATTATTTTATAATAAGTCTAGTTATAATTGTCAAAGGATTAATAACTATATACATTATTGTTTATATGTCAAAGATATAAATTACAGAGGAATTATATTTATGAAAATACAAAACTATGAAGTTGTAGTTGTTGGTGGAGGACATGCTGGAGTAGAAGCTGCGTTAGCTTCTGCAAGACTTGGTAAAAAAACCGCGTTAATTAATTTATATGAAGATAAAATTGCTGCTATGCCATGTAATCCAAGTGTTGGAGGACCTGCTAAAGGAATTGTTGTTCGTGAAATTGATGCTCTTGGTGGAGAAATGGCAAAAGCTGCTGACGCAACTGCATTACAAACAAAATTATTAAATTCATCTCGTGGACCCGGTGTTTGAGCACTTAGAGTTCAATCAGATAAAATTGAATATTCAAAATACATGCAAAGAGCTGTTAAAAATCAAAAAAACTTAGATTTGATTGCAAACACTGTAACTAGTTTATTAATAAAAAATAGAGTAGCTTATGGTGTATTATTAGCTGATGGAACAGAAATTCATGCAAAAGCAGTAGTTCTAACAACCGGAACTTATTTAAAGTCTGAAATACTAAAGGGTGTTGAAAGATATGAATCTGGTCCAAATGATGAAAAAACAACTAATGGTATTTCTGAATCATTAAAAGAATTAGGAATATCATTGTTAAGGTTTAAAACAGGAACGCCAGCGAGAGTTTATATTGATTCTGTTGATCTATCAAAAGCAATCAAAGAACCCGGGACTGATGCTCCATTAGCATTTAGTTTTTCAACTAAAGAGTACACACCAATTGAAAAACAAGAATTATGTTACTTAATACATACAACAGAAGAAACAAAAAAAATCATTGAAGAAAACTTGCATAAATCAGCGATGTATTCAGGTAATGTAGAATCTATTGGACCAAGATATTGTCCAAGTTTTGAAGATAAAATTGTAAGATTTCCACATAAAGAAACTCATCAAATTTTTATCGAACCAGAATCACTTAGTGATGATGCTTGATATATTCAAGGTTTCTCAACATCTATGCCAATCGAAGTGCAAGAACTAATGCTAAAATCACTTCCTGGATTTGAAAATATGCGAGTGAAAAATTGAGCTTATGCAATTGAATACGATTGTATAGATCCAATGCAGTTAATGCCAAATTTAGAATTAGATTCAGTCGCAAACTTGTTTACTGCTGGTCAAATTAATGGAACTAGTGGTTATGAAGAAGCTGCTGGTCAAGGTTTATTAGCAGGGATCAATGCAGTTAGAAAAATTGATAATAAAGAACCATTAATTTTAAGAAGAGATGAAGCTTATCTTGGAGTTCTTGTTGATGACTTAATTAACAAGGGTGTTTGAGAACCATATAGACTTTTAACATCAAGAGCAGAACACAGATTGTTGTTAAGAAACGATAATGCCGAAATACGTTTAAAAGAATATGGTTACAAAATCGGTTTAATATCAGAAGCTGAGTGACTAGAATATCAAGAATATAATGATCAAATTGGAAATGCAATTAGTGAATTAAAAGAAGTTCGCTTCACACCAAAATCAGAATTAGCACAAATTCTTGATCAAAAAGGTCAAGCAACATTAACTCATGGTTATAGTGGTTATGAAATTATTAAAATTCCAACAGTGGATATTAATGAATTAATACCTTTTGTTCCAGGGTTACAAAACTTAAGAATTAACCAATTACAATCAATTGCAATTGAAATACGTTTCGAGGGTTATGTTAAAAAAGAGAGGGAATTAGTTGCTAAATTAACTAAACTTGAAAAGAAAAAAATACCATTTGATATTGATTATAATAAAGTTGCTAATTTAGCTAGCGAAGCTCGTCAAAAACTGATCAAAGTTAAGCCGCTAAATATTGGTCAAGCATCAAGAATAACGGGTGTTAATCCGGCTGATATTCAAATGTTGCTATTCTATTTAAAAAACGAATACGCTAATCAGTAAAATTAAATCTGCATATGCAGATTTTCTTTTTTAAATGTAACAAATTTACTTTTGACTACTTTTTCATATCAAAAATACCTCAAAATGCAATTTTTAATGATTCTTTTACTTTTTTATAGATTTTTATTTACAAATGATTTATTGTAAATGCTATCATTTAAATATATTGAATATGTGGAGGATTTTATGGAAATCAAAGTATTAGAAAATTCAAATAGTAAAAAAGTATTAAAATATGCTTTAATATTTTTCTTAACAGTGTTTTTAACATCGGTTGTTATTACACTATTATTAAAAGTGATCAATCAAGCTGTTTACAACGAAGGTGGTTTAACATCAGATTTTATGATGGGACCAATGGGTATTATTACTTTATCAATTGATAAAGTGAATGAAGCAATTTCAGCCTCAACCACTATTCCAGAAATAGCATTTAAATTAGACTACGCAGCAAATATCTACTTATTGGCTGTTGTTCCTGCTTCATTCTTTATTTGAGCAGTATTATCAATTATTTCAGTTTACTCAAGAGGTGAAAAAATTGTTATTTCTGAAGAAAATGAAGAAGACGCTTACATCAACTACGATTGTGGTTGTGGTTGTCATGGTGCTTGTGAATGTGAAAATGAAGAAACACCAGTTATCGAAAATGTTGAACAACCAGTTGAACATAAAGATGTTAAAAACCCAACTTTAGATGAAATTATTGCAAGATTGCAAAGTGGTCAACCAGTGATCATTGAAGAAATTACAGAAGAAATTACTTTGATCGATGAAGAAGAAACACCGGTTGCTAAACAATCGACAAAAACAACAACAACTTCTCCAGAGGTTGAAAAGGAAGTTTCAAAACCGGTTGTTAAATCAGAAACAATCAAACCAATCATTATTCCAACTACTGAAAATAATGATTCTGTAAATTCTATTAAAAAAGCTAAAAAGAAATATCCTCAAACTTCAAAATCTGAAATTTTAGCTATGATGTATGATGAAAATCCAGAAATGACTAAAAAAGCTTTACATAATTTAGTAAATAAAACATTTGAAATTATTGAAAAAGAATTAGTGCAAGGCAATGAAGTAGTTATTCCAGGTTTTGGTAAACTTGCACCAAAAATTAAAGAAGCAAGAACAGGTTTAAATCCATTAACTGGTGAAGTACTTGAAGTTCCTGAACACACAACAGCCAAATTCAAACCAGCAAAAGCTTTAAAAGAAGCAATGAATTAATTTAAAAGAACGCAAGTTCTTTTTTTATTTTAAAACCAAACAAACCAAGTGCTAAAATTATTTTATAGGAGACCACATGAAGAATAAAAAAAACACTGAAATGAAATATTCTAATGAGTCTAAAGTTATTAAAATTTCGAATATGAATAAAGATGATTTACTAGAGAGTTTTGATTCTCAAATTGGAATTGATTATGATAGTAGAAAGAAAATTCAAGAAAAATTTGGCAAAAATGAAGTTCAAGTTAAAAAGTTTCCATATTTCAAAAAACTTTTTGGAGTAATCACTGAACCATTTAACTTGTTACTTTTAGCTATAGGATTATCAGAAATGCTAATTTACTTCTTTATCGATTTAGATATTATAAATTTAATTTCTGCCCTGATTGTTATCTTCATGATTTTTATAGCTGGTACTGTGGATTTTTTACAAGAGGTTAAAGCTCATAAAATGAATATTGAATTAAATAAAATGATAGAAAATAACTTTTTTGTTTTGAACAAAAAAGTTACTAACATTGATAAATTAAATTTCTTAACAATTAAAGATGATTTAATTCAAATTGAGCAATCAAGTTTAACTTATGGAGATATCATTGTTCTACACCAAGGGGATATAGTTCCTGCAGATGCGAGAGTGATTTGAACGAAGGATTTTTCTGTAGATGAATCTTCTCTCACGGGAGAAAGCAACGAAATTTTTAAAAAAATTAATAATACTAAAGAAAGATTAATTGAATTAGAAAATATAATTTTTTCTCAAACAACTATTTTGACAGGGACGTGTCTGGCAATTATTATTAACTTAGGTTCAGATAATTATGCAAATTCAATAATAGAAATGTCTGATCAAGAAACTGAATCTGATTACGAGGTAGGTCTTGCTAAAATTACAAAAATATTAGTTTTTTCAATTTTAGTAATGGTACCGGTAATATTTATTGCTGCTTTTGGAAAAAATGGTTGATCAGATTGAATTCAACCACTTGTTTTTGCTCTATCAATTGCTGTTGCTTTAACACCCGAAGCACTTCCGGCAATTATTTCTTCAAATTTAAAATTAGGAAGCAAGCAATTAGCAAAAGAGAAAGTTGTTATTAAAAACTTGTCTGTGGTCCAAAATATGGGAAGTGTAAACATTCTAGCAACTGATAAAACAGGAACTTTAACATTAGATGATATATCTTTAGACTATTTGCAAAATTTTGATGGTGTGGAATCGAAATTGCTTAAAAAATTAATTCAAATCAATTCTTTCTATCAAGAAAACTTAATAAACAAAATGGATCAAGCAATTTTGAAAAATATTAATATATCTTTTGATAATTTAGAACTTATAGAATCAGTACCATTTGATCATCTTACAAGAATCACAACAGTTTTAGTAAGAGATAACCAAGAAACACTACAAATAACAAAAGGTTCCATTTCTGAAATGATGACCATGATATCTAAAGTCAGAATCAACAACAAAATTGTTGATATAACACCAGTTCATATCAAGGAAATAAACAAGCAAAACAATGAAATGATGAATAATGGTTTTAGAACAATTTTAATTGCGTCTAAAACTACTAATGAAATTACTCAATCAGAAATGATATATGAAGGAATGGCAGCATTTGCTGAAGTATTAAAACCAGGTGTTATTGAAGCTGTTGAATTTATCAAAAAATATAATATCGATTTAAAGATACTAACAGGTGATGCCACTCAAGTATCTAAAAAAGTTGCCCGAGATTTAAATATTTCTGCTTCAGAAGTTTTAGAAGGTTCAAAAATTGAAAAACTAAATGACCAAAAATTAGAAGAAGTAATCGAATTTTCTAAATTATTCACAAGACTATCACCAATAGACAAAGCCAGACTAATTAACTCTTTTAAAGAAAATCATGTGGTTGCTTATTTGGGTGATGGAGTTAATGATGCAGCAGCACTTAAAAAAGCTGATGTAGGAATATCAGTTAATAATGCAACACCATTAGCTAAGTCGGCTGCAGATGTTATTCTTTTGGAAAAAGACTTAAGAGTTTTAGAAAACTCTTTTGTTAAAGGTAGAAAAATATTTTCAAATGCAATCAAATACATCAAGATTACTGTTGCAGCAAACTTTGGTTTGATGCTTTCATTATTCATAAGTGCTTTGTGATTTGAATTTTCTGCGATGTCTCCAATTCAACTTTTAATACAAAATTTAATTTTTGATTTTGCTAATTTAATCTTTGTATTTGACACAGTTGATGAAGATACCATTTTAAAACCTAAAACTTGAAATGCTAAGTCAATCATTCCCTTTGGTTTGTTTACAGGTTTAGCAGAAACTATTATTACAATTTTAAACTTCGTTGTTATGGGTTTTGTCTTTGGTCTATTAAGTAATGGATCACAAATCACAGGAATTATTGGATCACAAGAATATAATCAAAATTTACAAATGTTTCAAACTGGATTTTTTGTTGAATCATTGATAACACACGTAATGATAATTTTTGTTTATAGAACACACAAGTTATCGTTTATTGAATCAAGACCCTCAAAAATGCTATTTTTAAGTATGTTGGGATTTATTTCAATAGCATTATTATTTGTTTTTATTGATGGTCTTGTAATGCCACAAAATAATTTAGGATTTAATGCAATGATCAATCAAAAATATGCATTTTGATGGTTGTGATTATTGTTTTTAATACCAATTTCGTGAGTTGTTTCAGAAATATTTAAAACCTCTTATCAAAAACTATTTCATTCCTGATTGTAATAAAAAAAATAAATTGTATTGTATTTGCTTTTTATAGTATCATTTATTTAAGTTATCAATTTGAGAAGGAGTATTTATGATAAAAAGCAAAGCAAAGTTCTTTGAATTTCTAACGCTATTTGTAATGGTTGTTGGAACAGTTGTTGGTTCAGGTATATACATGAAAAACAACGAATTATTAACATCGACAGCTAACCCTATTATTGCTATTATATTATGAGCAATTGTTGGTATGGTAGCTGTAGCGATGGTGTATGTGTTTATGGAGATTTCATCAGCAACTAAACATTTTGGGAACGGAACCGTTGCCAATTGAACTAAGTTGTTTATTGGTAGGAAAACAGCATCGTTTTTCTCATTAATTTACCTAATTGTTTATATACCATCATGTCAAGCGGTTTTTACAGCAGGATTTATAACTTATTTATTTCAAGCTATGAACGTTCCGTTGTCAGTTACTGAAATGTTTATTATTTATACATGTGTTGGTATATCAATTATAGTTATTGGTTTATTCGTTAACATGTATGCGATGAATTGATCAAACAGAATCCAAGTTTTCGGTACTGTATTTAAATTCATACCTTTATTAATAGCACTTGTTGCAGGATTTGTAATTGGTGCAATGAATATTGAAGATGGAGTTTTCGGTAATGGTAATGTAGGCGGCGCTACTGGAGAAGGTGATCACCCATGATCAACTTCAGACTTTGATGGAGGATTGTTCTTAAGAGGATTTGGTGGAATACTTTTCTCATTTGATGGATTTATTTATATAGCAAACTACCAAAAAACAGCCAAACATAAAGAAGTAGTTCCTAAAGCGCTATTGATTGGTATGATTTTCGTAGCAGTTCTATATATATTAATGGCTATTTCATTATTCATGGGTTCAGAAGATGGATCAATCCAAAATATGTTAGCTAAATTATTTAATGGTGGTGTAATGCCAGAAGATGCATCTTCAACAGCAGCAAAAGTTGCAACGATATTATCAAACATCATTTTAATGATTATCTGTGTTCTAGGAATTAATATTTTCTCAAGAATTGGTGTTGTGGGTTATGATTCAGATGCTAAAGCAAAATTAATTTACTCAAAAAACCGTAATATGAATTATGCAAGAGCGGGATACACTCAAATGATATTTTCAGTTGTTGTATTTGTTCTATTCTTAACGGTTGGATTATTAGCAACTAATGATAGTTGAAAAGGGGTTGCAACAGAAATTCCTGCAAGTTCAGAAGATCTTTCAGGTTACATAGGCTCTGTTGCAGGAAACATGACTAAGTTTATTGGAATAATGTCTTCAACAGCCCCATGTTTATCATTCATGATGTTCACATTATTAATGATTGCTGGATTAAGAAACAGAAAAACTGGTAAAGTTAAAGTTGATAAAATCAAAGGTTTCGTACCGATTGCAATTATTTGTTCAATATTCATCGCTGCATTTGTTGGATTAGGTATCTTCGGATTTTTAGTTCCAATGAACGTGATGTATGAAATGGGTGGAGACCCTACGGTATCTTGAATTAAATCAGATGGACCAATATTCTTATTGTTATTTGTGTTAGGAATTGCAGCAACAACAATTGCTCACTTCATTCAAGAATATAAATTTAAAAAGGATCCATTTACCGATGGATTTGAAGGGCAAATAGATTAAGTCTACATTAGTAGGCTTTTTTATTTTGTGATAAAATTAATACAGAATGAGGTTGCTATGAAACAAAAACAAAAAATGAATTTACCGAATATTTTAACTCTTGTTAGACTTGCATTAGTTCCTGTTGTAATAGTACTGATATTGGTTAGTCATTATGCAGAAATGCCTACTTTTAAATGAGTTTTAGGAGAAGGACAATTCAAATTACCAATATTATGACTAGTAGCTGGTTTGGTATTTGTTTTAGCATCATTTACAGACTTTCTTGATGGTTATTTAGCAAGAAAAAATAATCAAGTAACTGACTTTGGAAAATTCTTTGATCCAATTGCAGATAAGCTTTTAGTTAATTCTGTATTAATTTTATTTGCAACTACTGGAATGTTGCCGGTGTGAATGACTTTAGTTTTAATTTTAAGAGATATTTTGGTAGATTTCATCAGAATGATTCTTTCAAAAAAAGGTGTTACCCTTGCTGCTGGAATGGGTGGTAAATTAAAAACGACATTCCAAATGATTGGTTTATCAATTTTATTCTTTGTAAATTTCAAATTCGTTGATGGTTGAAAAGAATATGGTTGAGAAAATCAATTATTAATGATTCCAATGTATATTGCAACTTTCTTTAGTATTTATAGTGGTGCAGTTTACTTTATCAAAGCAAGACCAAGTTTATTTTAGGGGGAAAGATGTTTACAAATTGAACAATTTTTGATGAATTAGAAAACATCGAACTAACAGACGATATTAAAAGTAAACTAAATAGATATTATGAAATTTTAATTGAAGAAAACAGTAAATATAATCTAACAAGAATATCAGAAATGGATGAAGTATTCGAAAAACATTTTTTAGATTCTTTACTTTTTACAAATAATTTTAAAATTAAAGATCAAAAAATTGCAGACATCGGAACTGGTCCCGGTTTTCCTGGTGTTGTTTTGAAAATATTTTTTCCAAATACAAAAATAACCCTGATTGAATCTAATGGTAAAAAAGTTAATTTTTTAAATTTGTTAATTCAAAAATTAAATTTAAAAGATATTGAAGTTTCTAATCAAAGAGCTGAAGAAATATCAGTAATTCAAAAAGAAAAATTTGATATTGTAATATCAAGAGCTGTTGCTTACTTAGATATTTTATTAGAAATTGGAGTTCAACTAATTAAAGTTGGTGGACATTTCATTGCATTAAAAGGGCCAAGAGCTGAGGAAGAAATTCTTGATTTAAAAGGTAAAGACAAAAGACTAGCATTAAGTTTAGAAAACAAGCAAGTTTTAGCAGATACTGGTTTTGGAGTTAGAGTTAATTTGTTCTATCTTAAAACGAAATCTACAAGTGATATGTATCCAAGAAAATACTCTCAAATAAAAAAAGAAAGTAAATAGTATGAAATATGAAAATTTAAAAATAGGTGATCAAATATCACTTAAAAAAAGTCACCCAAGCAAAACTATTTGATGAACATTAATTAGAAAAGGTGCAAAATTTAAGTTTCAATCTTCTATCAAAAACGATCTATTTATAGAGTTATCAAGAGAAGTGATGAATAAACAAATAAAAGAAATTAAGGAGATATAATATGGCATTAAAAGTAGGAATAGTTGGTTTACCAAACGTTGGTAAGTCGACATTATTTAACGCGATAACAAATTCTAAAGTAGAAGCAGCAAATTATCCATTTGCAACAATCGAACCAAATGTTGGTGTGGTTGAAGTTCCAGACTCTAGAATTGATCTATTAGCAGAAGTTTTTCAATCAAAGAAAAAAATAGCGACAACAATAGAATTTGTTGATATTGCAGGTCTAATTGCAGGTGCAAGTAAAGGTGAAGGATTGGGGAATGCTTTTTTAGCAAACATTAGAGAAACTGATGCAATTTGTGAAGTTGTAAGATGTTTTGAAAATAAAGATATCACTCACGTTGAGGGTTCTGTTGATCCTATTAGAGATATTGAAATAATTAACTTAGAATTAATGTTATCTGATGAAGCTACAATTAAAAAAAGAATTGAAAGAATTCTACCAAAAGTTAGGGGTGGAGACAAAAACTTTAAAGCAGAACATGATGTTTTAGTTAAATTGGAAAAATGTTTGTATGATGGAAATTTATTAAACACTCTTGATTTAAGCGATGATGAAACTAAAATTTTAAGCGGCTTTCAATTATTAACTGCTAAACCATTCATTTATGTATGTAATGTTAATGATGATGAGTTAATAGAAGACAATGAATATGTAAAATTAGTTAAAGAATTTGCTAAAAATTCCAATTCACTTGTTGTTAAGATTTGTGCAAAAATTGAAGAGGACTTATCCGAAGCTTCTGAAGAAGAAAGAAATGAATTTTTAAGTGATTTAGGTGCCGAACAATCAGGGCTAGATTCTTTAATTCAAGCAGCATACCAAACACTTGGTTTACAAACTTACTTCACAGCTGGACCACAAGAGGCTAGATCTTGACAATTCCCTAAAGGAGCAACAGCACCACAATGTGCTGGTATTATTCATACAGATTTTGAAAAAGGATTTATCAAAGCTGATATATATCACATTAGCGATTTAGAAGAATTTAAATCAGAAAAAGCTGTTAAAGAAAACGGTAGAATGAGACTTGAAGGAAAAGGATACATTATGCAAGATGGGGACGTTTGCTTCTTTAAATTTAATAATTAAAATAAACCTAAGGTTTATTTTTTTGGAAGGAGGTATTTATGGCGGATATTAAAAAACAATTGAGTCTAAAAGGCGAAATGATAAATTACTATGTTAAATATGGTAATCAAAAAAATATCATATTAAGAGTTAGAGAAGGAAAAATATTAGTTTCTGCACCAATCAATGTAAATGATTGAGAAATTGAACAATTAATTTATAAAAACATCTCTAAAATTACCTCTGTTCAAAATAATTATGAAGTAAGACAAAAATATGATTTATTCGGTATGAACCCATGAGTTAAAATTTTTGACAACGATGTCAATATTTTTATTCACGATGAAAATATTCATTCTAAAAAAGATATAGATGGTATTCACATGAAAAACTATAAAGATCTAAATATACAATTGGATAAAATGTATAACTTTTTAGCAAAAGAATATAAGAATTGATTCATTTATAGATCAAATCAATGAGCATCAATAATGGGTGTTAATTTTAAAAATCTTACAGTTAAGGAGATGAATTTAAAATGAGGTGTATGTTATCCAAGTCAAGAAAAAATCATATTTAACACAAAACTATTGCACTTTAGAATTGAAATTATAGATTATGTAATAGTTCATGAACTTGCACATTTAAAATTTGCAAACCACTCAAAAGATTTTTGATGAACTGTAGAAAAATATTTACCAAATTATAGAGAACTACAAAAGGAATTAAATTCGGCCGGACTATAAAAAAAACTAAGAATTATTTCTTAGTTTTTTCTTTATCTTTTTCTTTTTTAGCAGCTGCTCATTCAGCCTTTTGTTCTTTAGTTGGTGGAACATATTCTAATCATGTTCCATCTGATTGCTCATATTCTCTATAACCACATTTTGTTGTAGTGAAATTCGAACAACCACGGCCACGATTGAATTTAGATTTGATAAATACAAGAGTTCCTTCCCCACATCTTGGACATGGATCTCCATTTGTTTTAGCTTTTTCTTTTTCTTCACGAACCCTAACATCCAATTTAGTGAAAATGTCTTTTAATCATGTTTGATAGTCAAAATCTCCAGCCGCAATTTTATCCAGAGTATCTTCCATATTGGCTGTGTAGCCTAAGTTAAAGAAATCATCAAAACTTTCGTATAAGAAATCATTTGCTGTATAACCTTTATCTGTCATTTCAATTGGTTTACCTTTGTGATATATTGCATATTCACGTTCCTTCAATTTAGAAAGAATAGGGTTATATGTTGATGGTCTACCAATACCTAAGTTTTTAAGCTCTTTAATAAGACTAGCTTGGTTAAACATATTTGGTGGCATTGTTTTTGCTTCATCATTTTTTATTTTACTTTTTTCAATTGAAACAACTGCATCAACTTCGGTTGGAAGACTTGGTTTTGGATTTACTGCTTTTTGTAATACTTCATTTTCGTCTTCATCTAATTCGATATTTTCATCACTAGATGATCTAATAATATTTTGATATCCATAATCAGTAATTTCTTGTCATGATTGTTTGAATTCATAACCTTCATTCATGAATGTTCATCTGTGATTTAAACCACTTGGACCACGCATTAATGACTTAACTGTATTTCATCATATTAAGTTGTATACTTTTTCAAATAATTCATCATTAATTTTTGACTTAGCTTTTTCTGGTGTCATAGAGATATCTGTTGGGCGAATACTCTCATGCGCTTCTTGAGCTGAGGAATCCTTCTTACCAACTAAAGGGTCTTTGTATAAGTTACCTTCAAAGTTAGTATTAATATATTCTTTTGCTTCAACTATAAATGAATTTGAATAACGAGTTGAATCTGTACGAATATAAGTAACAAGTCCAGCTTCATATAATTTTTGAGCAGCCATGGTAATTTGACTAGAACTTAATCTTAATTTACTAAATCCATCTTGTAATAATCCCGCTGTCGAATATGGTTTAAAACTTCTTGTTTCAAATTCTTTAGCAATATACTCACTACATTTATATTCTGTAGAAAGTGTATTAATAATTTCTTCAGCTTTTTCTGTTGATATATAATAAGTTTTTTCAGTATTAACTAATTTTTTATTTGAATCTTTATTTAGAGATAAATTGATATTTCTGTTTTCATCAACAACAAATATTTTTCTATAAATTGTTTCTTTGAAAGCTTTAATTAATCGATCTCTTTCAGTGATAATGTGTAAAGCTGGAGTTTGTACACGCCCAGCACTCATTAAACCAGTAGATTTTTGTAGTGAGCTTGAAACTAAATATCCAATAATTTTATCTAACATTTGTCTTGATAACTGAGCTTTAACTAAATGCATATCAATTTCTCTTAAATCTTTAAAAGATTCAATAACAGCATCTTTTGTAATTTCATTGAATGAAGCTCTTTTAATTTCTTTGTTCATTCCGTCAAATAAATTAGATAAATGTCATGCAATAGCTTCCCCTTCACGGTCTGGATCAGAAGCAAGAACAATTAAATCAGCTTTTTTACCAGCTGCTTTAATTGCAGTGATATTTTTTGATTTACCACGTTCGATTACAAATTCTGGTGTCATTGTTTCAATATCGATACCTAATCCTCATGTACCTCGATCAGGTAATTTATTAATGTGACCACCACTCGCCATTACTTCAAATTCGTTTTCTGGAAATCCTTCTTCTAGAAAATGTTTTATTTTTTCAACTTTTGATGGTGACTCAAGTAAAACTAAAATTTTCATATAGTCCTCCTACTTTTCTACATTCTATATAATAACAACTATTTTTAATTTTTTTCAACCAAAATAAATAAAAAAATATTAAAAAAACCAGTGTTTAAAAACTATTATTATAAATAATAGGTATAATTGAAATATTATACAAAAATTGAAAGGAATCCTTATGGACAATAGCAAAGTTGAAAGACTGACCGAAATGTTGCAAGACATTTATTATAAAATTGCTGAAGAAGAAAAATCGGATGCATTAGAAAATCCAATGAAGGCCAAGAACATTGAAAAACTAAATATGGCCGCAGCTGAAGTCCGACAAAGGATTGCTGAAACGGGAGCTGTTGAAGAAAACAAACTTACAAACAAAGCTCGTAAAAAACGTAAAAAGAAAATGTGATCATCAATTACTATTTTGATGGTGATTGTTGCAATAGTAGTATTTATTACTATGATACTAGGGAACCTTGGTATCGAAGTTGAAATACCTGGCACAGATGGTGGCCCAACAACTATTGGTAGTGTTGAAGCACTAGGTTTAGCAGATATATTTATGCTTCCAATAAAAGGATTCATGAATCAAGTACAAATCATTATTTTCATATTAATGATTGGTGCTTTCATTACTGTTGTTATATCTACAAAAGCACTTGAAGGTATGGCACAACGTATTACAATGAAATTAAAAGGTAAAGAAATTTACGCGATTATTCCATTATTTACATTTTTCTCATTCATGGGATCAGTTGAAGGTATGGCTGAAGAGTCAATCGCATTTTACGCAGTTTGTATCCCGTTATTATTAATGGCTGGATTTGATACATTCACTTCTCTATTAGTTATTTTTGGAGGAGTTGGACTTGGAGCTATGGCAGCTACTTTATGTCCATTCTCAGTATCAATTGCTATTCAAAACTTATTAGAAAATGGTATTACAGGATTATCAATCGGTGATGGTTTAATCATGAGAGTACTTGTATGAACATTATTTACAGCAGCGGGTATTGCGTTTACTATGATGTATGCTAGAAAAGTAAAAAGAAACCCACAATTATCTGTTGTTTTTCAAACAAGAGAAAAAGATAATGCATTTTTCTTATCTCAAACAAACGAAACAATTCAAATGACATGAAAAAGAAAATTAACATTAATTGTTTTCTTCCTATCATTTATATTGATGGTTGTTTACTTGATTAACTGAGGTTCATTATTGGGTATGGAAGAACAATTCCAAAACGCTGCAGCTTGAGCAGATGAACACTTATGATTCATTTCAGGAATTATTCCTGGATTTGGAATTAATGAAGGTTATTTACCAGAAGTAGCCTCATTCTTCTTAATTGCTGCGATTGTATTAGGAGTTATTAATGGTATGGGTGAAAAAGGATTCATGAAAGAATTCATGAATGGAGCAGCTGACTTCGTAGGAGTTGTGTTAGTTATTTCTGTTGCAGCAGGAGTTGCAGCGGGATTAGATGCTTCTAACTTAAAATACTTAATTACTGCAGGATTAGAAAATTCTATATCATCATTTGATAATGATTATGTAAAAATCTTAATCTTATTCTTCTTCTTTGTTGGAATTTCATTCTTAATTCCATCAACATCGGGATTTGCAACACTAGTTTTCCCATTAATTGTGCCAATCGTTTCTACTGAATCAGTAAATGCTGCTGGAGAAACAGTTTTAGTAGCAATTCCTGGATTAGCAACTGGTGCTATCTTAGCATTCGTGTTAGCAAATGGTTTTGTAAACTTATTCAGTCCAATGTCAACTCCGTTGGTCGGAGGATTACAAGTTGCGAAAATAGATTACTTAACTTACTTAAAAACAATGTGAAAACCTTTAATAGTAGTTTTCCTAATGATAATTGGGTCATTAATGTTAAACGTTGCATTAGCAAAAGAACTGGGCGCACCAAGTTTCGTTGCTTAATAAATGAAAAATGGATTATTCCATTTTTTTATTTGAAAAGAAAGTATTATAATATTTAAAACAAATAGGAGATTTTATGAACAAATACAGATTACGATATGCACCATCACCAACAGGATTTTTACATATTGGTAATACAAGAACAGCATTAATGAGTTATATGTTTGCAAAACATTATAACGGTGATTTTATTGTTAGAATTGAAGATACTGACATGGCGAGAAATGTTGAAGGAGCTATTGAATCACAATTTGATAATTTAAATTGAATTGGAATTATCCCAGACGAATCTATTTACAATCCAGGTAATGAAAAATATGGTAAATATATGCAATCTCAAAAATTTGATGTATATGCTAAATATGCAAACAAACTAGTTAATGAAAAAAAAGCTTATAAATGTTTTTGTACTTCTGAAGATTTAGAAAAAGATTACGAAGAACAAACTGCAAAAGGTATTGTTGCTACTAAATATAATGGAAAATGTTCAAATTTATCTGATCAAGAAGTTGACCAATTAATTTCTGAAGGAAAAGAATTCTTAATCAGATTTAGAGTTCCTGAAAATGAATCATGAACAATTAACGATATTGTTCGTGGTGAAGTTGTTTTTGATGCAAAAGATTTGGGTGATTTTGTAATTTTAAAAACAAATGGAATTGCTACATATAATTTCGCAGTTGTAATTGACGATTATGATATGGAAATCACTCACGTTGTTCGTGGTGAAGAACATATTTCTAACACTCCAAGACAAATGATGATTTTTGATGCTTTAGGATGAGAATATCCAATATTTTGTCACCTAACTTTAATCGTTGATGATACAGGTAAAAAATTATCAAAAAGAAGTGGTAACTCTTTGTTCTTTATCGAACAATATAGAAAACAAGGTTATTTACCAGAAGCTATGTTTAATTACATTGCTTTATTAGGATGATCACCAAAAGGCGAAAAAGAAATTTTATCAAAAGAAGAACTAATTGATATGTTTGATGAAAATCGTTTTTCAAAATCACCATCAACTTTTGATATGGTTAAAATGAAGTGAATAAATTCTCAATATATGAAAAAAATGAGTGATGAAGATTATCTTGTGTTTATTAAACAATTTATTGATCAAACTAAATATGATATTTCTAATAAAGAAACTAACTGATTAAACACAATGTTGATGTTGTTTAAAAAAGAAATTGAATTTGGTAACCAAATCAATGATCATCTTGATTTATTTTTCAATGATATTACTTTAACTGAAGAATCACAACAACAATTAAAAGAACTTGAAGGTCATATCGATTTGATTAATATTTTTGAATCTAAAATTAATGGTTTGTCAGATTGAAATGTTGATCAAATTAAAGAAGTTATCAAAACTTCTGGTATTGAAGCAGATGTAAAAGGTAAAAATTTATTTATGCCAATCAGAATATATGCTTCTAAATCAGAACATGGACCGTCATTAGCTGATGTGATTTGATTATTAGGTAAAAACCAAGTGTTAAAAAACATTCAAACAGTAAAGGGGTAGAAATACTCTTTTTCTTTTTGTTAAACAAATAATATATACTTAAAATATAATATGGAGGACTAAAATGTTTGAAAAAGTAATTAGAGATAGTGTTCATGGTGACATAAGAGTAAATGATGAAGTAGTATGAGAAATCATCGACACTCCTGAAATTCAAAGATTAAGAAGAATTTTGCAACTTGGTGGTGCTCAATTTGCCTATCCAAGTGCAACACACAATAGATTTTCACATTCAGTGGGAGTTTATCATGTTGTTTCATTATTTTTAGAATCTCAAGGAATGAAAGAAATATCTGATCATGATAAGTTGATAGTTAAATTAGCAGGATTGATGCATGACTTGGGACATGGTGCTTTTTCACATACTTTTGAAAAAGTTACTGGTGTAAATCACGAACAATATACAGCAGAAATTATTTTAAATAAAGAGGGAAACATTTTTAAAATATTAGAAAAACATGAAATTGATCCAAAAGAAATTGTTAGTGTTATAAATGGTAAACATCCAAATAAAGTAATTAATTTATTAGTTAGTTCCCAACTAGATGCTGATCGACTAGACTATTTAATGAGAGACTCTTACAGCTGTGGGGTAAGTTATGCAAATTTAGACATTAACTGAATTGTTAGAAATTCAAAAATTGTTGATGACAAAATTGTTTTTAACAAAAAATCAATTTTTGCAATTGAATCATATTTGCTAGGTAGATATCACATGTATCGTCAAGTTTATAACCATAAACTTTCAATCACTTTTGATGCTATGTTTTTTACTTGATTTGAAAGAGTCAAAGATTTATATAATTTGAATCATGATTTTTTTGACATTAGAGTTTTAAAATTATTCGGTCCAATATTAAATGGTGAAAAGCTTTCAGTAAGTGATTATCTAAAGTTTGATGATTATACTATGTATGATATTTTTAAAATTTGCACATTAGATAGCGATTCAATCTTAAGTGATTTATCAAGAAGAATTTTGAATAGAGACTTATTTGTTTTAAGAGAAGCTGATGAAATCACAGCATCTAAATTGAAGTCAAAAATTACAAATGCAGGATTTGTTCTTAAATATTATTTTATTGATTCAACTCCTAAAAAATTAAACATCTATAAAGATAGTGCCAAGTCTGGAAAAGACGAAACAATCTATATCGAAGATAAAGATGGTAGCATAAAACCGCTTTCAGAACTTACATTACTTAAGAATTCAATTGATGATATTAATGGCAGCAAAATTATTAAAAAATATTTATTTCCTAAAGAAATAGTATAGAATTAAATATTATGAATAGATTAACAAATATTACAAAAATCACATCCGTGATTGAAATCGATTTAGATATTGTAATTACATCTAATGTTAAAACAAAAGATGTGTTAATTTTTAAGACCCAAAAATAGTTGTAAAAACAGTGTTTTAACAACTATTTTTATTTATAAAAAAGGAGGATTTATGTCAAAATATATATTTGTAACAGGAGGGGTTGTTTCTGGACTTGGTAAAGGAATTACAGCTAGTTCATTAGGAACATTACTTAAAAATAGTGGTTTAAGCGTTTTCATGCAAAAATTTGATCCATACTTAAATGTTGATCCAGGAACAATGAGTCCTTATCAACATGGTGAGGTTTTTGTAACCGATGACGGTGCCGAAACCGATTTAGATTTGGGTCATTATGAAAGATTTATCGATGAAAATCTTTCTAGATTTTCATCAACTTCATCAGGAAAAATCTACATGGATGTTTTAAATGCTGAACGTCGTGGTGATTGAGGTGGAAAAACAGTTCAAGTTGTGCCTCATATTACAGATGCAATTAAATCAAAAATTTATGGAGCCGCAGAAAATAGTAAAGCTGATATTATTATTTCAGAAATTGGTGGCACAGTTGGTGATATTGAATCACAACCTTTCTTTGAAGCCTTACGTCAAGTGAGAATGGAGCAAGGTAAAGATAATGTAATGTTCATTCATGTGGCTTTATTACCATTTTTATCAGCTTCAAAAGAATATAAGACAAAACCAATTCAAATGTCTGTAAAAGAATTACTAAGTTTAGGAATTCAACCAGATGTGATTGTTGCTCGATCAGATAAATCAGCCCCATTAGAATTAAGAGATAAAATATCTCTTTTCTGTAACGTTCCAGTTGAAAATGTTATTGAAGCTATTGATATGGATTCAATTTATAAAATTCCTGAAGCGATGATGAAACAAAATTTACACAAAATTGCCATTGATCATTTAAATTTAAAAACAAATGCAACAGATATTTCTGGATGAGAAAATTTCACTAAAAAAATTGAATCATCAACTGAAGAATTTGAAGTTTCATTCGTTGGTAAATATATCGAGTTAAGTGATGCTTACTTATCTGTAATTGAATCATTGAAAATTGCTGGTTGAGAGTTCAATAAAAATTTAAAAATAAATTGAATTCAAGCTGATGAAATTACTGAAGAAAACTATAAAGAAATTTTGAAAAATTCAAAAGGAATTTTAGTACCTGGTGGATTTGGTAATCGTGGAGTTGAAGGGATGATGTTAGCATCAAGATTTGCTCGTGAAAATGACGTACCTTACTTAGGAATTTGTTTAGGAATGCAAATTGCTACAATTTCATTTGCAAGAGATATTCTGGGAATGAAAGATGCCAATTCTACAGAGTTTGATGATTTAACTTCATCACCGATTTTTGATTATATTTCAGGAATTGATCAACATAATTTAGGTGGAACTTTACGTCTTGGAAAAATGCCTGCCAAATTGATCAAAGGAACAAAAGTACAAGCTTTATATAATTCAGAAATTGCATTAGAAAGACATAGACATCGTTACGAATTTAATAATAAATTTAAAGAATTATTTGAAGAAAAAGGATTTGTATTTTCAGGTATTTATGAAGAAAAAAACTTAGTTGAGGTTATTGAAATTCCTTCAAATAAATTCTTTGTAGCTTCTCAATATCACCCCGAATTTACTTCAAGACCAAATAAACCAAATCCGTTGTTTAAAGGATTCGTTGAAGCGATAATTAAAGGGTAATTATCTCAATATCTAAATATTGATTGATTAAATCTTCAAACATTACTATAATTAATAAGAATAAAGAAAGAGAGACATATTTATATGGCAAAAATTTACAGTGATAGATTAGTTAATGCTCACAATATGGTACATGCTGCTTATGCAGGTAAATACGCAATTGGGCATTTTAACACAAATAACTTAGAATGAACAAAAGCAATCTTGGGAGCAGCTCAAAAAACTAACACTCCAGTTATTATCGCAACTTCAGAAGGTGCAATGAAATACATGGGTGGAGCTAAAACAGTTGTTGCTATGGTTAATGCATTAATGGAACAAATGGACATTACAGTACCTGTTGCATTACACTTAGACCACGGTCAAACAGTTGAATCAGCAAAAGAATGTATTTTAGCTGGTTACTCATCAGTTATGTTTGATGGGTCACATTATTCATTTGAAGATAACTTCAAAATGACTAAAGAAGTTGTTGAATTCGCAGCTCAATATGAAGTTTCAGTTGAAGCTGAAATCGGAACTATTGGTGGAGAAGAAGATGGTGTTATCGGTAAAGGTGAATTAGGAGATCCAGCAGAAGCTCGTAAAATCGTTGATTTAAAAGTTGACTTTTTAGCAGCAGGAATTGGAAACATTCATGGTCCTTACCCAGCTGGTTGAGAAGGATTAGCATTTGAACAATTAGATTTAATTGAAAAAGAAATTAACTTCCCAATGGTTATGCATGGTGGTTCAGGTGTTCCTCAAGAGCAAGTTAAAAAAGCTATCTCATTAGGTATCTCAAAAATTAACGTTAATACAGAATTACAATTAGCATTCCAAAAAGCTACAAGAGCATACATTGAAAAAGGTGCTGATCAAGACATGGTTAAAAAAGGATTTGACCCTCGTAAATTATTAAAACCAGGAACAGACGCTATTGAAGCTGAAATCGAAAACTTAGTTACATGATTTGGATCAAAAGGAAAAGCTAACGAAATCAAAAAATAGTTATAAATAATAATACAAAGGCTTATGCCTTTTTTATTTGCATGTACAATTTTTTTAAAAATAATGTATAATTTTTTTAGTACTGATATAGGTATCTATATGAGAACATAGTAAAGGAAAATGGGACTATGCCAAAAAAAGATATTCAACCAAATTACTTCGAAGAAGCTAAATTTGTATGTACAACTTGTGAAAACGAATTTATTTGTGGAACTGCTAAGGGAGAAGAAGTGCGTATTGACGTTTGTTCAAACTGTCACTCATTCTACACAGGAAACCAACAATTCTTAAACAATGCTGGACGTGTTGAACAATTTAAAACAAAATTTGCAAGAAAAGATGCTATTAAAGCATCAGCTGAATCAGATTCAGCAGCGCAAAAAGCTGAAAACGCTAAAAAACAAAAATAGTTTTAAACTAATAATTAAAAGGCGTATGCCTTTTTATTTTGTTTAAAGATATGAATGATAAAATATATTATAAGTAGGAGGAATTATGACTTACAAAATTGATAAAATAGTATTTAAAAGTGAAGATTCTCCTATCTTAGGAATAAATATAGAAACTATTGATGGAAAAACAGCAAATGTTGTTATTGACTCTAAAGAAAAGATGAAATTTTTTAAGAAAGTCTTAAAGGGTAAAGAAAAATTTGATTCTGGTAGATATCAAATAAATAATTTAGATGTTGTCAACAAAAGATATGCTAAAAGAAGTGTTGAATTTATTGGAACAGACACTTTTTTTGAACGTTTAATACCATCGAAAATAATTTTAGTGGCTTCACTTTTATTTGATGCTAAATTTTTGCGAAAAGCTAGATTGAGAACGATCGACAAAAAATATGATTATCTTTCAATACTTGATTCAAAAAATGATTTAACTGATCAAAAATTGAGAGTAAAAATAGATTCATCAATAAATAATTTTATTGATGAAACAACAAATCCTGAAAAGAAAATTTTGAAACAACTTAAACTTGAATTAAATACTTATTGGGATCGAAAAATACCTCAAATTTTTAAAGACTTGTCACCTCAAATTCAAGTTTTAACAAGAGAAAAATCAAGACTTTATGAGGAAATTAAAATTAATGAAACTGCTTTAATTTTTAATCAATTACTTTGAGATAATGTATCGTTATTTAACGATTTAAGAAATACTTGTACGTGTGAATATAATGCTGCAAAATCAAGTAACAAATATTTAAGAAAATTCTCTAAGAAATTTTCATATATTCAAACTAAGTACATGGTAGAAAAAAGATTAAAATTTATTTCTTTTTATATAAATGAATTGAGATTTAAAATTTTAAAAGCGAAGTGAAAATTTAAACAAGTTGATAAACAACTGAAAAAAGAATTTAAGACTTTTTATTCTAAATATGATATCACTAAGGAATTACAATCTAATATTGAAAAAGAGTATTTAAATGCACAAAGATTTACAAGAGATAAAAGAAACGACTTTACTAAAGAGCAAAAAGAATTATTTAAAATAATTAATGAACGTGGTGAAGAAGTTGCAAGTAAAATATCTTTTTTAATTCACGAATATCATAAAAAATTATTAACAGGTAATGTTAATTATAGCGACATAGAAGAATATGATAAAATCAAAAAACAGTATAAAAAAGATATTCATTCTACTTTTACTCAAGCTATTGAATGAACTGGAAAAAACTTAGAACAATTAGATATGAAATTCGATTGATTTTTAAAAAATGGATTTAAGATTTCGTCATTAAATATGATTTATATCAAAATTTTAAAAGCTATTAATATGAATAAAACAAACATTGTTTTTTGGAATATGTTGAATCTTTTAACTTCAAAAGATTTAGAGCACTTAAATAATGCGATCAAAAAAATAAATACAGTATACCCAAATATTTCTTTCATGATGTTACATGATAACTTTAAAACTATTAGTAAAATTAACAAAGAAGTTTATGCAATTGATGCTAAAAATGTTTTAAGATCAATTGCACCAAAAACCTTAATTGAACAACCACATATAAATATCCAAAGTTTATTTAATTTAACCTCAAATACAATAAATTTTAAGATAGTTAATGACCGTTTGGAGGTTAATAACAGGTTTTGAAATGCAAATATTGAACCTCAAAAAACAGAAGGTAAATTTTTATTAAATCCTTTTGAAATAGAAACAACATCAGACAATGTTAAGAAAGATGAATTACCAATTATTGGTTTTATTAAAAATTCTAACGCTTATGCTGATAAAAGAATGAGAAGAATCATTACTGAAAAAGGTGAAGAAATTTACTTTTACTCATTAGATAGAAATTTAACAGAAAATAAAAGAATTTTTATCTATGTAAATACTAAAACAATTAGTAAAATAATATAGAAAAGAAAAGAGAATCCAATGATTAATAAAAAAGACGCAAAAACATTAGTAAAAAAAATTAAAGGTCATGAAAACATTATTATCGTGAAACATCAATTGCCTGATTGAGATGCGCAAGGAAGTGCGATGGGTCTTGCTCACATTATTAAAGAAAATTTTGAAAATAAAAATATTTTTGTAGTAGGTGATAGATTAAATGATGATAAAGATTTTTTACCAAAGAAAAAATTAACAAACGATTTTATTAAATCGGCATTGGTTATTACGGTTGATACAGGAAATAAAGCTAGACTTGATTTCGATAAATATGATTTAGCTGGAGATACTTTTAAAATTGATCATCATATTGATGTTGATAAGTATGCAAATAACCAGATTGTTATGGAATCTGCAATTGCATGTACAGAAGTTGTTACATTATGAGCAGAAATGATGAAATTAGAAATTCCAGCAGCGGGTGCCCACAATTTATACTTAGGTTTATTAACTGATTCAGGTAGATTTTTATTTCCAAAAACAAATCCAGTAACTTTTAGAGTAGCTGCTAGATTATTAGAACAAGGTGCAGATCTAAAAAAAGCACATGATTACATTTTTGTAAATGATTTAAAAAATAGAAAATGATCAAACTTTGCTTTCAGTAAAATGACTTTATCAAAACATGGAGTTGCTTCAATTGTTATTAAAAAAGAGGATTATGCTGGTTGAGATTTAGACTACAATGAAGTTAAAGGCGCATTAGCAACCATGTCAGGTATGCATGAAATTGTAATTTGATTTACTGTTATCGAAATGGAAAATGGTCAAATAAAAGTTTCTTTAAGAAGTCGTGATTATGATGTTAATAGTGTTGCTACAAAATATAATGGCGGTGGTCACCGAGTAGCATCTGGTGCATCATTAAATTCTTTTGATGAAATTTCTAGTTTAACAAAAGATTTAGACAAGTTAGTTAAAAACGGTAAGGAAGGTAAATAAATATGATTAGAGAACAAGAAGTTAATTCAAATTCAGTTAATAAATTAGGTCGCATTGAATTGATTACAGGTTGTATGTTTGCTGGTAAAACTGAAGAGTTTATCAGAAGATTAAGAAGAAATGATTATGCAAAAAAAAGAGTGGTTGCCTTTAAACCATCTATTGATAATAGATATTCTGAAGATTTAATCGCTTCACATTCTGGTGCCGTTTTAAAATCATATCCAGTAAGTTCTGTTGAACAATTGATTGAAATATATAAAAAAGAAAATGCGATTTCACCGATTGATATAATCGGAATTGATGAAGTTCAATTTATGGACAAAAAAATTGTTCCGTTTATTGAGTTGTTAGCAAATAATGGTGTAATAGTAATTGTTACTGGATTAGATAAAGATTTTAGAAGTGAACCCTTCCAAAACGTAGATAAATTATTAGTGTTGGCTGAATTTGTTGATAAACTAACTGCAATTTGTCATAAATGTGGTAATTTTGCAAATAGAACACAAAGAATAATCAATGGAGAACCCGCTAATTGAGACTCACCAATTGTGTTGGTTGGTGAAACAGATAGTTATGAAGCAAGATGTAGAAATTGCTACAAACTTCCTAAAAAATAGAAAGTTGGAAATATGAATCCTAAAACAATAGAAGCTTTGGAGACGATGTCTAAAAGATTAGACCAAATCAATAATGATTTACAAAGTGAAGATATTTTAAAAGATATAAAAAAATTCACTAGTTTAAACAAAGAGCGTGCCAATTTAGAAGAAGTTGTAGAAAAATATAAAGAATATGCTCAATGTACACAAGCTATAGCTGATGCAAAAGAAATATTGGCTAATGAAAAAGAAAATGAAATGCTAGAATTAGCAAAAATGGAATTAGATGAAAATTCTAAACAAGCTGAAATACTTTCTAAAGTGATTGAAAATTTACTTTTACCAAAAGATCCAAATGACGATAAAAACGTTATTATTGAAATTCGTGGTGCTGCTGGTGGTGATGAAGCAAATATTTTTGCTGGTGATCTTTTCAGAATGTATAAATTATATTGTGAAGAACAAGGTTGAAAATTTTCGGTTATGGAATCTTCTTTTTCAGAAGCTGGAGGTTTCTCACAAATATCATTTATGGTGAAAGGTGACAATGTTTATTCAAAACTAAAATTTGAATCAGGAGCGCATCGTGTTCAAAGAGTACCTAAAACTGATACAAAAGGTAGAATTCAAACATCAACTGCAACTGTTGCGGTTTTACCAGAAATGACAGAAGTTGAAATTGAAATAAAAGCAGCTGACTTAAGAATTGATACTTATCGAGCATCGGGAGCGGGTGGTCAACACATTAATACTACAGACTCAGCTGTTCGTATTACCCATATACCAACTGGAGTTGTTGCAGCATCACAAGATGGTCGTTCTCAATTCGATAATAAAGATATTGCTATGACAATGCTTAGAGCTAAAGTTTATGAAGCAGAAGTACAAAAACAACAAGCTGAAGCTGATTCTAATAGAAAGTTAGCAGTTGGAACAGGTGCTAGATCTGAAAAAATCAGAACATATAATTACCCTCAAAACCGTGTAACTGATCACAGAGTTGGTTTAACTTTAAATAAACTTGATTATGTTATGGAAGGTAAAATTGATGAGTTGGTGACTGCTTTGATTAATGAAGAACAAAGACAAAAAGTTGCTGCTCAATTAGAAGAAAATAATGATTAAAAAATCTGATCTTTTTAAAGAAATAAAACAAAGAGTAAATATCAGATTATCGCAATCTGATATTTATCAATTTATGGCGTTTCTATTAAATGATAAATATGATCAAATCCCAATAACATTAAATGACGAAATTTTTAATTTCGATTATAATAAGTTTGAAAAGTATTTAACCCTTTTAAATGAAAAAATGCCTTTAGCATATTTGATTGGTAAAACATATTTTTGCGGAAATGAATTTATCGTAAATTCAGATGTACTGATTCCAAGAAATGACACCGAATTATTGATTGACGAAATAAAATCATCATATGATTCAAATGAAAGTTTAATCATTGGTGATATCTGCACTGGTAGTGGAGCAATTGGAATATCACTTGCTAAAATTTTTCCTAAAAGCAAAATTTATATTTCTGATATTTCTGAGCCAGCATTGAAAGTTGCTGAAAAAAATATTAATCACAATTATGTTGAAAATGTTGAGATTAAACTTGGTGATTTTGTAGAACCATTTATAAAAGAAAAAATTAAATTAGATGTTTTAGTTTCAAATCCTCCATATATTCAAATTAATGATTGCGATGTTGATGAATCTGTTTATAAATATGAACCACATTTAGCTTTATTTGCAGAAGATGGCGGTTTAGAATTTTACAAAAGAATTTTAAATAGTATTGATACAATAATGAACTTTGAAAAAGATTGGATGATCATTTTAGAATATGGTTGAAAGCAAAAAGAAGAAATAGAGAGCATTTTTTCAAAATCAAATTATCTACAAGAACATAAAAAAGATCATTTCGGAAACTGAAGATATGTAATTTTAAAAAAAGAAAAATAAGGAGGTTAATATGGATAAAAAAATAGATTTTAATTTCGACTTTAAATTAAATTTTGGTTTTAATGATAGTGATCCTAAAATCAAAAGAAAAAATTTAAATATGTATAAAATGGCTATTCTAGGTTTATTTATTTTTTTAACAGCATTAATACCTTTTTATGTATACGTTTACATCATAGAAAATAATTCTAATTTAGATTTTTATTATGAAAAGTTTAATGAAATAAAAGAATATATGGTTTTACCAAGTAAATTTGAAATAGAAGGACCACTTTGATCTGGATTCGCCTTTATGGTTATTACAACAATTATGTTTATAATGTTTAAACCTATAGTTAGTGGAAATGGTGTTAATAAGACGCTTAAGATGTCATATATTTGACTTTTGGTGCTTATGGCTTTAATTGCGTTCTTACTTGCAACTCTATCTCAATTTCAATATTCTAAATTTGAAAGCTTTTATTTATATGAATCAATCACACAAATTGATGAGACAAATTTACTTATAGATAGAGCCTCTAAAATACCTGTTTTTCAAGAAATATCTCGTTATTTTTCTGAAAGTTATAAATCTGGTAAAGATGCATATAAATGACAAGATATGAATTTAGTTTGATGAACAATGTTTATACAAATTACAATGATTTTTGCTGTTTCAGTTTCTCTACAAAATTCTATCTTTGGAAAAAAACAATCAGAAGGAATCGAAAAATATATAAAAATTATTTCAAATGAAAAAAGTGTTTCAGAATCACCTTTTAAAAGACTTTTAGTAAAAACATTTAATTTTAGTGAAAAAAATTTAGCAACTTGAACTGTTATAACAACGCTATTATGTATTACACCACACTTGATTTATGTAATCATAATTTCTGATGGTAATTCAGCATCAAGTGCCCTTATTGATTGAACATATAAGCTACCAAACTTATTAAAAGATTATGAAGTTTTTAATAATGAAGAAAGTCTTAAAATATTAGACTCATTCCAAAACGTTACTCCAGATCCTTTCTTAATAACATCATTGCCAACAATTATTATGGGACTTACATTTGCATCAACATTTTCATTTATTTCAGTTATAGTGAGGGGAGAAAACGTATCGTCTAATGTATTCTTAATTCAATATATTGTTTTATTCGTTGAGATTATATTATTGGTGGCTGTGTGTACTTATTCTAAAATACAATTAGAAAATCTTTCTCAAACTTGAAATGATTCTTTTGATGATGTAAGTTCAAATGGACAAAAATATCTTGAATATATTTCTTCTAAAATACCAGAGGATTTCAAATTATTAACTGAAAGAGGTATCGTTTCTGAAAATCAAATAATAATTGATCCACTTTTTCCATTATTAGGAATCGACCAAGGTAAAGGATTTGAATGATTAAATAAAGCAGGTATTATTTCTGAATCAATTATTAGTTTTTCGTTAGTTATAACAGCCTTTTTAATTTTAGGTAGAGGCATTTTAAAAACTAACGTTGCTAAGAAAAAATTGAATGATGAAATTAAAAAAATAATTTTAAAAAGAAATATTCTTAAGAAGAGAAGAGAGAACAGAAAGAATGCTGACTAGCTTACAAATAAAATCAGCTGTTGAAGAGCTTAAAATTAATAAAATCGTAATTTTGCCAACAGATACTATATATGGACTTTCTTCTATCCTAAAAAAAGACTTGATGACAAAAATTAATGCATATAAAAATGCTGATCTGGATAAACCATTAATTGTTTTAATATCTTCACTAGATCAACTAGAGAATAAAATATCTTTATCAGAAGACATCAAAAAAATTTTGATGAGTGATCAACCAACCACAGTCATTTTCCCGTTAAAAAATGAAACCATAGCTATTAGAATGGTTAATAGAATTGATATCAAAGAAATAATTAATCAGGTTGGTCCTATATTTTCAACAAGTGTAAATATTACTGGATCAAAACCCCTGAGAACATTTAAAGAATTAAGCAATTTCCATCCGGATATAAAAGTATATTATGATGATATTTTAAATGGACAATCCTCAAGAATCTACAATAGCATAACTGGAGAGTGAGTTAGATAATGTCGGTTGCTAAAATTAATGATATTTCTAATTCTGTAATTTATAATCATCAAAAATATGAATATTCTTTAATAAAGCCGATTACTTCACTTGATTTGCATATACAAAATTTAGTTAAAAACAAACTTGAGAATGACAATATAAAAATAAAATCTATTCCAGAAATTGTTAATGATGTTTTTCCTTTCATTGAAAAAGTTAATCAAGATGTTGTTAAAAGCTTAATAAATAGAAATTTAAGAATCAAAAAAATTATCTTTAATTATTTGGAAAAATGAAATGGCTTAGATTTAAAGTTTGATCCTATGGATGAAAAAGACAAATTTATTATAGAGATAGCTAAATCAGTAATGCATGATATCAATAAATTTTTATACAAAAAGGATATAAAATATATTTATCCAAATAAAACTTTTATAAATAACGATTTTGAAAATGTTTATATTGGCACAATTGATGCTATTATGTCTAATGGAAAAGAATGATTTTTACTATCGTTTAAAACATCTAAAACTAGTTACAATCAAAAATACTCAGCAGAATTATTTATGCAAAAGGAATTATTTGAGTCAAATAACAAGTTTAAAATATCGGAAATGTACATTTTAAACCCGAGAAATGAGAGAGTTATTTTAGAAGCGGATAAATTATCTAATTATGAAATTTTTAAATTAAAAAACACCTAATGGTGTTTTTTAATTGGTATTTTGATTTTATAAACTTTTAGAATATAATTTTAGTGAAATAAACAAAATATTGGAGGTCCTATGGATAATTACGAGTTAATTAGCGACTATCATGATAACAAACACTATAACAGTGAATTGATGTCACTAGTTAAAAGACAAGCAAAAGGTTGCTTCGAAGAATGAATGGTAAAAAACCAATGAATTGATAATTATATTCCTGCGTCTTTAGTTAATGATGATAATGAAATCGTCATTACAATGGGAATTATAAAAACAAACTTATATATAAAAGAAAAACAAGTTAAAGCCTATCAATTTGGAGAAATCTTATATAGAGATGGTGTGCCAAATGAAAGTCTTAAAGAAATATTATTTAAAAAAGTTATTGATAAATATTCTAATATTGCAGATATTATATTTACTCACTCTTTAGAAGACAGATCAGTTTTATTGGAAAACGGATTTAAAGAATTTGAAGAATTTATTTATTTTATACCTTGAAATGGTGAAGATTCTCAAGTTGGATCAGCAGTTAAAAAATTAGATTTTGATAATTTTAAAGATATTGAATTTTTGAAAACAGAAATTAAATATTCTACAAGACATGCAAGATTACTATCATCAAACGGTGATTCAGAAATTAAACTATACAATGTTTTAAGACACTATAGAAGAAATGTATATTATATTCCAAGTCTTTCAACAACGGTTGTTTTTACTATTTCGGGTAATGTTTTTAGATTGGTTGCTATGTTCACTAAAAAGGATGTTGATTTGATGACTTTATTAAAAACAATTGTTCCAAAAGAAATGAAATATATTGAATTTGGTTTTATACCAAATCTGCCTTCTTTATATATTAAAAAAATGGAAAATTATGTTACTCCATCGATCACACAAAAAAATTATTTATTGATCAATGAAATTACAACTAAATTAACTGATATAAAAATTTCATTCCCAATTATTGCTAGACAAAAATAGGTTTTCACCTATTTTTTATTTTAAAAGTATAATTATTGTAAGAGGAAAATATGAACAAACAACAAAAGATCAAAAAAATTCGATATAAGAAAAAAGAGTACAAGAACTTCTTAAAATATAATCAAATTGACGGAAAGGATTTTCCTAAATTAACAAAACTTGAAAAACAAGATTTAACAATTAGAAACTTTATCTATTTATTACAAATTTCTGGTCAAGATAAAGAAAATTTTTCTGATGAAAAAAATATTTTAAGAACAACAACCCATTTTCTATATTCAAAATTTAAAGGAGAAAATCATGATGATTTTTTCAATTTAATTTCTAATTATAATAAGAGTTTAGGTTCAGAAATTATAAATTTAAATATAGAAAATGAAAATATTAATAAATTAAATTTAAAATTTTCAGAATCTGAATTAAAAATTTTAAATTTTAATGAAGTGTATATGTGTGTCGGTAATATTTTTTCAAAATTAAATATTGATAAAAAACCTCTTTACTATAAATTTGGTTACTTATTGTCAATGTACATAAATTTGACTCACTACATAAATTTTTATGTTGATGTTACAAATTCAGATTTATTTATTCTTAAAATTAAAATATATGAAGAGCTTATTAACCATTTATCAACCATAACACCAGAATACTTTAACTTAATAATAATAAAAAATAATAAAAAGTTAGCTAAGGGAATCAAAAAAATTAAGAAAGGATAATATATGAGAAAACAAATTAGAGTTTTACTATCGCTGATTTTTTTATTTGGTGTAATCGTAACTATATTGGTATTAACGATAGTTATTTCGCCTTATTTTATGACTATTTTATTTGCTATACATGGTTCTTCAGCTGTTTTTGCTACTTTCATTTTATGTAGAAAGAATAGAAGATTTGAAACTAGAACAAGATGATTTGCCTTTATTTGTTTAGTACCTATATTTGGAATAGTATCATACTGATTTTTTGGACAAGCATACAAGTACAAAAAAACTGCTCATTATAAATATAAAAATATTGAAGATTTTACAAACAAAAAAACCGAATTAACATCAAAAGACATAACCGAAAATTTAGAAATGAGTTCACCACATTTTGCGAAAGCTTTCTTAAATGCAAATGCTTTGCAAAATGATGTTATTTTTAAAAACACACAAACGCAAATTTTAGATAACGGAGCAAATTTTTTCACTGATTTGATTAAAGAAATCAGAAAATCAGAAAAATACATTTTAATGAATTTTTATATTATTAGAGATGGTGAACTGCTTCAAAATCTAATAAATGAATTAGAAATCGCTTCAAAAAGAGGAGTCAATGTTTATGTAATTTATGACTTTTTAGGTTGCTATACTATTTTTTCTAACAAAACAATTAAAAGAATGAAAGAAAGTGGTATGAAAGTCATTCCTTTTTCTAAGATACATTTACCATTTATAAATTGAACTGCAAATTATCGTGACCATAGAAAAGACGTTTCAATTGATGGGAGAGTTGGTTATATTGGTGGAATAAACATCGGCGATGAATATATTAATATTTCAAAAAAATTTGGATTTTGAAACGATATGCAAATTAAGTTAACAGGCGATGCTGTTAGAGGAATTGAAAAAACATTTGCAAGTGATTGATATTTCTGTATGAAAAATAAACAGAAAATAACAGATCTCGAACCGTCTGTATGTCAGAAAAATAAAACAGTAAGTGTTAATGACGATTTTGTTCAAGTTATGACTACAGGACCAAATCATCAAACAAGCATTCACTTAGATGCTTTGATGAACTTAATCACAAACGCTAAAAAAAGAATTTGAATCGTAACCCCTTATTTTGTTCCACCAATGGAAATCATAAACGCTTTAAAATCAGCAGCGATTTCTGGAATTGATGTTAAGATATTACTTCCAGGTAAAACAGATAAAACCCTCGTACTAGAGGTATCAAAAAGATGAACAAGAGAATTATATGATGCAGGAGTAGAAATATATTCGATTTATAATACTTTCAATCATACTAAGGCTTTTCTCTTTGATGATGATATTTCGTTTGTTGGTTCAACAAACTTAGACTTTAGATCATTATTTTCAGATCAACAAACAATGTTGTTGGTTAAATCAAAAACTTTAACAAAAGAATTAGCGTTAAAAATAATTCATGACGGAGATAAAAGTTTTAAATACCATTTAAGACCTAATGATGAATTAAATTTATTTTATAAATCAGCAATTGCATGTAGCAATTTAATGATTCCGTTATTATAGGAGATTTTATGGATATTATTTATATAAATGCAAATCTTATATGTCACAAATTAAAAAATCTTAAAATATTTTCTTACTTATATTCGTGAAAAGAATTTAATCAAAAAGTTTTCTCAATTACAAATTTATCAGAACTTATTGAGCTTAAAAATACACTATCTAAAATATATGAAGAAGGCGAAAAAAATAGATTATTGGATCTGCCAATTTATGCTGAAATTTTAATAGATTTAAATAGGATTACATTCTTAATAAATTTAGTTAATTTAAATAATCAATTTAATGTTTGTGAAACATTGGTGCAATTAAATGCTGAGATTTATATTAATTTTAGAAATGATTATTTAAAATTATCTTGTTTTGAAAATTTAAATAAGGTCATTACCGATATTTTTGAATTAAATACTGATGACTTAAAATCAGAATTAACTAATAAATTGCTTAAGTTGAATATTGAATTAGATAAAGTTAATAAATTTAAAGATTTAAATACTAAAATTGAACAAGAATATGCAATTATTTTGAGTGAATATTTCTATAAAACAAAGATTCTTTACGAACTATCAAATTCATAAAATCAAAACAAGCGATATGCTTGTTTTATTTTTCAAAAACCTATTTTAAAATACATTTTTTTATATATAATATATATTGTGTGAGTTCGATACACACGGCAATGTGAAAGGAGGAATTCATTATGCCTACAATCAATCAATTAGTAAAAACTAACCGTAAAGCTAAAACTTGAAAAACTAAAGCACCTGCTTTAAACAGAGGAGTTAACTCTCTAAAGAAAAAAGTTACTAAAGTTTCAGCTCCACAAAAAAGAGGGGTATGTACTCGTGTTGCTACAATGACACCTAAAAAACCCAACTCTGCGTTACGTAAATACGCTCGTGTTAGATTAACAAACGGAATGGAAGTTAACGCTTACATCCCAGGAGAAGGACACAACTTACAAGAACACAGTGTTGTTTTAATCCGTGGGGGAAGAGTTAAAGACTTACCTGGGGTACGTTACCACATTATTCGTGGAACATTAGATACTCAAGCTGTTGATAAACGTAAACAATCACGTTCATTATACGGAGCAAAAAGACCTAAAAAATAAATCTTAATTTAATTAAGAAAACAAAATATACTATGTCGTGGAAAAAAACGAACCACAAATTAGATAACCATAAATAAAGAATGAAAGGAGAACACAAATATGCGTAAAAATAGAGCTGAAAAGAGAGACGTTTTACCAGATCCAGTGTACAACTCAAAATTAGTTACTCGTGCTATTAACAAAATTATGTTAGATGGTAAAAGAGGAACAGCACAAGGAATCATTTATGATGCTTTTGAAATCATTAAAGAAAAAACTGGTGAAAATCCAATTGAAGTATTCAACAAAGCAATCGCAAACATTGAACCTCATTTAGAATTAAAAGTTCGTCGTATTGGGGGAGCAAACTATCAAGTTCCTGTTGAAGTATCAGAAGAAAGAAAAGTTACTTTAGCATTACGTTGATTAATCAACTACTCAAGACTACGTAACGAAAAAGTTATGACAGTTAAATTAGCTAACGAAATCATTGATGCATCAAACAACATGGGTGGATCAGTTAAAAAACGTGAAGATACTCACAAAATGGCAGAAGCTAACAAAGCATTTGCACACTACCGTTGATAATCTCAACAAAATATTAAATATAGGAGAAAACTATGGCAAGACAATTTAGTTTAAAAGATACTCGTAACTTCGGTATTATGGCCCACATTGATGCGGGAAAAACTACTACTACTGAACGTATCTTATACCATACAGGTAAAATCCACAAAATTGGGGAAACTCATGATGGTGGATCACAAATGGACTGAATGGCTCAAGAACAAGAACGTGGTATTACAATCACTTCAGCTGCTACAACAGCTACTTGAAAAGACCACCGTTATAACATTATTGATACTCCTGGACACGTGGACTTTACTGTTGAAGTAGAACGTTCATTACGTGTTCTTGATGGAGCAGTAGCTGTTCTTGATGGACAATCTGGGGTTGAACCTCAAACAGAAACTGTTTGAAGACAAGCAACTACTTATAGAGTTCCTCGTATTGTATTCGTTAACAAAATGGATAAAACAGGAGCAGATTTTATTTATTCAGTTAAATCAATTGGAGATAGATTGGGAGCAAAAGCTGCACCAATTCAATTACCAATTGGAGCTGAAGAAAACTTCAAAGGAATTATCGACTTAGTTGAAATGAAAGCGTATGAATACGATGGAAAAGAAAACGAAGACGTTAAAGAAATTGAAATCCCTGCAGATTTATTAGACCAAGCTAAACAATTAAGACAAGAATTAATTGAAGCAGCAGTTGAATATGATGAAGAATTAATGATGAAATTCTTAGATGGTGAAGAAATCACAATCCCTGAATTAAAATCAGCAATTCGTAAAGGGGTAATTGGAGCTGAATTCTTCCCAGTTTTAGCTGGATCAGCTTTCAAAAACAAAGGTGTTAAATTATTATTAGATGCTATTATTGATTTCTTACCATCACCAATTGATGTACCTGCAATTAAAGGTATTTTACCAAACGGTGAAGAAGCAACAAGAATTTCTGATGATAACCAACCATTCTCAGCTTTAGCTTTCAAAGTTATGACTGACCCATTTGTTGGTAAATTAACGTTCTTTAGAGTTTATTCAGGTATCTTATCTAAAGGTAGCTACGTATTAAACTCAACAAAAGGACAAAAAGAACGTGTTGGTCGTATTTTACAAATGCACGCAAACAACCGTACTGAAATTGAAGAAGTATATGCTGGAGATATTGCTGCAGCTGTAGGTCTTAAAAATACAACAACTGGAGATACTTTATCAGATGAAAAAGCTGAAATTATCTTAGAATCAATGGTATTCCCAGAACCAGTTATTCAATTAGCATTAGAACCAAAAACTAAAGCTGATCAAGAAAAAATGGGAATTGCTTTAAATAAATTATCTGAAGAAGATCCAACATTTAGAACATATACAGACGAAGAAACAGGTCAAACTATTATCGCTGGTATGGGTGAATTACACTTAGATATTATTGTTGACCGTATGAAACGTGAATTTAACGTTGAAACAAACGTTGGAGCACCTCAAGTTTCTTACCGTGAAACAGTTAAACAAGCTGCTAAAGCAGAAGGTAAATACATTAAACAATCTGGAGGACGTGGATCATATGGTCACGTTGTTATCGAATTCGAACCAAACCCTGATAAAGGATTTGAGTGAGTTGATAAAATTACAGGTGGGCGTGTTTCTAAAGAATACATCAACGCTGCACGTGTTGGTTTAGAAAACGCATTACAAAATGGTATTGTTGCCGGATTCCCAATGATTGATGTTAAAGCAACAATCATCGATGGTACAATGCATGATGTCGATTCAAATGAAATGGCATATAAAATTGCTGCTTCAATGGCTTTAAAAGAAGCATGTAAAAAAATGAACCCAGTATTATTAGAACCAATCATGAATGTTGAAGTAACAATTCCTGATGAATACTACGGAGATGTAATGGGAAACATTTCATCTAAACGTGGATTAATCGAAGGTTCAGAACAAAGAGGAAATGCTCAAACAGTTAAATCTAAAGTTCCGTTAACAGAAATGTTTGGATATGCTACAGAATTACGTTCATTTACTCAAGGACGTGGAAATTACACAATGATTTTCAGTCACTATGCTGAAGCACCTAGATCAGTTGCTGAGCAAATTATTAAAAAAGCTGGTAAATAATTAAATTATTACCAATTCATTTATAAATATATTAAAATATTATAAATACATGCGCCCCTACGGGGGCGGTAATGGTACTAGAAAGTAAATCTAATACCGCTATTATTAAATAAATAAGGAGACTATAAATATGGCAAAAGAAGCTTTTGACCGTAGTTTACCCCACGTTAACATTGGAACAATTGGACACGTTGACCATGGGAAAACTACTTTAACAGCAGCTATTACTAAAGTATTAGCTACAAAAGGTGGAGCAGAATTCAAAGATTACGCAAACATTGATAATGCACCAGAAGAAAGAGAACGTGGAATTACAATTAATACTTCACACGTTGAATATAAAACAGCAAACAGACACTACGCACACGTAGATTGTCCTGGACACGCCGATTATGTTAAAAACATGATTACAGGGGCTGCTCAAATGGATGGAGCTATCTTAGTAGTAGCTGCAACAGATGGACCAATGCCTCAAACAAGAGAACACATCTTATTATCACGTCAAGTTGGAGTACCAAAAATGGTAGTATTCTTAAACAAATGTGATATCGTTGAAGACGAAGAAATGATCGACTTAGTTGAAATGGAAGTTCGTGACTTATTATCAGCTTACGACTTTGATGGAGACGGAGCACCAGTTATCCGTGGATCAGCTAAAGGTGCTTTAGATGGTGATGCTAAATGAGTGGCAGCTATCGAAGAATTAATGGAAGCAGTAGATTCATACATTCCAAACCCAACAAGAGACGTTGATAAAACTTTATTAATGCCTGTTGAAGACGTATTCACAATTACAGGACGTGGAACAGTTGCTACTGGACGTATTGAACGTGGAATCGTTAAAGTTAACGAAGAAGTTGAAATCGTTGGTTTACATGAAGCTGCTACTAAAACAGTTGTTACTGGATTAGAAATGTTCAGAAAATTATTAGACTTTGCTGAAGCAGGGGATAATGTTGGAGCATTATTACGTGGTGTTGACCGTAACTCAATTGAACGTGGTCAAGTTATTGCTAAACCAGGAACAATTAAACCTCATACTCAATTAAGAGCATCAGTTTATGCGTTAACTCAAGAAGAAGGTGGTCGTCATAAACCATTCTTCAACAACTACCGTCCTCAATTCTACTTCCGTACAACTGACGTTACTGGAGAAGTTACATTAACAGCGGGAATCGACATGGTTATGCCTGGAGATAACGTTGAAATTTCAATCAAATTAATTAAACCAGTTGCTATTGAAGAAGGAACAAAATTCTCAATCCGTGAAGGTGGAAGAACTATTGGTGCCGGAACAGTTATTGCTATTGAAGCATAATTATAATTAATAGAAACATTAAAGAAGACCTAGGGGTCTTTTTTATTTTCAAATTTGCTAAAATATATATATTAAGGAAAAAATGAATTTAAAATTTATAATCAAACAATCTTATAAAGAATTTTCAAATAAAAAATCGCTGTATGCAGTTTTTACAGTATTTTTAGCTTTATCTCTTGGTATGATGGTTGGTCTATTAAGTTTCTTAACAACATATAATTTAAAAGTTGATGCTGCTTTTAATGGTAGAACAGTTAATGCATTTTCAAACGCAATAAAATTTAATAACAATGTTGATGATCAAGAATTAGAAAAAGAATTTGATTGAAATGTTTCTGATGAATTTTTAAATAAAATTAAAACACTTTCAAATAAAGAATATTCTGATGAAGTTTGAAATGAATTTATTACTATCACTGGTCAAAATTATGGTAATGTTTATAGTGAAAGTTTCGCTGATAGTTCTAAAGAATTACAAGAGCTAGCTAAAGAAGCAAATGAAAAAATGTATCCATATACAAAAAATTATTTTTCTTATTTCACTTTACAAGATTCAATCAAAGAATATAAGCAAGAAAACATATTTTTAATTACTAATGTTGCGAATTTTAAATTTGATGAAATAAGTGTTGGTTCTAGTTTAGCATTTGCAGAAAAATTTATGTATTCAAATGAAGAATGAGATCTACTTCCTGAGATTTTTAAAGCTAATGATTTGCGCAAGAATGTCTATGTAGAATTGATGGATTTTAAGTGACTAGAACAAAATCATAAAGAAGATTTTGACAGTCAAAACTATGTTTTTGTCAGTCCAACCTTTGCAAAAGAAAATAATTATAAAGTTGGTTCTAAATATAAATTTTTAATTAATGGTAAAGAAGAAGAATTGTATCTTGGAGGAACATACTATAATAGACAAACTATTTATGGAAAAAAAACTCAACCACATATTTCAATTGGTATTAAAAAAATACTTGGTATAAGTAATTTTGAAGAATTAAACTCACCAAACTATGATGGTGAAAAAGCTTTAAATGATTCTTTTGCGATTGAAAATTTTTATATAGATACTGGTTATGATTCAGATATCGAAAAAGGACAACGATCTCTTAATGAAAAAATTTTAAGTAATTATTTTGTCAGTAAAAATGATAGCGGTGTTAAATATTTAAGCTTAGACAATTGATCATCTAATTTATTGGAGGTTCTACACAATAGAACAGCAAGTATAATAACCACAGTTTTCATTGTTATTTCTATAGGTCTTTTAGTATTATTATTATTTGTATTTTATTTCATGACAGCTCAATTTATCAAACTTCAAAAAAATACATTATATTTCTTGAAAAATATTGGTCAAGGTAATGTCGTATTGAGTATTTTAACAACATGTTCACTACTTATTCCTATGATAGTTGGTATGCTAGTTGCAATACCAATATCAATGTATGTGTCTGGAATATTTTTCAGTGTTGTAAAAACAGATTACAGTATATTATTTCCACAATGATTTTTTGATTTAAAGTCTGCAGGAATTATGATATTAATTGTGGCTTCGCTTTTCATTATATTTGTGATTATGAATTTGATAATTATTAAAGGAAAATCTTTAACACTATCAAGAATTGGTGCAAGCAAAGCTCCTGCTAAATTTTTCCAAAAAATAATGCTAAGAATATCATTTTTGAGTGTTAATACAAGATTAAATATTTCCTTTACTATTGATAATATTTATAAAAACATCACAACATTTATAGTTTTATTATTAGCATTTTCTTTAACATTATTTTCACTTCAATTTTCGAGTTCTTTAAATTATGCGACTAGAGTTTTTGAACAACATAATAAGCCTTTTGAATCTTTAAAATTAGAAACCAATTTACAAATTTATTCTTATGATGAGGACCAACAATTTGATAGATTTAAAAATATTAACTCTATGGATGAGTTGACCGGAATTTATGATGAAAATGATTTGATTGAAAAATTAAAAAATCCTGAAATAGATATCAGAGATTATTATATTGATAGTTCATTAACCGAAATAATATTGAATCAAAATAATTTGGTTATGCTAGAAACGATTAAAGCAATTGCAGAAGAAGTATTTGAAGAAAACGAAGTTGAATTAAAAGAACAATTTGTTGAAATGTTATTCGGTGTTTTTCAAAATATTAAAAATTCATTTAGTGATATTGAAAATATAACCGAAGAAGAACTTAAAGTTAATATTCTTTTCGGATCAAAATTAACTACTGATAACAGTTTTTTAGGTGGTTGAGGAAAAACCATTCAAAATGAAAGTTTAAATTTCAAAGCAGTTTCAATAAAACAAAGTGATGATTTTTATGAAAAAATGGTTGGGGAAGAAAAACCCAAATCTATTGATGAAGAATTTGAAATGGTTAGATCATTTAACAAAAATAAAAATGAATATGAATATGTAAAAGCTATTAAAGCAAATGCATCTCATAAATTAATGAAAGATTTAGGATTTAAATCAGGAACATTAAATTGAATTAATTTAAATGGATACAAAAATGATGGAGAACAAATGTTGATTCCGTTTTATATAAATTCAATTGATCAAAAAAATAACTTCACAAAAGAATTGTCTTTCGCAAAAGAAGCATTCTTTAAATTGTTATATGAAAATAATGAAACGTATTTAGAAGCTTATACAAAACTACAATCTGATGAATCTGGTAAAATATATAATAATTCAAATTATTCATACACAAAAATACCTGATGATTTAAAAAACTTTACCTTACCAATAGTTAAAAATGAAAGTAATAATAAAGATCAAGCAGGTAGTCAACTATTAGATTATATTGATAAGAATGAAAATGAATATTTAATAAATAACATAGCAAATGGTGTTTTCATTTTTTCAGAAATCACCAAAGGACTCGTTAATGGTTCTGAATTTTACATTGTATTAATGCAAAGAATAACAGTTATCACTTGTTTAATAACTCTATCGATTTCATTAATATTAATTATGTTAATTCTTCTAGAAAATAAGAGAAATATTTTATTATTTAAAGCACTAGGTTACTCAAATAATAAGGTTAATAAAAAACTATCAACCGGATATGTTTTATCAGCAATTTTAGCTATGGCATTTGCTATTTTAATATCTCAATTATTAATTTATAAAGTTGCTTCTCCTATGACATCAAGTATTATAGGGGTATCACTTACATTCTCATGAAGTTGATCATACCTAAATATGATTTTAATAACGTTAGGAATATTCATTACCGCAGTGCTAACTTCTGTAAGACTATATTCAAAACGACAAAAACCAAGAGAAGCATTCTCAGTTTTATAAATGGTGGTATAATACATTTAATAAATAGAAAAAGAGGAATTATTTATGATAACTTTAAAAGGTAAAAAACAAATATTAACACTAGTTGCAATAACTGGTGAAAAAGCTCCAAAATTTGTTAATACAGATAATGGAACTACAACATTACTTGTAGATGATAAAACAATCTATATGGTAATTAAAAAAGATAAAGTTAATAAAAGAAACGAAATTAAAAAAGCAATTTCAAAATTTGTTGCAACAAACAAATTAGATGTAAATATTGATTTAGATTCTTTCTTTAAAATTGTTGGTAAAGAATTTACAAAAGAACAAATTTTTAACGCTATTTTCGAAACAATTTTCTTCGATACACATACAAAAGTTTCATACAAACAAAATGCAACAGCTAATGAAACAATTTATAATTTAGTTTCTGAAGAAGACTTTAAACAATTATTTGAAACTGCAATGATTAAAAACGAAGCTGTAGTTTATGCAGCTGATTTACAAGATACTCCACCAAACATCGCAACAAGTGAGTATATCGCTGATAAATTAGTAAAAGATGCTAAAGGTATTAAAGGATTAAAAGTTACAGTTCTTGGTAAAAAAGAATGTGAAAAATTAGGGATGGGATTATTCTTATCAGTTAATGCTGGATCACCTTATGAACCACAAGCTGTTATTATTGAATATACAAGTGACGAAATGTTACCAAAAACAGGTTTAGTTGGAAAAGGAATTACTTTCGATTCTGGAGGATACAACTTAAAACCATCACAATTCATGGAGGGTATGAAATACGACATGAGTGGTGGTGCTATTATGGCAGCAACAGTTATGGCATTAGCTAAAAGTGGTGCAAAAGCAAACGTTGTTTCAGTATCAATGTTTACAGATAACCGTATTGGAAGAGATGCAACTTTACCAGAATCAGTAATTACATCTATGAACGGATTAACAGTTGAAATTAACAATACAGATGCTGAAGGTCGTTTAGTATTAGCTGATGGTATGACATATGCATTACGTGAGAAAAAAGTTGATCGAATTATTGAAACTTCAACTTTAACAGGAGCAATCGTTGTTGCTTTAGGTGACTGAGCAGCTGGAGCATTTACAACAAATGATAAACTATGATCAGAAGTTGAAAAAGCTTCTGAATTCACAGGTGAAAAATTATGAAGAATGCCAGTTTGACCAGAACATTTAGAAGCAATGCAAAACGCATCTAAATTAGCTGATATGACAAACTCAGAACCAGGACGTAAGGCCGGATCTTCAACAGCTGCTGCATTCTTAAATGCATTCGCTGAAGAAAAACCATACGTTCATTTAGATATCGCTGGAATGGACAGTGTAAATGGACGTGGAACAGGAATAATGGTTAAAACATTATTTGAATTATTAAATAAATAATTTTAAAGCACTTTGTGGTGCTTTTTTATTTGATAAGATATATACAAGGATGGAAAAAATATGAAATTAAAGACATGACATTTTTATAAAGCAACAAACTTAATTGATATTGAAGGAAAAAATACAATTGAAGGAGAGTTTATTTTATTAAACTTAAGACCGGATATTCAAAAACCAAATAGGTTATTAACTTTTGGAATATCTTTAGAGGGAGCTGCTCAAATAATGGCAGATCTTCAAAATAAAGAATTAACTCATGATGCTATTTTTAAAATGATGGGTGAAAAGATAGGTTTTGTTGAAATTGATTCAGTAAGTGATGCAGTTATTTCAACAAATAATTTTTCAGAAAAACCATTAAGAGATGATAATATTAAAAAAATAATTGAAATGTATAATATTTTCATTAAATCTGAATCAATTGAATTTGATACTGAAGACTATTCAACAGAAGAAAAATTGAGAAGTTCAGAAGACATTTTTACAAAAATGGATATTAAATCAATGTCAATTGCGCAACTATTAAATACATTGACTGCTGGAATGAATGAATATTATGGTAAAACAAACGAATTAAGCAATCCATCAATATCAGCTGATGAAAGAATTCAAAAAACATTAAATTTGAGTACTTTACAATCTAATTTAATTTTATTCTTTGATCAAACCGTTCGAAAAATGGACGAGTTAATTGTTAAACAAGAAAAAGAATTAAAAGAATTAAAAAAGAATAAATAAGCACCAAGGGTGTTTTTATTTTAAAGGAGAAATATATGAAGAGAAGTGAAGCAGAATCAAAATATAAATGAGATTTTTCTGATTTATATAAAAATCATGATGAATGAAAAAAAGATATGAAGTTATTAATTGAAACAGCATCAGAACTTGCTAATTTTAAGGGTAAACTAAGTGATCAAGATTCGTTTTATAAATATTTAGAATTAGATACAAAGATAGATAAAATGGCTGCTAAATTAGTTACTTATTTAAGAATGGGCGATACTGATCAAACTGATGAATCTTATCAAATTCTTGAAGGAACATTATCAAATGAGTATCAAAAAGTATCAGAAAAGATTTCTTTTGTTTCGCCAGAAATTAAAGAAATTGGTTTTGATAAAATTCAAAAATGATTAAATGAAAAACCGGAATTTAAAAATCATGAATATGGATTTAAAAAGTTTTTCGAACAAGAAAAACATATTTTAAGTGACGACCAGGAAGAATTATTGACAAAAGTTTCAAGAAGTCGTGGAGCTATTAATGATATGTATGATTCTCTTGCATATGCTGATAGACAAGAAGAACAAATTATTTATAATGGAGAAACTCAAATACTTACAGGAACTTTATATTCAAAAATAATGGAAGATTCAGATCCGATTAAAGATCAGGAATTTAGAGTTGAAGCTTCAAAATTATTTGTTAAAAATTTTAAAGATAAAAAGCATTCATTTGCAAGAATATACGAAGGAATTCTTCAATCAAGATATGAATCAGTTAAATTAAGAGATTATGAATCTCATTTGCAATCTAGTTTATCAAGTGATTCTGTATCACCAGATATTTATTTAAAATTATTAGAAGTTGGAAAAAAATATATAAAACCTTTCCAAGATTTCAATTTACTTATTAAAGAAAAGTTTGCACTCGATAAATTTTATCCAACTGATTCATCATTAAAATTAGTTCAAGAATACAATAAAGAATTTACAGTTGAAGAAGCAAAAGAGTTAATAAAAGATGCATTATCAATTTTAGGAAAAGAATATTTAAACAATTTAGATATAGCGTGAAGTGACAATAAAATTGATTTTTATGAAGATACAAATAAAAGAGATGGCGCTTATTCTACTGGAGGAAGTGGTGTTGATCCTATCATTTTAATGAACTGAGATGATAAGTTTAGTTCTGTAGCTACTCTTGCTCATGAATCTGGTCATTCTGTTCATACTTTATTTGCTGATCAAAATCAACCGTATCCTTTAAATGATTATCCAATCATTTTAGCTGAGGTAGCATCAACTATCAATGAACATATTTTATTTGATTATATGTTTAATAAATCAGAAACAAAAGAAGAGAAAATTTATTTACTACAACAAAGAATTGGAGATTTAATTGGTACTTTCTATAGACAAATTCAATTTGCTGATTTTGAATATCAAGCAAGCAAATTAGTTGAAGCGGGAACACCGTTAACCGCTCAAAGTTTAAATGACTTATTTACAGAAATTCAAAAACAATATGGTTATGAAATTTTTGATAAAGTTAAAACTGAAGAAAAAGAAAAGGGAAGTTTTGGTTGACCAAGAATTTCTCACTTCTTCCACTCTCCGTTTTATGTATACAAGTATGCTATTGATGTAACAGCTAGTTTTAAATTGTATAATGACATTAAAAACGGAAACATCGATACTACACTAAACTTTTTAAAAGCTGGTGGTCATAAAGAACCAATGAAAATTATGGTGGATGCTGGAATTGATTTCACTAAAGAAGAAACATATATGCCACTTATTGATGGAATTGATCGATTAGTTCAACAATTGAAAGATTTAATCAAATAATTTATTGTAATGATTAAGGAAAATATGAAAGAAATTTTAAAAACAAGATTTGAAAATAATTTAAATAGACATAAAGAAGTAAATTGAGAAACAATAGAAGTCAAAATAACTAGTGAACATATTAAAAAACTTTCTTGAATGGAAGAAACGGGTGGAGAACCAGATATTTTTTGTTTCAATAATAAAATATTTTTTGTTGATTTTGCAAAAGAATCTCCGAACAGAAGAAGTGTCTGTTATGATCAAAAATCAAGAATGGGAAGAAAAAAATTTCCTCCTGAATCTTCTGCTTTAGAACTTTGTCAAAAAAATAATTTAGATATCATTGATGAACAATTATATACTCAAATGCAATCTATTGAAAATATTGATACTAAAACCAGTTCTTGATTAAAAACACCTGATCAAATATTAAATTTAGGTGGGGCTTTAACGGGTGAAAAAAGATTTGGTAGAACATTTATTGGTGCTAACGGATCAGATTCTTATTATTCTACAAGGTCATTTAGAACATATTTTGAAATTTAAAAAAGCACTCATTTTAGAGTGCTTTTATAATTCTCTTCCATCAAGCATTATATCTAAGTATAAACCTAAACCACCTTCATCATTGGTTTTATATGTAATACCTTTTGCCACAAATTTTAAAGAATCACTTCCATTTTTCATTGCAATACCATGTCCTACTTTTTGTAACATTTCAAAATCATTTAATTGATCACCAAAAGCTATAACATCTCTAATATCTTTATTGTAATATTGAGCCAATATATTTGCAGCCTCACCCTTAGTGGCGTTTTTATTAGTTAGAGTAATAACTGGTTTTTCACTTGTTGATTTAACTCCATATAAAATATCGCTTTGGATTTTTACTGCATTTTGATATTTAGCCAATTTTCTTAAGACCATATTTTTTCTCTTGTTGTTTTTTAATTTCAAAACAATATTTGTTGAAGGTCCTGTTCACATAACTTTAGGATCACCTTCAATAAATTTTTCTTTATCACCAATATCATTTAAATGGAAAAAGTTAAACAAATCTTTATCATCCGAATTTCAAATAAGAGTTTTATCGTAGTATTCAATTAAGATATTTTCAACTGATTCTTCAATTTCGGGTTCTGAAATTATTGCTTGAATAATTTCGTTGTTGATTGAAAAAACAATACGTTTAAACTCTTGTTTTTTTGGATCATGAATATGTGCTCCATCAAAGTTCGTAACAATTGTATCTAGTTCCAATTCTTCATAAATATGTTGAATTGCTCTCCATGGTCTACCTGTAACAATACAAATCTTATGACCATCGTTTTTTGCCTTGATTAAAGATTTTTTTGTATGTTCGTGAATTTCATCATCTTTATCTCTCAAAGTAGTACCATCTAGGTCTACAAGTATCAATCTTTGTTTATCTAAATTTCTTAATTTCATATATATACCTCGTAGTAATTTTCTCATAACAAACAATAATTTTGCAAACAAAGATTAATATCTTTAAACTTGAAAACTGTATTTAAAACTCGATTTAAAAAGTTTATAATTATTAAAGCGTAAAAATAAAATAGAAAGAGGAAATATGAAAAAATTATCAACTAATGAAATTAGACAAATGTGACTAGATTTCTTTAAAGAAAAACACCACCACTTTTTAGCCCCAGTTTCTTTAATACCTGTTGATGATGCATCTTTATTGTGAATTAATTCAGGAGTTGCAACATTAAAACCATACTTTGATGGTAGAAAAACACCACCAGCACCTAGATTAACAAACTCACAAAAAGCAATTAGAACAAATGACATTGAAAATGTTGGAGTAACTGCTCGTCACCAAACTATGTTTGAAATGTTGGGTAATTTTTCAATTGGTGAATACTTTAAAACTGAAGCAATTCATTTTGCTTGAGAGTTATTAACTTCTTCAAAATGATTTGATATTCCTGCTGAAAAATTATATATAACAGTTTCTAATGAAGATGATGAAGCTTACAAAATCTGAACTGAAGAAATCGGAATTGCTAAAGATCATATTTTTTCATTAGGAAGAGATACTAATTTCTGAGATGTTGGTCAAGGTCCTTGTGGTCCAAATACAGAAATGTTTTATGATCGTGGAGAAAAATGAGATCCCGAAAATATTGGTCCTAGATTAATTGCTGATGATATCGAAAATGACCGATATATTGAAGTATGAAACGTTGTTTTTTCTCAATTTAATAATGATGGTCACAATAACTACACTGAGTTACCTAGAAAAAACATAGATACTGGTGCTGGTTTAGAACGTATTGCCTCAATATTCCAAGATACACCAACTAATTTTGAAACAGATATATTTTTCCCAACAATTAAAAAAGTTGAAACAATCTGTAATCCTAAATTTAAATACTCAATCGAAAATTATTCAAATCCAACAAAAGAGCAAACAAGAATTAATACGGCTTTTAAAGTTATTGCCGATCACGTAAGAGCAACTTCTTTTGCTATTGCTGATGGAGTATTTCCTGGTAATAAAGATCGCGGATATATTATTCGCCGTTTAATCAGAAGATCTTCTATTTATGGTAGAGAAATAGGTATCACAACTTCATTCTTATATAAATTAGTTGATGAAGTAATTAAAGCGATGAGAGAATTTTACCCATATCTTTCTGATAAAAAAACAATTATTGTAGATACAATCAAAAACGAAGAAGAAAAATTCTTAAAAACTCTTTCTAAGGGTTATGATCTTTTAGAAAAAATAATTAATGATGAAAAAGAAGTTTCTGCTAAAAATGCCTTACTTTTATTTGAATCATTTGGTTTTCCAATCGAACAAACATTAGAAATTTCAGCAGAACGTGGAGTTAATGTTGATCTTGCTGGATTTGAAGCATTACTAGAAGAAACAAAAGAAGCTACTCGTAACGCTAGAAAAGATTTAAAAGCTTGAGACAAACAAAATGAACTATTTACTAAATTACATGTTGAATCAGAATTTACTGGTTGAGAAGAAACAAGTAGAGAAAATGCAAAAGTAGTTTTCCTTTTCACTGATGATAAGGAATTGGCATCTTTAACAGATACAGAAGGATTTATCATTTTAGATAAAACACCATTCTATGCCGAAAAAGGTGGTCAAGCAGCTGATACAGGAATTATTATTGGTCAAAACTTTAAAGCAAATGTTTTAGATGTTCAACAAGGACCAAATAAACAACACATTCATAGAGTTAAACTAACTGGAACTGTAAATAATGGTGACGTGGTTGAAGCAAAAGTTGATGAAGATAAAAGAACATTAACAATGAAGAACCACTCCGGAACTCATATGGTTCACTATGCACTAAGAGATGTTCTTGGCGATAGTGTTATGCAAGCTGGTTCATATAATGATGAAAACGGTTTAAGAATGGACTTTACATTTAACAGACAATTAACTGAAGAGGAATTACAAAAAACTCAAGATGAAGTAATCAAGCGTATTAATGAAGCACACGATCGAGAAGTTTATTTCTGTTCAATGGATGATGCAGTTAACAAATATCATGCTTTAGCTTTCTTTACAGAAAAATATGATGATATTGTAAGAGTTGTTAAATTTGGTGATTTTTCATCAGAATTATGTGGTGGAACTCACGTCGATAATACTAAAGATATTGAAGACTTTATTATTACAGGAGTTGAGTCAAAAGGTTCTGGTTTATATAGAGTTAAATGTTTAACTTCAAATGAAACAGTTGGAGAATATTTAAGAGAACAATTTAATAAATTTATTGAAGAAGCTGATAAAGTGATGACTAAATATAATGATGCTAAATCAATTATGGTTGATCAAAACATTGATACTATTTACCAAAATATTAAAGAACTTGAAATTTCAAAACAAAATTTAGAAATTATAAAAAATTTGGTTGAAGACTTAAAACTTGCTTATAAAGAATTTGATAAAAAAGCAAGTGATTTAATCACAGCTGCTAAATTAGCTAAATTTAAAGATTTAAAGCCAACTTTAAATAAAGATGGCATTAATGAAATTAAATTGACAACAACAGGTTTAAATATTAAAGATTTGAAAAATCTTGCTGATGATTTAAGAAATAAATTCGAAAATTTAATTGTAATTTTAGCTTCAGAGGGTGAAGATGAGTCATTCTTAGTTGTTGCAGTTAGTGAATCTATTCAAAACGAACACAAAGCAATTGATATTTTTAAAAACTTACCATTAAATGCTAAAGGTGGCGGAAACGCAAATTTAGCACAAGGTAAATACTCTAAATAATGTAAAATTAAAATAACTTGCTAGACAAGTTATTTTTTATGGAAGGAGACATGATGTACTATTTAAACAATCAATCGGTTTTAATTGAAATTAAAACAATCGTTGAAAAAAACAAACATAAGTATTTAATTGGTGATCAAATATATGCATCAATACCTCAATCTATATTAGAAATTTCTGAAATTGGAGCAAACTGAAATCGTGCCTTAAAATATTTTACGATTGAAACAAATTTAGAAATTATCAAAACAGGTTACTATATGATTAACTTTGATATTTTCTTAGACTTCATCAAAAAAGATATTTCTTTAATCACTAAAAATTTCTTTTTCCAAAAGATAATTAACCAAAGTTTATTTCACGAAAGCTTTATGCACAATATTTTTAAATTCAAAAATAGAAATCTTAAATTCGAAGATGATCATAATATTGGTTTTAATGAAATTGATGAATATAATATTTCAGTTTTAAGTGAAAAGAAAAACTTACAAAAGATTGATCGATTCTTAAGCAGCAAAAAGATCGATTCTAGAAATATTAAATATAAAGATTTATTTGTAATATCTAATGATTTTAAAATTGAAATCACTGATAAAAATCAAAGAGTATACTATGTAAAATTATCTAATTTAAAATCAAAATATCCAATCATAAAGAAAGTTAAGTTAATTGATTTAAAAAAAGGAATATTTTATATCGATAATGTATTTAACTGAAAACACGAAATTAAAGCAGAATTATTTTTTGAGTATAAAAAATTAGCCACTCAAATTACTGAAGCAATTATTGAAGAAATAAAGTTTAATTCACCCAAAAGTGAATTAAACTGACATTTATATAATTTAACTGAAAACACAAAATATATAATTGAAGAAATTGAAACTATTTTTTCAAAAGATGATTTTATAGATTCTTTTAATTTGATGCTTGAAATGTTCAAAAATTTAAAATTAAACTATTTAAAAATAATTTTAGAAAATTCGGAACTATCCAATTATTTAATGAGTTTTGCAAAAACTGAAACTGATATAGAAATGTTCAAAAATATAAAAATAAGATATGGCCAACTAATGGATTAGAGCCATTTTTTTATATTTTATTTTTTTGAATAAAATTACTTTAAATTAGGGCAAAAAGTAGGTATAATTACTATTGCATGTATATTTTGTGTACATAAAGACAACACACAGATAAGGGTTGTCTAAAAAACTATCAAATTTAGGAGGTTAGCATGGCAGATAAATTAAGAATCAAACTTAAAAGTTACGATCATGAAATTCTTGATCAATCAATTTTAAAAATTATCACTGCTGCTGAAGGAACTGGAGCTAAAGTAAAAGGCCCAATTCCTTTACCAACAGATAAACAAATTATCACAATCTTGAGAGCTGTTCATAAGTACAAAGACTCACGTGAACAATTCGAGATGAGAACACACAAAAGATTATTAGAAATCTTAAACCCATCAGCAACAACATTAGACGTTTTAAAACGTTTAGACTTAGGGGCAGATGTTGATTTAGAAATCAAACTATAATCTAAATTTTCAGAAATACAAAAAACACAAAATAACAAGATATACATGATTATCAAATTAGGAGGAAAGTAAGATGAAAGGAATCTTAGGACGTAAGGTAGAAATGACTCAAGTTTTCACTGAATCAGGAAAATTAATTCCCGTAACAGTGGTTGAAGTTTTACCAAATACAGTTTTACAAGTTAAATCTTTAGAATCAGACGGATACGTTGCAACTCAATTAGGAGTTCAAGATAAAAGAGTTAATTTAGTAAATAAACCTGAAACAGGACACTTTAAAAAAGCTGGTTCAGCACCTAAGCGCTACGTAAAAGAAATCAGAAACATGGAAGGTTTTGCATTCGGTACAGAAATTAAAGCCGAAGACATCTTCACATCTGGTGAATACGTTGACGTTACAGGAATATCAAAAGGAAAAGGATTTGCGGGAGCAATCAAAAGACATAATTACTCACGTGGGCCAATGGCGCATGGATCAGGATACCACCGTGGTATTGGATCAATGGGAGCAATTATCAACCGTATTTTCAAATCTAAAAAAATGGCTGGACACATGGGACACGAAAAAGTGACAATCCAAAACTTAGAAGTTGTTGCAATTGATGCAACAAACAACATTATGTTAATTAAAGGATCAATCCCAGGACCAAAAAACCAATTTGTTCAAATTAAACAAAATGTTAAAGGAAAAAAATCTTTAACAGCAGCAGCATTATTATCAAGAGTAGCTACAGAAGCTTCAGTTGTTGAAACTGAAGTTGTAGCTGAAGAAGCATAGGAGAGGGAACATGAAATTACAAGTATTAAACCAATCAGGTCAAAATGTTAAAGAAATTACATTAATCGATTCTGTTTGAGGAATTGAACCTCACCAACAAGCTATTTACGACACTGTTGTATCTCAACAAGCTGCATTAAGACAAGGAACAAAAAAAGTTAAAACTCGTGCTGAAGTATCAGGAGGGGGACGTAAACCTTGAAAACAAAAAGGTACTGGACGTGCTCGTCAAGGATCAATTAGAGCACCTCAATGAAGAGGTGGGGGAGTTGCATTTGGACCATCTCCAGACGTTAACTACAAAAAATCTGTAAATAAAAAAGTTAGAGCATTAGCTTTCAAATCAGCTTTATCAATTAAAGCTCAAGAAACTAACCTAATTATCGTTGACAAATTTGACTTTTCAAAACCATCTACAAAAGAAATGGTAGAAATTTTGAAAAACCTAAAAATTGATGGTCAAAAAACATTAATTGTTACATTAAATAAAGAAGAATTATTAATTAAATCTTCAAACAACGTTGCTAAAGTTAAAACAATACCAGCTAACCACTTAAACATGTTTGACTTATTAAACGCAACAAAATTAGTTATGACAGAAGAAGCTGCTTTAGCAGTAGAAGGAGTATACGCATAATGCATTTAACAGAAGTACTTAAAAAACCTGTGTTAACTGAGAAATCATTTATGGGTCACGCTAACGGTGTGTATACATTCTTGGTTGATAAAAAAGCTAATAAAGTTCAAATCAAAAAAACTTTTGAAGAATTATTCGAAGTTAAAGTTGAATCAGTTAGAACAATGAACTACTCAGGAAAAGAAAAAAGAATGGGTAGATTTGTTGGAAAAACAAACGCTTACAAAAAAGCGATTATTACATTAAAAGATGGTGAAACATTAGACATCTTAAGTGACTTATAGAAAAACCTTTCCCAAAGGAAACACTATTATAAGCACAAACAAACATAAGCTATAGAAAGGGATATTATGGCAATTAAAAAATATAAACCTACGACTAACGGTCGTAGAAATATGACAACAATTGACTATTCAGCTATCTTAACAACAGGTACACCTGAAAAATCATTAACTGTTGCATTAAATAAAAAAGCCGGAAGAAATAACCGCGGGGTTATTACAACACGTCATAAAGGTGGCGGACACAAACGTAAATACCGTATTATTGATTTCAAAAGAAATAAAAGAGACATCGTTGGAACAATTTCAACTATTGAATATGATCCAAATAGAAATGCATTCATTTGTTTAGTAAATTACGTAGATGGAGAAAAAAGATACATCTTATTTGCTAAAGGAATGAAAGTTGGAATGCAAATTGTTGCATCAGAAAACGCTGATATTAAAATCGGTAATGCTGCACCATTAAAAAACATTCCTGAAGGGACTTTAGTTCACAACGTTGAATTAAAACCTGGAAAAGGTGGACAAATGGCCAGATCAGCTGGTTCAAAAGTTCAAATACTAGGTAAAGACGAAAGTGGTAAATATGTTACTTTACGTTTAGCTTCAGGAGAAGTAAGAAAAGTATTAGCAGAATGTTACGCAACTATCGGTGAAGTTGGAAATGAAGAATATAACTTAGTTAACTGAGGAAAAGCTGGACGTAATCGTTGAAAAGGTATCCGTCCAACAGTTCGTGGATCAGTTATGAACCCTAATGACCACCCTCACGGAGGGGGAGAAGGACGTACTCCAATTGGACGTAAGAACCCTGTAACTCCATGAGGTAAAAATGCATTGGGTGTACAAACACGTAATAAGAAAAAATCTTCACAAAAATTAATCGTAAGAAGACGTACTAAATAGAAAAGGAGAATAGAAAGATATGGCAAGATCATTAAAAAAAGGACCATTTGTTGATGAACACTTATTCAAAAAAGTTGAAACAATGGGACCAAACGAAGTAATTAAAACTTGATCAAGAAGATCGACTATTTTCCCAGAATTTATTGGTAGAACATTCGGTGTATATAACGGGAAAGAATTTATTCCTGTATTCGTGACAGAAGATATGGTTGGACACAAATTAGGTGAATTTTCTCCAACACGTAAATTCGGTGGTCACGGAGATGACAAGAAAAAATAGGAAAGAGATAGGAAAATAACATGGACGCAAAAGCACATTTAAATTTAATTCGTATCTCACCTAGAAAAGCTAGATTAGTTGTAGATACAATTAGAAACAAACCAGTAGCGAAAGCTATTGCAATCTTATTAAACCAAGATAAAAACGCATCAGAACCAGTAATGAAGTTATTAAACTCAGCAATCGCTAACGCAGTTAATAACAACGGTATGGACGCTGATAAATTATATGTAAAAACTGTTTATGTAAACGAAGGACCAACTTTAAAACGTTTCCGTCCACGTGCACATGGTAGAGCATATGAAATTTTAAAAAGAACAAGTCACATTACAATTATTGTAAGTGACGCTAGATAGGAAGGAGCAGAAATATGGGACAAAAAGTATCACCAAAAGTTTTACGTTTAGGAATCGTTAGAGATTGAGAAAACAAATGATACGCTGAAAAAGGTCAATATGTAACTTGATTAGATCAAGATATTAAAATCCGTGAAGCAGTATTAAAATTATTAAACGATGCAGCTGTATCTAAAGTAATCATCAAAAGAACAACAAAAGATATTACTTTAATCATTAAAACTGCTCGTCCTGCTATTGTTTTAGGACAAGAAGGAAAAAACATCGAAAACATTAAATTAACAGTTCAAAAAGCTGCTAAAGATAGAAAATTAGATGTTCAAGTTCAAGTAATTGAAGTTAAAAATCCAGATGCTGATGCAACATTAGTAGCTAGATGAATTGGAGAACAAATCACAAACCGTGCTTCATTCAGAACAGTTCAAAAAGTAGCTATTAGAAATGCATTACGTGCTGGTGTTAAAGGAATTAAAACATCTGTAAGTGGACGTTTAGGGGGAGTTGAAATGGCTCGTACTGAAGGTTACTTAGAAGGTGCTGTACCTTTATCAACACTTAGAGCAAACATTGACTTCGCACTATATGAAGCACCAACTACATATGGTCAAATCGGAGTTAAAGTTTGAATTAACCATGGAGAAGTTTTAGGAAAAAATGCCGTTGATACATCAATGTTAGAAAAACCTAAACCAAAATTTCAAAAAGGAGGTCGTAGATAATTATGTTAATGCCAAAAAGAACTAAATATCGTAAACCTCATAGAGTTTCTTATGAAGGAAAAGCAAAAGGAGCAAAACAAATTGACTTTGGTCAATTTGGATTAATGGCTATGGAAGGTGCTTGAATTGACAACCACCAAATCGAAGCTGCTCGTATTGCGATGACTCGTTATATGAAACGTGAAGGGCAAACTTGAATTAGAATTTTCCCTCACATGTCAATGACAAAAAAACCAGCTGAAGTTAGAATGGGATCTGGAAAAGGTAACCCTGAAAAATGAGTAGCTGTTGTTAAAGAAGGAACAGTAATGTTCGAAATCGCAGGTGTTAGTGAAAAAACTGCTCGTGAAGCATTAAGACTAGCAATGCATAAACTACCAATTAAATGTAAATTTGTTATGAAAGGTGATCAATAATTATGGCTAAAACAAATCCAATCGCAGAATTAAAAACTCTTTCAGTTGAAGAATTAATTAAAACTGGTGAATCAAAAAGAGCCGAATTATTCGCTTTAAAATTCCAAGCATCTGTAGGAAGCTTAGAACAAACTCATAAAATTAAAGAAATTAAAAAACAAATTGCAAGAATTGAATTAGTATTAAGTGAAAAACGCCTTGCAGGTGAAAACACTAACCAAACAATCAAAGGTGATTACAGTAAAGCAGTTGCTGAAGCTGAATCAGCTGGTAAAGAAGTAAGAGCTAAACAACGTAAAATGATCGAAAAAATGCAAGCAGAACAATTTGGAACTTCAGTTGATGAAGATGCAATTGCCGCTGCTATGGCAAACGCTGTAACTGAACAAGAAGGAGACGCTGAATAATGGAAAGAAATAGTCGTAAAATTCTAACTGGTAAAGTTGTATCTGACAAAATGGATAAAACTATTACTGTGTTAGTTGAAACATACAAAAACCACCCTGTTTATAAAAAACGTGTTAAATATTCTAAAAAATATAAAGCACACGATGAAAACGGAGTTGCCAAAATGGGTGACAAAGTTGAAATTATGGAAACACGTCCATTAGCTAAAACAAAAAACTTTAGATTAGTTAAAGTTTTAGAAGAATCAGTTCTTTAATTAGAAGGCGAAGAGGAATAAATATATGATTCAAACACTTTCGAAATTAAAAGTAGCAGATAATTCAGGAGCTAAGGAAATTCGTGTAATCCGTAACTTAGGTGGTTCAGTAAGAAAATTCACAGGTATTGGTGACATCGTTGTTGCCTCAGTTATTGCAGCAGCTCCAGGTGGAACTGTTAAAAAAGGTCAAATCGTTAAAGCTGTTATTGTTAGAACAAAACGCGAACAAAGAAGAGAAGATGGAACTTACATCAAATTTTCAGAAAACGCAGTAGTTATCATTAAAGATGACAAAAACCCACGTGGAACAAGAATTTTTGGTCCAATTGCACGTGAAATTAAAGAAGCTGGATTTGCAAAAATTGCATCTCTTGCTCCAGAAGTACTATAGGAGGGAACTAGAATGAAAAAATCAAAAATCTTAAAAGGTGACGTGGTTAAAGTTATCGCTGGTTCTCACAAAGGAAACATAGGACCAATTATTTGAATATCAAAAGATAAAAAAACTGTTTCAGTTCAAGGAGTTAATGTTTTAAAACACGTTAAACCTTCACAAACTGAAACAGAAGGTGGAATTAAAGAAATTCCAGCAAAAATCGATGCATCAAACGTTGCGATTCAAGATCCAAAAGAAAAAGAATCAACAACAAGAATTGCATACACAATTACTGATGGTAAAAAAGTTAGAATTGCTAAAAAATCTAACACAGCTATTAAAGGTAAATAGAAGGGAACGATGAGAATATGAAATCAAGATTAGAAAATAAATATACTACTGAAGTTGTTCCTGCTTTATTTAAAGAGCAACAATATAAATCAGTAATGCAAGTTCCAAAAATTACAAAAATTGTAATTAATATGGGAGTTGGAGACGCAACAACAGACACTAAGAAATTAGATATGGCTGTTGCTGAAATGGAATTAATCGCTGGACAAAAGCCTTTAATTACAAAAGCTAAAAAATCTTTAGCTGTATTTAAATTAAGAGAAGGAATGCCAATTGGGGCTAAAGTTACTTTAAGAGGGAAAAGAATGTATGATTTCTTAGACCGTTTAACAAACGTAGCTTTACCACGTGTGCGTGACTTCCGTGGAGTATCAACAACATCATTTGATGGATTTGGTAACTACACATTAGGAATCAAAGAACAAATCATTTTCCCTGAAATCGATTATGATAAAGTTCAAAAACTTCGTGGTATGGATATCACAATTGTTACTACTGCAAAAACAAACGATGAAGCATTCGCATTATTAAATAAAATGGGAATGCCTTTCCAAAAATAATACAGGGGGATAGGAAAATACAATGGCTAAAAAATCATTAAAAGTAAAACAAGCTAAACACCAAAAATTTGGTGTTAGAAATTACACACGTTGTAATCACTGTGGAAGACCACATGCCGTGCTTAAAAAATTTGGAATTTGTCGTTTATGCTTTAGAAAATTTGCATACGAAGGTCAAATCCCTGGAATTAGAAAAGCATCTTGATAATTTATAGAAAAGGAAATAGAAAATATGACAACAGACGTAATCGCAGATATGCTTACTCGTATTCGTAATGCTAACCAAAGATATTTAAAAACAGTATCAATGCCGTCAAGCAAAATGAAAATCGAGATAGCACGTATCTTAAAAGAAGAAGGATTCATTTCAGAATTCTCAATTGATGGAGATGTTAAAAAAACTATCACTATCGAATTAAAATATCAAGGTAAAACAAGAGTAATTCAAGGACTTAAAAAAATCTCAAAACCAGGTTTAAGAGTTTATGCACCGGCAAATGAAATCCCACAAGTATTAAATGGATTAGGAATCGCAATCGTATCAACATCAAAAGGAATCATGACAGATAAGCAAGCACGTAAAGCCCAAGCGGGTGGAGAAGTGTTAGCATTCATCTGATAGGATAGGGGAGGAAGAAAATATGTCACGTATAGGAAACAGAATTTTAGCAATCCCTGCAGGTGTTGAGATCACAATCGCAGCAGATAACACAGTAACAGTTAAAGGACCAAAAGGAACTTTAACAAAGAAATTCGCAGATGTAATTAAAATTTCTCAAGAAGAAGGAAATTTAACTACAGTAAGAGCAAACGAAGTTAAACATACAAAACAATTACACGGAACAACAAACTCTTTATTACAAGGAATGTTAACAGGTGTAAGTGAAGGTTTCAAAAAAGAATTATCAATCATCGGGGTTGGGTACAAAGCCGCAATCAATGGAAGCGTTATTAACCTTTCATTAGGTTTCTCACACCCAGTAAACTACGAAATTCCTGAAGGAATTACAGTAGAAGCACCAAAACCAACAGAATTGATTATCACAGGTATTGATAAACAATTGGTTGGAGAAGTTGCAGCAAACATTAGAGCATACAGAAAACCAGAACCATACAAAGGTAAAGGTGTACGTTATAAAGATGAACACATTATTAGAAAAGAAGGGAAAGCAGCTGGTAAATAAGCCAACCGCTTTATATAGGAAATAATTATGAAATTTACTAAAGCAGAATCACGTAAGAGAAGACACTATAGAGTAAGAAATAAAATTTCTGGAACTACTTCTAGACCAAGATTAAACGTGTTCAAATCTAATACAAACTTTTATGCTCAAATTATTGATGATACAACTGGAACTACATTAGTTTCAGCATCAACATTAAAATTATCAGGAAACAAAGGTAATATTGAAGCTGCTGAAAAAGTAGCTGAAGAAATTGCAAAATTAGCATTATCAAAAAATATCTCAGAAGTTGTCTTCGATCGTGGTGGATACTTATACCATGGTAAAGTAAAAGCTTTCGCTGACAAAGCAAGAGAAGCAGGATTGAAATTCTAAGAGGAGGGGCGGAAAAAATATGACTACAGAAAACAAAACAACAGTTGAAGCTACAGTAGAAACAGCTGCTCAACCAACAGAAAAAAAACAATTTGACAGAAAAAATGCTAAACCAAGAAATAACGGAAAAAAATTCGAAAGAGTTAAAGATGATTTCGAAGAAACTGTTATTGCTATTCGTCGTGTTACAAAAGTAACAAAAGGTGGACGTCACTTCCGTTTCGCAGCAGTAGTTGTTGTGGGAAATGGTGCTGGACAAGTTGGAATGGGAACAGGAAAAGCAAACGAAGTTCCTGAAGCAATTAAGAAAGCTGTTAAAGAAGCTCGTAAAAACTTAATTTCAGTTCCAATGAGAGGAACAACAGTTCCCCACGAAATTATCGGTTCATTCGGTGCAGGTAAGGTTTTAATTAAGCCTGCTAAAGAAGGAACAGGAGTTATTGCTGGAGGACCTGCTCGTGTTGTAACTAAATTAGCAGGTATTGGTGATATTTATGTTAAATCTTTAGGAAGCAACAACCCAATCAATATGATTAGAGCGATGTTTGACGGATTTGAAAATATGTCATCAGCTGCGAAAATTCAACAATTAAGATTTTCAAAACCAGCTAAAAAAGTTGCACCAAAAAAAGTAGAAGAAGCTAAAGTAGCTTAAGAAAGGAGTCATACATTTAATGAAATTACATGAATTACAATATACTGAAGGTAGTAAAAAAGATGCTACACGTGTAGGTAGAGGAATGGCTTCTGGAAAAGGTAAAACTTCTACTAGAGGTCACAAAGGACAAAACTCACGTTCAGGTGGAGGAGTACGTCCAGGTTTTGAAGGGGGTCAAACTCCTTTATACAGAAGATTACCAAAAATTGGTTTTACTTCTAGAAACCAAAAAGAATTTGTTTTAATTAACTTAAACGATTTAGAAAAAATGGGATTAGCAACAGTTGATCACAAAACTTTAATCGAAGCAAAAGTAATTAAATCAGAAAAACAACTAGTTAAAGTTTTAGCAAATGGAACATTAACAAAAAAAGTTAACGTTAAAGTTAATAAAATCTCTCAATCAGCTAAAGCAGCTATTGAAAAGGTTGGGGGAACAGCAGAGGAATTATAGTGATGAAAAAACAACTTACTAAAAAAAGTAAGTCTGTTATCACTAAAAAACCCAATACTAAAAACGATTTTGAAAGGGTAAATTTCTTTATTAAAAATAAGGACTTAATTCTTCGAATCGTTTTTACTTTATGTGTGTTAGTGGTTATCAGACTAGGTACTTATTTAACAGTACCTGGGGTTATAATAAGTGAAGATTTTACAAGTGAAGTTGGTGATATTCAATTCTTCCAACTACTTTCAACATTAGGGGGAGGTAGCATCGGTAAGTTTTCTATATTAGCTTTAGGAGTATCTCCGTATATTACAGCCTCAATTATTGTTCAATTATTGTCAACAGATGTTATTCCTGTATTATCTAGATGATCAAAATCTGGTGAACGTGGAAGAAAAAAACTTGATAAGTTAACAAAAGTTTTATTAATACCATTTGCAGTAATGCAAGGAGAGGCAACAATCTTTACATTGCAATCACAAGGTTTAATTGAACCAAAATGAGGAGATTCAGATGCTTTATCTGGTCCTGCATTTTACTACATCTTAGTTCCGTTGATTATGTTAGCTGGTTCATTCTTAATGTTATGAATTGCTGACCAAATTACAACTAGAGGAATTGGAAATGGTGTTTCAATTATTATCTTTATTGGTATTATTACAACAATGCCAGCAAACTTCAAAGCAACAGGTCAATGATGAATTTCAAATGGAGAAGAAGCAAATATTTTATTTGACGGATTACTGAAATTTGGTATCTATATTTTAGTATTCTTCTTTGTTATTTTCTGTGTTGTTGTTATGAACGAAGCAGAACGTAAAATTCCAATTCAGCAAACTGGATCAGGTCTGGTCGATTCAAAAGATCACACCCCATATCTACCGCTGAAAATCAATAATGCCGGGGTTATTCCAGTAATCTTTGCTTCAGCAATTATTTCGACTCCAGTAACAATTTCTCAAATTGTTGCCGTTACAAATCCAGGTTCAGGATTTGTCTGATTCACAGACACGTTCCTATCATTTGATACGTGATGAGGAATTGGAATCTATGGGGTAGTAATTATACTATTTACATTCTTATATGCTCAAGTTCAAATCAACCCTGAAAAAATCTCAGAAAACTTCCAAAAATCTGGAACTTTCGTACCAGGAATTAAACCTGGAAAAGACACAACTAAATTCTTAGTAGGAACAATTAATCGACTTTCGATTTTAGGTTCGGTATTTTTAGCAGGAATCGCAGTATTACCATATGTGATTTCCAAATTAACAGATTTACCATCAAACTTAGCGATTGGTGGAACAGGTTTAATTATCTGTATTTCTGTAGCTATTCAAACAGTTCAACAATTAAAAGGTCGAGTTATTCAACAAAAATTTATTGATGTTAAAAAAGAAAAATTCACTGAAGAAAAAAATAACAAAAAGCCATCACATATTTGATAAAAGAACCTTGGGGTTCTTTTTTTATTGACTTTAATCAAAATTAAAAAATGTTAAAATATAAGTATATATATTTTATGAGAGGAAATATTATTATGAACATTATGTTATTGGGAGCACCAGGCTCAGGAAAAGGTACTCAAGCTGAAAAATTAGTAAAAGAATTAGATTTTATCCAATTTTCAACTGGAGATTTATTTAGAAAAGAAATTTCTAATCAAACAAAATTGGGAGTATTAGCAGCTTCATACATGAATGAAGGAAATTTAGTTCCCGATGATTTAACAAACGGTATTGTTAATGAAGGTTTAAAAACTCAAAGTGATCAATTAATTTTTGATGGATACCCAAGAACTTTAAATCAGGCAATAGCTTTAGAAGAAATGCTAACTAATTTAAACTCTAAAATTGATTACATTTTATTTATTGACGTTGATAAAGAAATTCTTTTAGATCGAATTGCTGGAAGAATGATTTGTCCTAAATGTAAAGCTTCTTTCCATTTAACAAATAGAAAACCAAAAGTTGATGGAATCTGTGATTTTGATGGAACTAAATTAGAAAGACGTCCAGATGATGAACCAGCTAAAGTTTTGGTTAGATTAGAAACATATGAAGCTGATACAAAACCATTAATTGATTTTTATTCTTCAAGACCAGGGTTTATCCATATTAAAGCAACGGACATGGATGTTGATTCAATTTTTGCAGTAATTAAAAAAGGATTAAATAAATAATGGTTACAATAAAAACTCCAGAACAAATTGAAAAAATGCGCGTTGCTGGAAGAGTTTTATCTGAAGCAATTCATATGTTAAAGGAAATGGCACAAGTTGGTGTTAATTGTCTAGATCTTGATAAAGCCTTTATTGAATTCATTGAATCTAAAAATTGTAAATCAAATTTTAAAGATTATGGAAATCCACCATTTCCAAAACATATTTGTATTTCAATTAATGATCAATTAGTTCATGGAATTCCTCAAAATAGAATTATTCAAGATGGTGATATTGTCTCAATCGACACAGGATGTTCATACGAAGGATGACATGCAGATTCAGCATTTACTAAGATTTGTGGTAACACAAAAGATAAAAAATATGATATACTATTAGAAGTCGTTGAAGAGTCTCTAGAAATTGCTATTAATTTAGTGAAGCCGGGGGTTAGAATTGGTACTATTGGTGCTGCAATTCAACAACATGCTGAATCTCATGGATTTGGTGTGCCCAGAGATTATACAGGTCATGGTATTGGTGCAGAAATGCATGAAGAACCATATATTCCAAATTATGGAAAACCTGATACTGGAATGCGTCTACAAGCAGGAATGGTGATTGCGATTGAACCAATGGTTCAAATCGGAACTCACAAAACCAAACTTGATAAAGACAAATGAACAGTTCTTTCAGCTGACAACAGTATGGCTGCTCACTTTGAACATACTATCTTGGTTACTGAGACTGGCAGCGAAGTTTTAACTCGTTATAAAGGTTAAGGGAGGAAAGAAAATATGGCTAAAGAAGCAGAAATGGAATTTGAAGGTATAGTTGAAGAAGTATTGCCAAATGCGCAATTTAAAGTTCGACTAGAAAACGACATAGTTATCGATGCACACGTGTCAGGTAAAATCCGAATGCATTACATTCGCATCTTACCTGGAGATAAGGTAACAGTTGTGATATCACCATACGATATGACACGTGGAAGAATTACTTATAGAACTATTAATAAAAAATAGTTTAAGTAATTAAAGTAGGATAAACCTACATATTGCTTAAAAAGCAAAAGAAATACGGAGGTTCATGATGAAAGTTAGATCATCAGTCAAAAAGATTTGTGACAACTGTCGCGTTATTAGACGTAAAGGCCGCGTAATGATTATTTGTGCTCAACCAAAGCATAAACAAAGACAAGGTTAATTAGTTTAATTAAAAATCATATAAATTTATAGATTAAAATATTCAATATTTTAATAGAAGGGATACGTAATATGGCTCGTATTAGCGGAGTAGAAATACCAAACAATAAAAGAGTTGTTATTTCTTTAACTTACATATATGGTGTAGGTTTAACAACATCTAAAACAATCTTAGCTAAATTAAATATTAGTGAAGATGTTCGTGTTAAAGATTTAACAGAAGAACAAATTAAAGCTATCTCTACAGAATTAGCTTCAGTAAAAACTGAAGGTGAATTACGTAGAGAAGTATCATTAAACATTAAACGTTTAATGGAAATTGGAAGTTACAGAGGTTTAAGACACCGTAAAGGTCTTCCAGTAAGAGGACAATCTTCAAAAACAAATGCAAGAACAATTAAAGGTCCAAGAAAAACTGTAGCAAACAAGAAAAAATAGTTAAAAGGAGAATATAGATTATGGCAAAACCAACAAGCAAAAAAAGAATCAAAAAAAATATTCCTAAGGGTATCGCCCACATTCATGCTACTTTTAACAATACAATTGTTACAATTAGTGATGAAAAAGGAAATGTACTATCATGATCAAGTGCTGGTGCATTAGGATTTAAAGGTTCTAAAAAATCAACACCTTATGCTGCTCAATTAATTTCAGAAGCAGCAGTAAAAGGTGCTATTGATAATGGGGTTAAAACTGTTTCTGTAGATGTTAAGGGTCCAGGTCCAGGACGTGATGCTGCTGTTAGAGCATTACAAATGGCAGGATTGGAAATTACATCTATTAAAGATACAACACCAATACCACATAACGGAGTGCGTCCAAGAAAACGCCCAAGAGGTTAGTATATGAAACAATTTATGAGACCAGAATTCACTTTATTAAATAAAGGTGATAACAATACAAACGGAACATACAGCATGTTCGAAATTCAACCACTTGAAAGAGGGTTCGGAATTACTTTAGGAAATGCAATTAGAAGAACACTTTTAGCAGCAACTCCTGGAGCGGCAGTTTTTGCAATTAAAATTGCAGGTGCAGCACACGAATTTACATCAATCAATGGTATTGTTGAAAACGTTTCACGTATTATTTTAAATATCAAACAATTAGTATTAAAAGTTGATGCTAATATTTACAAAGATGAAGAAGTTGTTGAGTTAAAAATTAATTCAACAACAGTAGGAACAATTACAGCCGGTGATTTAATTTTACCTGCTGGAGTAGAAGTTCTAAATCCTGAATTACACATTCTTACAATTAGTGAAGGTGGAGTATTAGATTTAGTTTTATTTGCTAAAAACTCAAGAGGATACAAATCATTTAAAGATAACAAAAATGAAAAGAATCTTGAAGTTGGAGCAATTACAATTGACTCAAATTATTCACCGATAGTTAAAGCTTCTTATAATGTTTTACCAATTAATAATGGTAAAACTATTGATTTAGAAAAACTAAACATTGAAGTTACAACAGATGGTTCAATTACATCAACAGATGCAATTGCAACAGCTGCTAAAGTATTAACTTCTCACTTAGAATTCTTCATTAATTTAAACCAAGAAATCGATGAATTAGATTTAATTGGTGTAGCGGATGATTCTGATAAAGAATTAGACAAAAAAGTTGAAGATTTAGAATTTACTCAAAGATCATTAAACTGTTTAAAACGTGCTCAAATCCACACATTAGGTGATTTAGTTTCTAAAACAGAAGATGAAATTGAAGAAATTAGAAATTTAGGTAAAAAATCATTAAAAGAAATTAAAGATAAAGTTTCACAATTGAACTTATCATTTAAACAATATTAATTAGAAAATAGGAGGCTCAATATATGTCATACATTCAAAAAAGAGGTAAAAATACCACATGAAGAAAAGCATTAATGCGTAACTTAACAACTGAGTTAATTATTTCAGAAAGATTAGAAATCACTGAAGCAAGAGCAAAAGAGTTAAGAACACATATTGATCATATGATTACTTTGGCTAAACGTGGTGATTTACACGCAAGACGTCAAGCAGCATCATGATTAAGAAATATCGAAATTTCAGATAAAGAAAATGCTTTACAAAAATTATTCACAGATATTGCTAAAAGATACGAAACAAGAAACGGTGGTTACACAAGAATTCTTAAACTAGACAACAGAAAAGGAGATAACGCACCAATCGTTATCATTGAACTAGTTTAGTTTTATCATAAATAAAAAAACGAGAAACCATCTCGTTTTTTTATTTCAATTTTTGGAATGTCATTTTCTAAACTTATATTATTTTTTTGGTGATTATAAGTTAATTATTAAATAAAATTGCTTTTATTTTTATTTATTAAAAGGAGTTTGTTATTGTTTCTTATTTATAATTATTATAAACTATTAATATATTTAGGATTGGGGTATTATTATGAAAATTATCGAAGAATATAATAAAACAGCTTTAACTGATAATGATTTAAATGATTATAAAAAATTAATTAATGAATTTCATCACAAGTTAGCTGAAAGCAAGGCTGAACTTTCAATTGCAAAAGAAAAATATGCAAAATTAGAAGTTGAAAAAGACGAGGTTAAAAAAATTAAAGCAGAAGTTTCATTTCAAAAAAATGAAATTGCAAAAATTGCTAATTCTAATCCGTTTGTTTTAAATTTTGAAAATGCTAAGAAGCTTATCAAAATGGTTAAAAGTGAAAATAATAATGCTGAAATTGATGAAGAAGCAATTAATGCTTTTGTAAAAGCAAAGCAACTTTTGAAAGAATCTAAAATTTCTATTCAAGATAAAGGTAGAGGTATTAAGTTAGAAAAAAATAACGATATAGCAATTAAAGTTTCTAATTTATCATTTAAATATGCTCCCGATTTTCCTTACGCATTAAATAATGTAAATTTTGAAATTAAACATGGAGAATACGTAACTATTATTGGTCATAATGGTTCAGGTAAATCTACATTATCAAAAATATTTATTGGTGTTTTAAAACCAGAAGAAGGATCATATGAAATCTTCGGTAATAAAGTTCATAAAAATAACTTAGATCAAATTAGAAAATTCTTAGGAATAGTTTTTCAAAATCCCGATAATCAATTTATTGGTTCAACTGTTCAAGCTGATATTGCTTTTGGTTTAGAAAATAAAAGAGTTGAACCACATTTAATGCCTGAAATTATTTTAGAAGCTGCTAAAAAAGTACGTATGGAAAATTTCTTAGATAAAGAACCATTAAACTTATCTGGTGGTCAAAAACAAAGAGTTGCTATTGCTTCTGCATTAGCATTAAATCCAGAAATTTTAATTTTTGATGAAGCAACAAGTATGTTAGATCCAAAAGGTAATAGAGAAATTAAAGAGATTATGGTTGATTTACGTAATCAAGGTAATAAAACAATTATTTCAATTACTCATGATATGGATGAAATACTAAATGCAGATAAAGTAATTGTTATGAACGGTGGAAAAATGGTTCAAATAGGAACTCCTGAAGAAGTATTAAAAGATAAAGACTTCTTACGTTCAATTAAGTTAGATATTCCGTTTGTTGGAACTGTTGAAGAAGCTTTAGCTGAACAAGGAATAACAGTTAATCATTCAAAAGATATGAAAGAGTTGGTGGATCAATTATGCAAATAAATAAAATTGAAAAACTAAAACAAATGTTAGCAGAAAATAAAGAAAATTATAAAGAGGTTTTAGAAAACACAAAAGTTGAATTTGAAAATGGAAAAATTTCAAAAGAAGAACGAAATGATATCATAAATTCAATTTCAAAAACTTATAGTGAAAATTGTTCTTTTATTTCTGAAGAAATTGCGCAAGCAAAAATTGAAAAAAAGATTAAAGCAAAAAAAGATAAACAAATTCAAAAAAGTTACTTAAAAGAATTGAAGAAAGATCTTAAAGCAAAAAAAGAATTTGATTTTACAGGTGATATTGTTATGGAAAATGTTTCATACACATATTCAAAAAACTCACCATTTGAATTTAGAGCTCTTGATAATGCTGATTTAGTTTTAGAAAAAGGAAAAATCACTTGTGTAATTGGGACAACCGGTTCAGGTAAATCAACAATGATTCAATTAACAAATGGTTTATTAATATCTGAAACAGGTAGAACAAAAATTGGTGATTATCAAATTCCTGCAGGAATTAAAAAAATTCCTAATGTTAAAAAACTAAGAAAAGAAATTGGTTTAGTTTTCCAATTCCCTGAATATCAGTTATTTAGAGATACAGTTGAAAAAGATATTTCATTTGGTCCAATAAATATGGGTGGAAACAAAGAAAATGCTATTAAATCAGTACCAGAGTTATTGAAATTGGTTGAATTGCCAGCCGATTACTTAACTAGATCTCCATTTGAATTATCTGGTGGTCAAAAACGTCGTGTTGCAATCGCTGGTATTATTGCAATGGATGGAAACACTTTAGTTTTAGATGAACCAACTGGTGGTCTAGACCCTAAAGGTGAAGAAGACTTTATGAGATTGTTCAAAAAGCTAAATAAAGAAAAAAATAAACGTATTATTATGGTTACCCACAACATGGATCAAGTTTTAAAAATCGCTGATCAAGTTGTAGTTATGCATGAAGGTAAATTAATTGATAAAGGAACTCCATTTGAAATTTTTTCTAATAGACAATTATTAGAAAAAATAGAAATTGAACCACCGAAATTATTTAGATTAATGTATCTATTAAAAGATAAAGGTATTGATTTATTAGGGCAAGAAATTAGAACAGTTGAAGAATTTGCTGTTGCATTTAAAAATAGAAAATAGGAGGCAATATGAGAGTTACATTTGGAAGATACATTCCGAAAAATTCTGTAATCCACAGAATGGACCCAAGATTTAAATTGGCTATGATAATTTTACTTATTGTTGCTATATTTTTTCCAATAGGATTTACTGGTTATATTTTTATGACAGCAACAGTTGGAACATTATTTGTAATGTCAAAATTAAATTGAAGAATGCTTACTAGTTTAATTTGACCGGTATTATTTATTTTTATCGTAATTTTAGGAATTAATGTTTTTGTAATGCATCCAAGCTCTGCTGCTTTTGATGCTTTAAAAAACAATCCAGAATTTTATAAAGAGTTTGCTTGATTTGATGGAACAAACGGAGAAATCAAATTAGGAATTGATAGTTTGGTTGGAGCCGAAGATGGATTCCAATCAATTGGTAAATTTGCTAAGTTAGGACCATTCTGATTTTCAGAAAAGGCCGTTTATAGTGCATTGTTAATGTCTTGAAGAATTTATCTAATGATTATGTTAACTTCTATATTAACAGGAACAACTCAACCATTACAATTAACTTTAGCTATTGAAGATTTGTTATGACCATTAAAAGTTATTAAAATACCGGTTTATATTTTATCAATGATTATTTCAATCGCTTTAAGAATGATTCCTACTTTAATTGATGAAGCTGGAAGAATTATGAAAGCTCAATCTTCAAGAGGGATTGATATGAAAAATGGTAAAACAAAGGATAAAGCAAAAGGAATCACTTCATTGATTATTCCCTTATTAGTTTCTTCTTTCCAAAAAGCAGAAGATTTAGCTTATGCAATGGATGCTAGAGGATATGATCCACACGCACCAAGAACTCGTTTTGTTAGATTCAAATTCTCATGAGTAGATTTTTCAATCTTCATAGTTGTTGTAGCAATTGCAATTATGGGAATAGTTTATGGAAACTTGTCTTCAGATCTTTCATGAGTTAAACCACTATATATCGATCAATTAGTTTTATATTAATATGAAATTATTATTAAGTATAAGTTATGATGGAACAGACTATAATGGTTGAATAATTCAACCCAAAGTTAAAACTATACAAGGAGAGTTAACTAAAGCTATATCTTTAGTTACTAAAACTAACAATTTTAAATTGATGGGTGCTTCTAAAACAGATTCAGGAGTACATGCTCTTGATCAAAAAGTGTTATTAGAAATTGAATTTAAACCAGAGTTATCAAGATTTCAAAGAGCAATTAATAATGCTTTACCCAGTGATATCATTTTAAATAGTATTGATTTTGTAGATGACGATTTTAGTATTAGAAACGTAAAACAAAAACAATACGTTTATACTATTAACGATAGAAATACAAACATCTTTGATCAAAGATTTGAACTTAATTTAAAAGATTTTAAAATTGATATAAAAAGACTTCAAGATATTTTGAATTTATTTGTTGGTAAACATGACTTCAAGCTTTTTTCTGGTCTAACTTTAGATGAACAATTAACAATTAACACCATCAGAACTATCGATTCTATTAAAGTTATTGATCAAGATTCAAAAATAAAGATTATTTTTGAAGCGAAATCATTTATTAGATATCAAATTAGAATGATTGTTGGTGCATCTTTACATTGTTTACAAAACAAAAGAATTACTATAGAACAAATTAAAGAAAAGTTGAATGGTATTGGTGAAAAATCAACTATCGTCATTGATTCGAAAGGATTAGTTTTACAACATATTACATTTTAATGATGTATTATTATTAATAAGGGATAACAATGTCACTTATTAATAACCTGATACAAACTATGGGATCTTGTATAAGTCAAAAACGAGAAGAGATACATCGTCAATATGAGAGTATTAATTTAAATTCCCTAACACCTAAATAGGTGTTTTTTTATTTAAAAATGATAAAATATATCAAATGGAGAAAGTCATATGAGAAGTATATTTTTAATTTTAAAAAATTCTTTTAAAAACACTTTTAAAAACAAAGCCCAACTTCTAGGTCTAACACTACTAGTAACCTTGTTGGCAGTTGTTCTTTCTTTGATGACCGCACTTAATGCTCGTGTTATTGAACAACACGAGTCTCTTAAGAAAAGTTCTAATCAACACAACATTATTTTAAATTTAAATCCTCGTGATAGTGTTCCCGCGGGAGAAGATGAAAATTCTAATATTCCAGTTAATCAAATCGAGGCTCAACAACATTGAGTTTATACTTTAGAAGAAAATTACTTTAATAGAAATGATGTTTTAGATTTTGATTGATCAAGAACTGAGATGAGAGAGTTCACTCAAGTTATTCATAATGATGAACAAATGACTTTAAGAGCCGTTGCTAAAACAACTTCTAAAAAGAGTGAAGCTGTTGATAAATTAATTATTTCTAATGGTCATGACATTGAATCAAATAGACAAGCTGTGATCGATGCTACTTTCGCAGAAAAAAATAATATTGAAATCGGAGATATCATTAGATTTCAAAATGATATTTTAGGTGATCAAATGTTAGTTGCTTCTAGAGAAAACACTAATACCTCAGAAGCTCAATTTCAACAAATCGAATCAATGTTAGAAGAAGGATTAGATGATCCGGCTGGAATTTATCAAAAAGTTTATAAACAATTTGATTGATATCAAGTTGTAGGTTTTGGTAACTCAGCTGATTTAACAATGCCAATTATAAATGCTAACTCACCAATGCCTAATAGAAAAAAAGAGGGATTAATTTATGTTGATCCATCAGCACTTGGTTTATTTCAAAGAGAAGATAGCAAAGGTCTTTATTACTATGATGCAACTAAAACAAAGTTATTAGTTTCATCAACTAGCGAAATGGAATCTTACTATTCTTTAAAAACTAAAAATGGAGAAATTCCAAGTGATGCTGATATGGCGAGAATCAATGAAGATTTCAAAAAAATGCTTAATAAACAAGATATTAGCACTAAACTTTTCTTTGCAATTGGAGATGCAGATTATGCGCTTAGCGGAAGAACACAAAATCTTGAAGATGTAATCATTACTTATGAATTAATTGCTGCAGTAATTTTGTTATCGTTATTGGTGGTAAGTTTATACACTGCCGGAATTATGACAAGAAAGCAAATTGAAAAAACACGTGGACAAATCGGAACAATGCGTGCACTTGGTTACAGAAAACGTAAATTAATTTTAAGTTATGTGATGACACCAGTATTTACCGCAATTGTTGGTGGTATTTCAGGATATGCAATTGCTCAGGCTATTCAATTTGCAATCGTGGATATGTTTAAATCATATTTCTCTATTGATATGCAAGCATGAAGATTTGATACTTGAGGTTTCTTAGCAGCAATCATTTTAATGTGATTTGTTTTATCAGCAATTACATTCTTAATTGCATACCTAATTTTAAAAGGTAATACCTTAGAACTTTTATCAGCTAATAAAAAAATGAAAATTTCAAAATTTGGTATGTGAGTAAAATCACATAAAGTTAGAAACTCATTTGATTCAAAAATGAGAACAGCACTTTTATTAGGTGCTAGTGGAAAAATGTTTGGTGTTGGAATTGTTGTTTTTGGTGCAACAATTATGATGACTGTTGCTTATTCAGCACCAAATATTATGAATATCAACAAAATAAAATCATACACAGGTATAAAGTATAAGCAAGTTGTGGAATATAATGAACCTTCATACAATAATCCATACAGTTTCTTAAAAACATTTAATTCTGATTTAAAAAATCCAGAAGGTGATATTTATAAAAGATCAGACAAACATAAATTTGTAACCGCTTTACCAATGGATGAAAAAGGTGATTATGATTATAAATACATTTTAGATGCGTATTTAAACAACAATATTCAAAATGAATTTTATTCAATTAAGTTAACTCAAAATGATCCTGATCATATGGATAGTTGAGAAATGATGTTATCAAATATGAAGGTTTTAAATTCTTACAGTAAAACATTAACAGTTGATTACTTTAGATACATGTCAAGTTTAGCTATTGCTGGAAATCCTTTTGGTTGAGCGATGTTAAAACAACAATGACCAGATTTAGTTACTTTACTACTTTCTATGGAAAAACCAGTAATACCAGGAAATGCTAATCCAAATGAAGAAGAAATTTTAAGATATCAATTCAAATTATTACAAAATTTCTATAATGTTTATTCAACAACAATTGGAATGTCAATCACAAGAGATTTCATTAGTCCTGAAATCAAACCAAATGCATCAAAAGAAGAAAAAATTAATTCATTTAATGAAAATCCTGAAATTGCAGAGATTGCCTTTAATGAATTTATGGAAAATGAAAATGGTTGAAATAGTCCAACAATCCAAAAATTAAAATGAGAAGACGACTATAAATTTAAATTAACACCAGGACAAGACGCGACACAAGGGTCTATCTTACCAGCATTTAAAATTTTAGATGGTGAAATGAATACACTTGAAAGTGAAACTGATTTCTTTTCTGAAGTAAATATTGATGAAGTTGATATTGAAACAGTTGAAAAATACATGGTGTATCTATTAACTTGATATGGTACTTTATATAGTCAAAGAATCGATCAGGCAATTGTTCAAGCAGGTTACTCAAGAGCTGCTTACTTCATGAAACAGTCGATGAAGGAAGCTTTCGAAGAAGGTAAACCATTTACCGAATCATTTGGAATAACACCATTTAATAAAGAACTTGAACAATTAGGTAATAAAATCAATGTTCAAGATGCTAATGGAAATGAATTTAAAATTTATGGGATTGAAAATACTCATCAATTTTTAGATTTAGAATCTAAAAAAGGTGATGATTTAATTGAAAAATTATTTACATCAGAAGAAGAAAATGCGATTGTTATTAACCAATCAATTGCTAAAAAACTTAAATTATCAGTTGGCGATGAAGTTGATTTAGATGTTATTCAAAGAGAGATGCAAGACTCAACCGATAAAAACAATGCTTCAGCAATTAAGTTAGAAAATTGAAGTGGTGGTCCAGGTGAAGTTTCTTCAGATCAAGATTTTATTCAGTACACTGATATGGATACTAACAGCATCGCAGTTAAAAATAATCATGGAAAAACTTTAAGAATTAAACCGTTAGTTGATTTAGGAAGTTCCCCAGGTCCACTTTACGACTCTGTTCTTAAAGGAGATACAAAAGTAGGAAATAATGTTCATAATGAAAAATTCAAAGTAATTGGAGTTCATGATGGATATGGAACACTTCAAGCTTGAATTAAAAATGATGATGCTAAAGAAATACTTTCTTATAATGATGTGCAAGATTTCTTCTGAGAAAAACAATTTGTAAAACAATTTGGTCATATATTTGAAAAGAAAGAATTTAGTAAAGATTCTAATACATTCATTGGTAAGAAAAATGACATTACAAAAATGACATATGATGAATTCAAAAGAGATATGATTAATAATGAAGATGAAGAAATTGCACTTGCAGCTAAAAATATTGACATAATATTTAATAATGCTTATCCAATTTTTAACTATAAATATTCAAACAAAGATGATGTTGGAGATTTAAGTAACTCATTCTCAATTTACCAAAAATTTGGTGATTATACTCCACTTGGTTTAAATGGTACTGTTACAGATAAACGTATTTATGACGGTATTGGAGAAGGGGCAATGTCTACAATTGTACCAATACAAATTTCAAAAGAAATGTTAAATCAAATGTCAGATATTGTTAATGCTTTATTATTCTTATTGATTGCGATGATCATTGTAATTACCTTTGTAATTATCTTATTAACGACATCGTTGATTATTTCAGATAATACTCGTTTCATTGCAACAATGAAGGTGCTTGGTTATAGTGATAGATATATTTCTAAAAACGTATTAGGAATGTATTTAATCGTAATTGTAATTACCTTTATTCTTGGTCTATTTTGTGGAGGTGGTTCTCTATATGGAATCATAGCAATAATGACTCAATATTCATCTATGGTATTGCCACTAGCTTTACCAATTTGATTAATACCATCTGTTGCTTTATCAGTGGTTGGAATTTACTTAATTACTATTATTGTAGGTTACCGATCAATTGCTAAACTTGATGCGACATTAACTCTAAAAGACGGAGATATTTAATTTAAAAAAGGCTTATGCCTTTTTTATTTATTGAGAAGTAATTATTGAATAAATTTTTAATTTTATTTATAATATATATGCTTACTACACTTTAACCCCGGACAGGTCATAAGGAGAAACAAGCACATGAACCAAACAACACTTATTTCTGCAAAAGACATCAAAAAAGATTGATATATCGTTGATGCAGCAGATCAAACAGTGGGGAGATTAGCTACTCAAGTAGCTACTGTATTAAGAGGGAAAAATAAACCTTCATTTACACCTCACATTAATAACGGAGATCACGTTATTATTATTAACGCGGAGAAAGTAAAATTTACTGGTAAAAAAGAATCAGATAAAACTTACTACCACCACTCAATGCACCCAGGTGGATTGAGAAGAAGAACTGTAGATACTCAAAGAGAATTAGACGCAAGAAAAATTCTTGAAAGAGCAATCAAGTTAATGTTACCTAAAAACGTTCAAGGAGCTAACCAATTTAGAGCTTTACACGTTTTTGTGGGATCAGAACACCCATATGCAGCGCAAAAACCAACTGTATTAGAAATTAATACAAGAAAAGGAGTTAAATAATGGAAAAAGTTATTTATAGAGGAACTGGAAGAAGAAAAACTTCTACAGCTCAAGTAATTCTAACTCCTGGTACTGGAAACATTATTGTTAACGGTGAACCTGCATTAGAATTCTTCCCATATGCAACATTAGTTCAAGAATTAGAACAAGCTTTAGTAGCTACTGGTACAAAATCAGATTTTGATATCACAGTTACTGTTAAAGGTGGAGGATTCACTGGTCAAGCTGGAGCAACTCGTTTAGGGATTGCTAGAGCTTTATTAGTAGCAAGTGAAGACTACAGAAAAACTTTAAGAGCAGCGGGTCTATTAACTCGTGATGCACGTATTAAAGAACGTAAAAAATACGGATTACGTGGAGCACGTAGAGCACCTCAATTCTCAAAACGTTAGTAAAAACTTTAAAAACCAATCTTTGAGATTGGTTTTTTATTTACATTCTTTGAATTTATAAAGTATAATAATATAAATTAAATGGAGGTAACCATGAAAAGATTAATAGCAATTATGGGCGCAATTACTTTAACAGCTTCATCAGCAGCAACTGTGGTGGCTTGTGGTCAAAATACAAATAATAATATTGATGGTCAACAATTTAATAATTCTGAATCTAATATCAATGGTTCATCAGCAATGTTAGCTAAAGAGTTGATTTTAGCTGATCAGTATAATTTATCTAAAGATGCAATTAATTCTCAATTAAATGGTTTAGGTGCTAAAAAACAATACGCTGCTTTTGATGAAACACTAGACGCCGATGATCGTGAATTGGGAGAAGACGCTACAATTGGTGATGTTCAAAATCGATATTTTGGAAATGATCCTTTTTCAGCTTTACCTCAAACTGACTTAAACTTAAGTGGTACTAAAGGTGATGATCATACTTTAATTGGTTCAATTCTTCCACAAGATGGTTTACTTGGTATGAATAAACAACAACTTGAAGAAGCGATTGATGCGATTATGATGATCCTACCAATTGTTGATGGTGAAATTTTAGGAAGTCTACCCACTATTTTACAAACCTTTTTAGGAAGTTCTACTAAACTTAGTTTATCTGGTTTAATTTCTGATCTAATCCCTGGTGGCTTAGGTGGTATTGTTGTTGGAGCTATTAACTTAATGATTACTAATCCAAATCTTGAAAAACAAGCAATTGACTTTATTCAAACTTTTAGTATTAAAGATTTAGTTACTGACAAAACAACATACGCTAACTTAATGCCAATGTTTTTAGATCATTTAATTAGTGGTATTGGTAGCTTTATGGGTGTTGCACCAAGTGAACCAATAGATTTTCATTCAAACTTACTAAGTGGTCCTATTAATGAAAAATCTCTGATAAAACTTGGTAAAAAAATAGTTAATGTATTTACTGCCGAAAAAGGTGAAGTATCACTAAATGGTATTCTTGATGGAATTAAATCACTTGTAAAATCTTTAGCACTATTACAATTATTTTTATCAACAATGGATGATTATAAAATTAATGAAGCATCAAATGGCAAACTGCTATTCGATAATGGATCAGAGGCTAACAATTCTCGTTTATTCAAAAACGAAGAAGGTAAAACTAATAGTGATACTATATGAGAAATAACTAATAAGAAAATATTAAGTGATGGATTTGATATTTCAAAATTTGATGGAGTAGACTTTGCTTATTTATTATCTGAATTAACTTATTTCCTAGGTAGTTCATCAACCGATGAAAGTGAAAAGGGATTACCACTACAACAATTATTGGCATTAATGACAGCTGGTCCTACAGTTAAAAAAGATATTAAAATTACTGCAGCATTTATTATTACTTTAGTTAATGAACCGCAAGTTGAAACTAAGAAAACTCAGCTATCACCAATTTTGATAGGGGTTATTGAAGAATTGCTTCCTGTATTATCCGAAAGTGGAGTGATCCCAAGTGAAATACCCGTTGGAATAATTCAATCTCTAATAATAGGACCTAATGAAGGAGCCTTATCGTTGCTTATAGATTTGCTTTTAGGTAATCTTTCAAAAATTTTAGTAGATGATTCTTCTTTACAAGGTTATTCTCCTACGTTAGGACATTTGACTAATATTATAAAACAAATTTCTGAAAATCTTTCCGGACCTATAGTTTCTATGTTGCCAATTCCAGGAATAGATAATATTAAAAAAATATTAAATGATATCGTTAATATTTTGACACCATTAAATGAAAACATTGTTGCTAATTTAGATACATGAATACCAGATTCTAAAAATCTATTCACAATGTTATATTCAAAAGACTTTAAAGAAATCAAAATGAATCCAGCAGGAATACCTTTAGGTATTAAAATTTATGATTTGTTAAAAGGGGTTTTACCTAAAAATATAGTAGATTTCTTTGAAGACAAGCCCTTGAACTTAAAATCAATATTCAATATTAGTATTAATGACTTAATTAAATTAATAATGCCTGGTTTTGACTCAGAATTCTTAAACTTTTTCTTAGATAAAAGTATTACTCAAAATTTCCAACTTTTAAAAGATCAATTAAAAATAAATCCCGCTTTAAAATTAAGCGAATCAAATTTAATGCTTTCTAATACACTTGTATCAGGAATATTAACTGATTTATTACATAGTGAACTAAATAGTGCAACCGATATGTATGAAAATGAACTTTATAGAATCTTTAACTCAGAAGATATCCTTGATTATATTGGAATTGCAAAAACAGATCCTGTTTGAACAATAAGACCTGATTCATTCATGGATAAATTCATTAATTTTGTTTATGCTCCTGGTGAAAAAGATATCATTGGAGACATTACAAGAATAATAAGTGGAATATATAACTCTGTAAATGATTCAAAAGATTATTCAGATTTCATTAATGAAAAAAATAATGCAAATGACTTTGTATTTTCACACAAACAACCAGTTTTAGATAATGAAGGCGCAATTGTAAAAAGTTTAATGGAAGTTAGATACTATAATCCAATTGAACAAAAAACTTATATTTATAATTTCACAAGTGAACGTAATTCAAAAATAGATACTTTTAAATTCACTGCAATTAATAAAACAATACAAACAGCTGAGTAATAAAAAATAAAAAACACGAATTAACTATTGATTTTAAACCTCAAAAGATTTAAAATCTTTATGTTATTCGGAATATAGCTCAGCTGGTTAGAGCACTCCGCTGATAACGGAGAGGTCGTTGGTTCAAGTCCAATTATTCCGACCATTTAAAAACCAGAAAAACAACACTTAGGTGTTGTTTTTAATTTATATTAATAAATATTACAATTAACAAAGCGAGTTTTACTCGTTTTTTCTTTTTATTTGTCTACAAAAAGGTAAAATATTATTATTGAGTAAAAGGAGATATAACAATGGATTTTTCACATAAAGCGATTGAAAAAAAATGACAAAAATATTGAAAAGAAAACGAAACATACAAAACAACTAATGCAAGTGATAAAAAAGCTTATGTATTAGATATGTTTCCATATCCATCAGGAGCAGGATTACATGTTGGACACGTTAAAGGTTATACAGCAACCGATGTTTTTGCTCGTTTTAGAAGAATGCAAGGTTATGATGTGCTTCACCCAATTGGATGAGATGCATTCGGTTTACCTGCAGAACAATACGCTTTAAAAACTGGAAATGATCCTCGTGAATTTACTTTACAAAACATTGATACTTTTAGAAGACAATTACAAGCTTTAGGATTTAGTTATGACTATGATAAAGAAGTTAATACAGCCGATCCATCTTTTTATAAAGTAACTCAATGAATCTTTAAACAATTATACAAACAAAACTTAGCCGAATTACGTGATGTTGAAGTTAACTGATGTCAAGAACTAGGAACAGTATTGGCAAATGATGAAATTATTAATGTTGATGGAAAAATGGTTAGTGAACGTGGAGAATATCCAGTAACTAAACGTAATATGCGTCAATGAGTTTTGAAAATTACACAATACGCTGAAAAACTTTTAGCTGGTTTAGAAACTTTAGAATGAAACCAATCAATTAAAGATTTACAAAAAAACTGAATTGGTAAATCTGAAGGTGTAGAAATTAAATTTTCTACAACTGATGGTATAGAAATTCCAGTATTCACAACAAGAGCAGACACTATTTTTGGTGTAAGTTATATCGTGCTTGCCCCAGAACACAATTTAGTTAAACAAATCACAACTAAAAACAATTTAGATAAGGTTAATGAATATTTAGAATTAACATCTCAAAAATCAGAGATTGATCGTAAAGATGAATCTAAACCAAAAACTGGAGTATTTACTGGTGCTTATGCAATTAATCCAGTAAACAATCAAAAAATTGAAATTTGAATAGCTGATTATGTATTAAATGATTATGGAAGTGGTGCGGTGATGGCAGTTCCTGCGCACGATACTAGAGATTGAGATTTTGCTAAAAAATTTAATCTACCAATCACTTATGTAATTCAACCAAAAGAAGAAGGTAAATCTTTTGTTGGAGAAGGAGTTCACATTAACTCTGATTTCTTAGATGGTTTAGATCGAGTTGCGGCAATCGCTAAAATAACTCAATGATTATTGGAAAAAAATCTTGGTGATAAAAAAGTTAATTATAAATTAAGAGATTGATTATTCTCACGTCAAAGATTTTATGGTGAACCATTTCCTGTTGTCTTTACCCAAGACGGAAATATCGCTTTAGTTGAAGACGACTCACTACCGATTACATTACCAAGTGGTGAATATATTAAACCATCAGGGACTGGTGAATCTCCATTAGCAAATGTAGATTCATGAGTTAATACAACACATAATGGAGCACCAGCTAGAAGAGAAACAAATACTATGCCTCAATCAGCTGGATCAAGTTGATATTTCTTAGCTTATGTATTAACTGATAAGCCAAATCAATTAATTGATATCACTTCAGAAGAAGCTAAAGCAAGATTTGAAAAATGAATGCCAGTTGATTTATATGTTGGTGGTCAAGAACATGCTGTTGGACACTTATTATATTCTAGATTCTGAACACACGTTTTATATGATTTAGGAATTGTTCCAAATCCAGAACCATTTAAAAATTTATTTAATCAAGGAATGATTCTAGGACCAGATGGTCGTAAAATGTCTAAATCTTGAGGTAATGTAATTAATCCAGATGATGTTATATCATCACATGGTGCTGATACTTTAAGGTTATATGAAATGTTTATGGGTCCATTAGATGCTTCATTACCTTGAAGTTATGATGGATTAGATGCTGCACTTAAATGAATTGATCGTTCATTTAGAATGATTAATAAAGTAAAATTCTCAGAATCAAACAATGGTAATTTAGACTTTATTTATAATGATGTTGTTAAAAAAACAACATCAATGATTAATGATTTAAAATTCAACACGGCAATTTCACAATTGATGATGTTTGTAAATGCCGTTTATAAAGAAGAGTCTGGAACAGTTTACAAACCATACATTGAAGGTTTTGTAAAAATGTTATCAGTATTTGCTCCGCATATTGCTGAAGAATTATGAGCGATTTTAGGTAATGTTGGAAGTGTTACTCAAACTAAATGACCAACTTTTGATGAAACTAAATTAGTTAAATCTACAGTAACAATCGCATTCCAAGTTAATGGTAAATTACGTGGAACTGCTGAAGTTGTTAAAGGCCTATCAAAAGAAGAATTATTAACACTGGCTAAAGCAGATGAAAATGTTGCAAAATTCTTAGAAAATGCACAAATTATTAAAGAAATTGTTGTTCCAGATAAGATTGTTAATATAGTTATCAAATAAAAGTAATCACAAAAAGCACATTTGTGCTTTTTTTATTTATTTTTTTAATATTTTGATATAATAATTTATGTTAAAGAAAGGAATACAAAAACATGAGAAAAACTACAAAATTAGTAATACTTTTATTAGTTGTTTCAGTAATCTACTTCGGTTATTCAGCATGAATTGATGGAGCATCAATTTTCAACATCACTTATCTTGGTGGTCTTGAAGGCGCTGTTAAACCTGGATTAGAATCAGGTGGATTACTGGAATCTAATATCGGTGTTGCAATTAATACTTCAAGTGCTAACTGAGGTAAGTTTATTTTAGAAATAAATGCATTATTTGGTCTAAACATGAATGCTTCTGAAATAGATTCTGTTAGAACAGCTTTAGCAGAAAACGCTAACTTTACTGTTAAAGGTATTTTTGCACATAACTCATTAGCTAAATCAATTTTAGATCCATTTAAAATGATTTTAGTTGGGGGGGTATTTGCAATGTTCATACCATTGGTTAAAGAAATTTTCTTTGGTACATTTATGGGAATTAAAAACTACCTTAAAGCTCGTAGAACAAACGTTTTATACAACTACCAAAAAGCAATTACTTGAACAACAGATATGAAAGTAAAATTAGAATCAGGGAACTTTGAAGACATTAAAGCTCAATACTCTACATACGGAGGATTAGCATTCAAACCTAAATTCTTAGATAACATGATCGACGAAATTGGAGAAGGGGTTATTAAAGAATCTGATTTATCATTATTCGCTAAACCTTGTCAAGTAATCATTGACTCAATTACAGAAATGTATGAAAAAGAAAGAAGAGCAGCAATCGTTGGAAGATCTGATGAAATGTTCTTTGACTTAAAAAGAGGATATGAATATACTTCAACTGGATCAAAATACTCAATCGCTTACTTTAAAGCAATTGATACAAAAAATGAAACTAAATCACACTTAGCTTGAAAATTATTTAGCTTAGAAATGAATAGATTCATGATGTTCTTAGTTGTAGCAATTATTCCTGCAATTATTGTTGGAACTATTTTAGGACCAGTTTTAGGAACAACTGATTTACAAGGAGATATTAAAACTCTAGTTACATCATTAACTACAATGTTAATTTGATTCGGTTCAGCAATAGCTTTACACGCAACATTTACATTAACAAAAGCTGACTACAAAAACATTAAAAAAGAAATTATTAAAGTTGCAACAGTTTACTACCTATTAGTAATCTTAACTGCAATCACAATTTCTGCTGGTATGGTTGGTATGTCAAAAGCACCAAACATGGTAGAAATGGGATCAATCAACCAAATTTGAGTATGATTCTCAGCTTTATCATACTTAGTGTTATCTACTTCATTAGTTGTTTATGTTATCGCAACTTTAGTAGATGCAAATAGATCTCCTTATGGAATGACTAAAAAATTATTAGTTGATGGAATTGTTTTACCATTAGTGGCTTGAACAATCGCAACAACTGCAAACTTCACAGGTTTATTCTTAGGTGATCAACATTTAGATCTTAAAAACTCACTAGCAGTTGCAAATACAGCTGTATTAGTTGGTTTCTGAATCTACTTATCAATCTCAGGGTTCTTGTTAAACAACATTGTGTTACCTTCAACTAAGCAAAAATTAGCTTTACAAGCTGAATTAGCTCAACAAGGTAAAGAAGCTGCTGCTAAAAAAGCTGCTGCTAAAAAAAGTGCTGAATAATAAAAATCATTAAATTTTAAAAGTTGCTTAGGCAACTTTTTCTTTTGTAAAATTTGTTTTTTTAAAAAAATAAACATTTTTGAGTTTCAAAAAATATATAATATAAATAATATAAAACCCTTTTTAGGTAGAAGGAAAGAATATATATGAATAAACCCGCTCTAATTAGAGACCAGATTGAAAAATTTGAAAGGATTATAATTCATCGACACGTTATCCCTGATGGTGATGCTTATGGCTCACAATTAGGGTTAAAGTATTTAATTACTTCAAATTACCCAAACAAAGAAGTTTATGTCCAAGGAGAGGATATAAATTACCTTAAATTCATTGGTTTAATGGATAAACCAATAGCAGACGAATTATATAAAAACGCCTTAGTAATCGTAACAGATTGTGGAAATGTAGAAAGAATTGACGATCAACGTTTTTCTTTAGCATCTAAAATTATTAAAATAGATCACCATCCAGATGCAACACCATTTGGAGATATCTCTTGAGTAGATACTTCATTTACAAGTGCAAGTGAGATGGTAGGTTTTATGGCCAAAGAATTAGATTGAGAAATATCTAAAGAAGCTGCCAGAGTAATTTATCACGGTATTGTTACTGATTCGGGGCGTTTTATGTTTAGAGGAACTACTTCAAGAACATTTGAGGTTGCCGCAACTTTATTTGCAACAGGATTTGATTTCGAAGAACTTTACCACACAATGTATGAAAGAACATTTACTGATCTAGAACTAGAATCAGAATTAATTAGTAATGCTAAAATTACTGAATATGGAGTTGGTTATATTGTTTTAACTGATGAAATGGTTAAAAAATATAACTTAAGATATGATGAAAATGGAAAATATTCAAATCTTTTAAAAGGCATTAAAGGAATTCACATTTGATTAACCTTTGCTATTAGAGAAGATGGACGTTATCGAGTTGAATTTAGAGCAAACAATATTCAAATTAATCAAATTGCAGTTAAATGAGGCGGAGGAGGCCACGCATTAGCTGCAGGAGCAATCGTTGATAATCTCGATCAAGCATTACAAATTGTTGAAGATGCAAACCAATTAATGAAAGAGAACAAGGGGAACTAATATGAAAAAACTTTTATCTGTATTAGCAGCAGTTACAATGATAACAACAACTACAGCCAGCGTTGTTGCTTGTGCTCCTCGTGAACCTAAAAATGTTATTATTGAAATTGATCAAGATGTTTTAGCTTCAACTAAACCAGCTGTTGCTCAAATTAAAACAATTGCTGATGATTTCAATAAATTATTAGAAGCTGGTGGACAAACAAACATCCGAGTTGAAGTTGAATCTGCACCAAAAGGTGGTATTGTTAAAAAAATGTTTGCCAATGAAGCACTACCAAACTTATATATGTCATATCCGGACAGTACAACAATGTACGAAACTCAATTTCCTGATAAAGGTAAAGTTGTTGATATGAGAGAAGTTATTGATTGAGATACTAAATGATTAGAAAAAACCGGAACAGGTCCTACCCTAACTGATTTAGAACAATCAACATTAGAAGCTTATGCACATAATAGTGATAATGCTAATAAGCAAGAACACGATATGTGAAAAACAGGTGTTAGTGAAAATATCACTGGTGTTTCATCAATTTATGATAAATTTGGAATTGATAATGAGCAAGAACAGTACAAACCATTAACTTATTCATTTATCGGTGAAGGAATGGCTGCTAATAATAAACTTTATTCAGCGCCAATTGGTAAATCTATGTTTAGTGGTACATTAAACAAAAAATTACTAGCCGAAGTGTTTTGAGTTGCTACAGGTGGAGAGATTGATTTAGAAGCTGCACTTGGAATTGAAGATAATGAAACTAAATCACAAGAAAACGCTGACGGAATTTGAAATATTTGAGATGATGCACTTAAACGAGTTGTTAGTCCTGAAAAATCAGATATTTTTGAAACCGGTCATGATAAAACAAAAATTCAAGATTGAGATATGGGAACAGTTAAATCATTTGAAGATTTGAATGGCGATAACTCACAACCAATTAATATTTATGCTGGTAAAGACATTAACGAATTAATGACTAAATGAGGTTCAGAAATTATTAATGCTGGTGATATCAAAGCGCAAGTTAAAGAAATTCAATATTTCATGGCTGATGCAGATAAAGTACTAACTTTGTTAACAGCTTATAAAAATATTTTAAAAGCAGCAGACATTGATCCTTCAGATCCTGAATCTGGAAATACATATGGTCAATATTTCTCATACGGAATCGATGATACGGGTGGATGAATTTATTCGTCATATAGAAATACTCAGGGTAAAGAATTAGAAAATAAAAACTCTGAAATTGCAAAAAATATTTTCACATGAAAACCTGGAACTGAAGAAGATAACTACAATGGTTCATTTGATTTTGAAATTAACGATCAAAATGAAGGGTCATTAAAATCTTTAAATAATGGACTAAAATTCTATGAGTATATGAACTTATTAGCACCATTCCCAGATGAGGAAAAACACTATGGTGGATTATTTGGATCAGGATTTGATAAAGCTTATTCATCTGACTTCTTTGTAGATGGAACAATGCTTGTATCTAATGGGTCAACAGCTGGTGCTCAATATGTTGTAAAAGATACATATTACAATAAAGATAAGACTGATTTTGCAACAGAAATACCAGGTAAAATCATTAAACCGGGAGCTGTTAATGCTAAAGATGTAATGCCTATAGCACCACCTACTTTCTATAGAGAAATAGATCCTGAAACAGGTAAAGAAATTGCTCCTGAGTATACAGTTAGAAGACAATATGGAATTCAACAAGGTCCAGGAATGGGAATGTTTAAATCTGATAACAAAGAGAAAAATGAAATTTCAATCGCATTCTTAAATTACTTTATGAATAATAAAAATTTAACTGATTATTCAATTAAGGGTGGTTATATACCATCACATTACAATGCTTATGAATCTAGAAATCAAACAGCAAAAGAAATTGCTAAATCAGATGATTACTTTGCAAAATTAAATGAAGTTCCAATAGTTAACGAAATTAAAGATGGAGATGAAATCGTTGGTTATGTTCAAAAACCAACGGTAAGTGCGGCACCATTTATGAAACAAGTCTTGCAAAATATTTTTGATGGTGAAAAAATAGTTCAAGAACCAGCAAAAGATGAATCACTTACTCAAGAAGAAGCTATTAGACAAGATCAAGGAATTATGTATTCACAAGGACCAAGTCCATATGGAAATGGAATGCGTTTTAAAGTTGTTGATCAATTCATTAAAATGCGTTATGGATTGAAAGAAAATGCAAACATTGGTTTCACAATTGAAAATGGTGAAACAATTGTTAATCCAGAAATACGTAAATCTCAAGCCTTAAATGCTACAAACTTTTTCGGTGATGAAATGAAAACAACAATTGAAGCAATGGTTGAAGAAACTAACCTAGCATCAAACTTAACATATGAATCAGATCATGTAAAAGCAATTATTTTAAATAAGAGAGGAAGAAAATAATATGAGCGTAAAAATTAGAAACATGTTAGTTGATTATGGTAACTCTATTGCTGTTGAAAAATTAACATTTGAAATTCAAAAAGGAGAACTTGTTTCTCTTTTAGGACCATCAGGATGTGGTAAATCAACGACTTTAAATGCAGTTGCTGGTTTATTACAAATTAGTCAAGGGCAAATTCTATTTGATGGATTGGATGTAACTAAAAAATCACCTCAAAAGAGAAATATTGGTTTAGTTTTCCAAAATTATGCATTGTATCCACATTTATCAGTATTCCAAAATATTGCTTTCCCATTACATCAAAATAATTCATTTAAAAATGAAATCAAATTAAACAATAAATTAATTAAAATGGATATTGAAAGTTTAAAACAAAGCAAAAGATCTAAACAAGTTGAATTCTTAAAAAATGAATTAGAAAAAATCATTACAAAATATATTTCAAAACAAGAAAAACTATTTGAAACACATTCAACAAAATTTTTAAGATTATCAAAAGAAAAATCAAATGAGTTTGCTATTGCTATTTATGGAACAACAGAATTCAATACTTTTAGATCAAGAGTATATATTCAATGATACGATGATTCAAGAGCATACATTAGTAATGTTAAAGTGCAAATGTATAAATCTATTGAAAACACTTTAAAAAATTGAATTAAAGAATTTGTTAATGAAAATGCCAAAACTGCAGATAAAAAAAATGTTGTAACTGAATCTGTTAAATTTATAACTGATCAAATCATTGAAAAATTAAAAATGATCCAAATCGCTGATTATGAAAATAAATTTAAAGGAATTACTGAAGCGGTTAAAACACATAAGAAAACTTTAATTTCAGAAATTAAAGTTTCTGAACAACTTGCTAAAACAGAAGGTAGAGAATTAAACTGACCATTATCTGTTTCAGAAAAAGCAGCAATTGTTAAAGACCAAAAAGAATTTGCAAACAATTGAAGAAGTGATTTCATGGAAATTTATAATGATAACATTTTAGCTAGTGTTAACAACTTAGAATCTGTTAATTCAGGTTTAGAACAAACTCTTGATAACGCAATTCAGTACAAAGATAAAACTATTTCTGAAGCTGAATATACAAGTCAAATGTCAGAATTTAATAAAAATATTAAATCATTTAAACGTGAAGTTAAAAAAGCTGTTTGAGAAGTTGCTGAAAAAGTAGAAATCACAACACAACTTAAAAAGAAACCTTCAGAATTATCTGGTGGTCAACAACAGCGTGTTGCGATTGCCCGTGCTATTGTTAAAAAACCAAAAGTACTTTTACTTGATGAGCCATTATCAAACTTAGATGCAAAACTAAGGGTATCAACAAGAGAATGAATTAAAAAATTCCAAAGAGACACAGGAATTACAACTATCTTCGTTACTCACGATCAAGAAGAAGCGATGAGTATTTCAGATAAAATTTTCATTATGAGTAAGGGTCAATTACAACAAGGTGATACACCGATGAATGTTTATAATAATCCAGCAAACAGATTTGTTGCTAACTTTATTGGAACACCATCAATGAACTTTTTTGAAAATGTAAAAATTGACGAAAAAGGAAACATCATCTTAAATAAAGAAGTTATTGGTAAAACTGATTTAGTTAAAAACCAAGTAGTAACTTTAGGAATTAGACCCGAACACATTGAATTAGCTGGTTCTGAAACTAAAATTAAGCACTCTAACAAACAACCAATCAGTGCAAAAATAGATGTTATTGAAAAATTAGGAAGATCAGATTATTTAAAAGTTATATTAGATAATAAACAAGAAGTAAGAGTAATTTATGATGCTTCACATTACAAAAAAGAATTTGAAGATAATAAAGTTGGATTAAACATCATGAATGGAAAAATTTATATTTTTGAAAATGATAAAGATCAAAAATTAATTGGAGTAGCATAATGAGTGCTGTAAAAATTAAAGAAAGTAATGGTTTTGATATTCGTTGAAAAAACCAACAAAAGAAAACTCGTAAAACAAATAAAAAACACGATAGCTTTTTCTTACAATTAATCTGAGTAACACCAGCATTTGCCTTTTTAGCAATGTTCATATTCTTTGCAGCATTTATTGTATTTAAAAATGGATTCAACGGTTCTCCAATGTTCTTATTTGATTGAGAATTTTCAATAAAAGCATTCCAAGCAACACTTGCAGATCCAACCTTCCAAGTTGCTTTAAAAAATTCATTACTATATGTTGCGGTTGTACTTCCGGTTGGTATGATCATTTCAATCGGAGTTGCCAAAGCATTATCAACAGTTTTGAATAAAAGAATATTTTCTTTCCTACAAGGGGTATTCTTCTTACCATATGTAACATCAGCGATGGCGATTGCGATGGCGTTTGCATTCATTTTCGATTCAAATCCAGGTGGTTTATTAAACCAATTATTAACTAGTCTTGGTTTAGATCCAGTTCAATGAATGACAAACTCTAATACAGCCATTTGAGTATTATTAATCTTTGGTATCTGAAGAGCATTACCATTTAATATTGTTATGTTAACAGCGGCATTCATGAGAGTTAATCCTCAATATTATGCAGCAGCATCGATTGATGGTATGAAAAAATGAAAACAATTCTGAAGAGTAAGTATTCCTCAGATCATGCCGATGATTATTTATCTAACAACAATGGGAATTATTTTATCATTTAAAGCTATGCCTTTAGGACTGTTCCCAACTGAAGCTGCAGCTGAAGCAGTTAATGCACAAACAATTGTGTTCTGAATTTATGAAAGAACAACTGGTGCAAGTCTTGGTGCGGTTTCATATCAAAAATCAGGAGCCGCTTCAATAATTCTGTTAGCAATTATTTTAGGTGTAACAATTCTTTCAAGGATTGCAACTAAATACTTATCAAGAAGATATAAATAGGAGGATAAAATGTCAAATAATAAAAATAACAATCCTTCTGTTTTTATCAAAGAAGGAAAAAAATGAAGAACTATTTTATGAGCATTAGTATTACTTGTTGGTGCTAACTTAGTAATTCTTTCATCATTATTAATTTTCATGTTTAATGAAAATTTATGAATCATTGGTTTGATAGCTGGACTATTGCTTTTAATCGGTTTAGGAATATCAATTACTCTTTCTAAAATTAAAGATAAAAATGATTCCTTTTCTGAAATTAGAAAAACTTATTTAAGATCTTTAAAATCTACTTCTCGTGATTTTAGAAAAAAAATATGAAAATCATTTTCAAAGCATGAACGTGGTTCTTTAAAACATGAATTATTCGAAGCAAAACAAGCATTGGATATTCAATATTTAGATCAAATGAATGATGCTTCTAATAATAAGTTTTATATGTTATCAATTCAAACATTTAATAAAATTGGATTCAAATTTAGAAGCTTCAATTATTGATTTTCTAATTTTACATATAACCATTATGTAAATAAGAAAAAAATATTCACTGTATCAATGGCTGGTGAAACTAGATCTAAATTTCTTGCTATGACAGCTGTTAGAGCATTATTCTTAATGTTCATGGTGTTGATCGTTGTATTTCCATTTTACTGAATGTTATCAATATCATTTAGATCAAATGCAGAAATAAGCGATGGTATTAAAGGTACACTACCAATTTGACCAACTGAATGAGTAACAGACGCTTATGAATTCTTATTCAATAATCCAGATGTAAAAATTGATGTTACAAGATATATTGGTAACTCATTCCTGATTGCTGTTATTTCAACAATTACTCAAATTTCAGTTTCACTAGTTGCTGGATTTGGATTATCACACTATAATTCAAGGGGAAAAGAACTATTGATTATAGTTATCCTAGCAACGATGATGTTGCCAGGAGAAGCGTTATTAATTGGTCAATATATCTTCTCAACACAAATTCAAATTACCAATACATTATTTGCCCTATTCGTACCATTTATTGGTAATGCATTCACGATCTTTATGTTCAAGAATGCATTTGATGGTGTCAATGGATCAATTAAGGCCGCTGCTAAAGTTGATGGAGTATCAACATTCAAATTCTTCTGAAAAGTTGCTATGCCTTTAATTAGATCAACTATCTTTACAGCGGGATTAATGGCATTTATTGCTTCATGAAACTCTGTATTATGACCAACAATGGTGTTAAAACCAGATTCAGAATGAATGACATTACCAATGTTATTATGACAAATCATGGAATCAAGTTCAGATCCTACTTCAATTTGAAAACAAGCTGATTTAGCAGACCCTCAAAACTTGAAAATGGCGGGTTCAATTATTGCTATCGTTCCGATGTTTGTATTATTCTTATTAACTAAAAAATACTTGGTTAAAGGAATTACAAAAGATTCTGGAGCAAAAGAATAAAATAACTAATTATTTAAAACAAACATTTTATGTTTGTTTTTCTTTATCAAATTTATTTGACAAATCATTACAAAAATAAGTATAATTAATATGTTGTTAAGCAACATAAATGGCGTCGGTGGTGAAGTGGTTAACACACTAGGTTGTGGCTCTAGCATTCGCGGGTTCAATTCCCGTTCGACGCCCCATTTTAAAAATTAGAATAGACTTAGGTCTATTTTTTTATTTTTAATCTAATACCTAATATGATAAACAATGAAATAAAAATAAAACAAAATATTACAAGCGAAAATAACTTGCTAATTCCTCAAGTTGTCTATGTTAATAACAAGTATAAATATGAGGATAAAAAATACTATAAATTATTTTTTGCTTTAAAACTTCCTAAACAATATGAATTTGGAGATGAAGAAGAATCTCTAAAGAATTTCGATCTAAAGTTGTTGTGCAAAAATAAAAATTTAGAAACAATTAAACCAGTAAATAAAATATCAAAGGAGTATTTTTACAAAACAAATATCGAAGACAAAGAATTTTTCGTTTTTGAAATCTCAGAAAATTTAGTCAAAAATGACCAATTAAAGTTTTTATATAATTATTCATATGATTTAAATGAAATTAAACATAAATTTAAAGGAGAAATTAATATAAATATTAATCCTGAGGAAATGAGTATATTTTATAATGATGATTTCGATACAAAAACAATTATTAATTCAGTTCAAAAAATAAACAATATTAACCAATTAAATGTAGAACAACGAGTTACTAATTTGGGATATATCTCAGAAACCTTCAAACGAATAAACGATGACATTATTAATAATAGTTTAGTTCAAAATGAAATATCGAATTTAGAAAATAAATTGATTAATTATGATTGACTAACTGACGATATAAAAATTTATGGAGCTGAATCTTCAGGACATTTTTATAAAGTTAATCCTAGTTTAGAATTATTAAAAAGCACTCGAGGCTATGAGATGTATGTGAATAACTTCTCAGAGATGGTTGACAAAAAGATTGTTAATTCTAAAATTAAAGGATTACAGTTAAATCCTTATTTAAATCAACAATCTATCAGAATTAGTGTAGATATTAATAATAATGAACAAATCATCGATATACCCGTTAAAAACGCCAAATTTGCGACTATAAGCCATGATTATAGAAATGATAAATACTCAAAAAATCAAAAATATAAATTACCAACTGCTTTTTATAATAAACTTGCTTTAAATAATGAAAAAGAAAGTTTGATCAAGGAACTTGCAATTTATGAAGAGAAATAAAATTGAATTAATTTTATCTATAATTGTTGTTGCAACATTTGTAACAATGTTTGTGCTTAATTGGTACAAAATTATTGGTATATTTAATGGAGGAATCATACAACCAAAAATTGAAGTGGGTCAATACATTTCAACAATTGATAAAGAAACTATTAATCACAACAGATTTATTTATGAAGTTTTAAATAATACTTCAGCTAAACCAGAATATATAAATATAAAATCTCAAAAAGATAAAAGTGTCAAATTAAATTTTAAATATAAACAAATTTCTTATAATTGAGTCTACAGTTTTAACTATTTATAAAAATTATAAATATGCTATAATTTATTTGGTGATAAATATGAATATAAATGAAGAAATTATAAAAGAATTAAAAAACAAGGGTGCTAAAGGTACTTTAAATAGCGGATCTAAATTTGCAGATATGGGAATTGATTCATTAGACTTAATGGATATGATCATTGTTTTAGAAGAGAAATTAAATATTTTGGTTCCTGATTCAAAATTAAGTGAAATTAATACAATTAAAGACTTAGTTTTAATTGTAGAAGAATTACAAAAAGGATAATATGTTAGATTTAACTAAAAATCAGCAAAAAAAATATAATCAAATAATTGAACGTCTAAAAAACAAAAATATCCGTATTACAGATATTAGAAGAGCTATTATTAAAATTATTATGACAAGTAATGACCACTTAACTACTCAAGATATTATTAAAGAACTTGAGCCAATGTTTAAAGGTGTTAACATTACAAGTGTTTACAATACATTAGATTTACTTTTAGAAAATCACATTTTGTTTGCTAATACATTTAATGGAAAAACTATTTCTTATGAATTAGCAACAGATAAATCATTTCATTTAAAATGTGATCAATGTGGTGATGTAAAACATATCGAAGATGCTTGTTTGGAAAAATATATTTTTTCTGAAATTGCTGATTTGGCTGAAATGCATAATGTAAAACTAGAACACTTTAAAATCGAAGCACATGGTTTATGTGAAAAATGTAAATAAAAAACTAGAATGACTATCAATTAGAGTCATTCTAGTTTTTTATATGAATTTATTTTTTGTAAAAGACTTCCATGTAAGTATCTATTAAATCAAAACCAATCTTTTCATAAACTGGAGTTCCATCTTCTGTACCAAATAATAAAACACTTTCCTTACCGATCTTTTTGGCATAAGAAATTAAATAAAACATGATTATCTTAGCATATCCTTTGCCTCTTGCAGAAGCTAAAACTGAAATATCATCGATGATGGCATATTGAGAATCGAAATAAATATTGCCCGTTCCAACATAATTATCATTATCGTCTTTAATTAATATTGCGTGATTAACGTTATTTCTTAAATTATATTCATTAATATGCGCGTATTTTTCTAAATCAATTGTTTCTAAGTCAAAAGTTTGATTGATGATATTTTTAAAAATATCTGTTTCTGATTTTGTTTCGACAACTTTAACCCTTTGATTATTTAAACTATCTTCATGACTTCAATTTTGCGTTTTTAAAATCATCGCCTGATATGAATGAAGAAATTCAAAACCATTAGTAGTTAAAACTTCGTGATTTAAACAGTTAGAATTATCTGAAAAATTAATTCAAGATACATTATTTTGGTTACTGATAATTTTACTTATTTGATTAACATTTATTTTTTCTAAACCAAGTGAAACAACTACATAAGAATCCGAATTAATTTTATTAATTTTTAAAATATCATCGTTTATCCAATCAAAATTACTTTCAATATATTCCTCAAAAGGACTTGAAAAATATTTAGCAAAATTATTAACTAACTCCTTTTGAAAATCGTTATTGAATTTAAATCTTTTTTTCATGATTTTTCCCTCCTATTAATTTGAGTATATCTTAAAAAGTTCTAATAAAAAAATGACCACTCTTATAAAGGTGGTCAAAATATTATTTTACTAGCGCTTTCATTTTATTTACTTGATCAACATTAACTTCACCAAATCAATTACTGTTTTGACGAACACAAGTACCTACGTGAACTTGATCAACAACATCTTTTACTTTGTTGATGTTTTCAAAAGAAACACCACCACCAGCTAAAATAGTAACATTAGTATATCCTTTTAATTCTTTTAAAACCTCGATTTTTTCATTAATGTTTCCACCACCAGAAGTTAATACAGTATCAACTCCAAGTTTTTCTAAATCTTTTAATGCTTTTTTAAGATCCTTAACTTCATCAAATGCTTTATGGAAAGTAACTTTTTTGTTACCAGCTTTTTCCATTATTTTTTTCATACGTTCCATATTAATTTCACCTTCTGGTGTAATTATTCCTACAACGATTGCATTGATCTTTGTTGTTGCCATATATTCGCAATCTTTAAGCATTAATTGAAATTCTTCTTCAGTGTAATAAAAATCACGATCAGTTGGTCTCAACATAACATTAACTGGTAATTTTGAAATTTCTCCAGCTTTTTTAATATCTTCATAAGTTGGAGTTAAACCTCCTCCACCAGTTTGTAAATCTGCACAGAATTCAATTCTATCAGCATTTGTTTTGTTAATTAATTCAATATCTTTAATATCGGCTGCTATAACTTCTAATTTCATATTTTCTCCTAATTAAATTTTTCTAAATCTGAAATGAAAGGTAATTCATGTTTTTCATTTCTTTCAAGATTATTTTCTTCACAAAATTTTTCAATTTTAGTTTCGTATTTTTTAAGCTTTTTCTTTAACTCTTCACGTTTTAATTTATCAGCACAATTATCTAATTCATATTTAATAGATCTAATTTCATTTTCTAATTTATATTGTTTTAAACGTAATTCAAATCTTTGTTGCTTTTCTTCATCAGTTCATTGATTTTTAGGCAATATAGTAACTGTATTAATGAAATCTAAATCAACGTGTTTACATCCTGCGTGATGATAACCTTTACCAATGGCCTCATTCATTGTAATTACATTCTTACTATAAGGCTCTAATGAAATAACTGTATTTTCAAAAGGACGACATAATTCACATGAATCTGGTTCTTCTTGAACGTAGATTAATGTTTCTACTTTAATAGCTTGTTTAGATCCATTTGTGTTGTAATTACCAAATGCCGCATCAAAGAAGTTATCTGTCTTTTTTTTCTTAGACTTAACTACATCTTCTTTAGATAATCTTTTAGTGTTTTCTTTTTCTTTATCTTCAACAAATTTTTCTTTGTATTTAATTTCTTGATGATATCTACGATTTTTTCGATTGTATATTTTTTTTCATGGAATAAACATTACCAAAACTAAAGCAACTACAATAATAATCACAAAAGCTCATCATGGTCATCCTTCAACTCCCGGAGCTAAACTACTTAATATTAAATTATTCATAATTAATCATTATGATCATTTAAGTGATCATAATATTCCTCCAGTTCTTTCAAATCAGCAAAAGCTTGTTCATTTTTACATTCAACACAAACAAAAACAGCATTTGTTTTTGTTCAATCAATATTCCCATCACTTAAAAATTTTGTATATTTTCAACATGATTTACAAAAGAAAAACAAATAGTCTATTTCTTTGTCAAAATCTAATTTCATTTTTACCTCTTTTATATTTTAATTATATAAAAAATATCACAATAACTAAACAATATCAACACAAAAGAAAAACATACGCTAAGCGTATGTTTAAAATGATTAAAAGTTATTTTTTAATTTTAACTTTGTTTCTCATGTGATCAGCAACAAATGGTACATTTGTTCCAACAACAATTTGTAATCCTTCATCTCCAAGACGTTTAATACCAAATGTTCCGGCTGCTTTAATAGCACCATCATCAATTTTCTTATTGTCTTTTAAGATTAGTCTTAATCTTGTTGTACAGTTGTCAATGTTTTTGAAGTTGTCTTCACCAATTGCGGCAATGATTTTTTCTGCCATTACTTCAAACTTATCAGCACTTGCGTTAACTGATTTAGCTGAACCTTTTACAGCTTTAGTATCATCAATAGGTGCTACATAATCATTTTCACGTCCAGGTGTTTGAATATCTTTTAGTTTAATGATGTAGTAGAATGTTGGGAATCAAATTCCTGCAGCTCCAGCTGTTAATACTAATGTTCATAATGGGTTAGCAGAAATGTTCATTGATCCACCACTATTTGCGAATCCTCATGATTGAGCAAATGAAGCAGCGTAATCGATTAATCCTGCTGAGAATCCAAATCCGATTTGAATTTGCATTGCTGTTGATATTGCAACAAAGATTGCAGACAATGTAGCATGAATAATTAATAATAATGGTGAGATGAATGCGAATGAGAATTCAATTGGTTCAGTAATACCTGAAATAAATGAAACCGCTGCAACCCCTCCTAAGAATCCTGCTACTTGTTTTCTGTTTTCTTTTTTAGCTGCAAAAATCATAGCTAAAGCAATTGCGGGAACCCCCCCCATCATTACTGGGAAGAATCCTCCTTGGAATAATCCTGATCCTTCGATACCTGCTGCGAAAGCGTTGATATCTCCGTTAACTCATTCAAATTCACCGTGATTACCAGTTATTGGTGCAATTGATTCTCCACCAATTGGTAATTGGAATCAGAAGAATGTGTTTAAAATTTGGTGTAATCCAAATGGTAATAATAAACGGTTTAAGAATGCATAAGCTGCAGTTCCTGGAATTGCAACTGCTGGATTTGTAGGATCAGCAATCGCACTACCGAATTTCATTAATCCTAATTGAATTCATGGTCAAATAATTGCAAAAGCAAATGCCATTGGAATTGCAATAACTAATGCCATCATTGGTACGAATCTTTTACCTGAGAAGAATGATAATGCTTCTGGTAATTTAGTTTCACTATATTTGTTGTATAGGAATGCTGACATACATCCAGCTGTAATTCCTCCTAAAACCCCAATGTTAAGAACGTAAGCTCCACCAATAACTGTTTTACCATCATCTGCAAATTCTTTAACATAGAATAACTCTGAAAGTTTTTCACCAGTTGGTACATAATTTCCATCAACCATTTCATAAGTTTCAAATGTCATTACTTTACCATAAATCATTTGTGGTAATCCACCTTCTGATGTTAGGGCAATTAAAGCAAAGAAGAAAATGGCTGCTACTAATGTAACTTCACCACGGTGATCTTTTGAAAGACCAAACGCTGTACCTAATGCGAATAATAACGCTAAGTTATCAAACACAACCGCACCAGGTTTTTGAATAATGAATGAAATTCAGTATCCAACTTGGTTAGTAATTTCACCTTCAGCACCTGTTGTATAAGTAATTCCTAATCCACCGAATCTGTTCAGAATCGCTGCGAATGGAAGAACGGCAATCGGGAACTGTAATGCTTTACCAAGTTCTTGTAACTTTGTTAAGAAGTTTGATCAACCACTAGGTCCAGATTTTTTTGTATTTAAACCTGATTCTTTTTTCTTAAAAATAGAACCAAATTTACTTTTAATATTTACTGTACTTGTCATATTTTTTATCCTTTCATACTTATAATTTTATACTATTAAGAGAAAAATATTCTAATTTTGAATAAAAAAATAGTCTCAAAATGATTTTTCATTTTGAGACTATTAAAATTAAAGAGCACCAGCAGCAACCGGAATTAAAACTATTGCTGCGATAAAACATACTACAAATCCAAAAACATAAGCATATCCAATTCAAAAATCAAAAACCTTATAACGACCAGGTATTAATTTAAATGAATTTTGCTCAGCTCTTTTTTTAGTAATTCTTTTAGATCTATATAAGAAAACTAAAGCAATTCCTACAAAAATACATAAGATTCCAGCACATAACATTCATATAGCTCCAGTATGACTTAATCCCGATGTAGCATTTTCTGCTGTTTGAACAGTACCATTAGAATTAAAATCATTACTTTTAAATAAATTCATCATAAAATACCTCCTATTAATTTTTATTATATATAACAAAGCTATCATTTGCATAAAAAAACCTATTTTTCTTTCCCACTATTCACTTAAATTATTTTTATTGTTATAATATTAAAGTTGATATAGGGGCATAGTTCAGTTGGTAGAACATCGGTCTTCAAAACCGAGTGTCACGAGTTCGAGTCTTGTTGCCCCTGCCAATAAAAATATAAAAATCGCACTTTGTGCGATTTTATTTTCTAGGGATGTAGTTCAATGGTAGAACGTTGGTCTCCAAAACCAAGCGTTGAGGGTTCGATTCCTTTCATCCCTGCCAATATTTTATAAACAAAAACACACATGATTTAATCATGTGTGTTTTTTGATTAATAAATTTTAACAATAATAAAACCAACCGTTTCAACACCAGCATGAACTGTGTAAATTGATGGCACAAATTCTTCTGCAAAGTTAATTTTTGCTTCTTTTAAAGCCTCAACTATAGTATTGTAAGTTTTACTACTTGTAAAAGGAGTTCTTAAAAATATCAATTTTGATGTTGCTGGATAATTTTTCATATTGTCAATTATTTTTTCAACAAGAGCACCATAAGTTCTACTCATGCCTTCTTTTTCAGGTTTAGATCCTCAACGAATTAAAGTTTTTGTTTTTAAGAAATTTAACACACTAGCCATAAATCTTAAACGACCACTGCTAGCTAATTTTCTTAAATCACCAGGGATCATTCCGATGTAAACTGATTCTACAAACTCATCAATAGCAGCAATTGCTTCTTTAGGTGTTTTAACATCGTTATTAGCAATTAATTTATTTAAATATAAGGCAGCTTCTTTAATCGCTTGAGCAGCTAATTCATAATTTGGATAAACTGTTACTTTTCCTTCGAATTGTTCATCATTTGCGACCATAAATGCTGTTTGTAACATTGATGATAAGTTTCCTGTAATTGGAATATGAATTAAATGATCGAATTCTTTTAATAATTCAATATATTTATTTTCTAATTCACCAGGACTGGCTTGTGAAGTTTTAAGATCTTCACCATTTTCTAATCTTTTATAAACATTATTTTTTTCCACAGCTTCAGTAATATCTAAAATATCACTATTGTCTGGGAATGTTATATGTAAAGGAATTCATCTAATGTTTGTTCCTTCAAAAACTTTTGGTGTGCTTGTTGAAGCACTATCTACTAAAATACCAATTTTCATAATTTTGGCCTCCTATAAATCATTTCATCCAACTAATGCCACTGTATTTTTACCAGTATGAGCACAAATTACTTTAGTTAACTCACTACATAAGTTTACTTTCAAACCTTCACTTTCAATCATTTCAATGATTGTTTCTAATTCAATTTCATCTAATCTAGAGTAAGCTAAATCGATTTTTTTAATACCTTTATGTTGTTTTTTAATTAAGTTTAAAGACTCATGAATTGCTTTTTTGAATGTTCTTGCTGTTGTTTCTTTATCAATTGATCCGTCATATCTTAAAATAGGAACTATTTTTAACATTTTAGCTAGTCCTGCAGCTGCTGGTGAAATTCTCCCACCACGCTTCAGTGTCTCTAAATTTTTTGGAATAATAAATGATGTAAAATTTTTTGATAATTCATTTACAAGTTCTAATATTTCAAATCCTGTTTTATTTTCTGCAATTCAAAAGGCAATATTTTTAATTACGTTTTGTAAAACAATTGAAACTCCTTTTGTATCACATACAAAAACTCTTCCTTTGTACGCTTCTTCAGTTTCACTTAACATTCTCATAGTATTAAATTGTCCACTTAATCCTGATGAGATTCCTGCAAAGATTACTTGATCATAATCAACTAATAATTTATCTCACATCGCCATCATATCTCCAGGCGTTGTTTGTGAAGTTTTTAATCCTTGTTTTGATAGTAATTCATAAAATTCATCTCGAGATAAATCATCGTTATCATAAATTGATTGATTATCCTCGGTCGTTATCATAAGTGGTATAACATATAAGTCTTTGAAACTCGATGCTTTACCATCATAAGCTGAATCTGTTAAGATAGCTATTCTCATACACTGTGTCTCCTCTTATTTAATTATTTGTAATATTATACAATGAAATTGTTTATAATTTAAATAAAGTGTAATGGAGAAAAATAATGAATAATAAAGTAGGAATTTTTTATAATAAACAATTTAATGTTTTAATGATTAGTGTTGATGAAAAAAACACCGTTAATAATTTTATTGAAGAAAATGGAATTGCAATTTTAAAACACAATGATGAGATTATTGGTTTTAATGTTTTTGATGTAGAAATAAGTATTGAAAGTGTTTTATGTTCAGAAAATCCTACAGTTATTAATTATTTAAATAAACGTTTAAATGGTATTTATAAATTAGAAAATAATGTTCAATTTAGAATTGGCCAAATTATTGAAATTGAAGATATTGAAGGAACTCATTTACATAAATGTTTAGTTGATTTAGGAAATGAAACTCAACAAATCGTTTGTGGTGCTAAAAATGCACAGAAAGACTTAAAAGTTGTGGTTGCCACAGTTGGATCATGAATGCCTAATGGAATGAGAATTGTTGAAGGTAAACTTAGGGGAATTGACTCATTTGGAATGTTATGTAGTGCTAAAGAATTAGGTATTGAAGAAGGAGTTTATAATGACTCTGGAATTATTGAATTAACAGATGGAGTTGTTGGAGAAAGTTTTTGAGGATATCACAATGCCAAATAAAAAAAATTTTAAATTTGATCCTAGAGTTAAAGATGGATATTTTATCGCAGATTATTTTAAAAAAACAAACGAAATTATTGCAAAATATAAACCAAATCAAATTGTAACAATGCAATTTTTTCAAAGAAAAGACAACACTGTTTTATGTGGTATTGATGAATCAATTGCGCTATTAAAATATGCAGCACATAATTTTGATGACCTAAAAATATGAGCTTTAAATGATGGTGATATTGTTCAACCATTAGAACCAGTTTTAAAAATAATGGGTAGATATCAAGATTATGGTTGATTAGAAGGAATGATTGATGGAATTTTAGCTAGAAACTCATCAATTGCTACTAACTCAAGAAGAATTGTTGATGCTGCTAATGGAAAACCACTTTTAAACATGTTAGATAGAGCGGATTACTACTCAACATTGCCAAGCGATGGATATGCATCATATGTTGGTGGATTCAGAACATTTGTAACAGAGGCTGCAATCGAATATATTGATGATGCAGAAGTTAAAGCACCATCAGGAACAATGCCACATGCTTTAATTCAATCATTTGGTGGTGACATCTTAGAAGCTACCAAAGCATTTGCTGAAGTTTTTCCAAATAATAATTTATTATCACTTGTAGACTATAATAACGATTGTGTTAATGATGCTGTAAAAGTTGCTAATTATTTTGGCAAAAAATTATGAGCAGTACGTTTAGATACTGGTGCAAATATGACTGATAAATTTCTTGAAGAAAATAAAGATAAATATCCAGTTGATGCTAAATTAAATGGTGTAAGTGAATATTTAGTAACTGAAGTTAGAAAAGCTCTTGATGCTGCTGGTCATAATCATGTAAAAATAATAGTTTCATCATCTTTTGATGCTGAAAAAATTGCTTATTTTGAAGCAAATAACATTCCAGTAGATATTTATGGAATGGGTGGATCGCTTGCAAAAGTAAATATAGGATTTACTGGTGATGCTGTTTTGATTGATGGAAAACCAGAAGCTAAAGTTGGTCGTAAAAACATTGAATCAGATAGATTAAAGAAAGTTGAATAGGAGAATATATGACAATTATTGAAGAATTAAATTGACGTGGATTAGTCAAACAAATAACAAATGAAGAAAAATTAATTGAAGCACAAAAAAGTGGAAGTGCAGTATATTGTGGATTTGATCCAACAGCAGACTCATTACATGTTGGTCATTTAATGATGATCGTCACTTTAGAAAGATTTGGTAGACAAGGTTTTAAGCCAATTTTCTTAATGGGTGGTGGAACAGGAATGATTGGTGATCCTTCATTTAAAGCTGGTGAACGCCAACTTCAAACTATCGAACAAATCGATGAAAATGTTAAAGGTATCATGTCACAAATGGTAAAAATCATTCCAAATGTTACTTTTGCAAATAATGCAGATTGATTGAAAAAAATGACTTTAATAGAATTTTTAAGAGATGTTGGTAAAGATTTCAACTTAAGTTATTTATTAGCTAAAGAATCTATTAAAACTCGAATCGAGACTGGTTTATCAATTACAGAATTTTCATACACAATGCTACAAGCTTATGATTTCTGAAATTTATATTCAGAAATGGACTGTAAAGTGCAAATTGGTGGTTCTGATCAATGAGGAAACATCACTTCAGGTACAGATTACATCAATTCAAAAATTGGACAAGCAAATTCAAAAGCTGCAGGATTTACAATCCCACTATTAACTAAATCTGATGGTAATAAATTTGGTAAATCTGAATCAGGTGCTGTTTGATTAGATCCAAGCAAAACAAGTGAATATGAGTTCTACCAATTTTGATTAAATCAAGATGATGCTGATTGTGAAAAAATGTTAAAATTCTTAACATTTTTAGAGCAAAACGAAATCGAAGCTTTATTAAATGAACACAAAAAAGAACCATTTAAAAGAATGGCTCAAAAACGTTTAGCTGAAGAAATTACAACATTTGTTCATGGAACAGATGGATTAGAAAAGGCGTTAAAAATCACTGAAGCATTCTTCGAAGGTAAAGTAACTGAGTTAGACCAAGAATTATTAACAATCGCGTTCAGTGCTATTCCATCAAAAGAGATTAGTAAAGATTCGACATTAATCGATGCAATTATTGAAGTTGGAGCAGCAAGTTCTAAACGTGAAGCTAGAGAATTTATTGTAGCAAAAGCAATTACATTAAATGATATCGTTTTAGAAAATGAAAATGATTTATTAGACTCAATAAATCCAGTTCATAACAAATTTATTTTCGTTAAAAAAGGTAAAAAGAAATATTTCGGAATTATTCAAAAATAATTTCAAAAATTTTTCCAAAAATATTTACTTTTTTTGGAAAAAAGGTATTATTAAAGTGTGGTAATACCACACCCAAGTTCTTTTATTTCTAAATAAGCCTTAAATTTAGACAGACATTCTCTCACTGTCAATATTTAAATTATTTGATGCAGCGGTTTCTCTCGCTGCTTTTTTATTATTAAAATGAATAAAAAAATACAGCATTTGCTGTATTTTTAAGTTTAGTGATTAAACTAAACGGTTGTATCATTCAACGATTAAAGCTTCGTTAATTTCGTTATTCAATTCTTTTCTTTCAGGTATTCTAACAAAAGTTCCTTTTACATTAGCTTTATCAACTTTTACGAATTCAACTGTAGATTCATTATTTTGTAATGCTTCTAAAATTTTATCGTTTTTCTTCATTGATTCTTTAACTTCAATTTCATCTCCAGGTTTAACTTGGTATGATGCAATATCAACTTTTTTACCATTTACTAAAACGTGACCGTGGTTAACTAATTGTCTTGCACCTTGTCTTGTCATAGCAAATCCTAAACGGAAAGCAATATTATCTAATCTTGATTCTAAAAGAACTAAGAAGTTTTCCCCTAAAATTCCACCATGGATTTTTTTAGCTTTTGAGAATGTGTTTCTGAATTGTCTTTCAGAAACACCATACATAAATTTAACTTTTTGTTTTTCTTGTAATTGTGAACCATATCCAGACATTTTGATTCTTGCTTTATCTTTACCATGTTGTCCAGGTGTAGTTACTCTTTTTTTACCTTTTGAGAATTCTTTCCCATTTTCAAGAATTGAAAAACCATAACGACGAGCTTTTTTAAATGTTGATCCAGTGTATCTTGACATAAAAAGTCTCCTATTCAATTTTTCGTGTTAATTAAAATATTTGTTTAAATTCTACATTAATCTGTCTAACGATTCGCTCTTACTGCCAAGAGTTACTTTAAATAAAGTGTTAGACGGTGTTTAATGTATATTTAAATGCAGATATATGTAAATAACTATTTAATTATAACTTATTTTTTTAGTTGTTCAACACCATTTTTAAACTCTTTAATTTTGTTATAATCTTATAGAAAAGGGGGCACTATGAATAAAACAATTTTGGCATGAGATATTCAGGGTAAACTTCCTACATCAAACATAATTGCAATTGTAATTTTTTCAGTTGCATTTGTAATAATTATTTTATCTATTATTTATTTAATAACTTATAAAAATATTTTCCAAAAAGTATTAAGATCAATTAACAGATTAGATGATCAAAGATATAGTCCTCTATTTAAAAAAATTAAACTATTACGTCGTTTTTTAGCTCAGAAAAATAATAATATTGTTCCTTCAATGAAATCGTTAAGTGGTGCTGTTCATAAGTGATACGCACAATACATAAATATTATTGAAAATAGATATGAAGAAAATGCTTTAGAATTAACAACGGTATTACAAAATTTAAGAACAAGAAAAATTATTACTCCAAGTCTTATTAAACAAGTAAATTTGTTATCAAAAAAAATTGAAAATGATAATTTAGAACTTGATGCAATTGATAAAGATATGCGTTATATTTTTGACTACATAAAAAAACTCCAAGATGAAAAAATTAACATTTACAAAGGTATTGAAGATATCGATCTTTTTGTAAAAAAATTTCCTGATGATCAAAGACAAATGTCTGAAGGGAATACTTTTGATAAATTTAAATCACAATTAATTTATTCATGAAAAAAACTTTCTTTGGAAATAGATTCTTATTTATTAAATATTGTTCATGATCAATCATTTTTAGATGATTTCAAAAAAATCTATGACAACATTTCTTTTCACTGCAATATTTTTGATGGTATTTCAAATGGAGAATATATTTTAGAAGGAATTGAGCACAAAATTAAAAGTGATCCTTCAATTGAAATTCAAAGAAATCGAATCTTTAAATTTGAAAAGGACTTGTTACAAATTAAATCTGAATTAAGACAAACAAATGACAGATTGTGAGTAGAGGCTGTAGTTAAATTAGATGCGTTATTATCAGATATTAAAATTTTCAAAAACACATTTTATTTTTATGAACAAATTCAAATGTTTTTCAATAAAAACCAAAAAGATATTTATGGTTATTTAAACGCACTTAATTCAACAATTTATAACTCTGTTTCAGAAATGATTGCTTATAATAGAAATGATTTACTACCAGAAGATTTAAAAAAACGCGAAAAATTATTACGCGATCTTAAAAAAATAACTTTCGATACAATTACTACTTTTGATGATTTAAATGAAAGAAGAAATAAAAATTCTTTTGATATGGATGAATTTAAAATAGATTTATCAAAAGTAATTTCAACAATCAAATTCATTTTTATTAAATATCAAGATGTTATGCAAGATTTAGCATCTAAAGAAGATAAAATGAATGATTTTGAAAACCTAATCAATGAAAATTATGAAATGATTCACACAATAGATTTAATAGTTGATAAATACGATTCAATCATTAGAAAAAAAGAATATACAGAAAAAATTATAGCAATTGAAAAAGATTTGAAATCGATCGAAAATTCAATTAAGAATTCTGATATAAAAATTAGTTTAGGTAAATTAAGATCACTAGAAAAAGAAATGGACTTATTAGTGGGTTCTCAATTAAGAACAATATTTAATCAGTTAATTATGATTGTTTCATTAGATGTTTTTGCAAACGAAATAATTGGATACACAACTGCATATTTGGCAAAATTTGATGAAACAATGGCTCAAAGCACAATTGATGATATGATTTATGATTATGAAACTCTTTCACCAATAGAAATGATTAATAAGTCTATAAAAACTCTAGAAAGTTTAAGAAGGGAAATGGGAAGATAATGAAAAAAAACATATTAATAAGATACGGAGAATTAACTTTAAAAGGTGGTAATCGAAACGTCTTTATTCAAAAATTGATTCAAAATATAAAGTTCAAATTAAAAAGATATAAGGATCAAGTTCAATACATTAGAGACAATAATTCTTTAACTTTAGAGGTCGATGCTGAAATTGTTGACCATGTTGTAGCAGAGTTACAAACTGTTTTCGGTATTTACTCAATTTCTGTTGTTGAAAAAACAAAAAAAGATATTGATGCAATTACTAAAGCTGTTATTGAAATCGCTAAAAAATCCAATAAAAAACGCTTCAAATTAGAAGCTACAAGAAAAGATAAATCTTTTGCAATGACTTCAACTGAAATGAAACAAACGATTGCTCCAAAAGTTTTGAGAGAGATTGGTGATTTGATTGTTGATGTTCATAATCCTGACTTAAAAATTGAAATTGTTGTTAAAAAAGATCATGTAGACATTTTTGATTCAAGAATTTCAGCATTAAAAGGTTTACCTGTTGGAGTTTCTGGAAAAGGATTATCACTATTAAGTGGAGGAATAGATTCTCCTGTCGCTTCTTTTTTAACAATGAAGCGTGGAATGCATGTAGATTTTTTACATTTTATGACACCACCTCACACAAATGAAAAAGCTTTACACAAAGTTTTTGAGTTAGCTAAAAAAACTTCTCGTTATAATTCAAATCAATTCAAATTGTATGTATGTAATTTCACAATGCTTTTAGAAGAATTGAATCATATTCCGGATGAAAGTTACAAAATAACTATTATGCGAAGAATGTTTATGAGAATCGCTAATGAACTAGCAAGAAAAAATAAAATTAAAGGCATTATAACTGGAGAAAGTTTAGGTCAAGTAGCTTCACAAACTATTGATAGTATAAATGTAATTAACGCTACAAGTATTTATCCTATTTTAAGACCGGTATTAACTTATGATAAAGAAGAAATTATTGAAATTTCAAAATTTATCAATACTTATGAAACATCAATTCTTCCATTTGATGATGCGTGTTCTTTGTTTGTTCCTAAAAACCCAGTAACAAAACCAAAAATGTGAGTTGCTGAAGCACAAGAAAATGCGATTATGTGAAATGAAATTTTAGACTATACTATCGAAAATTTCATTGAAGAATTTGTTTTTAAAGATGGTGAATTCACTAAAGTTGAAAAAATAATAAAAACTGAAGAATAAAATTAACGGCAACGTTAATTTTTCGGTTTAGAGAGGAGCACGATGAATTATATTTCTCATTTTAATATTAGATCAGCATATAATTTTCAAGAATCATTTATTAAAATAGATGATTATATTTCATTTGCTCAAACCAATAATTTGAATGTATTATTTTATTCTGAAAAAGAAACAATGTATGGAGTTGCAGAATTTGTTAAAAAAGCTACAGCTGTAAATATTAAACCGATAATTGGTATAACAATCATGCTTGAAGAATTTAAAATCAATCTGTATCCTTTAAATTCTGATGGTTATAAAAAGATTTTATTTATTTCATCAAAGTTATCTTCAAATAAAATGACTAATGAACAAAAAATTGAATTAATGTTTAAAAATATTAATTCTAATATTTTTGTTATTTCAAATTTTAATAATTTAGATGAACAAATAATAAATATTGTTGGAAATGAAAATTTTATTAATACAAACAATGCAAAAATATATTTTAGAGATATAAATTATTTCTATAATGAAGAATTTCAAGATTTCAAAGTTTTGATGGGTATAAAAAACAATTTAACGATTAATGATCATATTTTAGTTGAAAAAGCGCATTATCCCAAAAATGAAGATTTAAGAAATTATAATTTTGATAATCATAACAGTTTGGTTAATTTAATTGCATCAAAAGTAAATCTAAATATTTTTGAAAATAATGAACAGCACTTCATCAAATATAAAACACCAAATAATATGCCAAGCAAAACTTTCATGAGAGAATTATGTCTTAACAATTTAAAGATGTATTTATCAAATTTTAGTCCTGTTAAAAGTGAGCAAGAGTATTTAAATAGATTAGATTTTGAATTAGAAGTTATTAATTCGATGAATTTTAATGATTATTTTTTAGTAGTTTGAGATTATGTTAAATTTGCCAAAGATAACGGAATAATAGTTGGTCCGGGAAGAGGTTCAGCAGCTGGTAGTTTAGTATCATTTTTATTAAATATTACCGAAGTTGATCCTTTGAAATTTGATTTATTATTTGAACGTTTTTTAAATCCTGAACGTATTACACTTCCAGATATAGATATTGATTTTCAAGATGATAGAAGAGATTTGGTTATTGAATATTTATTTGAAAAATATGGTGTTTATAATGTTGGAACAATCGTAACATACCAAACAATTGGTATGAAAATGGCTTTAAAAGATGTTGGTCGTTTTTTTGGTCATGAAGTATCATTGATGAACGAAATTACAAAACATGCTCCAGTTAAAAATGATCAATCACCAGATGAAATAATTGCTAATAACGAAAAACTAAAAATGTATTCTAAAGTTTATCCAGAAATTTTTAGTGTAGCTAAAAAATTAAATTCTTTACCAAGACAAACAGGTACACATGCTGCTGGTATTATTTTAAGTGATAAAGACTTAAGGGAAATATTACCTATTAAAATTGGTTACAACGGTATTAATCAAACACAATATGATATGAATTTTTTAGAAGATCTAGGTCTAATTAAAATGGATATACTAGGACTAAAAAATTTAAGAACCATTCAAGAAATTAGGGCAACTGTTTTAAGAACTAGAAAATTATCAATTGATTTACGAAAAATTCCTTTAAATGATCAAGCAACATTTAATGAATTGCAAAAAGGGAACACAAGTGGTATTTTTCAACTTGAATCAGAAGGAATGACAAATTTAGCTATGCAAATGAAAGTCAATTCTTTAGAAGATATTTCAACAGTTTCTGCATTATATAGACCAGGACCGCAAGAATTCATCCCAGAATATTTAAAAAGAAAAAATTCTAATTTAAATAATTATTTAATTGATGAAAGTTTGTCAGAAATATTAAGACCAACTTATGGAATTATTGTTTATCAAGAACAAGTAATTCAAATGTTGCAAAAAGTCGCTAATTTTTCATTAGCAAAAGCTGATGTTGTTCGTAGAGCTATGGGTAAGAAAAATTATGAATATATGAATTCAGTGCACCAAGAATTTTTATTAGAAGCTATCAAAAATGGTTACACCGAAGAAAAAGCAATTACCATTTGACAGTGAATATCTAAATTTGCTGAATATGGTTTCAATAAGTCACATTCAATTGCATATTCTTTAATAAGTTATTGATTGGCATATTTTAAAACCCATTACACTGAAGAATTTTACAGTTCACTATTAAATTCAGTAATTGGTGACAGTGTTAAAACAAATCAATATATTAAAGAATTAAATCAATATGGAATTAAAATAAAAACACCAACCGTTAAAAGCATTAATTTTGGTTATGTACCATCAAATAAAGTTATTTTTATGCCTCTAACTTCAATTAAAGGTATTTCAAGAGAAATGGTAAAAATATTTAGAGAAGCCCATCAATTAAATTCTGATGTTTTTGAAAACTTAACATTATTTATAACTTTTATGCACAATAAAGGTCTTACTAAATCAAAATTTGCATTGTTAGCAAAAGCGGGAGTTTTTGATAATTTTGGTTATAATAGATTAACGATATTAGAAAATATTGATGCAATTTATAATAAAGCTCAAGCAACAACGGGAATTGATGATCCGTTAGCAAAATTTCCTTTATTATTAGATGAAATAACAATTGATGAAATGTTGATATCTGAGTTTGAAAAAGAAATGTATGGTTTTTATATTAATGGTGATCCAATTATCAGATTCAAAAATGAAAACGCTATATCTAAACCAGTCGATTTAATTGTTGCAAAAAATAAAATCCAAACATGTAATATTTTGGTTAGAGTAGAAGATATAAAAATTATCAAAGATAAAAACAATTTGGAAATGGCATTTGTTAAATTAACAGATAATACTGACTCGATTGACATGACAATATTCTCATCGAGTTTTGAAAATATTAAATATGATTTAACATTAGATATGATTTTGATTTTAGAAATAAAAATTGAAAAATACAATCAAAATGTAAAGGCAGTCTTTAATAAAATTGTTAAAATAGTAAAAAAATAGAAAAGAGAAACAATGGGATCAAAAAAAATACTACTAGTAGATGGAAATTCATTATTGTTTAGAGCATATTTCGCTGGAGCATATAAAGGAAATATTTTAAGAACATCAACAGGAATTCCTACAAATGCAATTTATTCTTTTGCAAATATGCTAACTTCTCTCTTAGATAGAAGAGATTACTATGATGTTAAAGTTGCTTTTGATGCTGGCAAAAAAACGTTTAGACATGATATGCTTGAAGATTATAAAGCTGGTAGATCAGAAACACCAGAAGATTTAATTCCCCAATTTGCAATGGTTAGAGAATTTTTAGATGCAGCAGGAATTGATTGATATGAATTAGAGAACATTGAAGCTGATGACATCATTGGATCTCTTTCAAAATATATTGAAACTAATTTAGGTACTGATTATGAAATCGAAATTTTAACATCAGATAAAGATATGTTTCAATTAATTTCTGATCAAACTAAAATTCTATTACCAATTTCTGGTACAAGTGATTTAAAAGAATACAGTTTTGATGAATTATTTGAAAAATGAAAATGTACACCAACTCAAGTTTGTGATTTAAAAGGTTTGATGGGTGACCCATCAGATAATTTAAGAGGAGTTGAAGGTGTCGGTGAAAAAACAGCCATCAAACTAGTTACTGAATATGGTACTATTGAATCTATTTATGAAAATATTGAAAATATCAAAGGGACTCTTAAGAATAAACTTGAAGTTGGTAAAGAATCTGCATATTTATGTAAAAAAATTGCAACTATATCAACAGATATTCATATCGATAATTTAAAATTTAGACCTTTAAATATCTCTGTTTATCCTCTGATAGAATTTTTAAAAAAATACGAAATGTATTCTTTAGTAAAAAGATTATCAACAAGGGCTGAAGGTATTAATTCTGAAGAAATTATTAAATATAAAATTTTAAAAAAATGAGATAGATCTTTAGAATGCTTAGAAAACTCAATTTACATTCAAACACTGGATGAAAATTACCACACTTCTAAAATAGTGGGATATGGAATTTCAAATGATAATGGAAACTTTTTTATTGATGTTAAACCAGCTCAACAACAATTGAGTATTTTCAATACTGAAATCATCAGCTCATTTGATGATGCATTAAGCGAATTTCTAAAAGACGAAACTAAATTAAAAAATACTTATGATATCAAAGCTACACTAACTTTACTTAAAAATTCTGGATATGATTTTTCAATAAAAAGTTTTGTTTATGACATGATGATTGCTGGTTACACAATTGATGCCAATGTTAAATCTAATATCTCATCTCATACAAGAGTTATTTCTCCTGATTTAAACATCATCGAAGATGAGTTCATTTTTGGTAGAGGAGTTAAGAAAAATTCTGAAATTGATATAGATAAAAAAGCTGAATTTATTTCTAAAAAAGCTTTCATTATTAACAAAACAAAACAAAACGCAATTGAAAGAATGATAAAAACAGAACAATTTGATTTATATAACTTAATCGATTTACCTTTTGCATTTGTTTTATTTGAAATGGAACAAAACGGAATTAATATTGATAAGAAAGAACTAAAAGCTCAAACAATTTATATACTTGCAAAATTGAATGAAGTCGAAAGTGAAATGAAAGAAATGATTAAAGATTTTGTTGGAGAATCTTTCAATTTCCAATCTCCAAAACAAATTCAAGAACTTTTATTTATTAAATTAGGGCTAAAAGACCTAGCAAAAGGAAGCACAGGGAAAGATGTTTTAGATAAATTAAAAAATGATCATCCAATCATCCCTTTGTTACTTAAACATCGAAAATTCTCAAAACTATATTCAACATATTTAAGAGGTTTTGAAAAATACATTTTTAAAGATGGAAAAATACATACCATTTTTAATCAAACATTAACAAATACTGGAAGATTATCTTCTTCAGAACCTAATGTTCAAAATATTTCTGTTCATGATAATGATCAAAAACAAGTTCGTAAAATATTTGTCACTGAAAAAGATTATAAATTTTATTCATTCGACTATTCTCAAATTGAATTAAGAGTATTAGCACAAATGGGAAATGAAAAAAGCTTGATTGATATTTTCATAGAAGATAGAGATGTTCACGCAGAAGCTGCTCGTAAAATTTTTAATTTAGATCAAAATGAAATTGTCGATGAAGATAAAAGAAGAATTGCTAAGGTTTTTAACTTTGGTATTATTTATGGTTTAAGTGATTATGGTTTAGCACAAGATTTAAATATATCGATTCCTGAAGCAAAAATATTTATTGAAGCATATTATAAATCTTTCCCAGATATCTTAGCTTTTAAAAATGAAATGATCGCAAATGCAAATTCTACTAATTATGCATCAACATTAGTTAATCGAAAAAGGTTGATCGATGAATTAAAGTCAACCAAATATTTATTACGTCAATTTGGTGAAAGAGTTGCAGTAAATATGCCAATACAAGGAACAGCTGCTGATATTTTAAAAGTTGCAATGATAAATATTAACAACTATTTAAGAACTAATAATCTTAAATCGAAAATGATTGCTCAAGTTCACGATGAAATTATTTTTGAAATTCATAAAGACGAAAATGATCATATAGTGAAAATAAAAGCACTAATGAATGATGCTTTAATTTCTATGTTTAAACAATTTAATATTGAACAAGAAGTTAAAGTTAAACTTAAGGTTTCTGAATCAAGCGGAAATAATTGATTTGAACTAAAATAGGAGGAAACATGCCAGAATTACCAGAAGTAACCACGGTTGCAAAAATTTTAAATAAAAAGATTCAAAATACAAAAATATTAGATTCGAAAATTTTCTATACTAAACTGTTGAAAACTCCTAGTATAGAAGAATTTAAATCGATAATCAAAGGGCAAACTATTCAACGTGTAACAAACATTGCTAAATACTTATTAATTGAATTAGATACACATGTTATGGTTTCTCATTTGAGAATGGAAGGTAAATGATCTGTTGAAGAAATAGATGAATTACAGTTTAAAGAAAGTTGATTAGAAGCTCAAATTCATTTAGATAATAATCAAGTTTTGAGATATTATGATTCACGTAAATTTGGAACTTTGGAATTATATTCAAAAGAAGATTACATTGCAAAGAGTTCTATTCATAAATTAGGTCCAACTCCAATGCAAACTGATTTAGCAACTCCAGAGTATTTATATAAAATTACTAAAAAGTCTAAAAAAGCAATTAAAACCTTGCTTTTAGATCAAGAAAAGCTAGCAGGACTTGGAAATATCTATGTTAATGAAGTTTTGTTCAAGTCTAAAGTAAATCCTGAAAGATCAGCAGATTCTTTAAATCTCGAAGAAGTAAAAGCAATTTTACAAAATTCTAAAGAAATTCTTTTAGCGGCTATTGAAATGGGAGGAACAACTTTCCACTCATTTAAATCTTCTGCAACTGAAACAGGACACTATCAAGATAAATTAATGGTCCACTCACGTAGAAAACAAGCTTGTCTTGTTTGTGGAGAAACTATTTTATTTACTAAAGTTAATGGAAGAGGCACTGAATATTGTCCAAAATGTCAAAAATTTTAATGTGGAAAAGTGGAAAACTTATCTAAACCTTATTAAATTAAAGGTTTAGATTTTTTTTGAAATGTATAATTTAAAAAGTTGAAAAAATTCTCAAAAAAAATTATTTTTAGTGGAATAATTGTTATATACAAATGGAGGTAAAAATGAACTTTCTAGACGCTAAATATAATGTTGTTTGTAATGAGCATATAAGTGAATTTGATACCTCTATTTTAATAAAACTTTATCAGCCAATCGCGGGATCGTCTGCAATTGGTCTATATTTAACTTTAGTTGATGAATATAAGTTCATGAAAAAATATGGAGTATCATTCCAATTAGGTAGGCTTATTGCATTAACAAGCGGTACAGAAAAACAACTTGACAAAAATTTGAAAAAATTAGAAGCTTTAAAATTAATTAAAACTTCAATATCAAGAAAAACCCAAAATCGTAAATTTCAAATTTTAACTCCATTATCTCCGCAAGATTTTTTAAATAACGAATGATTCAATTGTGCCTTAATTAAAAAATTGGGTGAAGAAAATTATGAAGCAGTCAAATTTACTTTTATAGAAACTTCTTTACATAATGATTTAGATGAATTTGAAGAAATTACTTCTAATTTCGCTGAAGTTTTTGAAGAAGATATTTCTGATGATTTAAAAACAGCATACACATCTGTAATTATTTCAAGAAAAAGAAAAAATTTAATGGATAAATTTGTTGATAAAAAAACCTTAACTTCACTTTTAAATAAAAGAAATCTTCAAATTAGTTTAGAAGATCCTCAAACAATTTCTTTAATTGAAACAGCATTAGGAGCTAAAACTTTTACTGAAATCGAATTGGTTTTAATTATTGAAAAATCATATAATTTTGCAACAAAAGTTATTAATGAAAATATTTTTAAAAGTGAAATTGCTAAAGAATTAGCTAAACCAAAAGTTAAATTAAAAACAAAATTATCTAAGAATGAATTAATTAAAGTAGAAGAATTTGAAAATTTTACTTTTGAAGAATATTATGAACAGTTATTAGAAGAAAAACCAGGACCAATTATGACCCAATCTTTAAAAGAAGTTAAAGATCAAAACAAATTAACTGATGGAGCACTGAATTGCTTAATTGATTATTCATTCTATAAAAATAAAGGTAAAATCATTACTAATTATTTACAAAAAATTGCAGATACTTTAGTTGAAAATGCTATTCACTCAACTGAAGAAATTATGTTATTTCTAAAAGAAATTACAAATTCAAAAAAACCTTTAATAAAAGAAGAAAAAACTAATAAAGATTTATTCGTATCAAAATATGAATCAATTGATTTGACAACAACTACAACTTTAGAAGAATTGGACAATCTAGAAAAATTATTATAGAAAAGGAATCACATGGATCATATTAAACAAAATCCAGCAGTAGCTAGAGTTATTGAAAAATTTAATATATCTGATGATACTCTAAAACGAAACCAGTTCGTTTTAGAGGATTTTGTTGATAAATATATTTTGTGTGAAGCTGGTCCAATGTCAGAATGTAAACAAAAAACAAAAGGATATCGATCATCTTTACAATATGAGAACGAACGTTTTTATATTTCTTTAAAAAAATGTGCACATTGAAGATTTGAAAATAAAAACTTTGAACTAAAAAATAATTTTAATTATATAGATTATGATATCGATTCATTTAATATTGCATCACCTGGTCAATATATTAAAGAAGTTGAAGCATATGATCAATTTTCTAACAGCGAAATTGAACAAAGAAAAATGTTTTTATCAACAGCACTTAAAAAAATTAATAACAAGACTGGAAAAGGTATTTATTTATTTGGTACTCCTGGAGTTGGAAAAACAACCTTATTAAAAGTTTTAGCAAATACATTAGCTGCCAATGGAAGGAAAGTTGCTTTTATTGGTGTTGGTAATTTAATCAATACCATGAAAGAAGGTTTTACCGATCAAGTTAAAACTAAAAAAAGCGAATCATTAAATTCTATTTTAAAACATTCAGAATTTCTATTTTTAGACGATATTGGTGGTGAATCTATTTCAACTTGATGAAGAGATGATTTCTTATTTTCAATATTAAATTATAGAATGGAAAATAAAAAAATGACTTTCTTTTCTTCAAACTTTAGTATGAATGAATTAGAAAAAAACTATTCAATTAAAAATGATAACTCAGCACTAGAAAAAATAAAACAACAAAGATTTATGGAGCGTATTAAAGTACTTGCAGATGAGGCTGAATTAAAAGGAAACAATCATAGAGTGTAAAACCTTTTGATTGTTTTTTTATACTATATTTCAAAATAAAGTTATATAATAATTATGTATATTAAATAAGAGAGGAAAATTTAATTATGTCAAAAAAAATTGCTATTAATGGATTCGGAAGAATCGGACGTTTAACTTTTAGACAATTATTTAACCAAGGTTTTGATATTGTTGCTGTTAATGACTTAACAGATACTAAAACATTAGCGTACTTATTAGAATTCGATTCAGCACAAGGAAAATTCCAAGAAGGAAAAATTTCATTTACTGAAAATTCAATCATTGTTGATGGAAAAGAAGTAAAAATCTTCGCTGAAAGAGAAGCTAAAAACTTACCTTGAGGAGAACTTGGAATTGATCTAGTAGTTGAATCAACAGGATTCTATACTAAAAAAGAAGCAGCTGCTCAACACGTTGAAGCAGGAGCTAAAAAAGTTGTTATCTCAGCACCAGCTACTGGTGATTTAAAAACTGTTGTTTACGGAGTAAACCACAAAGATTTATCAGCTGACGATATCATCATTTCAGGAGCTTCATGTACAACTAACTGTTTAGCACCAATGGCTAAAATTTTAGATGAAGCATTCACAATTAAAAAAGGATTAATGACAACAGTTCACGCTGTAACTAATGACCAAAAATTATTAGACTTACCACACGCTGATTTAAGAAGAGGACGTGCTGCTATGGCAAACATTATCCCTTCAACAACAGGTGCTGCTGTAGCTGTTTCATTAGTTTTACCTCAATTAAAAGGTAAATTAGATGGAGCTGCTTTACGTGTTCCAACAATTACAGGATCAATTACTGACTTAACAGTTGAATTTGAAAAAGAAGTTTCAGTTGAATTAATCAACGATACAATGAAAAAAGCTATTGCAGCAGATGCTGATTTAGCTAAAGCAATCAAATACAACACTCAACCAATCGTTTCTTCAGACGTTATTGGATCATCATTTGGTTCAATTTATGACGCTACAATGACAAAAGTTATTTTAGGTCAAGATGGAAAACAATTAGTTAAAGTTAACTCATGATATGATAATGAATCATCATATGTATCACAATTAGTAAGAACAATTGGATACTTCACAGGATTATAATTTTAAGTACTTAAAATATAGTTAATAGTAAAAAGAACCCAAGGGTTCTTTTTATATTTTTGACAATTAATTACCTAATTGTTATAAAATTATTATGTATATTAAAAGGAGAGAAATATCATGAATTACAACAACAAAAAAACTTTAAAAGATATTGAAGTTAATGGTAAAAAAGTATTAGTTCGTGTTGACTTTAACGTTCCAGTTAAAGAAGGTGTTATTACTGATGATAACCGTATTCAAGCAGCTATGCCAACAATTAAACATTTAATTGAAAATGATGCGAAAATTATTTTATTTTCACACTTATCAAGAATTAAAACAGAAGAAGATAAAGCTACTAAATCTTTAGCAGTAGTTGCTAAAAAATTAGAAGAAGTTTTAGGTAAAACAGTTAAATTTGTTCCTCAAACTCGTGGTGCTGAATTAGAAGCTGCAATTAATGAATTAAAAAACGGAGAAGTATTATTATTTGAAAACACACGTTTTGAAGATGTTAAAAATGGAGAAGTTGTTAAAGCTGAATCTAAAAATGATCCTGAATTAGGTAAATACTGAGCATCACTTGGTGATGTATTCGTAAATGATGCTTTTGGAACAGCACACCGTGCACACGCTTCAAACGTAGGAATTTCAGAAAACATTGCTGAATCTGCATTAGGATTTTTAGTTGAAAAAGAAGTTGAAAACTTAGGTAAAGGAATTGATGCGCCTGAGCGTCCATTCGTAGCAATTTTAGGTGGAGCAAAAGTTTCAGATAAAATTGGAGTTATTGATCACTTATTAACTAAAGTTGACAAAATTTTAGTTGGTGGAGGAATGACTTTCACATTCATGAAAGCATTAGGACACGAAATTGGAAACTCACTATTAGAAGAAGATAAAGTTGAATTAGCAAAAGAATATTTAGCTAAAGCAAACGGTAAAATTATCTTACCAGTTGATGCTGCTTGTGCTTCAACATTCGCTGATGTTGAACCAACATTTTGTGGACTAGATGTGCCAGAAGGATTAATGGGATTAGACATTGGACCAAAAACAATTGAATTATTCCAAAAAGAATTAGCTGGAGCTAAAACAGTTGTTTGAAATGGACCAATGGGAGTTTCAGAATTTGAAAACTTTAAAGCTGGAACAGTTGCAGTTTGTGAATCAGCTGCTAAATTAGATAATGCATTTACTTTAATTGGTGGTGGTGATTCTGCTGCTGCTGCAATTAAATTAGGTTTCAAAGATGATTTTTCATGAATCTCAACAGGTGGAGGAGCTTCACTACAATACATGGAAGGTAAAGCTTTACCTGGAATTGAAGCAATTCAATCTAAATAATTATAATAACCTACGGGTTATTTTTTTTGTCTCAAAATGAGATAACATTCCATTTTTTCCAGTTTTTTGTTTAAAAAATGGAAAAAATGGAAAAATAAAGTATAATGATAATAACCTTTGAACGAAGGTAACAAAACAAAAAAAGGAAGGAAAAACATGAACTTAACAGAATTATTCTTAACAGAATTATTTGGAACAATGCTATTGATTATATTGGGTAATGGTATTGTTGCAAATTGTGTACTTAAAGGTACAAAAGGAAATAATGCTGGTTGATTAGCAATTACAATTGGTTGAGGTTTTGCCGTAACAGTATCGGCGATGATAGCAGCAGCCTTTAGTGGTCCTGGATGATTCAATCCAGCTGTAATGATTGGAGCTATGATTGCTGATGAAGGAGCACCAATTATGAATATGGGATATTCAGGTGGTGCGGCTACTGGTATATTTATCGGACTATTAGCAATTCAATTGATTGGAGCAATGTTGGGTCAATTAATTATTGACTTATTATACTTCAAACACATTCAAATGACATTACAAGGAAACGATGAATTCGCAACTGCAAATGTTTTAGGAATGCATGCAACTGGAGCAACAACAAGAGCAAAATGATTAAATTTAGCTATGGAAACTGTTGGAACAGGAGTGTTAGTATTTGCTGCCTTATCAATGGGAAGATTCAATGGAGAATTCTTTGGACCAATTGTTGTTGGTATTGTAATTATTGCTATCGGATTATCACTTGGAGGAACAACTGGTTATGCAATTAACCCAGTTCGTGATTTAGGACCACGTCTAGTTCACTTTGCTTTACCTTTAAAAGGAAAAAGCGACTCAGATTGATCATATTCATGAATTCCAGTGGCAGGACCAATGCTAGGTGGAATCTTAGTAGGAGCTATTTTCTTAGCATTCTAGAAAAAATAAAGAAGGAAATTGTATGAATAATAAATATGATATTTGTATTATCGGTGGAGGGATTATTGGAGCCTCTATTGCAAGAGAAATTGCTCAATATAATAAAAAAGTTGTTGTATTAGAAGCAAACGCAAGAGTTGCTATGGAAACAACTGCTGGTAACTCAGGATTGGTGCATGGTGGATTTGATCCGACACCAGGAAAACTCAATGCCAAATTAAATCAATTAGGTAAATTAAGATATGAAGATTGAATCAAAGAAATGGAATTTCCATTTTTAAGAATTGACTCAACAATTGTAGCTTTTAGTGAAGAGGAAATGAAACATATTCATATGCTATATGAACGAGGATTGACAAACGGATTACAAGCCTCTGAATTAGAAATAATTGATGCAAAGGAATTGCAAAAAAGAGAACCGAATATTTCAAAAGAAGCAGTTGGTGCTCTTGTATGCAACTCTTCAATTGCTGTTGACACTCCAGAATTAACAAAAACTTTATTCACAAATGCAGTTAGAAATGGTGTAGATTTAAAGGTTAATGCAAAAGTTGTAAGTATTAAACATAATAATTCAAAATATTTAATCACAACATCAAAAGGTGAAACAATTGAAGCTGAGTATGTGATTAATGCAGCAGGACACTATGCAGACATGATTTCTAAAATGGCTGGATATGCTGACTTTAATTTAGTTACAAAAAGAGGTGAATATAGAATTTTAGAAAAAACCGAAGCCGGAATTGTAAATTCTGTAGTATTCATGGTTCCAACAATTCATGGAAAAGGTGTAATTGTTGCTCCGATGTTAGATGGTCACGTTTTAGTGGGTCCAACAGCGGTTGATAATGTACCAAAAGATGAAACAAGATTAGTTACAGCTGAACAATTTAATAACATTGGAAATATTGGTAAAAAACTAATTCCATCAATAAATATGGATAAAACTTGCATGACATTATCTGGATCAAGACCAATTGAACCAATTAATGATGATTTTTGAATCAAACATGCAAGCGGTGATAAAAAATTTATTAACGTTGCTGGTATGAAATCACCAGCAATTGCCTCGGCACCAGCAATAGCTGATATGGTAATTGATTTAGTGAAAGAAACAGCTGGTGAATTAGAAAAAAATAAAAATTGAATCCCAAAAGAAAAATCAATTTTACCCCTATTTTAATATAAAGGAGAAACTATGGAAAAATATATTATAACTCTTGATGAAGGAACAACGTCAGCAAGAACACTTATCACAAATAAAAAAGGTGAAATTGTCGCAGTTGATCAATTAGAATTTACTCAATACTTTCCACAAGAAGGATGAGTTGAACATGATGCAGTTGAAATTTGAAATACTCAAAGATCTACTTTTACACAAGTTTTAAATAAATCAAAAATTAAAGGTTCACAAATCGAAACTATCGGTATTACAAATCAACGTGAAACTGTTGTTATTTGAAATAAAGAAACCGGACTTCCAATTTATAATGCTATTGTTTGACAAGATCAAAGAACTGCAAAATATTGTGAATCAATGGGTCAAAAAGAAGTTGATATGGTTAGAGAGAAAACGGGTTTGATTATTAATCCATACTTCTCAGGTACTAAAGTAAAATGAATATTAGATAATGTTGAAGATGCTAGAAAATTAGCTGCTGAAGGAAAATTGATGTTCGGAACAATTAATACATGATTAATTTTCCGTTTAACAGGTGGAGAATTATTTTTAACAGACCACACTAATGCTCAGAGAACATTGCTTTATAATATCCATACCAACGATTGAGATGATGAATTATTAGCTTTATTTGATATTCCAAGAAATATCTTACCAGAAATCAAAAATTGTGCTGATGATTTTGGAAAAACTTATCCAGGTTTAATTTCAAGAAATGATTTAACTCAAATTCCAATTAACTCATCAATTGGTGATCAACAATCAGCCTTATTTGGTCAACTATGTGTTAATAAAGGAGAATCTAAAGTTACTTATGGAACTGGATGCTTTATTTTAATGAATACAGGAGAAGAAAGGGTATTTTCAACTCATGGTTTATTAACAACTGTTGCAAATGCATATGATGGAAAAATAACTTATGCTTTAGAAGGATCAGTAATGATGGCGGGAGCCGCTATTCAATGGTTGAGAGATAATTTAAGAATTATTTATAACGCAATTGAAACAGAATGATATGCTGGTCAAGTTAATGATAATAGAAGGGTTTATGTAGTACCATCATTTACAGGTCTAGGTTCACCATATTGAGATTCATATTCTCGTGGAGCAATCTTTGGACTTGATAGAGGTACAAAACGTGAACACATTGTTAGAGCAACACTTGAAGCAATTGCATACCAAGCTTATGATGTCGTAAGTGCAATGGCAAAAGACACAAAAGCACCAATCAAAGAAATTAAGGTTGATGGCGGTGCATCTCAAAATAAATTTATGATGCAATTCCAATCTGATATAACTCAATCAGTTGTTGTTAAACCGAAAAATATTGAAACAACAGCAATGGGAGCAGCTTATTTAGCTGGTTTAAAAGTTGGCTATTGAAATTCAGTTGAAGAAATTAAAAAAAATGTTGCTGTTGATTTTAAATTAAGTCCATCAATTTCTCAAAAAGAAGCAGATCATTTAATTAAAGGATGAACAACTGCTGTTCAAAGAACATTTAGTTGATTAACAGATATTGAATAATATTAAATAATTCAAAAATAGGTTTTTGCCTATTTTTTTATATAAAATATTAAATAAGTAGAGGGATTTATATGGCTAAAATTAAAGTTAAAAAAGGTTTGGTTTTAAAAGAATATTTAAATTCTTCATGAATAACTAATTTTTGAGTAACTGGTAATGATATATATTTTACAAATTCTGATTTTGATCATGATCAAAATTTTTTAGCGAAGATTGATGCAAAAATTTTAAAAGAAAATTTAGTGATTAAAAGTTTTCAAAATAATTTTTTAAATAATCCTGATCCAAATTATTCTAATTTATTGGAAATATCTGAATCAGAATTAGAATTATTAGAATATCATCGTGGATTTATTTTTTCTTTAATAGATTTTGAAAATGATAAATTAACTTCGATTATTGATAGTGATAAATCTTATGTTAAAAATTCAAATGGAAAAATAATTGAAAAACTTAATAACTATGTGATCTTAGGTGTCAAACAAAACGAATTGGTTTTAAAAAGTTTCTCAGATAAAAAAATTTATTTATTTGAAAATAACATAATTAAAAATTTCAAAGAAAACATAACAAATATTATTAATTTTGATGATTACACAATTTATTTAACAAATGACAATAAGATTTATAAAAATGATAAAGAAATTTTTAAATCAAATGATGATTTAACTATAACTAAATTTGATGAATTTTCAATTTTGATATCATCAAAAGAATTAAAAGAAACTTTTATCTTTAGTATTAAAGATGAAAACAAAGTTCATGTTTTAATTAATAATTACTTTTATCGAATGATTAATTACAATAAAGAAATATTTATTGGTAAGCCTTTATTCGACCAATTTGGCAATACTAATTATTTCTTACCTATATCATTCATTTTCTAAAGCACTCAAATTTAAAATAGGACTTCGTCCTATTTTTTGATAATATTATATTAATTGGAGGTAGTATGAAAATTCAAATTATTGGTGCTGCTGGTGTTGGTAAAACTACATTAGGAAAATATATTTCAGAAAAAGAAAATATTAAATTTATTGATACTGATCACTACCTTTGAACAGATGAAACCTTTAAATTTAACAGGGAAATAAGTGAAAGAATTTCTTTATATAATCAAGACACAATAGATAACTGCAGTTATGTTGTTGCTGGTTCTGTATATTCGTGAAAAAAAGATGGTTTTAATAATAGAGATATTTTAGTTTTTCTTTTCTTAGATGATCAAAAACGTATAAATAGAATAATTGATAGAGAAATCGCTAGAAATGGATTAAGCGGTCTTAAAATTGATGAAAATGGTCAGTATACAAATGAGTTTATTGAATGAACTAAATTGTATAATAAAATCAATGATGAAACTTCTCCAGGTGTTTATGCTGAACATATGAAGCAACTTCGTGAATCAAAATCAAAAACAATTAAATTGAGCGGAGAATTATCACCCGAAGAACTTTATTTAATTATTAAAAAAGAATTACAAAAATAAAAAAGGCTTTTAAAAGCCTTTTAATATTGTCTATTTTGTTTTTTAATTTTAGCATCTTCAAGTCCGCTATATTTTGTAAATACAACTTCTTTGTTTTTTGTTCAAATACCTGAGATACATTGAACTGCCATTCTCATAATGTATGTAACATAGTATATTGTGATAGTTAAATTGAATAATGCAAACATCATAGCGAATAATTTAACAAACGCATTTCCATCAGTTGTGATAGCTCTAATCATATTTCCAATAGCACCTAGCAATCTTATTACTGCTATAAAGATTAATCAAATTAATTCGATTGTTGCCATAACTAAGAAAATAATTGATACTGCATTCATAATTTTACTTAAGAAAGTATTTCCTTCAAAAATATTATTTGAATTTTTAGTAAAGAACATTGAAGCTGATAAAGTTCCAATGAAAATCATTAATCCAGCAAAAGCAACAGTGATTACTCCTGCAACAGAATTATTTGTATCCATCATTTGTGAAACTGTAATACTTTCTGCTCCTGTCAGTGTAACTAAGAATAATGCAGCTAGCATTGAAATTCCACCACCCAAGCTTATTATTCCTAAAACTCTAGTTAAATAATAACGAGGATTAATATTTGATCTTGTATCAACATTTGGTAATGAAGAAAGAATGAAGGGAGTAAAGAAACCTCCTACATTTAAACTTAAAGCAGCAAGAACGAATTTATTATTAAGAATATCGTCATCACTGTTATCTTTCATAAATTTGTAGATGGCAACTCCTGATGCAATTGTTTTAAATAAGATGAATACTTCAAAACTTACTAATGTTGCATATGACATTTTACCAGCTATCTCGTTTGATCCGAATAAGTCTACAATTTGACCAGCCAATAAAATAGTCGATAATAAACCGATTGCGGCTATTGTTGTACCAAGTATTTGAGCAAAGTTGATCAAACCTCTTGGTATTCTGCTATTTCCGTACATATATACCTCCTATGTATTACAATTATTATACATATTTAAAGAAAATTTTGCTGTTTTACAATTATTTTTAATAATTAAAATAACAATAAATAATTTTTTTGTAATGATCAAAATAAGATTTTTTAAATAAAAAATAAGTAGTCTTATGACTACTTATTTTATTTATCACTTGGTTTCTTATTTAAGATAACCGGGATAATTAAAGGGTTTCTACGTTTTGTTTTAAAAATGTAAGGTGAAAGTGATTGTTTCACAGCTTGTTTAATAGCACCAAAAGTAGGTTTGGGTCCATTTAAAACTTCATTCACAGCATTTGTAACAATATTAATTGATTCTCCAATAATGTGTCCAGATTCTCTAACATAGAAAGAACCACGAGAAATAATTTTTGGTTGACATAGTAATTTATTATTTTGTGAATCGATTGAAATAACTACAGATATTAAACCATCTCTTGATAAAACATCACGTTCACGAATAACGTTTGATGCTTGACCAGTCATATCTTTACCATCAACATAAATAGCATCAGCAGCAACTCTGTTGTTAATTTCGGCATTACCATTTAACAATTCTAGTTGATCACCATTAGCCATTACAAAACCATGTCCAGGTTCTAAGTTAACAGATTCAGCTGTTTCAATATGTTTCTTTAACATTCTAAACTCACCATGCATTGGCATAAAGTAATTTGGTCTCAATAAAGAGAATAATAATTTCTGTTCTTCTTGTGAAGCGTGTCCTGAAGAGTGAATTTTATTACTTCCTGTATTTTCAATTACAATTGCACCAACTCTTGTAAGTTTGTTTGTCAATCTTTCAACATCAGCTCTATTACCAGGAATTGGTGATGAAGAAAATATAACTGTATCACCAGGAATAATGTTTATTGATTGATGTTTATTATTAGCAATTCTTGAAAGAGCTGCCATTGGTTCACCTTGTGAACCTGTTGTGATGATCATAATTTCATTTTTTGGATACTTATCAACATCAACCGGTTTAATAAATTGCTTTTCAGATATTTTTAAGTGACCAATTTGACGAATTATTTTAATAATTCTTTCAACTGATCTACCTAAAATAACTATTTTACGATTATATTTACTTGCTGTTTCAATAATGTGTTGAATACGGTGTACATTAGAAGCAAAAGTAGTAATCATAATACGCCCTTTTGCTTTTAAAAATAATTTATCAATATTTTCGATAATTCCTTTTTCAGAAGGAGTGTAACCTTCAACTTCAGCATTAGTTGAATCTGCCATTAATAATTCAATTCCTTTGTCACCCATAGCTGCTAATTTATTTAATTCAGTGTAGTGTCCTAAAGGTGATCAATCGAATTTGTAATCTCCTGTTGAAAAGATGTTTCCATTCGGTGTTTCAACTAAAATACCAAAAGCATCAGGAATTGAGTGGTTTAAAGCAGCAAAACTTACACGTAAGTTTGCTGATTTTCAAATATCATCAGATTTATATTCTTTAACAACTGTTTTATCTTTTAATTTGTGTTCTTTTAATCTATCGCGAATTAATGCTGCTGCTAATTCTGGTGCGTAAATAATTGGCACATCAACTTGTTTTAATAAGTAGTGAATTCCACCAATGTGGTCTTCGTGACCATGAGTAATGAACATTGCTTTAATTTTAGTTTGATTTTCAACCAAATATGAATAATCAGGAATAACTGCGTTAACCCCTAACATTGTTGCATCTGGAAATTTAACCCCAGCATCAATAATTATAATTTCATCTTGGTATTCAATAACATAAGTATTTTTACCGATTTCTTCTAAACCACCTAAAGCGAAAACTTTAGTAGGAACATCTCCACCAGCATATTGTCTTTTAACTTCAGCTTGTTTAAAAACAAATGGTTTAATTTCTTCTTCAGTTTCAACTGTTGAAACTGTTTGCTTTAACAATTCTTTTTCCATAATATTATTATCCTTTACTTATTTTTATATAGAATTCCCTAAGTTATTTAATTTTTTAAGTTTTAATTATTATAAAATGAATAACTATGAGTTATTTATAAAAATGCTTTTTAATATAATTTAAATATAACATAAAATTATCAAATAACTTAGTGTAATTTAAATATCTCAATGATTTCTTTTACCAACATTATGTGTATTTATTATTTTTTTCTTTAAAATAATATATATGAAGCAAATTATCAAATCGTATATGAAACTTTTTACAAGAAAATGATTCTCATCAGTTGCTTTGGTGATTTTTTTGTCAATCATAAGTTCAATAGTGATTGGTATGTTGGCTGGACCCGTTCAAGTAATTACAAAAATAAATAATGTAGAAAAAAAATCTGGTGGATTTGATTTTAGTTCTGATGCAAATGGTCAGATGAGTCTAAATACCATTTATGACTTTGTTTTACAAAATAAAGATGTTTATAAGAATGGTGAAAAAGTAATTTCTTCATTTGATAAATCTAAACCAAACAAACCCTTAATTGAAGAACAGACATTTAATTTATTTGTACAATATTCTTTGGAAGTTTTAATGAGAAAAAGTCCTGATTTTTACAAATTATCTATTCAATGAATTGATGAATTTTATGAAACATTCGATAGTAAAATAAGTAAAAATGATAGACTTTATAATTATTACTATTTATTTTCTAAATATAATACAGATAAAGATGATTTCACAAGTTACATTACTACTAAAATAATAAATTTTACTAATGAACCAAATACATCTTCAACCCCTTTATATGAAATAAGTCTCAAACAAATTCTTTCTGATGGAATAAGAGGAGTTTTAGGTAATAGAAATTTTTCAACTAATCAGAAAAAAGATTATGCTAACGATGCATTTGTTTTTTTAAGAGATGAAACAATTTCATATTTAAAAAATCAATTTCCTTTTGAAGATATAGCTTCTTATAATCAATTAATAAAAAAAGTTGCTGAAATACCTTTAGAAGAAACAAACTTTGTTGGTGATCGTCAAATTAACAACAATCTTGAAGTAAGAAACGCCAATTTAATTTTCGATAGAATCAAAACAGACAATTTAAATGTCTTTTTAGAATATGAAAATTTAGAAAATAAACGTTTAAACGAATTAAATGTTGAAGAAATGATGAAAATAGAAGATTTCGTGTCTTATCAAGCAAATTTGAATCACTCGGTAAATAGAGCTGTTTATTACAATATGTACATAAGTCAAGATAATTATAATGAATCAAATTTCAGATATAACATGAAAGAATTTTCGGAAAATTTTAAAAAAGATGTAATTAATAGTAATGAATTATTGAAAGACTATTTATACAAAATTTTCAATGAAGATTTTTTAAAAAATTTACGCGACATTTTAAAATTTGGTTATGAAACTAATGAAAATAATTCTTTACTTAAATATGATCAAGGAAAAATAATAACAGACAAAGAATATTATGATGCTAAAAAATTTATAAATGAATTATATCTAGAATTAAAAAACACAAAAATTACAGATTTAGATTTTGATAAATATTATGCGGAAGCTGCAAAATATAATTTAGAGCTTAGATATGATTTTTCTAATGATAAGAGAATATTTATCGACGATAATACAAGCAAGGAGTTAAAAGCTGAGATAATATCAAATGAAAATATTAATGATTATAATGATGTTTATGATAACGTTGGTTTAGAATTTATATTTTCATACCATCACAGTTCAGATTTTGAAAATAATTTAGAAGACCCTAACCAAAATAGTAGCGACCTTGTTTATACAAATGCAATAGAAGAAAAAAAATTCAATTTCTATATACCACTAGATATTCCAATAAGTGAACTTACAAATCATGAAGTTTTTACATACGATCAAATTAATTTAAATCCTCTTGCAAACGTTATCCAAGTTTCAAATGATTTCATGATTGATCCTGAACTTAATTATATTTTAAGAAGAGATTATGATAATAATGTTTATAAATATTTAATTGAAAATATATATAAAAATACTACAAACGGGAATGAAGTTAGAGATACAAACTATATTCAATATCAAAATAAAGATAAAGATAATATTAAAACAATTACGAGAATTAAATCGAATGAACAATCAGGTTTTAATGATTTAGTTATAACAGAAGGTAGAAATGCAAATCCATGAAATTGAAATGATTATAAAAACAAACGTAGTAATCTTGAAATCGTTTTAAATGAAAGTTTAAAAGATGTTTATAAAATAGGTTCAAAAATTAAATTGCCCGGAGTTATTAATGATGATTTTGATGCAAATGGATTTTCTAATAAAGATTTATTTTTATTAAATGAATTGTCCTTTACAGTTGTTGGTTTTGGTTCAAGCATTGATGATGTAATTCCTTTTGAAGATAATAGAAAAGATGAATTATATGCTGGATATGCATATATTGATCAAAATCTTTTTGATGAATTTTATAAAGCTAGAACTTATAATGAAGGTTTTTTGACAGAAAGTGCAAACTATCGATCAAAAATTCAAATAAACTTTAATTCAAAAACAAATGCTAAAACTTTCAATGATAATGTTTTAGATGATGAAAAATCCAAGGAGAGAATTTTTGATTACATAAGTTCTAGCTCTAGTGATGACATAGGATATATTAAGAAATTAGCTAATCAAAAAATTAATTTAGTTATCTTTATATCAATTGGTAGTGTAGTTATGATGCTTGGAGTAGTATTTATATCATTTATTATTAAAAAAGAAATAAATTACACTAGAAAACAAATTGGAATTTTTAAAGCTTTAGGATATTCGGGAAGAAGATTAGCTTATCCTTTCGCTATAAAAACATCTATTTTATTATTATTGGGTATGACTATTGGTCTTTTCATGTCGATGCCATCGCAAAAAATGTTGTATAAATTTTTTGCAAGTTCTTTTACGTTTAGTATTCAAGAAATTTATATGGCACCATTATTCATAATTGGTTTATTTGTTGCAATTCCAATAATATTTACAATTGCTGCGTATCTAATTACGATCAAGTATTTAAATGAGCCTATATTGGATTTAATAAATAACGAACATAGAATTAAATCAAGAAATCAAAATAAAAAAATTGGTTTCATAGATAAACAATTAGCAAATAGAGGAATATTCTTTAACTACAGATTAAGGAAAGCTTTCTTAAAAACAAGCAAAGGTAAGTTTATTATTATTCAATCAATTTTTGCCATAACAGCAATCACCTTTTCGTTGATGATATCAGCACAAAATTTAATGCATAATACAGCTACACAAACTTTTGATATTTTTGCAAAAAATAGTGATCATATGAACAGTTTTTCTGAAGTTGATAATCCAAGATTAGAAAATGATCTTCAAAAAAAATTAATACAAAGTTCATCAAATATGGGAAATAGTAACTTATTATTAATAGATCAAAATGGTAAAACAGTAAATCAAACTCTTGATGAAAGAACTAAGTTTGACTATGATGGATGAGAACCTTCTAATAAAGATATTATGATTTCTGATTCTAGATATAGAATCAGAGTGGTTATGGAAGCAATTGGTAATACTTTAAATGGTCAACAAGATACTTATGATAAGAGATTTAATTTTATATTACCTAATATCGGAAACTTAAATCTTGATAAAGGAAACATATTAGAAAAACTTTCCTCTAGTTGATTTTTAACTTTCTTAATTGATTATCAATTTTTAGGTGATGCATTTGATCAATCACCTAAGCAGGCTGATTTGTTTAAAAAAGAAATTAAAAATATAAGAGAAACAGGCCATGCGTCAGATGAGTTAACTATTGATAAAATTGTTGAAACTTCAGAACTTGATGGTAATGAAAACTGGTTACACAATAAGCAAGATCTACCTAAAAAAGAATTTAAAAATGAAAGTGGTAAGACATTCTTTGGAATGACTACATATGATAACCAACAAGAAGATTTAAATGAATCAGGACAATATGCAAATAACATTTTCATGAGTGATATTTCAAGAACTTATTCTATGATTTATGCATTTTTATATTCTTTAAATGAAGTTCAATTAAAATTATCTGAAAATTTAAATATTCCACAATATGGAATTATTGAAGCTATTGATGATTTCAAAAATTCAAATAATTTGTTAAAAACTTACGATATAAACGATTCTCAAAATTGAAAATTAATTGGTAATCCATTAACAGATATAGAAAAATATCTAGTTGAAAACGAACCTGTTATAAAAACATTAGAAAGAGATAATAATCCATTTGATGCATCAAATTTCATTAATAACAACATTAATGGTGCGTTTATGACGATGTCGGGAATATTAAAAGAACCAGAATCAATAGCTGAAGAATCAGTTTTCACACCAGGTATTCTTGTTTATGACTCTAATACTGATGCTCTTGAATATAATTTAAGAATTAAATTAAAAGATAATAAATCATTAGATGATGCAGCGCTTTCTTTTGTTGATACAAAAAATGTTGATAGAATAGAAGATGCTCAAGTTACTGAATTTATAAATGGTGATCAAGAAATCAAATATAATAATTTAGGTAATCTTGGAGATGTTAGAAATCACTTAAAATTCCAAGGAGTTGATCAATCTCAATGAGAAAAATTAAGAGAATATTCTGTTGATGAAAATGGAGTATATACTTTTAATACCATTATTCAAAATAACGTTGCAATGTCAATGGATTATGAAATTGGTGATGTTTTTGAAATTGTAACTGATACTGAAAATACACCATCAGAATTAGGTTTAAACTATAAACTAAAAGTTGTTGGAATAAATAAAAACGTTAATGTAAAACCAATCAATTATGAACACTTCTATGTTGATTATGAAACCATCATGCCATTAATTATGGATAGAAACATAATTGAAAATGATAATACTCATGCTGAAGCAGAAAATAATGATCATAGTAGAAGTTATAGAAGACTTGTAAATTCAATATATAGTGGTCAAGAACTTTTAAAAGGTGAATATGATTTATCAACGCCAAAAGCAGCTTTTGAGTCTATTAAAACTATGGAATATGTTGGTAAAAATCTTTCAATGCAATTAGAAGAATCTACTTCAGTTAATTATCATGCTTTTTCTGGAATATTAAATATTTTTGAATCATTGTTTATTCCTGAAGAATATGATTTATTTGATGTTGATGGTCGAGTTGGACTTGTAAATTCTGGAGCACTTGGTCAAACATCATACAATGAGTCTATTATTCCATTTGACATGATGATTGCGGCTGCAGATAAAACAATTGAAATATTAGATAGTATATTCTTAAACTTTGTTATTTACTTCTCATTCATTGTTCTATTGATTGTCGGAATATTAATTAACATTATTGTTGAAGAATCTAAGAAAATTATTTTAACACTAAAAGCGATAGGATATAAAAATAGAGACATCAACTGAATAGTTATGGGTTCACACATAATTGGTGTAATCATTTCAATTTTTGTTTCATACTTATTTGTATTTGGTATTTTAAAAATAGCGTCCTACATTGTGATGAAAGAAGCTAACATTTTCTTGTCAGTTCAATTTGGATTCTATTCTCTATTAACCATTATCGCTATATTAGGAAGTATTTTAGCTGTATCTTGATACATATCAAATAGAGTAGTTTCTAAAGAAAAAATTACTAATATTACAAATGTAAATTAATCACACTTCGTGTGATTTTTTTCATAAAAAAAGACTACCAAGTCTAAATTAATATTCAATCTTTTTGAATAAATCAAGGATCATCATTATTAATATGATCATAGTAAAGTTTTCCAATGTTGTGTTCTAATTCATGTTGAAAAACAATTGAGCGATACTGTCTTAAAGTTAATTGAACGTTTTTCTTAGTTAAATAATCATATCCTTCAACAATTATTTTATAAGCACGTGGAACAATTCCTTCACGATCAACTTCAACAGATAAACATCCTTCACCATCTTCAAGAGCCACAATTTGTTCGGACTTAGCAATAATTTTAGCATTAATCATTGCATATTCTTCACCTTCTTCAGTATATTCAAATCTAGCAAAAAACATATTTAAGTTTGCTCCGATTTGTGGAGCTGCCAAACCAACTGCTGGTCTTAAATAATCTTTACCGTCTTCTTTATTTAAAATTGGATCTTGTGAATAACGTGTAAAGTCTATCAAACGTTGCATAATAAGTTCTTCTTCGGGTTTTAAATTAGCGGGATCTGCTACATTTACACTTGTTGAACGAATAATTTTTTTATTATCGTCTTTTACTAATCACTTATTAGTAGGTATTTCACTTTGTAATAAATCTTTTTCAATATCTAATTTCATTGCAACCTCGCTTTTATTTATTATATAAGTTTGAAAAGTTAATATCAATAAGACCTATATATTAAGCCTATATTTGATATAATTAATTAAATAAAGAGGGAGGTAGTATGCAAGTCATAAGCGGAAAATATGGCGGAAGAAAACTAATTGCTCTTGAAGGAATGAACACAAGACCAACTAGCGCCAGAGTTAAAGAAGATATGTTTAATATTTTAAATAATTATTTTATTTGAGATAACAAAACCTCTTTAGATTTATTTGGGGGAAGTGGAGCCTTATCAATTGAAGGTATTTCACGAGGAATTAAACACGCTTATATCAATGATCACTACCATCCAGCAATGGAAATAATTAAGCAAAATTTAAAAGGAATCGATAAAACTTCATATACTTTATATGAAAAAGATTATGCAGATCTTTTGGAAATATTTAAACTAAAAAATATTAGTGTTGATTTAATTTATTTAGATCCTCCCTTTCCAAAAATAGAATATTATTATGATTTTTTTAACAAAATATCACAATATAATATTTTGAATAATTGAGGAATAATTTTAACCGAAGCACCAGAGTTATTAAACCTTGATCAAATTTCAGGTTTAACTTTATTGAAATATAAAGATTTGAAAAATAAACATCTATATGTATTTAGATTAGAAAGAGAATAAGATGAAAAAAGCACAAGGAAGAATGGTTATTATTTCAGGACCATCAGGAGTTGGAAAAGGAAGCGTCAACTCAATTTTAAGAGATGATGAACATTTAAATTTAGTTTATTCAGTATCGATGACAACAAGAGCTCCCCGCAATGATGAAAAAAATGGAGAACACTATTTTTTCGTAACTAAAGATGAATTTGCGCATGCTATTGTTAATAACGAATTAATTGAATATGCACAATTTGTTGGTAATTCATATGGAACACCAAGAAAATATGTTGAAGAAAAAATTGCTGAAGGTAAAAATGTAATTTTAGAAATTGAAGTTGATGGTGCAACTCAAGTTATTAGAAATGAAAAAAATGTTTTATCTATTTTCTTAATGCCACCAAGTTTAAGTGAATTAGCAAATCGTATTCGTGGTCGTCAATCAGAAACTGAAGAAGTGATAAAAGCTAGATTAGATAAAGCAATGCTTGAAGTTCCTCTAAAACATAATTATCAATATGTGGTTGAAAATGATAACGTTGAAAATGCAGCAGCAAAAATTACTGATATTTTAGAAGTTGAAAACGCAGCAATTCCAAAAGGTAAAACTATGCGTCAAAAATTACATGAAATGATCACTCAAATTGTTAAAGAAAAATATATGTTCTTTGTAGAAAATTGAGAAAACAACGTTAAATTATTATCAACAGATGAAGAAGCGACTGCTAAAGAATTAAAAGACTTCGACGCTGAATTTAACTTGATCGAATTATTAACTGATAATTTATATCGAAAAGTATTAGCACACGGTGATTTTAATGATTTATTAGATAAGGAGTTCGTAATGAAGAAAATTGAAAAACTGATGTTTAAAATCGATTTCTTTAGTATTGAACAAAGTCAAAAATTAAATGGATAATTCTAGAAAACAAAGCTGAGAAATTTTAAAAAATGTTTTTTCAAATAAGTCATTTTCAAATATTTTATTAAATGAAGTATCTAAAAATCAAACTAATGAAAAATTTAAAAATCTTACATTTGCAATTGTGCACGGAACAATTACTTACAAAATTTATTTAGATTATTTAACTAAAAAGTTAATTGATTTTAAAAAAACTCCACAAGATATTCAAATTTTATTGTGAATGAGTATTTATCAAATTAAATTTTTAGAAACAATTCCCCACTATGCAATCGTTAACGAAGCAGTAATGTTAGCGAGTGAAGTGAATCCTAAATTCACAGGACTAGTTAATGCTTGTTTAAAACGTGTAATCAAAGAAAAAGAATCTTTTTTCACAGTTGATATTAAAGATGAAAATAAGAGAACTTGTGTTGAAAAAGGATTTCCCTTCTTACTATTTAAAAAAATAGAAAATGACTATGGAACAGATATTGCTTTAAAATTGGTTGAAGATTCTGTTAAAAAACCTCCAATCAGTTTTAGAGTTAATACTTTAAAAATATCTAAAGAAGCATTTATTGAAAAATATCAATCAGAATATGGTCTTAAAGAAAGCGATATTAAAGATTGTTTGATTGCATCAACTTCAATCGTTAAATCATCAATGTATTTTGAAGGTTTAATTACAATTCAAGATCCCGCTTCAATTTTAGTGGCTCAAACTTTAAATCCTAAGGAAAATACTAAGGTTTTAGATATGTGTTCAGCACCAGGTGGTAAGTTAACTCATCTTGGGGCAATCATGAAAAACACCGGTGAATTACAAGGATATGAAATTAGTGAATCTAAAATTAGATTAATTAAAGAAAATGTTTTAAGATTAGGTTTAACTAATATCGAATTAAAAAATGGTGATGCTAGAAATATTGATCAAAAAGAAAGTTTTGATTCAATATTATTAGATGCACCATGTTCGGGTTTTGGTGTTTTAAAACGTAAACCAGAAATCAAATTTAATAATTTGGATGATCAATCATTAAAAGAAATTATTGAATTACAAAGTCAACTTTTAGATACAGCATATTACAATTTAAAAATTGGTGGTGAAATGGTTTATTCAACCTGTTCAATTAATTTAGATGAAAATGAAACTCAAATCAAAAAATTCATTACAAAATATCCTAATATGGAAATCATTTCTGAAAAACAACTTTTTGGTTATGAAAATAATACTGACGGTTTTTATATTTGTAAAATGAGAAAAAAATAATTCTCATTTTTTTATATTCCAATACAAAGCACAACATCTTTTAAAAAAATAAACTTTCTAATTATTCATGAATATTTTTTAAGTATTATTAAAATAAAGAGGTAATAATATGAGCTTTCCAAAATTAATCATCGATTTAGAAAAAATAAAAAATAATGCATTGATAGTTGCTGAAGAATCAGCGAAAAGAAATTATGAGTTAATTGGTGTTGAAAAACTTGTTGCGGGAGATCTTGAAGTAGCTAAAACTTTGATTGATGCAGGAATCAAAACACTTGCTGATTCAAGAATTAAAAATCTTTTGAAGTTGAAAGATTTACAAGCGAAGAAAATGTTATTAAGAATCCCGATGCTTAGTGAAATTGATGAATTAGTTGATATTGTTGATGTTTGCTTAATTTCAGAAATTCAAACCATCATTGAAATCAATAAAAAGGCAAAAAAAGTTATTGAAATTATTTTGATGATTGAAACTGGAGACATTCGCGAAGGTTTATATGATAAAGAAATTATTTTTTCAACAGTTGAAAAAATTAAAGAATTAAAAAATATAAAACTTGTTGGTTTGGGGACTAATTTTGCATGTTTTGGAGCAACTGTTCCTAGTGTTAATAAAATGATTGAACTTGTTGCTTTAAAAAATGAAATATCAAAAAAATTTGATATTATAATGCCAAAAATTAGCGCTGGATCATCATCACATTTTACAATTTGAGATGATAAAAAATTGCCAGTAGAAGTTAATCAAATTAGAGTAGGAGCAGCAATTCTTATGGGGATCGGTTTGAATGATGAACCAATTGATTTTCTACAACAAAATATTTTTACACTTCAAGCAGAAATTGTTGAAATACAAAATAAACCTAGTGCAAGTTGAGGAGAAAAAGGACTTGATGCTTTTGGAAGAGAAAAACATTTTGATGATATCGGCATTAGAAAAAAAGCAATTGTTGCTTTAGGAAGACAAGATTGTCCTTATGATGAAATTACTCCAGTTAAAGAACATATGAAAATATTGGGACAAAGCAGTGATCACACAATATTAGACATTACTGATTATGAACAAGAATTAAAAATTGGTTCTATTATTGAATTTAAATTATCATATTTAGCAGTTCTAAGTTTGATTACTTCTGAGTATGTTGCAAAAACTTATAAGAAATAAAATTTAAATACTTAAATGAGAAATAATTCTCATTTTTTTTATACTCCAATAAGGAGGTAAATATGTTTAAAACAATGATTATGGCGCTTTCTGTTGGCAATGCTTTAGCAACATCAGATAATTATCCAACAATTGGTGCTAGCGAAATTAAAATGTCCACATATGAGAGTGGTCAAAAGAACAATTATTCTGATGGAGGTTTTGATAAAGTAACAGAAATTTTACTTGATGATAAGATTGAAGAAATGATTAAAGATGGTTTTGATTTAAAAATTAATTTTATTCTTGAAGAACAAGTCAAACCAGTAAAAGGTGTTATTAAAACTAATAAATTTGCTATTAAAAATTTAATTTTAAATTCAAGTAAGAAAATTACTGAAAGTGAAATATTTAAATATAAGTTGGACAATAATATTCCTGAAATTAAAATGGGAATTAGACTTAGTATACCTACAAGTAATAAATTAAATATTCATATCGAAAGAAAGAACTTTCCTAATCAATATGAATTAGATAACGTAGTAGTTTCATATAGAAGTTTACATTTCAAAAACATTTCTATACAAGCTATTCCTAAATGTATTGATTTATACTCTTCAAATATAATAATTGAAAGAAATGTTCATTTTGATGAGAATGGTTTAACAGATTGAGGTAAGTCAATTAGAAACTATTTAGCTGAAAAATTTCCAGCTGATGAAGTTGATAATTTCATAAGTCTTTATAGTATTGATCGAAAAGAATTCTTCAAATTTATTAGAATGATTAACTCTAATAAAAAAGTTCCTGAGTTTGTTTTAAAATTTGGTAAAACGGATTTATTACTTAAAAAGAAATACAAAAATAATTTTGGAGAAAAAATTTTAACTTTCAAAATTAAATATAGTTATGATATTAGAAATTATTTCACTAATAGTGAAATAAAAAGCGAAAAAGATATTATTGATATTTTTGAAAAGAAAAAATGACTTAAAGAAGTATTTGAATATAAAGTTGATGATAATAAAATTAAAGTAATCGCCAAAAACTTAGATGAACAAATACATAAAATCCCTTTGTACTTCACAATTGAAGATTCTCAGATTAATTTAGTTACTCAGATTGCAGATATTGATTCAAATAAAACAAATGTTGAAAATAATCTTGGTAAAGAAAAAGAGATTGAAAATAGTCGACAAACAAATTCAATTCAAAATAATAAAAGCTTTTTATATGTCATAATTGGACTTTTAGCTTCTCTAATTATTTTAATTACTGCAGTTTTTATATTTTTGATTTACAAGAAAAGAAAACTAAAATAAACATAAAATGATAAAATTATATTAGAGAGTTTCGAGGTATTCAGTGAAATTTAAAGCAGAAAAATTATCTGATAAAGGTATTTACAGAAAAAACAATCAAGACTATACAGATTTTGCAAAAAATAGCCATGGTGATTTTTTTGGTATTGTTTGTGATGGAATGGGTGGTCATTCTTTTGGAGAAATTGCATCAAAAATTTCTGTTGATACTTTTATTGAATACTTTAAAGAATCTAATTTTTCTGGAAATACTGAAGAAGAAAATTTTGCTTGATTAAGTAATGGTGTTAAATTAATTATTAAAAAAATGAAGGCATTTGCTGAAGCTCATCCAGAAACATTGGATATGGGAACTACATTAACATGTATCCTTTTTACAAATGAAAAAGGATATGTTTTAAATATTGGAGACTCAAGAACATATAAATTTTCTAATGATAAAATTCGTCAAATTACAGTTGATCAAAACCTATATAACAATACTGATCCTGAAAAAAGAGATGAAATTAATAATACAAAATCATACGGAACAAGATTTAATGAAATGACATATTGAAAAGTTCTAACAAGTGCATTAGGACCTTCTAAAACAATTAAAATAGATAAGACTTTATTAAATAATATTAAAGGTACATATTTTTTAACAACAGATGGAATTCATGACTATATCGATCACGATACAATTAAAGATTTCTTATCTGATAAAGGTTCTATGAAATCAAAATGTGCAAACATAATTTCATTTGCAAAGGGTAATATGTCAACTGATAACTTAACGATTTTAATGATAGAGGTGCAGTAATGGCGCAAATCAAAAAACCAAAATATGTTGATATAAAAAAAGGTTTGATAATTAAAAATCGTTATAAAATTATTGATTTTTTAAGTAATGGTGGGCTTGCTGATATTTATATCGTTGAAGATATTACAAATTCGGGTGATAAAAAAGTTATGAAAACCATACCATATTCAAATCCTGGTGAAAATGATAAAAAAAGAATTGAAAATGAAATTCAAACTTTTTCAAAACTTATTTCAAGTAAATATGTAACACCAATTTATGATTTTGGAATTGTTAAGAGAGAATCAGGCGACTTTCTTTATTTAATAATTGAACATATGGCAAAAGATTTTAAAAGTATTGTTGATAGCAGAATTTTATCAAATGATGAAGCAATACATTATTTTACACAAATTGCTAAAGGGATGCGAGACATCCAAAACGCAGACATTAACCATAGAGATTTAAAACCGGGTAATGTATTGGTTAGTTTTAATGATGAGTTAAAAATTAGTGATTTTGGTACTTCAAAAATCTTAGGTGAATCATATGGAGATCTATCGTTTAAAATGATGACACGCAAATATGCGGCCCCAGAACAACTAATGGATGTTGAAAATAATGAAAATCTTAAACAAGTAGATATTTATGCATTTGGTGTAATGTTATATGAAGCAATTACAGGTGCTAATGTTGTTAATTTTTGAATTGAAACAAACAAAAAAAATACTCAAGATATCGCCAATGAAAAAAAAGTTTCAAAAAATTATTTTTCAACAGTAATTAGACATAAATCTAAAGCACCAATTGACATTGATCAAAAAATATATCCGGGGTTATCAGCTATTGCTATGAATTGTTTAATAAAAGATTATAAAAATAGATATCAATCATTTGATGAGATTTTAGAAGATTTAGAAAAAATTAAAAGAAACCCAAAAGCTGAAATTAAATTAAAAGAAGAAGGAAACTTTGAGCATCTTAGAAAAGTTATTTCTGAATCAGATAAAGAAAATAAATTAATAAAAATTAAAAAATTTACAAATAAATTTGGTGTTAGATATATACTACCAACTGTTATATTATTGTCTTTACTACTAGTCGGAATATTTATAGTTATTTTATTATAAAGGAGAAAAATGCAAGGAATTATTATTAAAATTGATAGTTCATTAAGCTATTTACTTAGTGAAGGGAAAATATATCAAGCAAAACTTAAGGGTAATGTTAAAACTAAAATCAAACCATTGGTTGGTGATAGTGTTACTTTTGAATTTTTATCAGGTGAAGAATCTGTATACATAGTTGATATTCATAAAAGAACATCAGAACTATACAGACCTAAAATAGCTAATGTTAATCAAGTTTTAATAGTTACCGCTCTTTATGAACCTATTTTCGCTTCTTATATACTAAATAAATATATTGCTAAATTGGAAACTAAAAATATTGAAGCAGTTTTAATTTTTACTAAGCCAGATCTTTTAGATCAATACTCAAATAAAGAAGAAATTTTAGAAAAAATAAATTGATATAAGAAAAGCTTATACAATGTTATTGTTTTAGATAATAAAAATCCAGACGCAACAGAAGTTGAAAAATTAAATAAAACTTTGCAAAACAAAATTTCAGTATTTGTTGGTCAAACTGGTGCTGGTAAATCCACTACTTTAAATAACTTTTTACACTTAAATGAACAAATTAAAACTCAAGAAATTTCTAAAAATTTAAATCGAGGAAAACATACAACTACATTGGTACAGCTTTATGCTATACAAAATAATATTTTAATAGCTGATACTCCTGGTTTCTCTTCATTTGATCTAAATGAAATTGAAATTGAAGATTTAATATATGGGTTAAAAGTGTTTAAACCATATTTAAATAAATGTAAGTTTATTGATTGCATTCACATCAATGAAAATCAATGTGCTATCAAAGATGCTGTTGATCAAAATGTTATAGCAAAATTTTTCTATGAAGATTATGTAAAAATGATTGATGAAGTAAAATCAAGAAAGGTAAAATACTAAATATGAAAAAACCAATTATAGCACCAAGTGTGCTTAGTGCTAATTTCTTCGATTTAAAATCAGAAATTAAAAGATGCGATGAAGCAGGAATTAAATGAATTCATTATGATGTAATGGATTTTGATTTTGTTCCAAATTTAACATTTGGTTCAAAAATTTTAAAAGATATTACTGATAATTCTAAAATTAATATCGATATCCATTTCATGGTAAAAGTAAAAACTAAAAATTTCGAAGATTTTTTTGTAGATTACATTAAATGTAAACCAAAAATGATGACTATGCACATTGAGTCTATGTCTAAAAAACAAACAAATCTTTTTATAGACATGTGTATAAAAAATAAAATTGATCCTTCTATTGCGATTTCTCCAAAAACCAAAGTTAAAAAAATCGTTGATTTTTTACCTAATATTAAAAATGTATTGGTTATGTCTGTTGAACCAGGATTTGGTGGTCAAAAATTTATTGAATCAGTTTTACCAAAATTTGATGAATTAAACAAAATCAAAAGTGAGCAAAATCTAAATTTCAAATTGGAAATTGATGGAGGAATTGATGATCAAACAATCAAACTAGTAAAAGAAAAAAATGTTGATATGGTTGTTGCTGGTAGTTATCTATTTAATTCTAAAAACTTTTCAGAAAGAGTTGATGGGTTAATAAATGATTAAAAATGCAGTTATAGTTTCTAGTTCGACAAATGTTAATTTAGAAATGTTCAACAATGACAACAACATTTTTATTGGCATTGAAAGAGGCGCTCTTCATTTAATTGAGAAGGGTTTTAAAATAGATTATGCATTAGGAGATTTTGATAAAGTTTTGCCTGAAGAACTAGAATTAATTAAAAGTGTAGCAACTAATTTTGAAATTGCTTCAGTGGATAAAGATTATTTAGATGGTGAACTAGCGATTATTAAAGCAAGGGAAATTGGTGCACAAAACATAGTATTTATTGCAAATCCGACAAAAAGATATGATAAAAACTTGTCAATATTTGGCTTAATTTTTAAATATGATATTAAATTTATTAATGATGAAACAAGCATATTTAAAATTAAAGCAGGGGAAACAAAATTGCCTTTTGAAAATTATCAAAATAAAACTTATGTAACTTTTGTGGCTAAAGAAAAAACAATAATAAGTATTAAAGGCTTAAAGTATGAAGCTACAAATTTAGAAATTGATATTTTTGGAAATGAATGTATTTCAAATGCGTTCATCCCATATCAAGATGCAATGATAACTACAAATAAAGATATTATTTGTATAATGACTAAATAAAAAAGAACCAATTTTGGTTCTTTTTAGTTAATATTTAATTTCATTGTTTTTTCAGCAATTTTATTAGATCTTTTAGCATTTTTTAAGTTTGATTTAGCTCTTTTTACGCGATCTTTCGCAATTTCATACTTATATTTACTTAAATCTATTTCTTCACGTGTATATGCGAATTTCAACTGTCTTTTAGTGTTTTCCATATCTACTTTAGCAACAGTTAACTCTGCACGAGCTATCTTTAATTCAGATTCAGTTTTCATAACGATTTCATCGGTTGACAAAATACTTGTGTAATCTATTGTATCAAAAGGATTTTCGTCTTCATCATAAACTTTTAAAATTGTTTTTGAATTTTTAGCTATGCTTTGTGCAGCTTCCCTTGCTTCATGTTGAGTTTTAAAATTACCATAATCATCATTTTTGACGTGGTAAACGTCATTTTTGTCTTTTTCAACAGTTCATGGCATATTACCACCCCCATTCCTATTAATCTTACTTTAGAAAATAAAAAAAATAAAGGATAACCTTTATTGTAATTTTATCTGGTGCCCTCTATCGGGGTCGAACCGATACGAGTTTCCTCGTCAGATTTTGAGTCTGATGCGTCTGCCTATTCCGCCAAGAGGGCAATATAATATAATTATAATCATAAAAGTTTACATTTCATTAAAATAAAGTATTATTTATATATAAAGGAGAAAATATGAAAAAATATAAATATTTGGCAATCTTTTTTCAACTTATTTGAATTTTCTTATTTGCTTTAATCGGTACTTTAACAGCACACTTTACAGGAAATTCATCTTTAGGATATATTTCCCTTATTGCGATTTATCCAATAATTTTATTAACTTGATGAGTAATGAGTATGAATACAAATAAAAAAATGGATGCATTATCTAAAGTTGGTAACTTAATTATTTTAAATATACCTGCCTATTTTTTAATTAAAAAAGCAACAAGTGTTGCAAACGAAAAATATAGAGCAGAATTGGCAGAATCTAATAAGTATAAATTAGAAGCAGAAAAAGAATTTGACCAATCAGTCTTTATTCCTGAATGAGAAAAAGAGCGAATTGCAATTAAACAAGCTAAAAAGAAGGCTAAGCCAGTTAATAAAGTGACTTATGAATCAAAAATTGATATTGAAACAGTTGTTAGCAGAAAAATTATTCGAAATTTCATTAAATTTGTAATGTATGAAGTTTTTGTTGAAAATGAAGGAATTACAAATACTTTTAAAATCACAGAATTAATTAAAGAAAAAATAAGTGATCAAAAAACTAGAAAAAAACTTATTAGTGAATACAATGCAAATTTAAATAAATGAAATAAATTTGACAAAAAAGAAGCTAATATAAAAATTGATGTAGTTAATTTATTATCATCAATTTCTCCTGAAGAATTAATGATTGCACATAAACAAGATAGAGTAGATATTACTATTGAAGTTCAAATACTATTAGGATTATAAAATACGGTCATTAGCCGTATTTTTTTATTGTTAATAAATTTTTAAATAAAAAAAATAAGACCAATGTCTTACCGATTATTATTAAGCAACAACTTTATCTTGTTTTTTAAGTGTTCTTAAAGTTCTAGCTGAAACTTTGATTGTGAAAACTCTTCCATCTTCGTCCATTACTTTAATTTTTTGTAAATTTAAGTTTCATTTTCTTTTAGTTGCGTTTAAGGCGTGTGATCTTGAGTTTCCTGAAAGAGCTCCCTTACCTGTTAATGTATCTTTTCTTGCCATGTTGTTTCACCTCTCAACTTTATTCGTTATACTTAAAAATATTACTAAAACATTGCTCTAATTGCAACTAAAAACAATATATTTAATAAAAATAGCAAAATCAATAATAAAAAATGCGTTTTTTTGACTTTTTTAACAACTGATATTGATTACAATATTTCTTTGTATGTTAAAATAAAGTAATGAAAGTCGGGTGATTTTGTGAATACAATTGATAAATCAATTATAAAGGTTATCAAAGACGCAGTTGTTACAGTTCCTGGAGTTGCTTCTTTTGCAGATTATAATGCAGAAGATTACTCAGAATTACCAACTAAAGAAATTGATAATGCCATAGAGTTCACAAACACAGACAACGTAACTTTATTTAGAATTCATGTAATTCTAATTAATGGAGTTAATATTAAAGATGTTATTAACGAAATTCAAATTCGTGTTAAATATGAATTAGAAAAAATTTCAAAATTTACAGTTAAATACATGGTTGATGTAGCTGTAGCAGATTTAATGTAAGAACATTAAATCAATAAAAATAAAATAAAACTTAGGTGAATAAAAACAATGGAAAAATTAAATCAATTAAAGGATATGATATTGAGTGGTGTAAATAACCTATACAATAACTATCCATACATAGATAAGTTAAATGTTTTCCCAGTTCCGGATGGAGATACTGGTACAAACATGAACTTAACAGCCAATAATGGTTGAAATGACATTAAAGATAATGAATATGACTCAATCGGAGCATTCTTATCAGCATTTTCAAGAGGATTAATTATGGGAGCTCGTGGTAATTCAGGAGTTATCTTTTCTCAAATTATGAAAGGTCTTTCAAAAGGAATGACAGATGCTAGTGAATTAAATGTTGCAGAATGAAAAGCTGCATTTGTTGGAGCTAAAGAAATTGCATATAAAGCAGTTATGAAACCAGTTGAAGGAACAATCTTAACAGTAATTAGAGAAACTAGTGAAGCTGCAGATTTAATTGATGATAATACAGAAATTAAAGAATTCTGATCAAAAATCATCATGGCTGCAAACGTTTCATTAGAAAACACTCCAAATTTATTACAAGCGCTAAAGGATGTTGGTGTAGTTGATTCAGGAGCTTACGGTTTAGTTAAATTCCTAGAAGGAATGGACGCTGTAATTCAAGGAGATGGAATCATCCAAAGACTTGAAAAACTTGAAGTTAATGAAGGTGGAAACATTGATATGGAAATCGAAGGAGAGTTCGGTTACTGTACTGAAGGTGTGGTTATGTTAAGTCCAGAATGAATTAACAAATTACAAGTTTCAACTATTAGAGATCAATTGCAAATTTATGGAAATACTTCAATGGTTGTTGTAATTGATGAAGATATTTTAAAAGTACATACTCATGCTTTAACTCCAGGTCAAGTTTTAATGTTCTTGCAACAATATGGTGATTTTAGAACTATTAAAGTTGAAAACATGAACTTGCAAGCAGATGCTCAAGTTAAGGGTGGAAATCCAAATGTTAATAGTTGAAAAGAATCTACTTCAATTAAAGTTGAACGTAATCTTAAAAATGAAATTGCTACAATTGCTGTTGTTTCATCACCTGAGATGAAAAAATACTTTGAAAATGAATTAGGAATTGATTTAGCAATTGATGGTGGTTCAAAAATGAATCCATCAACAAACGATTTTATTAAAGCGATTGAAGAAGTTGATGCAAAAACAGTCTTCATTATGCCAAATAATGGAAACGTTTATCTGACAGCTAAACAAGCAGAAAAAGAAGAAGACAAATCAAAAGTATTTGTTATTCCTACAAAAACAATCCAACAAGGAATGGTTTCAGCTCTAGCATTTGATGCTTCAACAACAGCTGTTAAAAACAACACCGCTTTAACAAAAGCAATCAAAAACGTTACTTCATTTAGTATCTCAAGAGCTGCTAAAGATTCAGTTGTTGATGGTGTTAAAGTTAAGAAAAATCAACAAATGGCGATCATTGATGGAAAAATTGTTGGAACAGCCCCATCATTAAAAGCTTTATTTGAAAAAGAACTATCAAAATGTATTACTTCAAAAACAGAAATTGTTACAATTTTTGTTGGTCAAGAAGCTGATGCTAAAAATCTAAGTGAATTAAGAAAATTCTTAGATGAAAACTTTGATGTTGAATACGAAATTGTTGAAGGTGGACAAAAAATCTACTCATTCATTATCGGAATTGAATAATAAAATTAAACCCCATGCTTTTGTTTGGGGGTTTTTCTTATATAATATTTATATGAAATGAGGAATCTTATATGTATAAAATCGCATTTGATGTAATGGGTGCTGATAATGGTGCTGGAACTGCAGTTGAAGCTGCAATTGACTTTTTAAAAGATAAAAAAGACTTAGTAATTGTTTTTGTTGGTGATGAAAAACAAATCAACGATGCAATTGTTAAAAATGGTGGATTAGATAAATCTAAATATGAAATTTTGCCAACAACAGAAGTAATTGATATGCATGGTTCAATTATGGATGTTAGACGTAAAAAAGACTCATCTTTAGTTAGATCATTAGAAGTAGTTAAAAATGGATCAGTTAACGGAATGCTAACTGGTGGAAATTCTGCTGCTTTTATCGCTGCCTCACATTTCATTTTAGGAGAATTCGAAGGTGTAACACGCCCTGGATTTATGCCAACATTACCAACAGTTCAAGCAGATAAAATAACATTATTACTTGATGCTGGAGCAAACATTGATAACAAGCCCGAAGACTTAGTTGGTTATGCAAAAATGGCTACAATTTACTCTCAACAAATTAAAGGAATTAAAAAACCTAAAGTTGGTTTATTAAATGTTGGAAAAGAAGATCATAAGGGTAAAGAAATGCATAAGGAAACTTATAAATTATTATCAGAAGATAAAACAATCAATTTTGTGGGAAATATCGAAGCTCGTGAAATGAATTCAGGTGAAATTGATGTTTTAGTAACTGATGGATTTACTGGTAATATCGCTTTAAAAGCAATCGAAGGTATGGCAAAAAACATTATGGGTGCAATTAAAGAATCAATTACAAAAACTTTCTTTAGAAAAATTAATGCATTATGTTTGAAACCCGCTTTTAAAGAAGTTGGTGCTAAATTTGATTATAAAAATCATGCTGGAGCTATTTTAATCGGGGTTAACGGGATTGCTTTTAAATCACACGGATCAAGTGATGTTAAATCATTTAAAGCAACATTAAGAATGACATATGAAGCAATTGAAAATGATGTATTAAATAAAATGAAAAAAGGTATGAAGTAAATGACTGTTCAAGAATTTTTACAAAAATATGGAATAACAATTAAAAATAGTCATTTATTTGATCAAGCTTTAACTCATAATTCATACGCAAATGAAAAACATTTAAAATATACTTACCAAAGAATGGAATTCATGGGTGATGCTGTTTTACAAATGTATGTTTCAAAATTCTTTTTCTTGAACTTTCCTAAATTAAAAGAAGGTGAATTAACTAAATTTAGATCAAATGCTGTTCGTGAAGAAACATTAAGTGAAATTGCACGTAGTATTAATTTGAGTCAAATCATCAGATTAGGACAAGGTGAAATTAATTCTAAAGGATATAATAAACCATCAATTTTAAGTGATGTTTATGAAGCAATAACTGCTGCAATTTATTTAGATCAAGGTGAAGAAGTTTTAATTTCTTGATTAAAACAAACGATGTTTAAATATATTTCTACACCAGGATTTATGGATAAATTAAAAGACTATAAATCTGAACTTCAAGAATTGCTACAAGCTGAAAATAGATGTGATTTAAAATATGTTGTTGAAAAAGAAACGCATGTACCAAAAGAAAATAAAACTTTATACACAATTAGTGTCAATTTGGATAACCAAAAATTTGGAATTGGTGAAGGTTTTTCAAAACAAGAAGCTGAGCAAAATGCTGCTAAAGATACATTAACTAAAATGAAGAACAAATAAAACGAGGTATTAGCTTCGTTTTTTAGTTTATTTGTTTAAAATTGAGTGATATTAAAACTATTTTCTCCTTATTAAAATCAAAGTGATATTATAAAAAAGAAATAGAAAGATATGGAATATATATTATGAATAACAATCAAATAATTTTTACACCAGGTCCTCAAAAATGTAAAAATTTTTCAAAACCAAATAGAACGATTTATCATCGTTCATTAGAAGCATGTAATAATTTAAAATTAATGAATCAATCATTAGCGAAATATACAAAAAATACAAAAATAATTTCTTTTCCACTTTCTGCAACAGAAACATTTGATGTTTTTATTAATTCTTTAAATAAAGAAAATCAAGAAGTAACTTTAATTAAAACTGGATACTGATCAGATAATTTAAAAAAAGTTATTTTAAAAAACCATTTAAACTTAATTGAATATGAAAACATTTTTGATTTACAAGAAAAGGAATTAATTGAACTATTTTCTAAAAATAAATCAAATCTATTTATTTCGGTTTTAAATGAAACTTCGACTGGAAAAATTTATGATTTTAGTTTGATTTCAAAAGTTTTAAAAAACTTGAACAAAAAACTATTTTTAGATATGGTAAGTTACCCAATTTATTTAAACGAAAATGATGATAATTTATTAATGTCAGATTTTATTTTATTATCTTGTGCTAAAAATTTTGCATGTAATCCAGGTATTTCATATTTAGGATTCAAAAACGTAAAAGATATTGAGGAAATGTTTTCTGAAAATAATTATTTATCATTAAAAGAATTTGAATATTTTAATGATAAGGGAGAATTTATTCATACATATGATCCTAATCGTGTTTGACAAATGAATGAAAATATCGAAATGTTGAATAAACAAAAAAATATTAGAAATGAAAATATTTCAAAAATAGATTACTTCAAAAAAGCTATTAAAATTTCTGGTTTTGAATTACAAGAAAACAACTCAAAATATATATCTAATGTTTTTCATATAGTCATTACCAAACCAAATTTAACATCTAAACAAGTTGTTGATTATTTAGCTAAAAACAATATTTTTGTTGGTGGAGATTTAAATGAAGATAATTCTATTAGAGTATGTATAAGCTTAATGACAACTAATGACGAAATAGATTTATTAGTAAATCATTTAAAACAAATATAAATTAATGATTATACATTATTTAAATACATATAAATTACCATTATTGGAATGGAATTTATATGTATTTTATTTTATAAGAGTGTTTGTGTTGAAAAAAAATACAACAGAGAGACAATAGAATGGAAAGGAAATAAAATATGACAGATTTATTAACAAAAAATAATGTTGGTGATGCGGTTGTCGGAGTACTTAGTTCATGAGGATTCTGAGGCGCAATTGCATCAACAATAGTTGTTATTGCTTTAGGATTTATTCTAACTAAAAGAAAAGTTTTAAAAGCAGAATGAGATAAAGTTTTAATTAAATTAGTATTAATAGTTGGTTTACCAGCGCTTGCCTTTAAAGGGTTTATGACTGAAGCTTCAATTGAACAATTGAAGAGTGAAGCAATGGTATTATTAATTGGATTTTTATTTTACACAATCATGATATTTGGAGCCCGTATCTTCTTTATAAAATATGAAAGAGATATACAAGATACTTTAACAATGTGTATAGCATTGGCAAGTACAACATTCTTTGGAACTCCAATAGTTACAGCCTTATGAGGAGATGATGGAGGTATTATTTCAGCAAATATCTTCAATATTCCTTATAGAATATTCTTATATTCATTAGGATTTATGGTTATGAGTAGAAAGATACTATCATCAACTACAAAGACTAAAAAAATGAAAGCTGATCTAACTGAAGTTGAATTAGCTGAATCAAAAGAAATTGCTAAAACAAACAGAAAAGCAGCAATGAAAAACATTTTTGTTAACCCAATTTTAATTGCAACTGTAGTTGGATTTATTATTTGAGTTACACAATTAATTCCAGGAATTAATGTTGTTGAAATGGCAGGAGTTAATAACAACGAAGCGTTCTCACCTTTAAGAATAGACTTGTTACTTCCTCCAATTGGTCAAATTCTTGGTGTAGTATCAGGAATTTGTACACCGTTAGCATGAATTGCAATCGGAATCCAATTAGCTAAAGGTAACTTGAAAGACGCCTTTAAATCAAAAACAGCATGATATGCTGCAGGAATTAAAGTAGTTGTTGCTCCATTAATCATTTTATTAATTACTTTAGCAATTGGTGGAATTGCATATGCTGCTACAGGTGAAGCACAAATTAAATTTGTTGGTTTAGGTGCACTTGTAATTATGACAGCATCACCACCAGCAAGTGTTGTTGTATCATATGCTATTGCTTATGATAAACAAGCACGATTGGCTAGTGAATTAACAGCTGTATCAACAGTTGCTGCTATCGTATCAATGCCAATATGAGTTGTAATTGTAACTGTTGTTGGTACTTTACCAATGTTCAGTTAATAGAAGGATAAATATGAAAATAGTATGTTATGGTGTTCGTGACACAGAAAAACCTTTTTTTGAAAATATTAATTCTAAATTTGGATATGAATTAGTATTGATCAAAGAATTATTAACTCACGAAAATATTGAAACTGCAAAAGGTTGCCAAGCAGTAATGCTACGTGCTAACTGTGTAACTGATAAAATAAATTTAGATAAATTTAAAGAATATGGTGTGGAATATGTTTTAACAAGAACTGTTGGTACAAATCACATTGATATTAATTATGCAAAGGAATTAGGTTTTAAAATGGCAAGAGTTCCGTTTTATTCTCCTAATGCTGTTGGTGAACTTGCAGTAGCTTTAGGAACAGGATTGATGAGAAACACATTTTACATGGCTGAACAGATGCGTAAAAAAAATTTTAGAGCTGATGATTTTATGTTTGCTCAAGAAATTAGAAATTCAGTTGTTGGAATCATTGGAACAGGAAGAATCGGAGTGACTGTTGCTCAAGCATTTAAAGGAATGGGTGCTAAAGTATTGGGATATGATCCATATCCTAATAAAGCTAACGAATCAATTTTAGAATATGTTACTTTAGATGAATTATTGAAACAATCAGATATGGTAAGTTTACACACTCCTTATATTCCAAATCAAAACTTTGAAATGGTTAATAAAGAATTCTTATCAAAAATGAAAAAAGGTTCAGTTTTAGTTAATGCTGCTCGTGGTGAATTAATCAATCACAAAGATTTGCTTGATGCGATAAAATCGAATCATTTAAAAGGAGCTGCATTAGATACTTTACAAAATGAAACTGAAATTTTCTATAAAACTTTTGGTGAAAGCAGTCTTCCAAAAGGTGTATATGCAGATATGTATGAATTATATCCAAGAATTATTTTCACTCCACATATCGGATCATATACAGATGAAGCTGTAACTAATATGATCGAAATCAGTTTAGAAAATTTAAAAGAATTTATCGAAACTGGAGAATGTAAAAATACATTTTAAATTCTGGATAAGAAAGTTAATTAAGGTTAGATAAATCTAACCTTTTTTTATTTAAATATAATAATACTATTTGCATATTTTATTCACTAAATAGATTTTATTTATAAATTATCTATAAAATCTATTTAAAGAGGTGAATCCAAATGATTAAAATTAATAATATAACAAAAAAATATTCAGAAACATCAGGAAATTTCGATATTAATTTAAATATTAAAGAAGGTGAATGTTATGGAATTGTTGGACCAAATGGTGCTGGGAAAACTACTTTAATTAGACAATTATTAGGTTTTATTAAACCAGATAGTGGTGAAATAAAAATTAATAATATTGATACTTGAAAAAACAGAGAAGAAATAATGAACTCAATTGGATATGTGGCTGGAGAAATATCTTTATATGATGATATGACTGGGCTAGCGTATTTGAAGTTAAATAAAAATTTAAAAGATAATGTTGATTGACTATTTGTAGAAAACTTATTAAAACATTTTGATATCGATGGTAAAACAAAAATAAAAAAAATGTCTAAAGGTATGAAACAAAAAATTGCTATTATTGCTGCAGTTATGAACAAACCAAAGATTTTAGTTTTGGATGAACCTACTTCTGGGTTAGATCCAGTTATGCAAGATCAATTTAATGATTTAGTAATTAAAATGAAAAATGAATATAAATCTACAATTATTATTTGTTCTCATATTTTTGAAGAAGTTTCTATTTTAGCTGATAAAGTCATAATTTTAAAAGATGGTAAATTAATTGAAAAATTGGAAAACACATCTGGAAACCTAAATATGATCAATGAAAAATTCAAATCATTATTTGAGAAGGAGAAATTTATTTAATGAAAACTATAAATTCATTTGAAAAGAAAAATCAAATCATTAAGACTCATTTAAAAAGTAATTGAAAATATATTTTATTCTTAACTCTTTTTTGAACAGTTATGGCACTAGCATCTACCATGATTATCAACTTAGGAAATTTAGAATTATATATTGCCCCTTCAAGTCATGTAACAATGGGTGGAGGACACTCTGGTGCAATGGCTTTAGAGGAAGTTACAGGAATGATTTTACATTCAGTTCCAGCAATGGTATTTTTTGGAGGAGCAATGATATCTCTGATTATCATCGTTATTTCAAAAGAAGTAAAATCTGGTAAAATTTCATTTTGAATGACAACATCTTTATCTAGAACAAATATTTTAATTTATAAAGCTTTATTTATATGAATTGTTATTTCTGTTGTTTATTTTGTTTCTGAAATCCCAGTAATCGGATATTTCTCTTCTGCTGGTGATGCATCACAAAATATTGGTTATTTATTTGCTGAAATGATATATTTTTGAATATTTTTAACAGTTTTATTAAGCGTGTTTATTTTAATATTTTTACTATTTATTAATAAAGATTTATTACCAATTCTTATTTGTTCTGGAATTTTATTTTATATGATTGTTACTTATGCCTTGATTCTTATGAGTAACATGTTACCAGATATTTTTGGATGAGCAGAAAATTTAAAATATGTTGCAATTCAATCTCTGTTCTTAGAGTTATTGAATTTCACACCTGCTCCGGATTTAGTTTTACCTCCAGGTACTCCTCCAGGAACATATACATCACTTGGTGAATTTATCAAACCAAATATAGCATGAGCTATTATTAGTCCACTATTAAATATCGGAATAATAACAGGTTGTTTATTTACTTCTAATTGAATATTTAAAAAACAAGATCTTAATATTTAGTATATTTAAAAACACCTATCTTTCTGAAGAAGATAGGTGTTTTTATGTTGTATATAAATTATATTTACTATAATCATTTACCTTTTCATTTTAAATATCCAAGTTTATAAATATCAAAACTGAAGATATAAATTATTCAGGTAGGAATAATGAATGCGAATCAAATTGGAGTTGCCACATGAAGATCAAACACTATTTCTGTTTTCGGAATAATTGGTAGTACAAAGGCAATTATTGCAGCCACACCAATTACTGTTGTTGTTGTTTTACTTGGTAATTCTCTAAATCAGAATTTGTAGTGGTTACACATTACTAAAGCAAATAAAATGTTTGCAATAGTATCATCTAATCAATATGCTGATTGGAACATAATAGTTTCACCAGTACCTGTGTCTAGAGTTGTATCTAAACCGCTTCTAATATGTTCGATAATACCAGGGTTTGAAACAAAGTTTAAGAATAATACGTTAGCTGCCATTAATAATTGAATTCATAAGATATTATAAATAGCAAATGGAATAATTGATTTCGTATCTCATCTTACTGGACCTTCACGATAACGTGAATCTAACTTATCATAAATTAATGAAAACTGAACAGCACTCATCAACATATTTTGAATCAATAATTGAATTGGTGTCATTGGTTCAGTATTGATAATAATCAAACCAATTAATAATTTAATTGTTAATGATATTGAAGTTGTAATTTTATATTTAATAAATTTCATCACGTTCATCAAACTTGTTCTTGATTCTTGAATTGCAATAGCGATATCACCAATACGACCATCTTGAATTAATAAGTTGGCACAATGTTTTCCGAATGCATCGGATTTATTTGTTGTAATCCCGATATCAGCAATCAACATTTGATTAGCATCATTAACGTCTTTACCTAAAAATCCCACTGTATGACCAAATTTTTGAAGTACTTTAATAATTCTTGTTTCAACTATTGAATCTAAGTTATAAAATAAGTTTCCGTTTTCAATACGTTTAATTAATTGCTCATCAGTTAACTCATCGATTTCTAATTTTGACATTGAACCATTAACGTTATATTTAAGAATATCAGCAATAATTAAAGCATCATATAAACTATCGTGAGTGAAGAATTTAATATCTACTTTTTCTTTTTTAATATCTTTAATAACATCTTTAGCTTTAGCTTTATGTTTAACAGTGTAGTTAATCATTCCAACAAATTCATAGTTATTCGCCAATATTCTTCTTTGCTGAATTCCTTCGATTGGTTTAATAGCAATTGCAAGTGAATCAATCTTATTTGAATGCATATCATCAAATATATTCATAATCTCTGTTCTATCTTCTTTTGTAATATCAATAGAACGATTATTTAATTTATAAGAATTACATTTATCAATTAAATCATATTTATTACCAATTAAAACTGAATATTTTTGTCCACTTTTATCTTCAATAATATGTGATTTCATATGATTAAAACCAATTTCGTAATTTTGTACGAAATTATATTTTCGATTAATACTTCGATCAAGTTTTTCATATTCAGCAATTTGATGAAAGAGCGAAGTATATTTATCATCAACGATTAAATCGTTTTCAGCAAACATGATCGCATGTTTTAAAGCGGTTTCATCAAGTTCACCTAATACGTTTGTTACATTTTTTAAATTACCTTCAGATTTAATAAAAATACTATTAAAATCAACTGCTAAAATATCCATTGAACCAATGTTTTGGGCAACACTTCCATCTCTTGATACAATTTTGTCCTTTGCTAATTTTTTACGTGTTCTTGAAAATGAAGAACTTAATATCAAAGGTAATACATCAGGAGATAAGGCAACAGCAATTGCCATTGCGAAGATTAAGGCATCAACATACAGTTTTGGATCTGCAAATGTACTATCCTTCATTCCTTCTAAAACAAAAGCCATAATAAACATTAAAGGAACGAATAACAAGATTGTCATAACAAGAATTTTTGAAACCCTTTTAGTTTGTGCATTGAAAGGAGTATCTTTTTTGTTATCAACTTCTTTTTGTTTTTTATGTTCAAACAATGTACGTTTTTCTTTATGAATAACCATTGCTCAAGCTTCACCATCCATCACAACGCTTCCTCTAAAAAGAATGTTTTCTAATTCTAATAATTTTTTAGAATTATTTGAATGAACATCTTTTTTGTTAATTAAAGTAGCATCCCCACTTAAAACCTCTTGACTAACAATAAGAGAATTTGTATATATTATTTTACAATCAACAGGAATAATATCACCTTTTTTAAAGAAAACAATATCACCTTTAGCAATTTTATTTGTATCAACACCAATTAAATCTGATTTTAATTCTTCGGCTGCTAATATAAACTCTTCAAGATTAGTAATTTCAGGTTCATCACGAATTACTTTTACTTTAGTAGAAGCACTCAGTTTAATTTTTTTATTATTTTCGTGAATTGATCGATCGTTTATTAATTCAAAAACAACTGATAAACTTACTAAGAAAGTAACCAACAAACCACCCGCTAAATATTCCATATCAACTTCAATACCAAACATAACAAAGTGGTAAACAATAATTCCAATTAATAGTAATGTAAAAAAGTCGCTTAGAATATGTTTTAAAGCACTAAAAATGTTTCATTTGTCTTTTGATGAAGAAAAAGATTTACCAGTTTCTTTTTTAACGAAGTTAGAATCTAAAATAAATGATGGATTGTTAAACTTTTTCTTAATTTGTTCATTACTTTTTGTAGCATAAGCAATTGTGCGTTGATGACCAGATCATTTAGAGGTTCTTCTGTTCTTAATTTTCTTGATTTTTTCTTTAATTTTTCTTTCTTTTTTTAAGAACATTGAACCACCTCCATTACTATTTATAATAACTTAATTTATCTATCATTTTTAGTGTTTAATTTAATAAAAAAAAATAAATGTTCACATTAATAAATAAGTACTAATTTTGATATAATTTTAATAGTAAACACACTAGTACAGGAGTAAGCATATGTTATTTTTAAAACAAATTAGAGCAAAGGGATTTAAGTCTTTTGCAGATGAAACAATTTTAGATTTCAATCATGATATGACAGGAGTGGTTGGACCAAACGGATCAGGTAAATCTAATATTACTGACGCGATTAGATGAACACTTGCTGAGCAATCAAATAAATCTTTACGTGGATCAAATGGTGAAGATATGATTTTCTCAGGAAGTGTTGAAAAAAAAGCAGCTGAATTTGCTGAAGTTACTTTGGTTTTCAACAATGTTAAAGATATGTTTTCAACTTATGATACAGATACTGTTGAAGTGTGTAGAAGATATGTTAAAAAAACACATGAAAATGAATACTTTATTAACGGTCAAAAAGTTAAAACAAGAGATATTCAAGATATCGCTTTAGAAACCGGATTAACAAAATCAAGTATTGCAATTATTTCTCAAGGAAATGTATCTGAATTTGCTAGTGCTAAACCTGAAGCTAGAAGAGAAATTTTTGATGAAGCAGCTGGAGTTGCTAAATATAAAAAACGTAAAAAAGAAACAGTTAACAAATTAACAAAAGCAAAAGAAAATTTAGATCGTACAAACGATATTTTTCAAGAAATTGCAAGAAGACTACCTGGATTAGAAAAACAAGCTAGTCGTGCTCAAACATATGAATCAAAAATTAAAACTTTACAAGAAATCGAATTAGCAATTATTCGTACAGATTTAATCACACTAGATGAACGTTCAAAAGTTTTAGAAGATCAAAAATTTGAATTAGATAAAAAAATTAAATCTTTATCAAGTGAAATTAACTTAACTCAAGATGAAGCAAACTCTATTTTAAATGAAGCTAGAATAAGTGAACGTGAAATTACAAACTTAAATAATAAGTTTCAAGAAATTGTTCAACGTATTGCTAATTTAAAAAATAAAAAAGTTGAAATTGAAGCTAGAGAAGAATCAAAAATTGATACTTCAAACTTAGATCAAATTAAAGCAAGTCAAATTAAAAAACAATTCGATGAAAAAAGAATTTTAATTAATGCTGAAAAAGATAAAGTTCACGCTAATAAAACTACATTAGTTGAAATGAAAGAAAGATATGATTACATTACAAATCAGTATCAAACAACTTATGATGAATTAACAACTATTACTAGAAACTTACAAAAATTAGAGTTTGATAAACAACAGTTAGAAAATCATAGAGGATTTGGTGCAAATGCAAACATGCGTGCACCAGAATTAGTTGTGCAAAACAAAGGTAAACTACCAGGTGTTATTGGAACTATTATGCAACTATCAAAAGTTGATCCACAATATCACATCGCAATCTCTTCAGTTGCGGCTGGTGGATTTAATTCAGTTGTAATTAAGCAAAATTCAGATGTTAAAAAAGTTATTGATTTCTTAAAACAGCAAAACTCAGGTAAAGCAACATTTTTACCATTGGATACTTTACAACCATCAACAATTACAGGAGCTCAAAGAGATGCGATTGCAGCAGCACCCGGTTTTGTTGGTATTGCTTCAGAAGTAGTGGAAATTAATCCAGAATATCAAAAAGCATTAGATTACGTTTTAGGAACAATTATTATTGTTGACAATTATGATTCGGCAATTAAATTATCTAGAAACATTAACTATCGTTTTAACATCGTTACTTTAGATGGTCAAAGAATTTTACCTAAAGGTGCGATTGTTGCTGGTAATATGAAGAACCAAAATATTTTTGCTGATCAATCAAAATCAGTTAACTCAATTGAAGAACTTGATCGTAGAATAGCAGCAACTGAATCAGCAGAAAAAGAAAGAACCTTAAAACTAAATGAATTTAAAAATTCAAGAGATAAATCACGTGATCAAATTTCTGATCTAACTTCACAAATTAATTCAAGCGAAACAAACATTGATCTTTGAACTGCTTCAATTAATGAATTAAATGATGACTACAAAGTAGTTACAGGTAAATCATTAATTGGTGGTAATAATCAAGTTGATGATTCTAATGAAAGTGAATCATTAAAATTAGCTAGAGAAATTGCTCGTTTAGAAAACGAGCGTAATGAAATTCAAATCAAAATTGCTACTTTACAAGCAAACAGAAATAGTGATGTTGATCGTCAACAAGAAATTTCAAAAGCTAATAAAGAAAAATATACGCAACTTGATGAATTTAAATCTTCAGCAGCTGACATTAGAGCTGAATTATCAGTTATTCAACAAAAATTGATTGCTATGACAATGCGTTTAGCTGAAGGTTATAACATGTCTGCTGATGATTTAAAAGCAGCAGACATTAAACCAATTGAAGATGAAGTTGCAACACGTAAATTATTCATCGAAATTTCTCAAGAATTAAAAAGCATTGGTCCAATTAACATGGATTCAATTGAAGAATATAAACAAGAAAAAGAACGACACGATTACTACGAAGCTCAAATTAGTGACATTCGTGAATCAGTTGAACAACTTGAAAAAATTATTTTTGATATTGATGTAGCTATGGAAACTCAATTCAAAAAAATTGTTGATGATGTTAATGCAGCGTTACCAGAAGCGTTTATCAAATTATTTGGTGGTGGAACTGCAAAACTGATTTATACAGATCCAGAAAACATTTTAGAAACTGGAATTGATATTCAAGTTAACCCTCCAGGTAAAAAAATTATGAATTTAAATCTATTATCTGGTGGAGAAAAATCACTTGTTGCCTTATCGGTACTATTCTCAATCTTAAAAGTAAGACCATTACCTTTAGTAATTCTTGATGAGGTTGAAGCACCATTAGATATCGCAAATGTTGAACGTTTTGCAAGATACGTAAGAGACTTTACTCAAAACTCTCAATTTATTATAGTTACTCACCGTGAGGGAACAATGGAAAATTGTGATGTATTATTTGGAGTTACAATGCAAACAAAAGGTATTACAAAAGTAGTTAAAGTCAAATTACAAGATGCCAAAGAATTAGTAGATGGACCAAACCAATAGGTTTGGTTTTTCTTTTTGAAACATTATAAAATTATAAAAAAAAGAACAATTTTAATGATATTTGATATAATAATATTAATAAAAATTACTTTTAGGAGAAATACGATGAGTAAAAAAATATTCTTAGTGATAGCAATCTTTTTGGCTGCTATCATCGGATTATGAATGTGAACTTTTGTTTCCCCCAATAATTCAATAAGTATCGGTGGATCAGCTTCAGTTGATCCATTAATGCAAAGAATTACAAATCAATATAAAAAAGAAACAGGCACAAGCTATATTTACGGTTCTACAGGTTCTGGATCAGGAATAAACAACGTTAAAAATGGTGTTTATGACATTGGTTTTATCTCTAAAGAAGCTGATTCGGTTGCAATTACTGGAGAAGAAGACAACATCATTGATGATAATCAATTTATATATGATGCAAAATCATCTGAAGAGTATATTGAAAAAGTTAATGCTTTTGATTCTGAACCGTATGGTGGAGATGAAGCTATTCATAAAGTTACATTTGGATTAGACTCTTTCGTATTTATCTATAATTTAAAAGGAACTGGTTTTGAAGCATTTGCTCCATACTTTACTTTCGAACTTGAAAGTTTAACTGAGGAAACTACAAAAAACGGTGAAGGACAAGCTCCTAATTATGAAAAACCTAGATCTTTGGTTGAAGATTCAAGAGAAATTTTAGAATCAATTTATGAAAAAGATGATCAAACAGATCTGATCACTTGACATGATTTAGCTGAAATGATTATTGAACAAGAAGATGATCAAGAAACTAAAAAAGAGCTACAATCACATTTAGGTGAAGTTTCAAACATGAAAGTTGTTCCATATACTACAACTCCAGGTTCAGGAACACGTAGTTCATTTATGAAAATTAGTGGAATTGAAAAAATTGGTAGAGCTGTAAATACTTATGCTAATAATGGTCAAATATTTTCACAAATTAACTTATCACCAGGATCACTTGGTTACTTATCAATGGGATATGCTGAAAATGTTGCAACAATGGACAATTTAAATGCAGTAGTTATTAAAGATGGAGATACAAACTGAGATATTAATGACTTAGAACATTTAGAAGAGACTAAAAACACATACCCTCTAGTACGTCCATTTGTGGCTTTATATAAAGAAAAAAATATTGATAAAGTTGCTGATTTCTTATTTAATTTAGCAACTTCAAAAAATTATGAAGAAATATTTAAAGAAGAAGGTATTAGACAAATTTTATTAACAACAGATTTGGAAAATCGTAAAAGAGATGAATAATATGAAAGGAGATATTGCATATGTTTAGTAAAAAAAGTACAAACGATGCTGGTGAATTTAAAGTTCATCCAACTAAGTTAAAACAAGCTAGAGCTAAGTCAACTTTAACTGGAACAACATTGAAATATACTATATATGCATTAACTGCTTTCATAGGTATTATTTTGTTAGTGTTAATTGGTTTTGTAATCATGAAATCAATACCAACTTTCAATATAGAAGGTGGTTTCATTAAACAATTCTTGTTTGGTGCGGTATGAGATCCAGAAAATGGTCAATTTGGAATTGGTTTAATTATTTTAATGACAGTAATGTTATTGTTAATATCGATGGCGATCGCTGTACCATTAACAATATTTACAACATTATTTATTAGTGAATATTTAAATAAAAAATGACAAAAAATAGCAATTACAATTATCAAACTTCTAGCAGGAGTTCCATCAGTTGTATTTGGTTTATTTGCTAGAGAACAAATTGGGGCTTTATTCCAATTATTTGGTGCACCATCAAACGACAACTTAATGGTAGCTTCATTTACAATGGCGTTTATGGCTGTTCCTACAATGATCAGTTTAAGTTTTAATGCTGTTCAAGCTGTGCCTGAATCATATAGATTAGGTTCATTAAGTTTAGGAATTTCAAAAGAGAAAACAACTTTTTCAATTATTAGAAAAACTGCTGGACCAAAAATTATTTCAGCAGTAATCATGGGTATGGCTCGTGTTATTGGGGAAACAATGGCAATTATGATGATTGCTGGAAATGCAACTGGTGGATTTGTCACTGATGGTGGATTCACTGGATTCTTATTTTCATCAATTAGAACACTTGCTTCAACTATCGGTTTAGAAATGATGGAAAATGGTGGACCAGCACACGAATCTGCTCTATATGCAATTGGTCTTATCTTATTCGTTTTAGTATTTATAATTAACTTATCAATTTTATTGGTTTCAAATTATTCAACTTGAAAACGTACTCAACTTATAAAAAGAGATGAAAAAAGAAAAGAAAAAGGAACTGAAAAAGCATTAATTGGAGCAAATGATAAAATTTATAAACCCTATCAACTGGTTTCAATGGTAAATAACAGATCTGAAAATAAATTTTTCAAAAGTATGTACTCAAATACTTTAATATTCTTTATGGCTGTTTCGACTTCATTAGTAATTGGATTTACATTCTGAATTATCGGTGTTGTTTCTGTAAGAGGATTAATGGGATTGCAATATGCTGAAGCATTCATCTCAATTGAAGGTCAAGCAGGAATATTTGCTGCTCTGTCAACAACAGTTCTATTAATTATTGCAACATTAGTTTTTGCAATACCATTAGCACTTGCAGCAGCAATTTATTTAAGTGAATATGCAAGACAATCTTCACCATTTAGAAAAGTTTTAAGATTTGGAATTAACTTATTAGCTTCAACACCATCCATTGTGTTTGGTATCTTCGGACTGAGTGTGTTCATTGTTCTATTAAATCTGCCATTCAGTATTCTAGCAGCAGCCTTAACGATGACGATTGTAATTCTTCCGATGTTAATTTCTAACTTTGAAGATGCATTAACATCAGTACCGCCATCATATCGTGAAGCTGGTGCTGCGCTTGGAATGAGTAAACCAAAACGTTTATTCAAAATCGTATTACCAAATGCTATGGAAGGTATTATTACTGGAACAATTTTAGCGATGGCAAGAATTATTGGTGAATCAGCACCAATCTACTTAACTTTAGGAACCGCGATTAGATTACCGAGTGAAGGATTCTTATCAAGTGGGGCTACATTAACAACAGGAATTTATATGTTAGCTTCTGAAGCTGGTCCTGGTAAAGGTGAATCAATTGCCTATCTAATGTCATTAATGACAATTGTATTAGTGTTATCACTAAACTTTGCATCAGGTTCAATTTCTAAATTAGTAACAACTGGTGGTGCTAAAGTTAAATTTAAACTAGTTAATAATTTAAAAACTTTCGTTAAAGAATTTGATCTTAAAAAATCTTGATCAAAAAGATGAAAAAAAATAATTAGATGAGTTACTCATAATACTTCTAAATTAAAACCATCATCAATTAAAGAAAAATGAAGACTATGAGTAATCAGAAAAAATGAGTATAAAAAACTTAAAAAAGGAGAAGAGTAGTATGAGTAATATTGAAAAAGATTTAACTGAACAAACTCCGACAAAAGAAGAAAAGAAAAAAGTTGTTGCATTATCTAAACGTGAAGATATTATTAGAATTGAAAATTTAAATTTTTATTACAACAAAGGTAAAAAACAAGCTTTGTTTAACATCAACATGAATATTAAAGAAAACTCAATCACAACTTTCATTGGTCCTTCAGGATGTGGTAAATCAACTTTGTTAAGATCAATTAATAGAATGAATGATTTAGTTGATGGTGCTGTTGTTGATGGCGATATTTTCATCTATGATCAAAACGTTTATGATAATGGTGTTGATGTTGCAAAATTAAGAACTGAAGTTGGAATGGTTTTCCAAAAAGCTAACCCATTCCCATTATCAATTTGAGAAAACGTAGCTTACGGCCCTAAAACTCAAGGTGTTAAAAATGTTAATGTATTAAATCAAATCGTACAAGATTCATTAACTAAAGCCGCTTTATGAGATGAAGTTAAAGATATTCTTAATTCTCCAGCACTTGGATTAAGTGGTGGTCAACAACAAAGATTATGTATCGCACGAGCAGTTGCAATGCATCCAAAAATTTTATTAATGGATGAACCAACTTCAGCTCTTGATCCAATTGCTACTTTAAAAGTTGAAGAATTGATTTTAGAACTTAAAAAAGAGTATACAATTGTAATGGTTACTCACTCACTAACTCAAGCAACAAGAATTAGTGATATGACTGGTTACTTCTTAGATGGTTCATTAATTGAGTATGGTAGAACTAAAAAAATCTTTACTAGCCCTAAAGATCCAAGAACAGAAGATTATATTTCAGGAAGATATGGATAGGAGGATTCAAAATGTCATACAACAAAATATTAGAGCGTGATTTAGAAGAGTTAAAAAATAATCTTGAAGAAATGATTGAAGAAACTAAAATTCAATATGCTGAAACATTTACCGCACTTAGAAGTGGTGAATTAAATGATGCGTTATTAATCATTCAACATGATCAAATTATTAATAATATGCAAAACGAATTTACTTCAACTGCTTTATGAAAAATTGCTAAACAACAATTAGTTGCTAAAGACTTAAGATTAGCTGTTGGTGGTATTTTAATCTCAAGAGAGATTGAGAGAATTGCTGATTATTCAAAAATTGTTTTAAAATTCTTTGTTCAATATAAACCAACAAGAAAATACATTAACTCGATTGTTAAAATGTTTCAAACTGTTATCGATATGTTAGATATTATTTCTCACCTATTTGAAAATTATCAAACAGATGGTAGAGAACATGTATTTGCTTTAGAAGCTGAATTAGATAAACAATTCCACACTTTATATGCTGGATTGATAAAAGATTTAAGAAAATCTGAAACAGACGAAGAAGCAGTTGAAATTGCTGAAGCAATGAAACAAGCTAAAAACTTAGAAAAAGCCGGTGATCACTTAATTAACGTACAAGAAATTGTAACATTCATCCGTACTGGTAAATTTGAAGAAATTATTGAAATGCAAGAAATTTTAGAAGAAACAGTTTCTTCTTCAGAAAAAAATTAATCATAATAGAACTACGGTTCTATTTTTTATTTTCAATTTATTTAATTTTTATTGAATAAGTGCTTGCCTTAAAGTAGGTTTAATCTTTTATAATGAAATTATGGAGGTAATATTTATGAAAATATTAATATTAGGAGCAGCAGGTCAAGTATCAAAAATACTAATAGACCGATTATTAAAAAACACACAACACGATTTGGTGCTATATGCTAGAGAAGCCGATGAAAGATTAGATTATGCTAATAATCCTCGCGTAAAAATAATTAGTGGGGATTTTACTGAAACTGAGAAGCTTATTAAAATTATGGAAACAGGAATTGATTATATTTATTTAAATGATTCTAATGAAACTAAATCTATGTCATCAATTATTTCAGCAATGGAAAAAACAAATACTAAAAAAATTATCGTTGCATCGGTATTAGATATTCATGATGAAGTTAAAGGACAATTTGCTGTTTGAAACAATGCACATGTTACAGATAAGTTTGCTTTAAAGCATAAAGCAACTGCTAAATTAGTGGAAGAATCTGAATTAGAATATACGATAATTAGGTTACCGTGATTATATAATCAAGCAGATAATTTTGAATATATTTTAACAAATAAAGGTGAAGATTTCATAGGAACTCAAATTACTAGAGAAGCTGTTGCTAAATTTATTGAAGATGTTATTGAAAATAAAGATAATAAATTTTCAAGAACAAGTATTGGTATATCAGAACCAAATACAGAATTTGATAAACCAAGTTTTTATTAGTAAAATCGAAAGGAAAATAATTTATGAAAAATAGAGTTTTAGGTAATAGTCTTGAAGTGTCTGAAATTGGATTAGGTTGTATGGGATTAAGTATGTCATTTCCTCCCTTTCCACCTGATGAAGTATCAATTAAGTTTTTAAGAGATGCATATGATCAAGGTGTAACATTTTTTGATACAGCTGAAATTTATGGACCATATAAAAATGAAATATTACTAGGTAAAGCATTTAAAGATATGCGTTCAAAAGTAATTATTGCTACTAAATTTGGTTTTAAATATGAAAACGGACAATCAGTTGGTTTAGATAGTTCAAGAGAAAATATTTTGAATGCCTTAGAAGGAAGTTTGAAGAGATTACAAACATCATATATTGATCTTTACTATCAACATCGTGTTGATCCTAATGTACCAATTGAAGAAGTTGCTCAAGTTATGAAAGAGTTAATTGAACAAGGAAAAATTAAACATTGAGGATTAAGTGAAGCTTCTGCATCAACAATTCGTCGTGCTCATAAGATTTGTCCAGTAACTGCTGTTCAAAGTGAATACTCAATGTTTTGAAGAGAACCAGAAACTAAAATACTAGATACTTTAAAAGAATTGAAAATTGGTTTTGTACCATTTAGTCCGTTAGGAAAAGGTTTTTTAACCGGAACAGTTAAACCTGGAGCTATTTTTGGTGAGGGTGATTTTAGAAATACAATTCCAAGATTCAATAATCCTGAATATTTAGAAGCAAATATGAAACTTGTTGATTTCGTTAACAACTTAGCTATTAAAAAATCAACAACACCTGCTGCGATTGCAATCAGTTGAGTTATGGCTCAAGGAGATTTTATTGTACCAATTCCAGGAACTAAATCATTAGATAGACTAAAACAAAATTTAGGTGCTAGTGAAGTTAAGTTTACACAAGAAGAACTAAAAGCAATAAAAATTGAATTGGACAAAATAAAAATAATTGGTCAAAGATATTCTGAAGTTAATGAAAAGCAAATAGATAAATAGTAAAAATGATTAAGTAAATGCAAAAGTTTACTTAATCATTTTTATTGCGTATATATAAAAAAAATACTAAATATCTCACCCTGATACTAAAAAACAGTTGCTTATTTCTATAATTATAAAACTCTCATTTTTAATTTCAACACATATTAACTTTTTTGGAATTTTTTCCAAAAAAGTTAATATTTTTTAGAAAATATCTTGAAATTTGTATTCATAGGTAAATAATTAAATTGAGGAAGCCGTATAAAATATGACTTTCGAAAACTGAAAAGAGGTAAATTATGAGTAAAATTAAAGTATTTTCTGAAATTGGTAAGTTAAATACTGTATTAGTTCATAGACCAGGGGATGAAATTGAAAATTTAGTACCTGACCTATTAGAAAGATTGTTGTTTGATGATATCCCTTTTGAAAGAGAAGCGATAAAAGAACACGATGCTTTTACAAAGATATTAAGAGATAATGGGGTTAAAGTTCTGTACATTGAAGAAATGACAGCAGAAGCTTTAGATCAAAACCCAAATTTAAGAGAAGGATTTGTTGATAAGTTTATTGAAGAAGGAATTAACAATCCAAAATACAAAAATGAATTTAAAAAATTCTTAATGGCAATGAATAACCTAGATATGGTTAATAAAATGATTGCCGGAACAAAAAAAAGTGAAGTAGGCATCAAAGATAATGATGATTATCCATTTATAGCTGACCCACTACCAAATGTATTATTCCAAAGAGATCCATTTGCATCAGTTGGTAATGGAATCACAATGAATCATATGTGAAGTGAAACAAGGAACAGAGAAACATTATTCCCTGATTTCATGTTTTCAAATCATAAAGACTATAAAGGACAAGTTCCATACTTTTACAAACGCGATGAGAAATACCCTATTGAAGGTGGAGACGTTATGGTCTTGAACAAAGAGGTATTAATCATTGGGGTTTCACAAAGAACATCAATGGAAGCTATTAATATTGCTGCTAAAAAGATTTTTGCAGAAGGAAGTTATAAACGAATTATTGTTTTAGACTTACCTAAATCAAGAGCATTTATGCATTTAGACACTGTATTTACAAATGTTGATTACGATAAATTTATAGCTCACCCATTAATTTTTGATAACGTTGATAAATTTAAAATTTATGAAATTACACCAGATGGTAAAAAAGAAATTAAAAAACCATTAATCGAATTATTATCTGAATTAGTTAAAAAACCAGTTCAAATCATTAAATGTGGTGGAGATGATCCGATTGCTGCTGGTAGAGAACAATGAAATGATGGTACAAACCATTTAGTAATTGCTCCAGGTGTTGTAATTGCATATGAAAGAAACTGAGTAACAATCGATTTAATGAAAAAAGCAGGTATTAAAGTTTTAACAATGCCTTCAGCAGAATTATCTAGAGGACGCGGTGGTCCAAGATGTATGTCAATGCCATTAGATAGAGATGATATTTAAAATAAAATAGAAAAGAGACCAAAAATATGGGAGTAAATTTAAAAGGAAGAAACTTTTTAAAAATTATTGATTTTACAAATAGAGAGTTAAATTATTTAGTAGATTTAGCACGTGATCTAAAACGCGCTAAATATGCAGGAACAGAACAAAAAATGATGGAAGGTAAAAATATTGCTTTACTATTCCAAAAAGCTTCAACACGTACAAGGTGTGCCTTTGAAGTAGCTGCTTATGATCAAGGTGCTCATGTAACTTACATTGGAACTGATGGATCACAATTTGGTGTTAAAGAATCAGTGGCTGATACAGCAAAAGTTTTAGGAAGAATGTATGATGCAATTGAGTTTAGAGGATTTGCTCAAAAAGATGTTGAAGATCTTGCAGCAAATGCTGGAGTTCCAGTTTATAATGGACTAACTGATTTATGACACCCAACACAAATGATTGCCGATTTAATGACAATTAGAGAAGCAAAAGGTGAATTGAAAGGATTAAAATTTGTTTTTGCAGGAGATGCTAAAAACAATATGGGTAATTCATTAATGATGGCTTGTGCTAAAACTGGAATGCATTTTGTTGGTGCAGCACCAAAAGAATACTGACCAAGTAAAGAATTAATTGAAATTGCTAAAAAAGAAGCAGCTGTAACTGGTGCTACAATTTCATTTTCAGAAAACATGAAAGAAGCATGTACTAACGCTGATGTTGTTTATACTGATGTATGAGTTTCAATGGGTGAACCAAAAGAGGTTTGAGAAAAACGTATTAAAGATTTAAAACCTTTCCAAGTAAACGCTGCAGCAGTTTCAGTTGCTAAAGAAGATTATATTTTCATGCACTGCTTACCTGCATTCCATGATTTAGAAACTGAAGTTGGAAAAGACATTTACGATAAATTTAAAATTGACGCTATGGAAGTTACTGATGAAGTATTTTTATCTAAACATTCTTGAGCATTCGAAGAAGCAGAAAACAGAATGCATTCAATTAAAGCGATAATGGTTGCGACTATTGGTAAATAATTTTTAAATTGATAAAATTAATATTTAAGAAGGAGGGAAGATGGAAAATCAAATTATTTCCCCTCACGAAAGTGACAAGGGATTAAAAATTAAAAATAGGAAACCAAAAAAATCTAAAAAATTTAAAATGTTTTCTGCATTTACCATTTTATTAATTATTATTGCTGTACTTGCTCTTTTATCATGAATACTAAATTGAGCAGGAGTAACAACAGAAGTTTCAAATCAATTAGCAATGGATCAATGAATGTTTAATAGTGATTACACATGAGGAAAACCATTCTTTGATGCAGTATCTGGAATTGATCCCAATTATCCGATTGGTTCTGCAGAATATATAGCGGAGGTTAATCGAATAGTTAAAGATTTATTACCAGCTGGTGCTACATTCGATTACAATACATGAACAATATCACTTAAAGAAACAGCTGATATTGGTGCTGCTGGTATTGTTGATGTACTATACTCACCAATCAAAGGATTTATGGGTAAAGCTGATGTAATCATCTTTATTGCAGTTCTTGGTGCTTTTATCCAAATTATGATTTCTTCAAAAGCTCTTGAAGGGTTTTCACAAGGAATTATTGGTAAATTAAAAGGTAAAGAAATCTGATCAATCATACCATTGATGATATTCTTCTCAATCTGTGGAACAGCAGAAGGTATGGCAGAAGAATCATTAGGATTCTATATGATTTGTATACCATTAATGATGGCAGCTGGATTTGATAAATTCACCGGATTATTAATTGTTATGATTGGTGCTGGATCAGGAGTTATTGCTTCAACAGTTAACCCATTTGTAATTTCTATTGCAATTGATGGTTTAAACTCAGCTAACGCAAATGAAGCAATTAGTGCTGGTGATGGATTAGTTTGAAGATTTGTTATTTGAGCAGTTATCACATCTATTTCAATTGGATATGTTATGTGATATGCAAATAGAGTTAAAAAAAATCCTTCTAAATCTGTAACTTTTGCAACATTAGAAGGTGATAAAAAATTCTTTTTATCAGAATCAGCAGAAAAAATCCAAATGACATGAAGAAGAAAAACTTCTTTAGTAGTATTTGGTGTAACTTTCTTAATCATGATCGTGTATTTAGTTGGATGAGATTCAGTTTTTGGAACAACAATTATGGCTGATCATGGAGAATGAATTAATCAAAATATTCCTTGATTAACATCAATGATTCCTGGTTGAGGAAATGGTGGACTAGATGTAGTTGCAGCAATTTTCTTAATTGCAGCAATAATTTTAGGACTAGTACTTAACTTAGGAGAAGATGGATTCTTAAAAGAATTTATGTCTGGAGTTAACGATATCTTCGGAGTATGTTTAGTTATTGCAACTGCAGCCGGAGTTGGAGTTATTCTACAACAAACACATATGCAAGAATTATTTGTTAAAGGATTAGGAGATAGTGTTGGAGGAATCCAAAACGAAGTTGGAAAAATCTTGGTATTATTCTTAATTTTCTTACCATTATCATTCTTAATTCCTTCAAGTTCTGGATTTGCAGCAGCTGTGTTCCCATTATTGGCAGCAACAGTTACTACAACTAATCCAGATGGAACTATCGTATTCCAAGAAGCAGCAGCTTCAGGATCAGTTACAGCCTTTTCACTAGCAAGTGGATTAATTAACTTAATAACACCAACTTCAGGAGTTGTTATGGGAGCTGTAGCTATTTCAAAAATGGAATATGGTAAATACATAAAAAGTATGATGCCAATCGTAGGTATTTTAGCCGCTGCATCATTTGTAATGTTAGCAATTGGTGGAGCAATTGGTGGACAAATTGCTTAATTAATATAAAGGAGAATAAATGTCAAAAATTGTAATTGCAATTGGAGGAAATGCCTTAGGTAATAATCCAAATGAACAAAAAGAAATTGTCAAAGAAACGGCAAAAAAATTAGTTGATTCAGTTGCGATGGGTAATCAAATTGTCATTGTTCATGGTAATGGTCCACAAGTTGGAATGATCAATAATGGATTTGGAGATGCAAATAAATTTGACGCAACATTTCCATTAATTGATTTTCCAGAATGTGGAGCGATGAGTCAAGGATATATTGGTTATCATTTACAACAAGCTATTAATAATGAGTTAAGAAAAAGGAAGATGGATATTGAATGTCTATCAATAGTTACTCAAACTTTGGTTGATAAAAATGATCCAGCATTTAAAAATCCAACTAAACCAGTTGGTACCTTCTTAGATGAAAAAACTGCTAAAACTATGGCAAAAGAAAATAACTGAGAAGTTCGTGAAGATGCTGGTCGTGGATGAAGAAGAGTTGTTGCTTCTCCAGAACCTTTAGACATTATTGAAAAGAAATCTATTATTAACGCAATTGATCAAAACTACATTACTATTTGTTGTGGTGGAGGTGGAGTACCTGTTATCGAAGACAATAAAAATTTAGTTGGTGTGGCTGGTGTAATTGATAAAGATTTTGCAGCAAGCAAGTTAGCAGAAATAATTAAAGCTGATGCTTTAATTATTCTAACTGCAGTTGATAGAATATTTATAAATTATAATAAACCAGAACAAAAATCACTTGAATCAATGACTTTAAATGAAGCTCAAAAATATATTGAGCAAAAACATTTTGCCCCAGGATCAATGTTACCTAAAGTTCAAGCAGCAATGCGCTTTGTTGAACATACAAATGGTAAAACAGCATTTATTGGATCATTGGAAAAAATATCTGAAGTTCTTGAGGGAAAATCAGGAACAAAAGTGACTAAATAATAAATATTTAGTATATTAAAAATATCTCAAAATTTGAACTCTTTAGTTCATAAAATTGAGATATTTTTTAATATTATTAGAATGTATCAGTTTGATTTTTATTTCCTTTGTATAAAATTACTAAAAAATAAATATTGAATGGAATATTTAAAATAAAATTTAAAACAGGAATCGAAGTTATTATTAAAAATCACTTTCAATATTTTATATATTTTTCATTTATTTCATATTTATTAACCATGATTATTATTGTTACTATCAAAGAAAATATATCTAAAACAAATGCTATAGAAAAAATTATCAGCATTGATAAAGGCAATTCAAAGTCTCCTAATGAATATCCGAAAATTCAAATTGAATAAACACCAAACATACTAAAAATAAAAAAAATATTAGAAGCTAATGAAATTTTCAATATATTTTTACTAGTTTTACTTAATTGCATATTTACTCCCTTAATTAAATAAATTGTATACTATAATAAAGATGAAGAACCTGGTGAGAGATAGAAAAGAGCAAAATGTTATTTACTAAATTAAACGATATAATTGTTGAAAATAAAGTCAGTCTTGATAAAATTTCAAATAAAGAGGCCTGCGGTTACTTATTAGACACCGAACGAGGAGTTAAATTTGATGTTGTTTATTTTAAAAATAAGAATTTGAGTAAAGAAATGTTAAGATTGATAGAAAATAAAATTTTTATTAATCAGAGCAAAGCGGAAATTATAGATTTATGAATGAAAAATGAAACTGAGGTAAGTGTTTTCAATAGCAAAAATTGAAAATTTAAAGCCAATGCTCCCGCTACATGATATGAATGAATAGTTTTTATATGAAGATTAGATGCAAATAATGAATTTTGTGTAGATTTTGTTGAAGGTGGCGCAAATATAAGTGACATAATTGATGTTTTAAATGATGCGCTTGGTGGAATACCGGGAATGGGTCTGTTAATTCCTTTGATAGGAGCTATTGCTCAATTAATAATATGAGCCAGCACAACAGATATATCAAATAATAATAAGGGTAACGGTGTTAGATTTAGATTTTTAATGGGAGTTGCTATTACTGGTGTTTCTCCTTCACCCTATAATTGAAATTAAAATTTATAATTTAAAAAATAATCGGCTAATTTATTTAGTCGATTTTTAATTATTATTTTTTTTCATTTAATAAATCTTTATATAATTTCATTTTAAAATTAATAAAATCAAACTGCTCATTTATTTCTTCTTGTTTTTTCAAGACAATCTTTTCTTGTTTTGAAATCATTTGTAATCTTTCTTCAAGTGTTGAATCACCAATCTCAACTAAATTAACATAGTTAATTATTTCTTTTAAGGGCATATCTGTTTTTTTAAGACAAAGAATTGTATGTATTAAACTTAAGTCTTCTTCGATCATATATCTATAACCATTTTCGTCTCTTTTGAATTTTTTAATAAGGCCCTTAGAATCATAATATCTTAAAAGTGATTCTTTTACGTTAAACTTATCTGCAATATCTTTTATATAAAATTTATTTTCCATATTTATTCCTTACTTAAATCTTATTTTAATTATAATGCTATTAAAAACATTAAGTATTTGAATTTATTTATATTTTAAAATACTATTAGAAGTTTAAAACAAAATCAAAATCCAGTATAATTTCTATAATTTCCAAAAAACATAGTTTTTTTTGGAAATTATTACTGTAAGATAATAATATACATTTGATTTTTCAATGTAGAAAATAAAAGGAGGATATAAATGCTAGTAGCACATAGAGGTTTCAGAAGTGCTGATGGAGAGAACCGGATGGTAGATTTTAAAAAAGCTTTAAAAACTTGCAAAGCTGTAGAATTTGATATTCGACTTACAAAAGATAAAAAAATCATTATATTTCATGATCATCATTTACGAAGAATCGGAAAAGAAAATGTGACAATCAGAAAAATAAATTATGATGATATTAAACAATTAGCTTTTTTTAAAAAAAATCCTGATTATTTACCACCACTTTTTATTGAAGATTTTACAATGAAAATTAGTAATGAATATGAAATGATTAATGTCGAAATCAAACCAGATAGATACTCGAAAACAGAATTAGATCAATTAAAAAATGCATTATATATTTTAAGAAATCAAACAAATGCAGAAATAATTGTTTCTTCTTTCGGTATGAATGTATTAGAGTGAATTACAACTTTAAATCGTAATGATTTTAAAAGAGGATATTTATTTGAAAAACCAAATGAAATAAATTGAGACTTAATTAAGAATTTTGATTATGTTCATCCTTATTTAGGAACTGTTAAATTAAAAAATAATCTCGAATTATTTAAAAAAATTAATTTACCAATGAATATTTGAACATTTAAAAAAAATTCTGATGTTTTAAAAGTGAGAGAACTATATGAAGATAAATGACTTAATGCATTTATCAGTGATATCGAGGATTTAAAAATTTAATTTCTTGATAAGAAAGGAAAAATTGTGAAAAAGTTTAATTTAAAAGAATTTAACTTTAAAATATTTTTCCAAAGTTTAAAAAGTAATCTCCCACTAATTATATTGGCATTAGCTGATGTAGTTATCATGGCAATTCCTTTTTACATGGAAAATTATATTCCGAATATCTATAAAAACTTAGGACTTGATGCATCTGAATATTCTCAAGCGGGAGCAATATATGGTTTTGTATCTTTACCTTGCTATTTCTTAGGTTCTTATATCGGAGATAAATTTAAAAGTAAAAATTTGATTATTATAAGTATTTTTTTATCAACCCTTTTGGGGATTTGATATATTAGTTTACCCATATCAGCTGCATATTCTGGAGAATCTCAATATACAGCTATTCAACTTTATATTATATTTGCAGGATTTGCTTTTGCTACATGTGCATTATTTTGAGGACCATTATGAAAAACCGTTAAAAATCATGGAACTGAAAAATTAGAAGGTGATCATAAGGAGAAAAAAGTCGGTAGAAACAATGGTTATCAAGGAATGTTCAATGGATTGATTGGATTAACTCTTGCATTGTTTGGAACGTTATTGATGCAACTTGGAGCTGGTTATGTAGGTGCTATTCCAGATATTTCTATTAATGGTCAGAGTGTTAACACAGGATTTTTTATTCTTGTAGTGACATATGTTGCTTTAACTGCAGTTTCGGGTATTCTTGCTATTTTCTACATCAAATCAGAAGACGATCGTCCATCTGAGGTTAGTTTTTCAGTTAAAAATATCATTCAAGTTCTTGGTAATGTTCATATTTGATTACTATCATTTTTAGTGTTGGGAGTATATATGTTACAAATGGGTTTAGGGTCATATGTAAATTACATGTCAAATATATTCTTAATACCGGCCGTTGTTGTTATGATAATTGGTATATTTAGAACATATGTGATGCGTTTTCTAATTTCTGGATGATTTGGAAAAGCAGCAGATAAATCACATTCATATATTTTGTGAATTTGTATTGGTTTATTTATTGGTCTATTGTTTATTTTACTAGGAGTTTTATTACCTGGTTTTAATAATGACTTTGATCCAACAAAAAACAAAACAGCTGGAACTATTATTCAAGTTGTGGCATGTTTAAACTTGGTATTATTAGGTGGGGTAACTTGAGCATTAGTAACAATCCGTTGATCACCACTAGGGGCTGAGTTAAATGTTCAAAATCAAAATTATGCTGCTGCCATTAATGTTGTTTCAGTTATTGCCTTTACACCAGATGCGTTTTTTAAACAAATTAAAGCTGCGATCGAATCAAAATACTGAATGTATTTAAAAGATGAAAATGGAGTTTTAACAGATACGAAAGTAGCAAGTCAACAAGGTAATCAGATTATCTTAGGTGTTGTTATTGGATTTGCTTTATTTGGTGTAATTTCAGGAATAATTTTATATATACTTTTATATAGAAAATCAGACAAATTTATTTTTAGAAAAAAACAAAAATTTGTTCAAAATATTTAAATTAATATTTTTTAAAAGAAGATTAAAGTCTTCTTTTTCATTGGTTAAAATTATTTATGCATTTTTGATATAATTTAATTATAGTAACGAGGTACTTTATGGGATTTTGAAATAAGCTAAAAGATAAATTTGGATCAAACAAAAAAGAAATAGAAGAAATCGTGGTTGATGATATTGTTGAAGAAAATGATGATGAAGTTGGTTCTAAAATTGAAGACATAATTAGAGAACAAAAACCTAAGCGATCAGAAATTGAAAAAACTGAAATTATAATTAATGAAAAAGACACAACAATTGAAGAAGATTCAACAATTGATGAAGAAAAATCTGATATTGAAGAAAATGATGAAGCTGTAGAAGAAATAATAGAAGATGTAGTGCCTTCAAGGTTAACTATTCTTCCTACGAATGAAGAATTTCCTGATTTGTCAGATGATTCACATAAATCATTAGAAAGAAACGAATCCTCAAATGAGGAAGTTTTTTTTGAAAAACCAAAAAAAAGCGAAATTAAAAAAGCTCAAAAAGATTTAAAAAGAAAACAAAAAGAAGCTATCAAAAAACAAAAAGCTGAAAAAGTAATGATGAAATCAGCTTTGGATTTTTCAAAAGATATTAAAAAGTTATCAAAAAAATATAAAGAAGCAGATGATGAATTTTTTGAGGAGTTAGAAGAAATTTTAATTAAAACTGACATGGGTATGAAGATGGTTATTAAAATTTCAACTGCCATGCAAAAAAAATTAAAACGTAATTCTAATTTTGAAGACATTAAGGAAGCTTTAGTTGATGAAATTCATGAGCTTTATATAGATAGAGATAAAAAAGGTTACCATTTAAATTTTGAAGAAGGTAGATTAAATATTTTTATGGTTGTTGGAGTTAATGGAACTGGTAAAACAACATCACTTTCAAAAATTGCTAACTTCTATGCTTCACAAGGTAAAAAAGTTTTAATTGCAGCAGGAGATACTTTTAGAGCTGGAGCAGTTGAACAACTTCAAGAATGAATCAGTACAAGATTAGATGAAAAAGTTGATCTAATTAAAGGTGCTAAAGCTAATCAAGACCCTGCTTCAGTTGTTTTTGATGCTATTACTAAAGCTAAAAATGAAAATTATGATTTATTATTAATTGATACAGCAGGCCGTTTACAAAATAAAGTTAACTTAATGGCCGAATTAGAAAAAATGCATCAAATCGTGCGTAAATTTGATAAATCAGCTCCACATGAGCTTTTATTAGTAATTGACGCTACAACAGGTCAAAATGGGGTAATACAAGCAGAATCGTTTGGAGAAGTTACTAAAGTTACTGGAATTGTATTAACTAAAATGGATGGAACATCAAAAGGTGGAATTGCTTTAGCAATTAAAGATCAATTGGATATCCCAGTTAAATTAATGGGTGTTGGTGAGCAAGTTGATGATCTTGTCGAATTTGATGTTGAACAATACGTATATGGTCTTGTTGCTGGATTTATGGAAGAAGAATCAGAATAGGGGTTTTATGACAAGTCAAATTGAAAAAACAATTGAATTATCAATGTTATTTGAAATTTATAAAGATCTTTTAACTGAAAAACAAAGAGAATATTTCGAACTTTATTTTGAAGAAGATTTATCATTACAAGAAATTTCAGATGAACTTGGTGTTTCGAGAGCTGCAGTTCATGATTCATTAAATAAAACATCTAATATTTTGATTAATTTTGAAGATAAATTGAAAATTAATCAAAAAAATATAATGATCAAAAAAATTATTGAAAATCATGCAAAATCAGAAAACACTGATGTAAATAAAATTATAGAAAAGTTACAAGAGGTACTTTAATGAAAGTATTAATGATAGGTGATGTTTATGCAAGAGCTGGTCGTGAGATCTTTGAAAGCAAAATAAACTCAATTGTAAAATCAAATGAAATTGATGTTGTCATTGTTAATGGTGAAAATACAACTCACGGAAAAGGTTTAAGTAAAGAACATTATGATTTTTATAAAAATCTAAACGTTGATGTTATCACTTCGGGAAATCATATTTTTAAACATAGAGAAACTGTAAATTTTATCGATGAAACTCCTGATTTATTAAAACCAGTAAATATGGATAGTTATACACCAGGAAGTGGTTTTTATATTTTTGAAAAGAATGATAAAAAAATTTGTGTAATCAATTTCATGGGAAGAACTTATATGGATAACTGTAATAATCCGTATGAAGTAATGGATGATTTTTTAGATTTAGAATTAGATTATGATATTTTACTTGTAGATTTTCACGCTGAAGCAACTGCTGAAAAAATTGCTTTTGCATGAAACTATGATGGAATTATTACTGGTTTTGTTGGAACTCATACTCATGTTCCAACCGCTGATGAACGTATTTTACCTAAAGGAACAGCGTTTATTACTGATTTAGGAATGACAGGACCAATTAATTCAGTTATTGGAGCATCTCCAAAATCTGTTATTAAAAAAGAAAAAACAGGATTACCAACGCGATTTGAACCAGCAAATGGTCCAAGTGTTCTAAATGGTGTTATTATCGAAATTAACGATAATAACAAAGCAACATTAATTAAAAGAATTCAAGAATTTAATTAAAATAACCTTTGGTTATTTTTTTATTTAATTACGTATAAAAGTGCAAACGCTATACCTGTTTAAAAACTGAAAATGCTATAATAAAAAAGTATTGAAAAATACGCAAATGTAAAAAGGAAAGAAAAGAAATATGAGAAATTTATTTACAAGCGAAAGTGTGTCAGAAGGACATCCTGATAAAGTTTGTGATCAGGTATCAGATGCCATACTAGATGCGGTCTTAAAACAAGACCCAAACGCAAAAGTTGCGTGTGAAACTTTTGCTACAACTAATTATTTATTAATTGGTGGACAAATATCAACAACAGCAGTTGTTGATTATGAAAACATTGCTCGTGATGTTTTAAGAAAGATTGGTTATATAAATGATGCTTACGGTATTAATGCTGATACATGTAAGATTGATTTAAGAATTGAAGAACAATCTCATGATATTGCTCTAGGAATTGATTTGAATGATGAATTAATTGGAGCAGGTGATCAAGGAATTATGTTTGGATATGCAACAAATGAATCTAAAACATTTTTACCATTAGCAATCACTTTATCTCACGAATTAGTTTATACAGCTACTAAATTGAGAAAAAGTGGTGATTTCAAATCAGCTCGTCCTGATATGAAATCACAAGTAACTATTGATTATACAGATCCTCAAAATCCGTTAATCGATACAATCTTAATGTCTATACAACATGATGAAGATTTTAATGAAGTTGAATTTAAAAACTACATCAAAACAAACATTATGCAAAAAGTAGCAAAAGAATTTGGTTTAAATACCGACTTTAAAGTATTAATCAACCCAACTGGAAGATTTGTAATTGGTGGACCACAAGGGGACACTGGTTTAACAGGTCGAAAAATTATTGTTGATACTTATGGTGGTTATGCAAGACATGGAGGAGGAGCTTTTTCTGGAAAAGACTCTACTAAAGTGGACCGTACAGCTGCCTATATGGCTAGATATGCTGCTAAAAATTTAGTTGCAGCAGGAATGGCTGATAAATTAGAAATCCAAGTAAGTTATGCTATCGGTATAACTGAACCTGTTTCAATTTTTGTTGAAACTTTCGGAACTGAAAAAGTGGCTAAGGATGTAATCTTAAAAGCACTTGAAGAAAACTTTAGTTTTTCAGTTGCTAACATGATTAAAACTTTAGATCTAAGAAAACCTGTTTTTGAAAAAACTGCCACATATGGTCATTTTGGAAAAGAAGGATTTACTTGAGAAAATTTAGATAAAGTAAATGTTCTAAAAAAATACTTATAACTAATAAAAACCATTTTATTATTTTAGAAGTGGTTTTTTATTTATTTTTATATTTTTTAATTACACAAAAGCATATGAGACATAAAAATGTATTGTTTTTATAAAAAAAGTGGTGCTATTATTAATTTATGAAGGGCTCGATTTATTTCGATCATATGAAGAATTTCCTTTTCTTTTTCCTTTCATTGCCGATTCGGCACGTCCCCCTTAATTCCTATAATGTATTAAGGGATTTTTTAAAATTTTAATAATTAAAAACTCTTAAATGAACTATGGTTCATTTTTTATTTAGATAGTTATTGTTATAATTAAATTTATATAAGAGATGAGGATAATATGAATAAAACAATTAATATTATTGGAGCAGGATTAGCAGGAAGTGAAGCTGCTTACCAATTAACGAAACAAGGATTTAAAGTTAAACTTTACGAATCTAAACATATTAATCCTAACCCTGTTCAAAAATCTTCTAACTTGGCAGAACTAGTTTGTTCTAATACTTTAAGATCTAAATCTCTAAAAAATGCTGTTGGTATTTTAAAAGCAGAAATGGAACAATTTGACTCATTAATTCTAAAAGCTGCTTACAACTCACAAATCCCTGGAGATGACGCTTTAGCTGTTGATAGAGAGCAATTTAGCGCTTATATTACAAATGAAATTAATAATAATCCTAATATTGAATTAATAGATGAAGATGTAACTACAATTGATGATGAAAATGAAATAACTTTAATAACTAGTGGACCATTAACCACAGATAATTTAAAAAATGAAATCAAGAGATTGATTGGAAATCAAAAACTTTACTTCATGGATGCATCAGCTCCAATTATTGAAAAAGAAAGTATTGATTTTGATCAAGTATATTTATCAAGTCGTCATAAAACTGGTGACGGAGATTATATTTGTATTCCTTTGAATGAAACTCAATTTAATGAGTTTCATTCACAATTAGTTAATGCTGACACAATTAAACCAAAAGAATTTGAAAAAGAAATTTTCTTCCGCGGATGCCAACCAATAGAACAAATGGCTAAACAAGGCAAGAAGGTATTAACAAATGGCCCTTTATCACCAAATAATTTAGAAATGCCAAATGGAGAAACTCCATTTGCTGTTGTACAATTACGTCAAGATAATGCCATTGATACTTTATATAATTTCGTTGGATTTCAAACTAATATGAAATGACCAGAACAAGAACGTATTTTAGCAACTCTCCCAGGAATGCAAAATATGAAAATTGTTCGACATGGAGTAATGCATAAAAACTACTATATTAATTCTCCTAAAATCTTAAATCATAAGCTACAAGTAATGAGAAAGAAAAATGTTTTCTTTGCTGGACAAATAACTGGAGTTGAAGGTTATGTGGAATCAACTTCACTTGGTATTATGGCATCAATTGGAATCACAAGTATGTTAAACAATGTAAAATTGCCTAAACCGCCCTCAACAACTGTTATTGGAGCACTAACGAATTATGTAACCAATGAAAAATTAAAAAATTTCAATCCTATGAAAGCTAATATGGGAATTGTTGAAAAAGGTATAAAAACTGAAGACGAACTTCAAATTTATCATCAAGCCATGCTTGATCTAAAGAAATATTTAACAGAAATAACAAAATTTTATAAAATCTAAAAACACCATTTATTGGTGTTTTTTTATTTTTATTGAATAATTACTTGAATTAGTTTTTTTAATAAAAACCATTTTCACTTGACGGGGGGGGGGGGGGGGGGGGGTAATCTATACTATTTATGAGCATTT
>NZ_JNJI01000001.1 GCF_000702725.1 Mesoplasma photuris ATCC 49581 | reverse complement strand
TTTTCCTCTTATCTAAATACTTATTTTTGTATATGTACAACGCATTTGTTCAAATGCTCATAAATAGTATAGATTACCCCCCCCCCCCCCCCCCCGTCAAGTGAAAATTGGTTTTTATTGAAAAAAGCTAATGAATTGAAACGAATGTCTAAAATAAAAGAGTTAGATTTCTCTAACTCTTTTAGTTAATTTTAGTAATTATTTATTTTCTACTGTTTTTTCATTTTCAAGATCTGATTCATTTGAAGCAATCGCTGCTTCTAAATTAGTTGTTGCTGTTTTAATTTGATCTAAATCATTACTTTCAAGTGCTTTGTTTGCTTCTTCAATCGCTTCTTCTAGATTATTTGAATGTTCTGGTAACATACCAACAGTTGTTAACAATTCTTTTAAAGTATCAATGGCACGTTTTAATTTATCAGCAGCAACATCTGAATCATTTGAAGCAATTGCATCTTCTAAATTTTCCTTAGCTGCTTGAATTAATTCTAAAGTAGCATCTTCAGCTTCTTCAACTGCCCATATTGCAATAGCCATTGCTTGAATTAAGTTAGTTGATTGTTCTGGTTCACCACCAACACCATTAATGATTGCTCGTAATTCATCTTTAGCTGCTTGAAGTTCTGCTTCAGCTGGATCAACTGGATCCCCAGCAACAATAATAGTAATTTCTATATTACCTTCGTAATCACCCATACCAATAGCTTCAACTTTACCATCATTACTAATTGCAATTCCAAACATTTCAGCTGCTAAAGATGTATCTTTATTTGCTTCAATTAATTTGTTTGAGATAACTTCTACATTTATTTTATCTTCTTCAGTTTCTACTTCAATTGAAGTATCTTTAAGAATTTCTGATAATTGAGTTTTATCACCAGTTCCTGGATCAACTGGATCAGTATTATCATCTTTATCAGATGAACATGCAAGTACTGTTAAAGGAGTTGCAGTAAGTGCGATTGCACCTAATGATACTAATAATTTTTTCATATTTTTCCTCTTATCTAAATACTTATTTTTGTATA